>NZ_FQUW01000006.1 GCF_900129285.1 Desulfofundulus australicus DSM 11792
CCGTCCCTTGGCAGCCTGGGATTTCGCTGTGTTGTGCCAGCTCATCCGAACGGCTTAGCCTCTTATGGGGTTCTTGTTCATCGGGCCGTGGTTTTGCCGCCGGCGCACCGATCCGATTCCACCTCACGATGGACACCCTTGCCTTTGGCTAGCAGACTTGTGCTGCCTCGCCTGCACCTGCCTTTCGCCACCAAGTTAACGCCCATGCCGGGCGCACACAAAAAGCGCCAGCATATCGCCGGCGCTCAACAAGTGACTCCAGGGGAGTTTTGTCCACATATATTTAAGCGGGGTAGAATTCACTGCCCTGGGCAGCCAGTTCCAGGTCCACTTTTAACTTTTTGGCCAGGCGTTCTTTTAAAAACTGAGGTGCAATCTGCGGGAAGAGGGCCACTGAAATAACATCTTCCTCCTTTTGCATATAAGGAGCCGCTTCTTTGCGGGCAGCAGGCAATCCGGGCTCCAGCATGTCTGCCGGCCGGCAGGTAATGGGCTTTTCATCACCAATGATCATTTTACGTACTTCCTCATCCACCGGGGCTGGAGGCTGGCCATAGTATCCCCGCATGTATTGTTTAACTTCATTGGTAGGCAGTTTATAACGGCCAAATAACACATTAAGCACAGCCTGGGTACCCACAATCTGACTGGAAGGAGTCACCAGAGGCGGATAGCCAAATTCTTTGCGTACCCGTGGCAGTTCCTCCAGCACTTCGGGTAAGCGATGGAGAGCATTTTGCTGGCTGAGCTGGGAAATAAAGTTGGACATCATCCCGCCAGGAATTTGATAAATCATAACGTTGACATCAACATTTGGTGACGCCACATCAAATTCCTTATAATGCTTACGCACTTCCTTAAAATACTCAGCAATTTCAGAAAGCAGTTTTAAATCCAGCCCCGTATCGTAAGGCGTACCCTGCAGGGCGGCTACCATGGTTTCAGTAGCTGGCTGGGATGTTTGCAAGGCCATGGTGGAAATGGCGCAGTCAATGATATCTACTCCTGCATCTATAGCCCGCAGGTAAGCCATAGAAGCCATACCACTGGTGTAATGGCAATGAAGCTGCACCGGTATCTTCAATACTGATTTCCATTCTTTAATAATTTCATAGGCAGGTTGAGGAGCGAGAATACCCGCCATATCTTTTAAACAGATGGAATCAGCACCCATTTCCTCCAGGGTCTTGGCGGTTTTTACGTAGTACTCCAGATCATGAACGGGACTGATGGTATATACTACCGTAGCCTGGGCATGGGCACCTTCTTGTTTAACCACCTCAATAGCTTTTTGCATATTGCGCACGTCATTCAAGGCATCAAAGATGCGGAAAATATCCAACCCGTTATAAACCGTCTTTTTAATAAATTCAGTAAGAACGTCATCAGGATAATGTTTATAGCCCACCACGTTCTGACCCCGCAGGAGCATTTGCAGGGGGGTTTTCAAATGACGGCGCAATATACGCAACCGCTCCCAGGGATCTTCATTGAGAAAACGCATGCACGCATCAAAAGTGGCTCCACCCCAAACTTCCAGTGAATGAAAACCCACCTTATCCAGTTTCTCACAAATGGGTAACATATGCTCTATGCGCATACGGGTAGCCAGGAGAGACTGGTGACCGTCCCGCAGGGTGGTATCGGTGATTTTAACTTTCCTTGGTTCAGTCATTTCTATCCTCCCCTCAACCGGCAAGATTTTAAAGCTGCGGCAATACCTCCATCAATCTGCGCACGGAATTTGCTGACTTATCCAGGGCAGCCTTTTCTTCGGGCGTAAGCTCAATTTCAAGCACCTTTTCTACACCGTTCCCGCCAATAATGGCCGGTACACCAAGGTAAATATCGTTGTAACCGTATTCCCCTTGCAAATAAGCAGCCACAGGCAAGATTCTCTTCTTATCCTTTAAAACAGCTTCAACCATTTGTATGACGGAGGCACTGGGAGCGTAATAAGCGCTGCCGGTCTTCAAGTAGTTAACAATTTCACCGCCGCCCTTACGGGTCCTTTCCACCATGGCTGCAATACGCTCAGCAGGAATCAGCTTCTCAATGGGGATTCCCCCGGCATAAGTGTACCGCACCAGGGGTACCATATCATCACCGTGGCCACCCATGACAAAGGTGGTAACATCCTCGAAGGAGATACCCAGTTCCAGGGCAACAAAAGTGCGGAAACGTGCTGAGTCTAGCACACCCGACATGCCGAAAACCCGGTTGGGCGGAAAACCGCTGGTTTTCAAAGCTACATAAGCCATTACATCCAGCGGGTTGGTTACCACAATAATATAGGCGTCAGGTGAATATTTAACCACTTGTTCGGTAACAGACTTAACAATTTTACAGTTCGTTGCCAGCAGGTCATCCCGGCTCATCCCCGGTTTGCGGGCAACGCCGGCGGTAATTATCACTATATCGGAGTCCCTGGTATCCTCGTAATTATTGGTACCGGTGATCAGGGCATCAAACCCTTCTACAGGTGCTGCTTCCATCAAATCCAGGGCCTTACCCTGGGGAACTCCTTCCACCACGTCAATAAGCACGATATCGCCCAGTTCTTTGGCTGCAGCCCAGTGGGCGCAGGTTGCACCTACGTTTCCAGCCCCGACGATGGTTATTTTGTTTCTCTTCAAAACCAGTCCCTCCTTAAAAGATTCCGTGAAAACTCTTTCATGTTAACCTATGATAACCAGAATATCGCCATTATTAACGGTTTGTCCCGGTTTTACCCTTACTTCCTTCACCGTCCCGGCTACCGGGGCAGTTATTTCGTTTTCCATCTTCATTGCTTCCAGGATTACCAGCGGGTCTCCCACCTTGACCTGGTCTCCCACTTTAACTTTAACGGCATTAATATTCCCGGGCATGGGAGCGGTAACCGTTCCTTCCCCGGCCGGAGCTACCGGTTTCGGGGCAGACGGAACGGCAGCCTGTGCCGGCGCCTGTGCCGGGGTGGTAGTGGCTGCTGCTGGAGGAGGCGCAGCCTGGGCCGGCGGAGCCGGGGGAGCAGCCGGGCGGCTCTGTACCACCTTCATACTTGGTGGAGCAGTTGCCTCCTGAATTTCCTGTACCTGAACTTCAAAGGGCTCTCCGTTAACCAGTACCTTAAACTTTTTCATTGTTTTCCCTCCTGTTTACCAAGCCCAAAACTATAAGCTATTTAAATCTCGACCAAGCATTAATTCGCGCAAACCGGCCATTTTCCAAGGGTTCATGCGTTTAAGAGAACGAACGGAAGCAATCCGGCTACCTTTGCTCAGATAGCCAGCAGCAACCAGGGCAGCAGTAATAGCCGCCACGACCTGAGGACGTACATTTATGGATACTACTGGCTTATTCAAAGCCACATTACGCAACCCCCTTTCGATTACACCGGCATGTTACCATGCTTTTTACGGGGCCTTGTTTCCCGCTTACCAGCCAGCGATTCCAGGGTAACAATTATTCTCGATCTGGTGTCACGGGGATCGATAACATCTTCTATATAACCCCTGGCGCTGGCTACATAAGGATTGGCAAACTTCTCCCGATATTCGGCGGTTAACCTGGCCCGCATTTCCATGGGGTTCTCCGCTTCAGCAATTTCTTTCCGGTAGATGATGTTCACGGCTCCCTCGGGACCCATCACGGCAATTTCGGCTGTTGGCCATGCAAATACAGCATCCGCTCTTAAGGAACTGCTGCACATGGCCAGATAAGCTCCCCCGTAAGCTTTTCTCAGGATAATGGTGATCTTGGGCACAGTGGCTTCGGAGTAAGCATAAAGCATCTTGGCCCCGTGCCGTATAATTCCACCATATTCCTGTGCAGTTCCTGGAAGGAAACCGGGTACATCCATAAAAGTAATCAACGGCAGGTTAAAACAGTCACAGAAGCGAACAAAACGGCTGATTTTATCGGAAGCGTTAATGTCCAGGCAGCCAGCCAGATAATCGGGCTGGTTGGCTACTATTCCCACGGCCTGCCCATTTATCCGGGCAAAACCAATTACAGCATTACGGGCATAAAGAGGCTGTACCTCAAGGAATTGTCCCCCATCCACAATCAGGTTAATTATCTTGCGCACGTCGTAAGACATATTCGGGTTATCGGGGATAATCTGCAACAGCTCTTCCGGATTGCCCACCGGTTCCTGGGGAGCATATAACGGGGGTTCTTCCAGGTTATTGGAAGGCAGATAACTCAGCAGCAAACGAACCATTTGCAGGCAGCTTTCTTCATCAGGGGCCATAAAATGAGCAACACCGCTGGTCTGGTTATGGGTGGCCGCCCCGCCCAGGGCTTCCATGGTCACCTCTTCACCGGTTACAGCCTTAATTACCTGCGGCCCCGTAATAAACATCTGGCTGGTACCTTGAACCATGAAAATAAAATCAGTCAATGCCGGTGAGTATACAGCTCCCCCTGCGCAAGGCCCCATTATCACGGAAATCTGGGGAATTACTCCGGAAGCAATGGTATTCCGGAAGAAAATCTCACCATAACCGTTCAGCGCATCCACACCTTCTTGGATACGCGCTCCACCGGAATCGTTCAAACCTACCACCGGTGCCCCAGTCTTCATGGCCAGATCCAGTATGTGACATATTTTGGCAGCATGGACGCGCCCCAGTGACCCTCCGGCTACTGTAAAATCCTGGGCAAAAATGTAAACTTTACGCCCGTCAACTTTACCGTAACCGGTTACCACACCTTCGCCGGGATTTTTAAGATTAGAAATATCGGGATCGCCGGCAAAGGTATTTATTTCAACAAAGGTACCGGGATCGAAAAACATTTCAATCCGTTCCCGCGCAGTCCTCTTACCGGCTTCATGCTGCTTCTCGATACGTTTTGGTCCACCGCCCGCATGGATTTTTTCACGCAGTTGTTTTAGCTGTTCCAACCTCTCCTGCATACCCAATGGCTTCCCCTCCCCTTTTAATCTTCACGTTCGCACAATTCCACCAGCGTCCCAAAGGTGGACTTGGGATGAAGAAAAGCAATCCTGGCCCCTCCGGCGCCCCGGCGAGGCTTTTCATCAATAAGCCGCACACCCTTAGCTTTTAACTCCTCAAGAACCTGCTCCAGATTATCCACCCGGAAGGCAATATGCTGGATACCTTCGCCATTTTTCTCAATAAACCGGGCAATAGGACCATCCGGAGTCGTGGACTCCAGGAGTTCCACTTCACTGTCACCGGTAGGCAAAAATGCAACCTTTACTTTTTGCTCCTCGACCACTTCGGTGCCTGTCACTTTTAACCCCAGAAGTCCTTCATAAAACTCAATGGCCCTGGCCAGATCTTTCACAGCGATACCCACGTGATCAATTTTTTTAATCTTTATCATCGTTTTCCCTCCCTTTGGGGAATCTTTTAGCCACCTCTTCCCGAATAAAACGGATTATTTCCGTGGTGGGGGTACCGGGGCCAAAAATTTCCGCAATTCCCGCTTCCTTTAAAAGAGGGATATCCTCATCGGGAATAATGCCCCCACCTACTACCAGTATGTCATCAGCTCCCTGAGCCCGTAAACCTTCTACAACGGCCGGGAACAGGTGCATGTGCGCCCCCGAGAGAATACTCAAACCTACTACCTGCACGTCCTCCTGGAGCGCCGCTTCTACAATTTGCTCGGGAGTCTGTCGCAAACCGGTATATATAACTTCCATTCCGGCATCCCGCAGAGCCTGTGCTATAACTTTAGCTCCCCGGTCATGGCCGTCAAGGCCCGGCTTGGCCACCAGGACCCGAATGGGCCGTTCACTCATCCTGTTTTTCCCTCCTTACCTTAAAAGACAATTTGCTGGCGGTATTCTCCAAAAACTTCCCGCAGTGTATCGCAAATTTCTCCCAGAGTAGCATAAGCTTTCACGGCATCAATGAATAGGGGCATCAAGTTTTCCTTGGTAGATGCCGCTTCCCGCAGGTTGCTTAATACCTTTTTAACCTTCTGGTTGTCCCGGCGCGCCTTCAATGCCCGCAACTTGGCCGTCTGGCGTTCTGCCACTGCCGGATCAACCTTTAACAGATTCTTGGGCTTTTCGTATGCCATCTGGAACTTGTTTATGCCAATAACTACCTTTTTACCGCTTTCTATATCCATCTGATAGCGATAAGCACTATCCTTAATTTCTTTTTGCATAAACTCGATGGCCTCGGGAGCACCGCCCAGCTCATCTATCTTTTTAATGTAGGCCATGGCCTTTTCTTCAATTTCATTGGTCAGGCTTTCAATATAGTACGAACCGCCCAGAGGATCCACCGTATCGGTAACGCCAATCTCGTATCCTATTACCTGCTGCGTCCGCAAAGCTATAAGCACCGACTCATCGCTGGGCAGGGCCAGAGCTTCGTCGTAAGAGTTGGTATGCAGGGACTGGGTGCCTCCCAGCACTGCGCTCAAGGCTTCAAAAGCCGTCCGCATAATATTTACCATCGGTTGTTGAGCCGTCAGGCTGCAACCCGCAGTTTGAGTATGGAAGCGCAACATCCAGGAGCGAGGATTCTTGGCCCCAAACCGTTCCTTCATGATCCTGGCCCAGAGCCGCCTGGCGGCCCGGAACTTGGCAATTTCCTCGAAAAAGTTCAAGTGAGCGTTAAAGAAGAAAGACAGGCGGGGAGCAAAATCGTCCACATTTAACCCGGCATCAATAGCCGCCTGGACATAGGCAATGCCATCGGCCAGGGTAAAGGCTACCTCCTGCACCGCCGTGGAGCCGGCCTCCCGGATATGGTAGCCGCTGATGCTGATGGTATTCCAGCTGGGAACATTCTTGGAACAATAAGCAAAGATATCAGTAATCAGGCGCATGGATGGACCCGGCGGGAAAATATAGGTTCCCCTGGCAATGTATTCTTTCAAGATATCATTTTGTATGGTCCCATTGAGCTTATCAGGTGTAACACCCTGCTTTTCTGCCACAGCTATATACATGGCCAGCAGGACAGCAGCCGGTGCATTAATGGTCATGGAGGTGCTCACTTTGTCCAGGGGAATTCCCTCGAACAGGGTTTCCATATCCTCCAGGGAATCAATAGCTACCCCTACCTTGCCCACCTCGCCCCGGGCCAGGGGATGATCCGAATCATAACCAATTTGGGTGGGAAGGTCAAAAGCCACGCTCAAGCCGGTCTGCCCCTGCTCCAACAAATAACGGAAACGGGCATTGGTTTCCTCGGCTGTACCAAAACCAGCGTACTGACGCATGGTCCACAGACGACCCCGGTACATGTTGGGCTGTACTCCGCGGGTAAAAGGGTATGAACCAGGAAAACCGAGATCCCGCTCGTAATCAAGATCAGCTATATCCTCCGGAGTATACAGGGTCTTTATTTCAATGCCCGAATCAGTAGCAAAGCTCGCCTGTCTTTCCGGTCTCTTTTTTACCTGAGCTTCCAGCCGCTCCTGGTACTCCCTGGTCGCTGCCCGGATGCTTTCCAATTTTTCTTTTTCGAACATCCATCTCCCTCCCTAAAAGCTCAACCCAGAGCTTCCTTAATTAACTCCGGAACCTCAAATGGCAGAGTAGCTACCCGGGCACCGGCAGCCGTAAGTGCCTTAACCTTGCCCTCAAAAGTGCCTTTTCCCCGTTCAATGATCGCCCCGGCATGGCCCATGCGTTTACCGGGCGGTGCACTCTTTCCAGCAATATAAGCTACAACAGGTTTGGTCATTTTCTTAATAAACAGGGCAGCCTCTTCTTCCGCATTACCTCCAATTTCACCAACCAGCACCACGGCTCTGGTCTCCGGGTCCCTTTCAAATTTCTCCAGCACATCCACAAAGGATAAACCAACAACCCGGTCGCCACCCAGGCCAACTACCGTTGATTGTCCCAAGCCGCTGGCTGTTAAGTTGGCAACAATCTCATAAGTCAAGGTACCGCTGCGCGCTACAACACCAATGTGACCCGGCACAAAAAACTGGTTGGGCGGAATGCCAATCTTACACCGTCCCGAAGAAACAATCCCAAAGGTATTGGGGCCAATTATTATTGTGCCCCGCCGCCGGGCAAAAGCAATTATCTCCATTTCATCATGAACAGGAATATGCTCGGTTATAATAACCACTACTCGTATTCCCGCAGCAATGGCCTCAAAAGCAGCATCTTTGGCAAAGGGCGCCGGAATGAAAAGCACGGAAGCATCGATCTGGTGGTTTTCCATGGCTGCAGCCACGGTATCATACACAGGAACTCCTTCCACTGTCTGGCCACCCTTACCCGGTGAAACCCCGGCAACAATCCGGGTTCCATAGGCCAGCATCTGTTTGGTATGAAACGTACCCTGGTTACCTGTAATCCCTTGAACCAGAACACTGGTTTTTTCACCAACTATAATGGCCACTCCTGACCGCTCCTTCCTTCTCGGAGGTATTCTTCAGTTCTGGGCTCTGGCCAGTTCCACAGCCTTGGCCGCAGCCTCATGCATAACTTTATAAGCTTCAATGCCGTGTTCCCTGAGTAGACGCACACCTTCTTCTTCGTTGGTACCAACCAGTCGAATTACTACTGGAACATTGATTCCTTTCTCCTGCTTCACCTTTACCAGAGCCCTGGCCACATCGTCACACCGGGTAATACCCCCAAATATATTGATAAATATCACTCTGGGATTGGTGGACAGGAGAATTTCCAGGGCTTTTGCGGTAGCCTCCATTCCGGTGCCACCACCGGCATCCAGAAAGTTGGCAGGGGCACCACCATAATGCTGGATAATATCCAGAGTACCCATGGTAATACCTGCGCCATTAGCCATCACAGCTATATTCCCATCCAGCTGGACATAAGAAAGTCCCAGGGCGTGGGCCTGCCGCTCGGCCTCGGTACGGTCATCAACCACTGGCAAGTCCTTTTGCCGGTAAAGAGCCTCGTCGTCGATGGTAACCTTAGCATCGGCAGCTATTAACTTCTCACCGCTTAAAACCAGCGGGTTAATTTCCACCAGCTCGGCATCCTTTTCCCGGAAAATACGGTAAAGGATTGGCAATAACCGGCTGAATTCTTTAGCCACAGCACCGCTTACACCCAGCCGGCGGCATACTTCCCGGCACAAATATGGCTGGATGCCCAGGCAAACATCCAGGTGTTCCTTGACAATAAATTCGTCGGGGACCTCTTCTATATCCATACCACCCTGGGCAGAAGCTATTAAAACGGGCGCTTTGGCCGCTCCATCCACGGTAATGGCTACATAAAACTCGTGATCAATGGCCAGTTTTTCTTCCACCAGGATCATTTCTACCTTTAATCCCTGGACAGTCATACCCAGAACCTGAGCAGCAGCCTCGCGGGCCTCTTCAGGTGTATCGGCGAACTTTATCCCGCCCCCTTTACCACGCTTACCCGATAGCACCTGGGATTTAATTACCACCGGTGCCCCAATTTCCGCCGCTACTGCTGCTGCTTCCTCCGGCGAGGTAACCATTTTGCCCCGCGGTATGGTCAAACCATACCGATTAAAAAGCTCTTTACCCATGTATTCATAAAGTTTCACAGCATTTCCCCCTTTATCACCAGCCGTTACCGGCCGGCATAGATCTTTACACCCTCATCATACAGGTCAGCACCCAGAACATCATTTACCACAATCACCGGAAAATCCTCTACTATTAATTCGTGGATAGCCTCCGGTCCCAGCTCCGGATAGGCTACAACACGACACGATTTGATCGCCCGGGCCAGCAATGCCGCTGCACCACCCACAGCGGCGAAATAAACAGCCTTGTACTGTTTTATAGCTTTAATTACTTCCGGAGAACGTTTTCCCTTACCTATCATACCTTTTAAACCCAGGGCAATTAACCGCGGCGCATAAGGGTCCATCCGGCCACTGGTGGTTGGCCCGGCAGAACCAATCACCCGGCCAGGTTTAGCTGGCGAAGGTCCCACGTAATAAATAACCTGTCCTTCCAGGGGGATGGGTAATTTTTCTCCCCGGTCCAGCAGTTCCACCATTTTCTTGTGGGCCGCGTCGCGAGCTGTATAGAGCACACCATTTAGCAAAACCCGCTGACCAATACGCAGCTTTTCTACCACCTCATCGGTAAGGGGCGTTGTCAGCCTAATCTGGGGCAAAACTTTCTACCTCCCAAAACACAATACTCGCTAAAGTACCGCTTCTTTATGTCGACTGGCATGGCAATTAATATTTACGGCTACCGGCAGGCTGGCTATATGACATGGATAGACTTCTACGTGTACTGCCAGAGCAGTGATACGGCCGCCCAATCCTTGAGGCCCGATACCCAAGTTATTTATAGCCTCCAAAAGCTCCTTCTCCAGGGCAGCAATTTCAGCATCAGGATGGGGCTGGCCCAAAGGACGCAGAAGGGCTTCCTTGGCCAGCAGGGCAGCTTTTTCAAAGGTACCACCGATCCCAACACCAACCACCACTGGCGGACAGGGATTGGGTCCAGCTGCCCTAACCTGCTCGATGACAAAATTCTTAACCCCCTCCACTCCCTCAGCCGGTTTAAGCATACGCAGCCCGCTCATGTTTTCGCTGCCGCCACCCTTAGGCGCGACAACAATCCTGAGTTTGTCGCCGGGAACAATACGGGTGTGAATAACAGCCGGTGTATTATCTCCTGTATTTTTACGGCGCAGGGGATGATCAACAATCGATTTGCGCAGGTAGCCATCCCGGTAACCCCGGCGTACTCCCTCGTTAACAGCTTCGTACAGGTCCCCTCCGGTAATCATTACTTCTTGCCCTATTTCCAGAAATACAACGGCAAAACCGGTATCCTGACACATGGGGACCTGTTCTTCCCTGGCAATACGGGCATTCTCCAGCAGCTGCTGCAGGACATCCTTTCCCGTTAACGATATTTCCTGTTCCAGAGCTTCATTAAATGCCCTTAATACATCTTCCCCCAGCTCATAGTTTGCTTTCTGACACAGTTCGGCTACCGTAGCAGTGATGGTAGCAGCGTCTATTAAGCGCAAAAAGTTTTTCCCTCCTTCCAATTATTTAAGCAACTATTTCACAAGAGCAATTTTTATACCAAATCAGAATAAAACATACAAATAAGCAAAAATGCGATATTAGAGCACCTGGAGGCAATTTCTAATCTTTATAAACGTACAGGGCGCCAGTTATTATTTCTAAAAATTATAAAGAATGGCTGGAGGCACTTATAATCTCTAATGTAAAAACGGTGAACATTTTCTTATATTTAGAATTAGTCTAAAATTCCAAATCCTATCAGTTAGTAAAATCTTCAATTCTGCTTTTCTTTAATTTGTTATAAAGAGTAGCCAGAGAAATATTCAATGCTTGAGCAGCCCGTCGTTTGCCTTCTACACTGGTACCATATTTTGCTATGGCTTTCTTGATCAGTAGCTGTTCCATCTGATCGATGGGAATAAGTTCTATATCTTTTTCTGGACAGGCCTTAAACTGATTTATATGTTGAATAAAATGTTTTTTGGTAAAAATCTCCTCATCCACAGTTACCATTATCCGTTCAAAAACATTTTCCAGTTCCCGGATATTTCCCGGCCAATCATAACTATAAAGAATCTCCTCGGCATCCCTGGATAAACCTTTGACTTTCTTACCCAATTTTCTATTTAATTTAATAATCAAATGGTTTATTAAAATAGGTAAATCTTCTTTCCTTACCCGTAAAGGCGGTATGGTAATTTCAACCACATTTAAACGATAGTACAGGTCTTCTCTAAACTTACCCTGGCGGATTAACTCCCGAAGATTACGGTTGGTAGCCGCAATAACCCGCACATCAACTTTAATGGTCTGAGTACCACCAACCCGCTCAAATTCCATTTCTTGCAATACCCGGAGCAGTTTCCCCTGTAAATTAAGATTCATGTCACCAATTTCATCGAGAAAAATAGTTCCGCCATGGGCCAGTTCAAATTTACCAATTTTAGATTTAACTGCCCCGGTAAAGGCTCCTTTGGCGTAACCGAAAAACTCGCTCTCTAAAAGACTATCCGGGATGGCTGCACAATTAACTTTTATAAATGGCTTATCCCTGCGGGGGCTGGCATGATGGATGGCATGAGCGAACAACTCTTTCCCTGTGCCACTTTCTCCAAGCAGGAGGACGGTAGAATTTGTACGGGCTGCCCTTTCGGCCACCTGGATACAGCGGCGTAGCTCAGCACTATTCCCCAGTATATCGGCAAAAGTATACTTGCTGGTGGTAACCTGGCCGAATTTATCGGAGAGATTCTCAATAATACTGGTGCTCTGGCGCAGTTGTTCCATTAAATTCATAACGTCAGTAAAGTGCTGAAAAACCACCACCGCTCCTTCCATCTTGCCATCCACAAAAATGGGAGCAGCATTGGAAATTACTTCCGCATTACTCCCTCCCACTTTGGTACGGTGTCCCACCACACTACGGCCAGTGCGCAGTACCGTGGCCAGGGCCCCGTCGGGGGAAGCTTCGAAGATATTCTGACCAATCCTTTCCTTCTCACTGATACCGGTAATACGGGTAAAGGCCGGGTTAACGTACTTAATAACCCCGCGGGAATCCGCCACTTCAATGGCCTCCTGGACCGAATCGAGGATGGCGGCCAGCTCACCTTGCACCCGCCGTGCTTCCAGCAACTTCTCCTTTTCTTTTAAAACGGCCAGCATTAGATCCAGGGCCCGGGCCTCCATGATAGACATTCCCCGTGGTTTTACCCGGTGCAGGTGCAGCTGGACCTCCGGATCTCCGGTAGCCTCGATCAAAACATCTATGCCGGGTAAACGCAACAATTCTCCATAATCAGCAGTGGTAAAAACCCCATCTGCGGCCGCAGCCTTTATCCCCGGAGATGAAAGATCGGGATCGGCTACCCCCAAAATCTGTACATCCTTTACGGCTTTCAGCATACGGTAAATGGAATAACCATCCTCATTGCCCCCGATAATGGCTACGGATAACCTGGGCATACCACTTCACCTTCTACGTGGTCCAGAATTTAAAGGTTTATTTCGACGCTTATCTTCTATTCCCTTCTAAAAAATAAAATATAATAATAAAATCCGAACAATTGTTTTTTCCTTATTCGCTCTATGATATAATCCAAAAAAAAAGGAGGTTAATGGTCACCATGAACTCCGACCTTACCCCCAGGGAAAAGATAATTTTAGAAACAATCAAAAAGTGTATACATAATAAAGGATACCCACCTTCGGTACGGGAAATAGGTCAGGCAGCGGGACTTAAATCCAGTTCCACAGTACATTATTATTTAAAGCGATTGGAGGAAAAAGGTTTAATAAGGCGCGACCCCACCAAACCCAGGGCTTTGGAATTACGGGAACACACTTTGCCTGTAAATCAACCCATACGGATGATTCCCCTGCTGGGTAGAGTGGCAGCGGGAGAACCCATCCTGGCTGTGGAATTCCAGGAGGACGTTTTTCCCCTGCCGGCCAGCTTTACCGGAGAGGGTGAGTTCTTCATGCTTACTGTCCGGGGCGACAGCATGATTGAAGCCGGCATCCTTGACGGGGACCTGGTGGTGGTAAGGCGCCAGTCCAGCGCAGATAACGGGGATATTGTGGTAGCTCTTGTGGAGGATGAGGCCACGGTTAAAAGATTCTTCCGGGAAGACGACCATATTCGCCTGCAGCCGGAAAACAAGGCCATGTCACCCATTAGAGTAAAAAACCCGCTTATTCTGGGCAAGGTGGTGGGCCTGCTGCGTAAACTTTAAATTAAACCCGTTTTCCTATCCTTTTAATCCGATTTTAATCCGACTTTTTACAGGCTGCCAGTTTCGGAGCATAATAATGGGCGGCATAGATAGCTCCCAGAGGGTTATGGGCCAGCACCCGATCCTTGACCGCCAGAACGGTAACCGGTGCTGCCGAATACTTGATAAATAAACTGTCGTGGCCCACGCAAAGACCAAGTAAAACGTTCAACTCCGTCCCGGCCCGGTTTAACAAGTAGGCCTGGGCGACGGGATTGCATATGGGTTCAAATTGACCGGGGCGAACCTTTTGCTCTTCGCGTATACCCAATAATTCCTTGGGTTTGGAGCCGGTTTTGCACATTACCGATGCAACGACAAATCCTGCCTGTTGAAATATCTTTGTCACCTGTGCTGCTTCCCTGCGCAATCCGACGCAGAAAGCCAGGCCCAATTTAGTAAATCCGGCCATACGGCTGAACTGGATGATCTCTTCCAGCCTGCTCCACCTGCGGTAACCGGCGGACTCAGTTAAGGCCGAGTTAAGGGCCAGATTGGCTGCAACCGGATCCTGCCGGTATTCTCTATCGGCTTCCTCAAAAACATTACCTGCAGTATTCATGGGGCAGTGCTCCGGAATTTTTTCCGTCTGACCCGTATAGCAAGCGTAGATTCCACACTCTGCGCACCGCAGCATCATGACTCACTCCTTTACATAAAAAATAAAGATAATGGTAACCGGGCTTGGTAATTTTCTTAGGAAATTCCTCGACTCTCTTTCTCCCAACGTTATATAACGGCGATTATATTGACTCCAGAGTATGACCTAAGAACTTTATCGTACCTACTGTTTAAAACTATCACCCCTCTCGGGAGCTAGGTGTAATTCCCGAGGAAAGGGCTTGCTGTTGATTTCCAGGTAATAATTCGGTACAGGCCAACCAAAATGACGTCGTTGTCTTAAGCGGAAAGCGGCAGCATGCTTTTTTAATTCATAACCTATCCCAGCAGCCAGAGAATCAGCTTTCAATGAAATTGTTTCCACATAACCGCTTTTTTCCGCCCCCTCCAACAACTCCTCACCCGCTGGAGTACGTACCAGACAGGAAGATACTCCCACCAAATCTCGCTTTTCCCGCACCCGTGGCCTCCAGTAATCCCCTACTGACAAATCTGCCAATTCCGCAGACCAGTCTACACACATTTCACAACGATCCCGTTTATATGCAGGCATGAGATGATGGTACATATACTGATGGCGATCCAAAAGCAACTTCCGCCCATCCTTGAGTTCTACCGTCAGGTGACCCGGCCAATCACCGTCCCGGTAGTTCAAAGAAGTAATATCTTCTAGCTTCTCCACCTTTAAATGTTCTACCAGGAGGTGGTAAGTACCCTCAAAATAAAACTGGGAAGCACAGAAAAGCCCCACTGTTAACACCACCGCCCGGGATAGATATGCAGGCTGACCGTGATACTGCATCTTGCGCAAGCCGTGGATCTGACACGGCAGGCCCACTACCGCTAAGCGACGGTAACCTTCTTTATAAGCCCGGTTTAAAAGGGCACTTACTGGTACACAAGCGTATTTACTCTGGGCTGCGGCCAGGAGTTGCTGGCGGGTTACTGCCAGCTTTGCCTCGGTACGCCAGGGCTGGTCCGGCCGATATCCGGCCACTAGAGCACAATCAACAAGCCCCTTTTCTAGAGCATAAATCAGCAGAGCCGTGACCAATCCTCCGCTAGCACCATGTTTCCTGATATCCCTGTCGACTGCACAGCCAGCCCGCGCATAGCGGTACACACCAAGGTCGGGAATTTTTTCTTCCCTCACACGCCCAAAAACAAATTGTTCTAAAAGGGGAATATTAACCTCCTCTCCCGGACATATAATTGTGCATAAACCGCAACCTGTACAGCTACCAATTAATTCCGGTAGTGGTTCGTTGTCTTTATAGCCCCATCCAATAGCTCCTGCAATACATATTCCTGCACAAGTACCGCAGGCCGTACATAAACCCCGCTGGATAACCCGATTCTGTAATTCGACAAATGAATCACTCAAAACGTTTACCTCCCTGTATCTATATCCAAAAAAGAAAGAGGCTTAAAGGTTAAATACCCAGGTACGCCTCTTTAACATGCTGGTTATTCAACAGTTCAGTACCGATGCCATGAAGAGTTACCCTCCCGTTCTCCAGTACATAGGCCCGGGTACACATCTTCAAAGCATGCATAATATTTTGTTCCACCAGTAAAACTGTAATACCCCGCCGGTTAATCTCCTTGACAATTTCAAACACCTGATTAACAAGAACAGGTGCCAATCCCAAAGAAGGTTCATCCAACATCAGAAGTTTAGGCAGAGCCATCAAACCTCTTCCAATGGCCAGCATTTGCTGCTGACCACCGCTTAAAGTTCCCGCTTCTTGATTTTGTTTTTCTTTTAATATGGGGAAGAGAGAGAAAACCCACTCCATAGTTTCCTTTCTCTTTTTCTTAGCTTCTGGTAATAGCGAGCCCATTTCCAGATTTTCCTTCACACTCATTTCAGGAAAAAGTCTTCTCCCCTCTGGTACATGGGCAATACCTAACTCAGCGACCCTGTGAGCCGGTATTCTGGTGATCTCTTTTCCCAAAAAATAAATGTTCCCACTATGGGGGCGCAATAAACCAGAAATAGTATTTAAAATGGTGGTTTTACCGGCACCATTAGCACCTAAAAGGGCCACCAGCTCTCCTTCCATTACTTCAAAAGTAACGTCCCACAACACCTGCATATCTCCATATGAAACGCTGACATTATCTACTTTAAGCATAGGCCTCACCTAAATATGCTTTTATTACCTCCGGATGATTGGCTACTTCCCTTGGTGTTCCCAAAGCAATTTCCCGGCCGAAACTGATAGCCAGAATTCGGTCAGAAATACCCATTATTACTTTCATTATGTGTTCTACAATGATAATAGTAATGCCAATTTCCCTTATCTTTAAAATTATATTAATTGCTTCTTCCGTTTCTTTTGGATTTAAACCGGCTGCTGTTTCATCTAGGAGTAAAAGCTTTGGTTCCGTAGCCAGGGCACGAGCAATTTCCAGACGCTTTCTATCAGCAATAGTTAAATTTTTTGCATCCATATCCTTACGGTGGTAGAGGCCGCAAAACTCCAGAACTTCTAAGGCCTTACTCCTGGCTTTAGAAATACTAGTAGTGTGCAGAAAAGCTCCGGCCATTACATTCTCCAGAACAGTCATTCTTTTCAAGGGTTTAACTACTTGAAAAGTTCTGCCTATGCCAAGGGCACAGATTTTATGGGGCGGCAAACCATCAATGCGACGTCCTTGAAAGTAAATTTCTCCAGAAGTTAAAGGATAAAAACCATTAATCAGGTTAAAAATAGTTGTTTTTCCCGATCCATTGGGCCCAATCAATCCCAAAATTTCTCCCTGTTTTACGGTAAAACTAATATCGTTTACGGCTCTTAAACCACCAAAATTTTTAACAATATTTTTGACTTCTAAAAAGCTCATTTTAATTACCCCCAGCCACCATAGCTTTTTTGTCTTGCCTGATAAAGAGGCGCTTTAGAGTACCCAGTTCTCCAATTATACCATTGGGCATAAAAAGTATTACCAGGCAAACAATAATGCCAAAGGCCAGTACATTGGCCGAACCCAGCCAGGCCCGGAAAAGCTCACTTAAAGCTATATAAATAGCCGCACCTATGGAAGGCCCTAACAGTGTAGCCACCCCACCCATCATTACCACCAGAATGACCATTACAGATATATCACTAAGAGAAAAAACCACATGCGGGTCAATAAAGGCAATATAGTTCATATAAAAAGCACCTACCAGTCCTGCTATAAAGGCACTGGGTAGCAGAGCGAACATCTTATACCTAGTGGTAGGAATCCCCAGGGACTCAGCTGCATCCTGGTCCTCTCTGATGGATACAAAATAATAACCCAGTTTTGATTTAATCATACGATCCACAATAATTAAGGAAATTCCCCATATCAAGAAAGCAATAAAGTAATAAGGAATCTTGGTAGAAAAGGTGTTGAGGATTAAAATTCCTTGAGCACCATTGGTTAGGGAAACCCAGTTGGTAAAAACCAATCGGAATATTTCCCCCAGAGCCAGCGTGGCCAGGGCAAAATATGGCCCACGCAAGCGAAAACAAACTAAACCTATAGGTATAGCTACCACCATGGATATAACAGGACCCAGGGCTAATCCCCACCATGGAGAAACGTTCAGGTGAAAAATCAATAGTCCGGCAGAATAGGCTCCTAAACCAAAAAAAGCAGCATGACCAAAAGAGACCTGTCCCGCATATCCACCCAGGAGGTTCCATGCCGTTCCCAGTGTGGCCCAGATAAATATCATAATTATGATATGCTGAAAATAAGGGGCTTTGATTACAAAAGGAAGTGCAATTGCCATTATAATAACTATTGTCGGTACTACCAATTTTTTATAACCTGTTGAAATCATTTATGCTCACCTCCTGGTAAAGCTCCTAAAACCACCTGGAAGGAACAACAAAACCAGCAGAAAAATGATCAAACCAACCACATCTTTATATCCCATAGAAATGTAGGTAGCTCCTAAAGATTCAGCAATGCCCAGGGTGAGTCCCCCTAAAATTGCACCCATTGTACTCCCCATCCCCCCTAAAATAGTAATAATAAATGCCTTGGCAGTAAAAAGATGTCCAATATCAGGCCAAAGATAAAATAGGGGAAGCAGCAGAGAACCACCCGCAGCTGCAAGTGCTGAGCCAATGCCAAATGTAATCACTGTAATTCGGGAAGCATTCACGCCCATATAAATAGCTGCGTCCCTATCCTGCGCTGTTGCCCTGATAGAACGGCCCAGATCTGTCCGGGTAAGAAAGAGGTGCAACAACCATGTAAGGATCATGGCTATTAAAAAACCAAAGGTCATAGGAATACTAATTGATATGTCGCCCAGAAAAAAGGTTTTGGTAGAATAACTGGTCACTACCGAACGATAATCTGATTTAAAGATTAACCGCATTGTTTCAGTCAAAACCAGCATAATACCTACAGTTAATAGCACCTGATTTTCTGGTAAGATAGAATCAACTTCCACTAACCGGTTAATTAAATATTTTTGAATTAAACAACCAATTAAAAAGAGAGCCGGCATAGAAATAAACATACCCAGGTAAGGATCTATTCCCCATTCTTTAAAACAAAAATAAGTAATATACATTCCTACCATTACTAAAGCACCATGCGCCAAGTTAATAATCTTCATTACACCCATAATCAGAGTCATACCAATAGCGATTAGAGCATACATGGCACCCAAAAGAATACCACATATTATTGTCTGTAAAAATAACGACATATAAGGCTTACCTCCCATGCTTTAGAGGAGCAGGGGGGATGTACCCCCTGCTCATAAAGCTTCTCTACTATCTTTCGTTCCACTTGGGGACGGGAAAAACCAGTTTTCCTGAAGCAGCTTCTTCAGGCCAGACCACTTCGAGTTTCCCCTTTTGCCATTGCACTACATAGGTAGTAGGTCTATCCTGGTTGGTATAACCTTCCCAATCTTCAAACTTTATAGGTCCCATTATCGTCATCATATCGGTTTCTTTTAAGGCCTTCTGGATACCTGCAGGAGTGAAATCTTTGGCCCGTGCTAAAGCATCAGCAATTATATACATTGTGGCATAGGCCTGAGCACCGTGATAATCCGGTTCTTTCCCATATTTCTCCTTGTACTTATTAAAATAATCACTGGCCCCTTTCCAGGTAACACTGGGAACCCACAGCGTTGTTGAAGCTATATATTCAGCAGCACTCCCTGCATTTTCTAAAAATTCAGGCATGGTATAACCTGCTGCTCCCCCAACAAATAACCTGGGATTAAAGTCCAGTTCCCTCATCTGTTTAACTATTAAAGAAGCATCCATTACATAAGAAACAGCAAAAACAACATCAGGATTAGCTTTTTTCATGTTGGCCAGCATGGGTTTAAAATCAATGGCACCTTTTTCATAACTCTGGTCAAAAACTATTTTGATTCCTCTAGCTTTACAGTCATTCCGGAAGGCCTCGGCAGAGCTAGTACCAAAATCAGTGTTCTCATAAATAATAGCTACATTCCGCGGTTTAATCTGCTTATCAAATAAATCCCACAGGGCAGAAGTATATTTGCTGGACGGCGCGGCAGCTCCCCTGAACACCCATTGCCAGCCCTGTTTGGTAATCTTATCGGCAGAACCGGTAACAATAAGGAAAGGAATGCCTTTTGACTGGGCTGTCCCCGCAATAACGTTAGTATTGGCACTGCTGTAGCCTCCGCTGAGCATAACTACCTTATCCTGGTTAATTAGTTTTTCAGCAGCAGCTTTGGCGGCATCCTGTCTGCTCTGGTCATCTTCAAATATTAGCTTGATTTCCTTCCCGTTAATTGTAGTCTTGCCTGCCGCCTTTAATTCTTCATAGGCCATCTCCATGGAATTTTTTTCCATAGTGCCAAACATGGCTTCAGTTCCGGTCAAAGGGAGGATAACACCTATCTTGATTACATCTTGAGCTTCTTGTCCCTGCTGTGTCCCTCCTCCACACCCGGCTATAACAGTAACACCCAGAACCATTAACAGAACAGTTAAAATAGCCAGGCATTTTTTCACTTTTTATACCTCCTTTGCCCTCTATCTCTAAAAGCAGATAAAACCAGCGATATCTCAAATCAGTCATAATAGTCAGAAAACATTTCCCGCTTACGACCTACGCAGCAAAATTTTAATTCATATTTATTTCCAGGTAATATGATCACTCCTACTCCTATTCTGAGTAACCGATTATCAGGTATCAGCCCCCTCTCTCATTTCTTCTGACCAGCTGCCATGATAATTTTTCTCCGCTCTCACCCCCTCTAGTTCTAGTTCAATTTAAAGTTACCTAAATATGTTCTTTTACGTCTTATTAAAATCTAGGGTAGTGTTCTCTTTGTTCTTAAAGCTTCCTCTATAAGTTCATTACCGATAACAGATCTAAATTGTTGGTAAAGGTGGGCAAACACCGCTTGCCATTCGTCCCTTTCCGAGGGAGTCTGAATATGTATTTTTACTTCACCGGAAGACTTTATTTTTTCAAAATTCTTCCTATTTAATTTTGCTGCCTGTTCCCTTTCCCACAAAGTAACCTCGGCCATAGTTTCTTCAATCACTTTACGTATATCGGAAGGCAATGAGAACCAGAATTTTTTATTTATAAGAACCACATAACCCATATAACCATGGTTACTTACAGTAAGATATGGCTGAGTTTCATAAAAACGCTGGGAATAAATGTTAGATACAGTATTTTCCTGGCCATCCACCTGACCTTTAGAAAGCGCGTCATAAACATCACTAAAAGGCATCTGTATGGTATCTGCTCCCAAGCTATGAAACTGCTCTTCCAGCACTTTACTGTTAATCATTACCCTGAAAGTTAATCCCTTAAAATCTTCTGGATGCACCACGGGCCTTTTGCTATTGGTTATTTGTTTGAATCCATTATCCCAAAAAGCCAGGGGATAAATATTATAAGGTTCAAGGGTAGCAAATAGCTTTTTGCCTAACTCTCCATCCAGCGCCTTATGCACCTGTTCTTCGTTCTCAAAAAGATATGGTAAATCCAGTAGCTGCCACTGGGGAGCCAGGCTGCTCAATTTGGATGTGGTAGGGGCAATGATCTGGACCGCACCTTTCTGCAGGGCGTCCAGTTCCTCTCCATCCTTGTACAGCACCGAGTTGGGAAAAACCTGAACCTCTACCCGCCCCCCTGTCCGCTCCTCTACCAGCCGGGCAAACCGCCGGGCCGCCTGCCCTTTAGGGGTATCCTCGGCCACCACGTGGGAAAACTTGATTACAATCTTTTCCCGGGGATCTACCTGTTCCCCGTCGGGCCCGCGCCGGTCGCATCCCGTGGTGATCAAGACCACCGCCATAAAGAACAACAACCATTTCTTTGCCCAATCAAGCATGGCCGACCACTGCAACCTCCTTTACGGAGTGACCCCGGGAAGCAAATCCCAATTCAGTAATATGTTAATTGCTCCAGTTTTCTGACATCTTGCCTTAATTCTACCCCCATTTACCATCAATTCGCAATATTGCGGCCATAAAGTTAATTTTGGTCTTTATGTTCAGCAGTTAAACTATCTTATATCTTTTGATGGGACGTCCCACTGAACCGTATTGCAATTCCACCGTCACCTTGCCCAGCTGGCTCAAATATTCTAAATACCGGCGGGCTGTTACCCTGGCCAGGCCCAGGGCAGCAGCCACCTCCTCAGCTGACAGAGATGCTTCTTCCTTTATAAGTAAAAGCAAAACCTGTTTTAAGGTAACTTCATTCAAACCCTTTGGCATCCCTTCGGCCTTCTCTTCAGTAGCTGTCACCGTTCTTCCCCGGGCCAGCCGATCAATATCATCTTGCTCCAGCAGATCTTTTTTATTTAAACGATTATATAAAAAAGCGAAATTTTCGAGGGCGCTTCGCAAGCGGTTAAATTTAAATGGTTTGATGATATAATCCACCGCTCCATAACGGAAAGCATTTTTTATGGTTTCTGCATCCTGAGCCGCCGTTACCAGCATTACATCGGTAGGCAAACCAAGCCGGCGAATTTCCTGCAGGGCAGCTAAACCACTCATATCCGGCAGGTAAACATCTAAAAGAGTCAGGGCGGGTTTTAACCGGGCTGCCAGCCTTACCGCTTCTTTCCCCGTACGGGCTACACCTACCACTTTAAAACCGGGTACGGCATTGACAAAACCCTGGTTTACTTCCACTACCATTGGATCATCCTCGACAATCAGCACATCAATGATGCCCACACGTTAACCCCCCATAAGTCACCTTATGGAAAAAATTATCTATGAAAGAATGGAACACGTACCATAACGGTGGTTCCTTCTCCCGGCCGGGAATGGATGGTAATTTTCCCCCCGGCAGTATCAACATGCCTTTTAACCAGGTAGAGACCTATTCCACGCCCGGCTCCTTTGGTTGAAAACCCCTGCTCGAAAACCCGATCCTGCAGATGCTCCGGTATACCTGCTCCCCAATCCCGTATCATAATCATCAACTCCCCTGAATCTTCACGCATTTCTAATTCCACTCGCCTGCGGGAAGGTTCCATGTCCCGGACGGCATCGAGGGCATTTTCCAGAAGGTTGCCCAGCACAACCCCAAGGGCAGCAGCATCCATACGGGACGGCAACCTCAATAACCGGCAGGAACGGTCAATAAGAAGGTCTACCTTTAGCTCCTTTGCCCGGCTGTATTTGCCCAATAATAAACCGGCTATACTGTAATCACAAATGTTTTTGGTCAGCAATCGGGTAAGTTCCTGCTGCTCTTCAGTAACTGCAAATATAAAGTCTATTGCTTCCTGTACCCGGTTTAACTGGAGTAATCCGGCAATGGTATGCAGACGATTTAGGTACTCATGGTTCTGTACCCGGAGAGCTTCTACAAATGATTTTACACCGGTTAACTCCTCAGCCAGCCGGTGCATTTCTGTACGATCCCTGAAAGAAATCAGGGCTCCCACAACTTCCCCATGCACCTTCACCGGTACCTGATTAACAATAACGATAGTATTATTATTTAAAACCTGTTCCTGGTTAAACTCGGGCTGACCCGTTTGCAATACCCGGGACAAAAAACTGGATGGGAGCACCTCGTCGACGCTCCGGCCCACCACATTATCATCCAGGCCAAGTAAGCGCTTGGCTTCTTCGTTAATCACAGTAATACGCATGTTCCTGTCCACAGCTACGATTCCCTCGCCCATAGCCTGCAACATGGCCGTGCGTTCTTCCAAAATACGGGCAATTTCCTCGGGCTCGAGAGCGAACATGGCTCCCTTAATCCTGCTGGCCAGGTAAAGAGAACCGAGCAAGCCTACCAGCAAACCCACGGCCAGGGAGGGATAAAGTTGAGCCTGGATAGCCTGATAAAGTTGAGTAAAGGTAGGGGTAATAATTCCTACTACCACTACTCCAACCTGTCGCGTGCCCTCATCCGTTTTTATGGGAGAAAAAGCACGAACGGCGGGACCCCTTATGCCGGCGGTACGGGTAATATATTCCTGGCCGGATAGAGCCCGGCCAAGGTCTCCACCCGAAAACTTACCCCCTATGCGTTCCGCTACCGGATGAGAGTAACGAATTCCGTTCATATCTACTACGACAATATATTCCACCCCTGTAGCCAGCCTGATTTTTTCAGCCAGAGGTTGAATAACACCGGCACCGCCAGGACGCCCCACGTTATTTTGTATAACCTCCATCTGAGCAAGGGTCCTGGCTATGGCCAGGGCACGTCTCCCCATCTCCTCTTCAATTAAATGGCAAACTTTAAATCCCATAAATATAACGGCTACCATGATGGCCACCAGCACCGACACATAAGATAAAATGGCCAACCTGGTACGCAAGGGCAAAATACGCCTGTAAACAATCAAATAAAGTATCTCCCTCCAAGAAAAATAAATGTTTAACCGAAATGTTAATTATTTCGATACCGCAGGAACCAAACCCTCCTTCCACTTCAAAAGTGACATATTTCAGCAGGAAAAAGCGCGGGAGGCAAGAAAATAGCTTAGATATCTTTAAAAATAAATCTGGGAATAATAACCTTTAAAAACCGGTTGCTTCCAAGAGGTCAATGTTCCCTCCAGGCAGGCGTATAATTTAAAGTAAACCTCTGCCTGCGAGGTGATTACCTTTGGTGAAAATCAGGCTCTGGCAAAACCATGGAGAACAAAACGGAATTAAAGAACGCCGGAACTTTCCTGTTTTTTCACCAGGGGGGCAGGAGGAAAAAACTTTTGGCGGAAGTGGTGAAGACCAGCGTCAAAAAAATGTCCGGGAGATCATGAAAGAATTGGACTCACTGGTTGGCCTCACCGGAGTAAAGAAACTGGTGCGTGAAGTTCACGCTTTTGTAGAGATACAGCGCCGGAGGCAAAAAGAAAAGCTGGCTGCCGAACCTCAGGTCCTGCACATGGTTTTTAAAGGCAATCCGGGAACGGGGAAAACCACTGTGGCCCGCATCATTGGCCGCCTTTTTAAAGAAGCGGGGGTTTTACCCAGGGGGCATCTGGTTGAGGTGGAAAGGGCCGACCTGGTGGGAGAATATATTGGCCATACAGCGCAAAAAACCAGGGAGCAGATTAAAAAGGCCCTGGGAGGCATTCTTTTTATCGACGAAGCCTATTCCCTGGCCCGGGGCGGTGAAAAAGATTTCGGGCGTGAAGCCATCGACGCACTGGTTAAAGGAATGGAAGATCATAAGGATAATTTGATTCTTATTCTGGCCGGTTATCGCCAGGAAATGGAGTGGTTTATGGAAAGTAATCCTGGATTACGCTCCCGCTTTCCCATTCATATTACTTTTCCTGATTATACCACCCCGGAACTTCTGGCCATTGCAGACCTCATGCTAAAAAAACGCCAGTACCATTTAACTCAGGGAGCGCGGGACGAATTGCGTCTTATTCTGGAGGAAAGCCGTTCCCTTCATGTACATAGCGGTAACGCCCGGCTGGTACGCAACCTTATTGAACGGGCCATACGCCAGCAGGCAGTCCGCCTGGTCCGCAAGAGCCAGGTCAGCAGGGAAGATTTAATGACCATCACCCGGGAAGATATTCTCCGCGCACGGGAATACAACCCCGGAACTTAGAAAGTAGCATGGTATATATAAGCTATAAACCGTTAACATATTTGTTGATTACCTTTAAAGGGGAGTTATGCCTTGAATACCACAGATTTGAACGCCCTGGCTGCAGAGGTAGAAAAAGAAGTACAACCTTATTATGAAAGAGTAGACGCAGTAGCGCGCCGCAATCACAGCCGGGTACTGGCCGCTTTTCACCAGGCCCGGGTAAGCGATTATCATTTAAAAGGTTCCACCGGTTATGGTTACGGGGATCAGGGAAGGGAAACCCTGGAAAATGTATACGCCCGGGCGTTTCAGGCTGAGGCCGCCCTGGTGAGGGGGCAGATAGTCAGCGGTACCCATGCCATTGCCCTGTGTCTGTTTGGTGTTTTACGTCCGGGGGACGAATTACTGGTAGCAACAGGAACACCTTACGATACCCTTCAAGAAGTAATCGGTATCAGGGGTAACGCCCCTGGTTCTTTAATGGAGCTGGGCATCACTTACCGGCAGGTAGACCTGCTTCCCAACGGCAGGCTGAACATAGATGCAGTTGCCCGGGCTATTAATAAACGCACCCGTATGATAATGTTCCAGCGATCACGGGGTTATAGCCTGCGGCCTTCCTTAAATTTAAGCGAAATGGGCCGGGCAATAGCCTGGATTAAGAAAAATTATCCTCACGTAATAACTTTTGTGGATAATTGCTACGGCGAATTTGTAGAACCCCTGGAACCCCCAGCTGTAGGGGCAGATTTAGTGGCCGGATCGCTGATCAAGAACCCGGGAGGAGGCCTGGCCCCGGGTGGGGGTTACGTAGTAGGGGGAAAAATTTACGTAGAAATGGCCGCCAGCCGGCTCATAGCGCCGGGACTGGGCAGAGAGGTGGGACCCAGCCCGGATTACCAGCGCTTACTTTTTCAAGGGCTTTTCATAGCTCCACATGTGGTAGCAGAGGCTTTAAAGGGAGCCATCTTTGCTGCCCGCCTGTTTGAGAGATTGGGATTTACAGTAGATCCCGCACCCCAGGAAGAACGTACCGACATTGTTCAAGCTATCCTTTTGGGTTCACCCGAAAGGGTAATTGCTTTCTGCCATGGATTACAGCAGGCTTCCCCTGTCGATTCACATGTGCTGCCCCAACCGGTGGACATGCCCGGCTATGATGATGCGGTAATCATGGCTGCGGGTACCTTTGTTCAGGGTTCGTCCATTGAGCTAAGCGCCGATGCGCCGATGCGTGAACCCTATGCGGTGTATATGCAGGGGGGGCTGTCCAAGGAATATGTTCAGCTGGCCGTAATCGCGGCAGCAAAGGCAGTAATGGCGGTGAATAAAGGATGAATTTAAAGCAACTGGAAGCATTTTTAAGAGTAGCAGAATTACAGAGTTTTACCAAGGCAGCCAAACATCTCTACATGAGCCAACCAGCCATAAGTTTTCAAATCAGGTCCCTGGAAGAAAGCCTCGGTACGACCCTTTTTTACCGGGGAGATAAAAAGGTGGAGCTCACCGAAGCCGGACGGCTTCTATACCCGGAAGCACAGCAGATACTGCGCCACTTTCAAAAAATTAAATCCGAATTGGATGAACTGAAAGGACTTAAAAAAGGTCATCTCATTCTGGGAGCCAGCACCATTCCCGGTGAATATCTCCTGCCCCTGTTGATTGGCCGTTTCCACCGGGACTACCCTGGAATTGAGGTTACCATGCGAATAGCGGGAAGCAGCCAGGTTATCCGCTGGGTACAGGAGAGGGAAATAGATTTGGGAATAACCGGGGCACCTGTTAAAGAGGATGGGCTCGAATGTTTGCCCTGGTATCAGGACAGGCTGGTACTTATTGTCGGCCCGGAACATCCCTGGATAAACCGGGACGCGGTAAGCCCGGCTGAATTATTGACCCAGCCTTTGATCCTCCGCGAGCCGGGTTCGGGCACCCGCCGGTCTATGGAAGAAAAAATGGCCCAGGTGGGCCTCTCTGTGAGAGATGCACAGGTGGTAATGGAACTGGGTAGCACCCGGGCTGTAATTACAGCTGTGCAGGCTGGCCTGGGAATTAGCCTGGTTTCTGCCCTGGCTGCCGCTGAACCGCTGGCCCTGAAAAGGGTATATCAGGTAACCCTAAAAGAGTTAGATCTGACCCGTTACCTTTACCTGGTGCATGTAAAAGAGTGGCCGCTGAGTTTTGCTGCTGGCGCTTTTTGGGATTACATAACAAAAGAAGGAGAGACGGGTAAATAATTCCCAAAACATTAGGCCCCTCCAACGGAGAGACCATTACTATGTATTGTACTTATTGTGTTTTTTGCTCGGAAAAAGAGGCAGTCATAGATCGCATTGGGCTGACGGTGGATATGGCGTGCTTGTAAACCATCATCTGCTTCCCATCGCTTTCCAAAATTACGGTAAAGTTATCGAAACCCCTGACCACGCCCTTAAGCTGAAAACCGTTGACCAAAAAGATGGTCACGGGAATATTTTCTTTGCGCACCTGATTTAAAAATGCATCCTGCAAATTTATTTGCGGCTTACTCATTGGAAGGTCCCTCCGTCGGTAGTATTTTTTTCTAATTTGTCTTCGACGTATTTAACAAGACTCCTTCTGCTCGTTTCGTAATTTCTTGTGCTATTCCTGTGATACCGGTATAATGCCCTATATTTATCCAATTAATCCGCGGGTCCTTTTTAAACCAGGTAAACTGCCTTTTAGCAAATCTTCTTGTATTTCTTTTAAGTAAGTAGATTGCTTCCTCTATGGTGGACAAACCCCGGAGGTAAGCGATAATCTCCTTATAACCCAGGCCCTGCATCGAGGTCAGGTGGGGACTATACCCTCTTTTTAAAAGACTCTGTACTTCATCCACGAGGCCCATCTCCAGCATTTGTTCTACCCTGGCTTCAATGCGCTGGTAAAGCCTCTGCCGGTCCATGGTTAATCCAATAATGAGGGTGTTATAGGGAGGATTAACGCCTTTTTGCCTTAAAGCACTTGACATGGGATGCCCCGTAAGGTGATAAACTTCCAGTGCCCTGATTACCCGTTTAAGATTGTTGGGATGAACCTTCGCTGCTGTCTCCGGATCAACTTCGACAAGGCGCTGATAAAGGGCCCGCGCTCCCTTTTCCCTTGCCTCTTTCAAAAGCTGGCTGCGGAAATGCTCATCCACACCCGCACCTGTGAAATGGTATGGCTCAATTACAGAACGAATATAGAGTCCGGTACCCCCTACTAAAAGGGGAAGCTTGCCCCGCTCCCATATTTCCCGGATATGCTGCCTGGCCTGTGCCTGGTACAGGGCCACGCTGTATGACTCATCAGGATCAATGATGTCAATCATATAATGGGGAATACCCCGTCGTTCCTCCATTGTTGGTTTGGCTGTACCAATATTCATATAGCGATAAACCAGCATCGAATCGGCAGAAACAATCTCCCCCCCCAATTTCAGGGCCACTTCCACCGAAACGGCAGTTTTACCCACAGCTGTAGGGCCAACCAGGACCAGCAGGGGTATGGATTTCTCCATCAATCAGTTCCCCCTTTTTTCTCGATGATCCCGTAAGCCACGGGTGAATATTTGCCACCCAGCACCCGGGTAAAACCCAACCGGGCAAATTCTCCGCTGTCCCTGGTTTCCTTCATCACTACCCTTCGCCGGGCCACTCTTATGGCTTCCTCTACTGCCTGAATGGAGAGGGGAGCAGGATTGGCCACCAGGCGTACCGGGCCAATGGCTTTAGATTTTTGAAGAGGTTTGCGAAACATGGGATCAAAGTAAACGACATCAAAGCTTTCTGAGGCTAAATTTTTTAAATAGGATAGGTGATCGGCACAAACTACCTCAATACGGGCCATGGCTGCAAGCAGTTCCCGGGAGACGTGATCACGATAGGTTTTAAGACCGTGCTGCACAAGAACAGCCAGCACAGGAGATGATTCCACCCCTACCACCCGGCCCTGGTTACCCACTACAAAGGATGCCACGATGGCGTCCGTTCCCAGACCCAAAGTACAATCCAGGACCCAACCCCCCGGTTGAAGACCCATGGCTTCAATCATCCAATCAGTTTTTCCAGCTTTTATTTCCTTTATACGCAGCTTGGCCATGCTGGGATGCCAGAAAAGCTCCTCACCATTACAGAAAAAAGAAACCCGGCGATTTGAAACCACCAGAACACCTGAAATCTTATATTTGTTGATCAGGGCGGGAATAGATAATCCCCTACGGGGCACCAGGGGTACTCCTAACCACAAGCTTAACCTGGCAGCCAGTTCCAGTTCCGGAGCACCGGACCGGTGGCCCGTGGTGACCACGTACGTGGCCTGCAAGAACATCACCTCTACTTCAGGAACGCTTGAAGCGCTGGGCCAGTTCACGATATGAAATATGGATAATGGTAGGTCTTCCGTGGGGACAGGTAAATGGATTCCCGGCTGCTGCCAGCTGTTCTAAAAGAGTTCTGGCCTCTAACCCGGACAACCCTTCACCGGCTTTTATTGCCGCCCTGCAGGCAGCCTGAGCCGCCAGATGATGTACCAGAGCCTCCCGGGAAGGAGAGCGACCGGGCTCATCCAGGTAACCAATGATGTCCTGTAAGAAGAGTTCACCTTCTCCTGGTGGGAAATCCGCTGGTAACCCCCGCACCACCACCGTATCCTGGCTATAAAAATCCAGTATAAATCCCAGAGAAGCAATAAATTCCCGGTGTGTTTCCAGCAGGCGTGCTTCCCGGTGAGTTAGAAAGACATTCAGCGGTAGGGCAAGGATCTGGGAAGCTGCCTGCGGGCCGGCCAGCGCAGCCCGGTATTTCTCATAGAGCACCCGCTCGTGGGCCGCATGCTGGTCGATAATATACAGGCCTTCCTGCCCGGCAGCCAGTAAATAGGTCGGCAGGAGCTGACCAAGATATTCCATGGCAGGAAAAGAACCTCCGGCATGTTCATATACCGTTGCTGCTTCCGCCACATAATTTTCCCTGCCAGCAGGAAGAAGGGAGCACGGCGGATTTTCTGGAAATAAAACCCGGTTTTCCACATCTTCCGAGGAAATAAAAGAGGTGCTTGGAAGCCGGGACTTTTCCAGACTTAATAAAGGCTTGTCTTCCTGCGGCCCTGTGCCTGGAATAACCAGCCGGCTGGCTATTAAGGATTTCCGGACAGCGCGGGAAACAGCCTCCAATATTTCCCTCTCCCGGGCCAGGCGAACCTCCAGTTTGGCCGGGTGTACATTGACATCCACCAGTTCTGGAATGATAGTAAGCGAAATTATCGCCACCGGGTAACGGCCGGCCGGTAAAAGGGTATGATATGCTTCGCATACCGCCGTGCTAACCAGGGGGCTATACACGTAACGGCCGTTGATAAGGACTGTGATCTGCCGGCGATTACTGCGGTGCAGGGTGGGCCGGGCGACAAAGCCCTTTATTTCCAGCCAATCTCCCGGAGAGTCCTCTACCGGTACCATCTGCCGGGCAAGCTCTGCCCCGTAATAAGAAGCAATAACATCCAGCAGATTGCCTGACCCCGGCGAAGTAAAAACCTGCCTCCGGTTATGGGTAAACCGAATGGCCACCTCCGGCCTGGCCAAAGCCAGGCGGAAAATATAATCTCCTACCACTCCCCCTTCAGTACCAGGAGATTTCATATATTTTTTCCTGGCCGGGGTATTATAAAAAAGGTTTTCTACAGTGACGATGGTCCCCGGGGCCATGGCAGCGGGACCTTTACCGATTACCTTTCCCCCTTCCACTTCCAGAAAAATTCCCCGGTCGGCAGCAGCGGTACGGGTTTTCAAGGTCATCTTGCTAACAGCTGCAATGCTGGGTAACGCCTCCCCTCGAAATCCCAGCGTAGTAATACGGGAAAGATCCGCCGGCTCGCGAATTTTACTGGTTGCGTGGCGCATGAGAGCAAGATGGGCATCTTCTTCATCCATGCCGCAACCATTGTCACGAACGGTAATGCGTCTCAATCCACCCTGCTCAACCTCTACTGAAATAATAGATGCCCCTGCATCAAGGGAATTCTCCAGCAACTCCTTAACCACCGAAGCCGGCCTCTCTACCACCTCACCGGCGGCGATCTGGTTGGCAGTAGTCTCATCCAGAATAACGATATTCGGCAATTATTCTCCCACCCCTGGACCTTCGGAAACCCACTCCTGGCCTTTATCCCGGTCAAAGGCCAGGAATGTGTCGGTAGATTTATCCTGCAGATAAATATACTGGTACTGGCTGGACTTCCTGGCCTGTTGGTAAACATCGTAGGCTTCAGCCTGACAGGCTCCACAGGCCGCAAAAGGTATGGACACACAAAATACATGGCTGGGATGACCGTAACCATGATCGGCCCGGGAGTCGATGGTAATATAACCAGGACAATTGGGGCAACGGCGTACTTTTTCCAACTGTTCCTCTTCAATATAATCGGTATCGTAATAAATGTGTTTGCGGCGCTGATAAAATGTACCGGTACCGAAAATTTTATCCAGATCCACCCGGTCCCTATTTTCCCATATATCCCTGAGTTGATCCACTATCCGCTTAACCATAGCCGCCCGTTCAGGATTTTCCTGCATTCTCCCAGGTCGTTCGGGCTCCTCGATGTAAGAATAGTCATGCCCGGCCAGGGCCAGCAAAATAGCCAGGTTTACGTAAGGTAATGCCGTTTCAATGGCATATCCCCCTTCCAGCACCGCCAGGTGCGGGTTAAGCTTGCGGGTAAACTCAGCGTAACCCCTGGCGGTAAAACGCATGCTGCCCAGGGGATCGGTAAAATGATTGTCCTGCCCGGCCGAGTTAATTATAAATTCCGGCTTAAAATCATCCAGTATGGGCAAAATCAAATTGTCCACCACATAATGAAAGGTCTCATCACCCAATCCCGGAGGCAGGGGTACATTAATAGTGCGGGCATAGGCTCCTGGTCCTCCCAGTTCGTTGGGAAATCCCGTTCCGGGGTATATAGTACGCCCGTCCTGGTGAAAAGAAATAAACAGCACATCGGGGTCGTGATAAAATATATCCTGCGTGCCATCCCCATGATGCACATCCGAATCCACAATGGCAATGCGCTTGATACCATGATGGCGGCGCAGGTACTCCACCAGGATAGCCTCATTATTAATATTACAAAAACCCCGGTTACCGTGAACCACCCGCATAGCATGGTGACCAGGAGGTCGAACCAGGGCAAAACCGTTCTTTAATTCTCCCTGGATAATGGCATCGGCCAGTAAAGTGGCTGAGCCGGCAGCGATAAGGTGTGCTTCAGTAACCTGGCTCTGTACCCGGGGAACACAAAAATGCACCCGCGCAACATCATGAATAGTGGCCAGGCGAGGGGCATATTCCTCTATTTCTGGTAAATCCAGCACTCCTTCTTCAAAAATTTGATCCCGGGTATAGAGAAGGCGTTCCTCCCGCTCCGGGTGAGTAGGTGAAATAGCCCAGTCAAAAGCAGGAAAAAATACGAGTCCCGTCTTTTTATTTTTCATACCGGTAACCCCCCCCTCCCACGTGGTACAAAATTCCCCGCCGGGTTTGAACGGTAATATCAATCAGGCGACCAATGGTTACCCAGTCCCGCACCATGTTAAAAACCTCACGCCTGGTAACCTCCAGCCCTTCCATACAGTCTTCCAGCCCGTAACGTGAAGCCCGCTTGCACAACCATTCTTTAGCCAGCTCTAAAGCTTTTTCTTCATTAAAAGAACGATCGGTGATTTTTCCCTGGTAGCCTTCTTCCTGGATAATATAAAAACCCTGTTCCGTGTCAGCTCTTAAGGTTACCTGAAGGGTAGGACGGGCTACCGCTGCACCAATGGCGTTGGCAACTGGAGCATAGGGTGGTATCACCGGGTATCCTCCCAGGCGGGCAGCAATCTGGGAAATAAAACCGGCTGCACCACCACCCACACCTACCACCGTAGAGGGTCGCACCTTCTTTTTCTGGAGCACTTCCCAAACCCGGTAAGCCGGCTCCTGTTCCCATCTGGTAAACATATTTTCAATTTCCTGGACGATGGTTTCAATGACCTCACCGGTAACCTGACTGGCCACTTCAGCGGGGGAAAGCCCTAAAGGTCCTCCCAGGATTTGCATTGCTTCCCGGGCACGTTCAGCATCGCCAAGCCTTGTTAATCCCAGCACTCGCAAAGCATCGGTGGTAGTAGGAACGGGTCCACCCAGGCAATAGGGGGCACCCAGGCGCTCGGAATAAATAACGATATCCTTCCCCACCCGTTCAACTACACTATCTCCCCCCACCGGGACTGATTTAACCGCCAGCGCCCGTACGTGGGTAAGCATATCATCAACTCTTACTCCACGGGAAGCCAGAAGCGGCTGGCCGCTTAAGATCAAGGCCAGATCGGTGGTAGTACCACCAATATCCACCACCACCGCCGACTCACCCGGAGGCATCAGCGCCTGCACCCCCAGCGTACTGGCCGCAGGACCGCTGAATATGGTTTCTACCGGCACCTCCAGGGAGCTTTCCAAAGGCAGGGTACCACCATCGGCTTTAAGAATAAACACACCGCCTTTAATCCCCCGCTGCGAGATGGCTTCCCGAATTGAACGAACAAAAAACTGGTATTTTTCCCTGGTAGCACAGGTAAGATATGTGGAAACTACCCGGCGGGGAAAATTTAACTGCCCGGCCACTTGATGACCTTCTTCAATATGCCAGTTGGGATAATTCCACCGCAGGCGGGCAGCCACTTCTTTTTCATGCCGGTGATTACGACACGAAAATTTACCTACCACAGCTACCTTGCGGTAACCCCTGGCAGCCAGCTCTTCCGCCACCCGATCGACCTCGGCCAGCCGCAGTGGTATTATTTCCCGCCCGCGGTAATCAATAGCTCCTTGAATAATATATGTATCGGTGGGAAATCGGTAAAGGTTGGGATTTAAGCCGGGCCCGGGCATAAGAATTAACCCCACGGGATCATATTTCTTTTCGGCTATTAAATTGGTAATAACGGTGGTACTGAAAACCACCCGTTCTATCAACTCACCATTTATTCCCTTCATAACTTCGTCCAGCGCTTCCAAAAGAGTTAACAGAAGATCCTCCCGGGTAGATACCTTAGCCGTGGCCCGGACTGCTCCCCTGTCCAGAAGAACCGCATCGGTACAAGTACCGCCAACATCTATGCCAATATACACCTTAAAATTTCACCCCCTACCGATTTCCCCAAAACTGCCTTAACTTTTAATCGTCCCTGACGGGCAAACGATTCAAATCCTGCTTTAAGCTTAACTGCCAGGCGGCTATAGTATTCAAAGCTTCCAGTGGAGTCATTTGCCACAAGTCAAGTTTTATCAGTTCATCCAGGATAGGATGCCGGGAAGGTTGTGATTTCTCTTGATAAACTGGCAGGTTTTGGGGTACTGTTTTATTAACTTCCCCGCCGTTCCGGCGGAACTCCAGATCCTGTAATATTTCTGCTGCCCTTTGCAGAATCTCTTCAGGCAGACCCGCCAGGCGGGCCACCTGGATACCATAACTCCGGTTTGCCCGCCCGGGGTGTACCCGGTGCAGAAAAACCACATTTTCTCCTCTTTCTTCGACAGCAACAGTGAAATTTTTCACCCCGGGTAAGGCATCCAGTTCAGTTAACTCGTGATAATGGGTTGAAAAAAGAGTTCGCGCACCAATGCGCTTTACAATATACTCCACCAGCGCCCGGGCGATACTGATGCCATCATATGTACTGGTGCCCCGCCCTACTTCATCCATGATGATCAAACTCCGGGAGGTGGCTGCACTGACAATTACCCGGCATTCACTCATCTCCACCATAAATGTGCTTTGCCCCGCAGCCAGGTTATCACTGGCCCCTACCCGGGTAAAAATGCGGTCCACAATACCTATTTCTCCAGAAGCAGCGGGGATAAAACTACCTACCTGGGCCATCAACACCAGCAGGGCTACCTGGCGCATATAAGTGCTCTTACCAGCCATATTGGGCCCGGTTAGCAGGATCAGGCGAGTATCCTCTCCCAGTTCCACATCATTAGGGACAAATTCCCCTGGCCCCAAAACCTGTTCCACCACGGGGTGCCTTCCATCCCTAATGAATATTCGGTAGCCATCGTTTACTTCAGGACGCACGTAATTTCCCTTTACTGCTGCCTCAGCCAGGGAAAGAATAGCATCGGTACGTGCCACCGCGCCGGCAGTCCGCTGGATGCGCCTAACCTGAGCCGCCACTTTTTCTCGAATTTCAGTAAATATCCTGTATTCCAGCTGCACAAGTTTTTCTTCCGCCCCTAGAATTTGTTCTTCTAGTTTTTTTAATTCAGAAGTAATAAAGCGCTCCGCTCCTGCCAGAGTCTGCTTGCGTATATAATCGGGAGGTACCAGATTAAGGTTGGGGCGGGTTACTTCCAGATAATAACCGAAAACCTTGTTAAAGCCCACTTTCAGGGAACGAATCCCGGTACGTTCTTTTTCCCGGGCCTCAAGCTGGGCCAGCCAGTTTTTCCCTTCCCTGCTGGCCTGGCGCAAGCGATCCACCTCAGGATGATATCCTTCCCGTATAATACCCCCTTCCCTGGGACTAACAGGGGGATCATTATTAATAGCTTCATCCAGAACCCTTACTATATCTTCCAGGCAATCCAGGTCGCTTAGAACGTCCTGCCAGAAACAGGCTTTTTTATTACCTAAAACCTTTTTAACCTGTGGTAAAACAGCCAGGGAGTTTTTTAAAGCAAGCAAATCCCGGGGTCCAGCGGTACCGTAAACTACCCGGGAAGATAACCTCTCCAGATCATACACGGCCCGGAGAAGCTGCTGCAGTTCCTGGCGGGCAAGACTATCGTTAACCAGTTCCTCCACCGCATCCTGACGCGCGCGAATAGCTTTCACATCCAGTAAGGGGCGCTCCAGCCAGGACTTTAACAAACGTCCACCCATGGCCGTTACCGAATAATCCAGTACCCATAAAAGGGTACCCCAACGGGTGCCATCTTTTAAAGAACTGGTCAGCTCCAGGTTACGCCGGGTGACCGCGTCCAGGTGCATGTACTGGCCCGCACTGTATATTTCCACCTGGTTAATATGACCCAATTCACGTTTTTGAGTCGCTTTCAGGTAATGCAATATTCCACCGGCACACAGAACAGCCAGGGGGAGGCTACTCAAGCCGGAACGATTCCAGCCCATCCCTAGCTGTTCCTGTAAACTGCGTATTGCCTCTCCGCGCTCGAAAGCAGCAGGGTCCCAGAAGGAAATAAAAGACCTGGATAAGCGGGACCTTATCTTTTCTGATAGCTCCCGGTATGGAAGTAAATCAGGTAATAGAATCTCAGCCGGTTCAAGGCGACACAATTCATCCAGCAGGGCTTCCTGGCCATTTACCTGGGTAACCATAAACAGGCCCGTGGTAACGTCCACCACGGCCAGGCCATAAATCCCTTCCTTCTCCACTATGGCTACCAGGAAATTGTGTTTTCTTTCCTCCAGGCATTCCATAATGGTCCCTGGAGTAATTACCCGGGTCACTTCCCGTCGCACGATTCCCCTGGCATCTGCGGGGTCTTCGACCTGTTCGCAAATGGCCACTTTGTAACCCCGCTCAACCAGGCGGGCAATATATGTATCTGCAGCATGGTAAGGCACCCCACACATGGGCACCCTTCCCGATGCTCCAGCATCCCTGCCAGTAAGGGTTATTTCCAGCTCCCGTGAAGCCACCAGGGCATCATCAAAGAACATTTCATAAAAATCCCCCAGGCGAAAAAAGAGGATGGCATCTTGATAATTCCGTTTAATCTGTAAATACTGCTGTATCATGGGGGTATAGGACACATCAATCCCTCCCGGAACCATTATAGCACAAGTAATATGGTAGAAAAAAGGAAAATTCGACCCCATGTTCTCCCTTAATCTGCTTGCGAAAATAAGTTTGCGCCTTTGCTCCAAATAGGATATAATACGAGGAGTAATGGGAAGGGATCAATCATGGGCAAAAGGATACCTACCTATGAAGTAATTACCTTTGGTTGCCAGATGAACGATCATGACTCTGAAGTAATGGCCGGCATGCTCGAGGCCATGGGCTACGAACCAGCTGCCAGTACCGATGAAGCCGACGTTATAATGATCAATACCTGCTGTGTACGGGAAACGGCAGAAAATAAGATTTACGGCCTATTAGGACGTCTGGCCAGTTTGAAAAATAAAAAACGCCACCTGATTATTGGTATAGCCGGATGCATGACCCAGCAACCGGAAGTGGCCCGCAAAATCAAAAACCGTTTCCCCCATGTAGATCTTATCCTGGGCACCCATAACCTGCACCGCCTGCCCGATCTCCTGTCCCGGGTACGGGAAAACCGGGAAAGATTGGTGGAAGTTTGGGAACAATCCGGCCGGGTTATGGAAAACCTGCCCATCCGCCGTGCCTCTAACGTAAAGGCCTGGGTTAATATTACTTATGGTTGCAATAATTTTTGCACCTATTGCATTGTACCTTACGTACGCGGGCGAGAGCGCAGCCGCAAACCGGAGGATATCTTAAATGAAATCAGGCAGCTGGCACAGGAAGGATACCGGGAAGTTACCCTTCTGGGTCAAAATGTAAATTCTTACGGCAAAGATTTACCCGGAAAGTACAATTTCGCCAACCTTTTAAGAGAAGTAGATCAGATTCCGGGCCTCTGGCGCATTCGTTTCACTACTTCCCACCCCCGGGATTTTACCCAGGAATTGATTGACACCATTGCCCGCTGTACCCACGTATGTGAGCACATTCATTTACCGGTACAGGCAGGCAGTAACCGCATCCTGAAGATGATGAACCGGGGTTACAACCGGGATTATTATTTTGATCTGGTAGAGCGTATTCGCCAGGCCATACCCGGCGTAGCCATTACCACTGATATCATGGTTGGTTTTCCAGGGGAAACGGAGGAGGACTTTGCTCAAACAATGGAACTGGTGGAAAGGGTGCGCTTTGATAGCGCCTTCATGTTTGTTTATAATCCGCGCCCGGGCACCCCGGCCGCACGTTTTCCCGAACAGGTACCCGACGAGGTAAAAAGTAAGAGAATCCAGGAACTTATAGCAAGACAGAATGAAATTACCCTGGAATATAATCGTTCTTTTATTGGCCGGGTGGAACAGGTTCTGGTTGAAGGAGAAAGTAAAACCAATCCTGAAATGATGAGCGGCCGCACCAGAACCAACCGGCTGGTAATTTTCCCCGGTTCTGGAGACCTCGCTGGACAACTGGTGAATGTAACTATTACCGGAGCCCGTTTAACCCACCTGGAAGGTAATTTAGAGGCGACGGTAGGAGCAAATTTTTCGGATGGGAGGTGATTGATGTGTCTGTAATCGCTAAAGCCCGGGAGCTGGGGAAAGAAATTGCCCGCTCCCAGGAGCTGGCAGCTATGCTCAAGGCCCAGCAGGCCATGCTGCAAGACCCTGGCGCCAGGCAAATCATCGATGAATTCCATGAAAAGCAGCGGTTCCTGCAAATGCTTCAGAGTCAGGGCCTGGAGCTTACCGAAAGCCAGAAAGCCGACGTTGAAGATCTGGAAAAGCGTATGCTGGACAACCCTTTGATTACGGAGTTTTTCCGTGCACAGCAAAGTTTTGAGCAGCTACTGGAAGAAATTAACCAGATTATCAGCGAAGCAATTTCCGGCAGCCAGTCTTCCTGCTCCGATGAAAGCTGTAGCTGTTGCTGTGGCTGTGATTCATAGTTATAACTGCTGGCGCACCTGCAAGCGGCGGTAACGGTTAATAGCAGCAGCAATCTCCTGTACCCGGGGGCGAGCATAATCCCCCGGGTGCTGGCCTTTAAAGGGAGATATTACATCGAGCCCTTCTTTATCTATATCTGCCATTACCGCCAGTATTACTTCCTTCAAGGTCAGTTTCCCATTTATATACCGTTTAGCCGCGTATCTGATGATTTCAGCTATAGCTCTTAGCTGGGCGGGATCGACCAGTTGTTCTACATCTTGAAGGTCAATATCCAGATGACCATAGACAATTTCATCGGTACCCCGTGCTTTTACTTTGACACGCTCCTCAATAATAAAAGATGAAGGCAAAGGAATACGGTTAGTAACCTTATTCAAAACATCAACAGCTTCTACCTGCCGTTCATGACGATGACGCAAGGCAATCTCCCTGGCCCGCCGGGTTACATCCCGCGGTATGTAATTTTGCATCATTATAACCCGGTCTGCTACCGAAAAATAATCACCCGAACCGCCTACCACAAGTATGGTTGAAACACCCAGTTGTTCGTAAAGCTGGCGCACCCTGTCAATAAAAGGGGTAATAGGCTCAAATTCCTTGGCCACCAGCTCCTGCATACGGCCATCCCGGATCATAAAGTTTGTGGCGCTGGTATCTTCATCTAAAAGTAATAAGCGGGTTCCTGCTTCCAGCGCTTCTATAATGTTAGCCGCCTGCGAGGTACTGCCGCTGGCGTTTTCCGTAGAAAATGCCCGTGTATCCTGTCCATGAGGCAGGTTGTTGATAAAAGCGCTGATGTCTACTTTTTCTATATAGCGGCCATCCTCAGCACGGATTTTTACCGCATCCCCTACGGTAATGACCAGTTCTCGCCCGTCCCCGGGGATATGGTTGTAAACCCCCCTTTCCAGGGCCCGTAGAAGGGTGGATTTACCATGATACCCTCCTCCCACGATAAGTGTCACACCCCGGGGAATGCCCATGCCTGTTGCCGTTCCGCCATTGGGTAACTCAAAAGAAACCTCCAGTTCAGGTGGGGACTGAAAGGGAATTACTCGACCCCGGGTTAAGGGGCGATCGCTAACCCCGCTTTCCCTGGGCAAAATAGCTCCGTTGGCTATAAAGGCTACCAGACCTTTTTCGTCCAGGTGTGCCCTCAAAAATTCCTGATCTTCGACCAGTTCAACCTGTTGCTTTATGGCTTTCGCATCCAGGCTTTTATAAAATAAAGATTCGTTAACAATATTCGGTAATTCTTCAAAGAAAATACGGATAGCTTCATGGCCGGTAATGGTTCGCCCGCGGGCAGGCATACCTACCGTAAAACGTATCTCCACATATTCTTTATTTACTACGGCTCCGGTACGCTCAAGGATTTCCTGGCCGCAACGATCAACAGCAATCAGTCCACTTTTGCCGGTTCCCCGGTGTCCCCGGGCATGGCGGCCGATAGCCCGGCTAAACTGCCGCATCAAGTAGTCCTCCAGGGCGATCCTGCGGGGATAACTGGCATATAACTCGGGTGGAAATCCGGCCAAACGCTGATCTACCCGTACGCGCAGGCGGCTGGGGGGCGCAAAGGGATCGCTTTGAACATGATCAATGAAAAGCAAATATTTGCCAAAGCTGTAACAGCCAGAGATGGTTTTATAGGCACCATAACCGCGTCCATCTATGTTTAGCAGGCGGGTACGCAGTGCTTCCTGGTTAAACAAGAGATACACCTCTTTAAGAATGAATTTCAACCCTCTCAATAAAGTTACTTACTTAAGGTTTCTTTGAAAAAATCATTAACAGGGGCCACCAATGTGGCCCTGATTAATACAAAACCCGGCTCAGGTTCAGCAGCAGCCAGAGACGATCGTTCTTTTTTATTACCCCCCGGAGGAACTCCATGTTATCGCCTGCTACGGCCGGTGGTTCTATCTCATCATCGCTGTACCGGGCCACCTCCAGAACGTTATCAACGATCATACCCACTTTCTGTCCTTCATACTCCACCACAATAATCCTGGTGTTATCAGTACACTCCTGTACAGGAAGATCCAGGCGCTTGTTCAGATTTATAACCGGTACGATGCTCCCCCTCAGGTTGATAATGCCCTCAACGTAGCTCCTGGTATTAGGAACCCTGGTGATGTCTGTCATACGAATTATCTCCTGCGTTTCCTGAATAGGCAGGGCATACTGCTGATCATTCAACTGGAAAATTACTACCTGTTGCTCAACCATATTAAACTATACCACCTTCCTTTATTGCCGGGGTGCATTTTGATCTATTTTTTGGGTTGAGCTTCTTTAACCAGCTTATCCTTAGTTGCCCCACATGATTTGCATTTACCAGGCTTGCAGCGAGCTTCCACCACATTTCCACATTCCTGACATTTCCAAACAGCCATATTCTCACCTCCTTATATTTTCCGATATATTTTCCGATGCCTGCCGGATATCCCTGATAGCAACTGCCGGATCCGGAGCGCTAAATATCGCCGAACCAGCTACCAGAACCGTCGCCCCGGCACGTACCACCAGCGGAGCGGTAGAAGTATTGATGCCACCATCCACCTGAATTTCCACGTCCAAGCCGGCATCATCTATCATTTTACGGATCTTTTCGATTTTAACTAAAGTCTGGGGAATAAAGGCCTGTCCACCAAAACCTGGGTTGACGGTCATCACCAGCACCAGATCGAAGAGTCCGGGTAGATACTCCAGCACCTCCGGGGGAGTAGCTGGATTCAGGGCCACCCCGCACCTGGCTCCTTTATCCCGAATGTGGGTGAGCGTACGGTGAAGATGAGGGCATGCCTCTGCATGTACTGTGATCAGGTCGGCTCCTGCCTCAACAAAAGCATCTATATAGCGATCGGGATCCTCAATCATTAAATGAACATCAAAAGTAAGGTGGGTATGGGGCCTTAAAGCTGCCACCACTAGGGGCCCGATAGTAATATTGGGCACAAAATGACCGTCCATAACATCAAGATGTAGATAATCTGCACCGGCTTTCTCCACTCTTTGTACATCATCAAGGAGGCGGGCAAAGTTGGCCGATAGAATTGACGGCGCTATTTTGATCACCAGTATCTCCTCTCCAGTTCCATTACTTCTTGCAGTAATTGAACATAGTTCTCATAGCGAAAGGTAGAAATTTCCCCTGCTTTGACGGCCTCTTTTACTGCACAACCTGGTTCCTGGAAATGCAGACAGGTGTTAAAACGGCAATCATTCTGGTAAGCTATAAATTCCAGATAGAATTTCCCCAACTCTTCCCGCTTTATTTCCGGCAAGTAGAGGCTGGAAAAGCCGGGAGTATCAGCAACCAAACCTCCTCCGGGCAAACGTAAAAGCTCCACATGCCTGGTGGTATGCCGGCCACGACCCAGCTTACGGCTTACTTCCCCTGTCTTCAGGTTCAAACCGGGAATCAGGGCGTTGAGCAGGCTGGATTTGCCCACGCCGGAAGGCCCGGCCAGTACAGTAATATGACCTTTGAGAAGAGTTCTTAATTCTTCAAGCCCCCTCCCATCCCTGGTACTGGCACAAACAACCGGATAACCCGCCCGGCGATAAACGTTGTAAATATCTTTAATATTTTCCTCTCCCAGATCCACTTTGTTAAAGCAAATAGCTGGATTTACCCCTGCATGCTGGGCCTGGACTAAAAACCGATCCAGTAAAAAAGTATTGGGAGGCGGTTCCTTCACTGAAAACACAATCAGCGCACGGTCAACATTGGCTACCGGAGGACGAACGAGACGGGTCTGGCGAGGGCATATATCTTCAATTACCCCCTGACCGCAGGAATGGGGGGAAAAGATAACCCGATCGCCAACGAGTATTTGCTGTTTCTCCCGGCGCAAACGCCCTCTCACAGCACAATCGTATATCTCCTCGCCCAAGGACACATAATAGTGTCCGCCACAGGCCTTGATTACCGTTCCCTCATGATGCATATTTTAAGCTGTTTACTCCCCCCTTTCAATCATCGTCATTTTTTTCCCTTCTTTGAGAGATTTTTGCTTTACCAGCTTATTATCAATGTAAATTTGAATGGTGGCCTGGCCGTAATAACGTACAGTTGTTATAACTGTTTCCCCGGGCTGGTGCGTATTTACATAAGCCAGAGTGGTTCCCCGTACATCGTTGACCACAATCTTTACCTGATGGGTCTGGCCATCGTTCTCAAGGGGCACCTTAACCTGAGCCTCCCCGGGTACTGGACCCGGTCCTTTGCTCAAAGTTACTTTTACCACTGAACCCTGAGTAACCAGACTGTCGGGTTCAGGTTCCTGATCGATAACTTGATTTTGAAAATATCTGGTGCTTTCTACCCATTCCACATTTTCATCCAGGCCAAGGTTATTTTCAGCCAGTTTAGCCCTGGCCTGCTCCAAAGTTAACCCGATCAGATTTGGTACCCGGGATTCTTTTGGTTTTGGCCCAAGGGAAAGATAAACTTTTACCGCAGTACCGGGAGCCACCCGTTCCCCCGCAACAGGAGATTGCTGGAAGATTAAATCGGGGGGAACATCATCATTATAATCCTTAAGCACCTGATCGGCCAGAACCAGACCTCTCTCAACCAGGCGCAAACGAGCATCTTCCAGGCTCAACCTGTACAGGTCCGGTACTTCCCGCAGGTCGGGCCCCAGGCTAACCGTCAGAGTAATATCCCGTGGAGGCTTTACGGGACCGTCATCCGGACCGATATCCTGTTCAATAACATACCCCTCAGGAATTTCAGGATGATGCTCTTCACGCACCTTTACCTGAAATCCCAGGTCTGTGAGAATTTTCTGGGCTTCGGATAATTTCTTGTTCACTACTGAAGGTACTGTAACAGGCGGGGGACCTTTGAGATAATCACTCAGCGCGTAGAGCCCCCCTGCCAAAAGTACAAGCAGCAGCAAAGCCAGAGAAACCCAGCCTGCAGTACGCAACCTGCGGCGGTGAGGCTTTTTTTCTACCGGCTGGAGCACACGGGTGGCCATATCATCCAGGGGGATGAAACGGGTAGCCTCCTCCCCGCTGGATGCAAAAAGATTTTCCAGGCGCCGGGCCATTTCCCGTGCGGAACCGAAACGCAACTCGGGATTTTTTTGCATCGCCCTCATTACAATTTGCTCAAGGGCGGGAGAAATAGCAGGATTGCGATGGGAAGGAGGTTCGGGTTCTTCCTGAATGTGTTTGATAGCCACGGCAATGGGACTATCTCCACCAAAGGGAACGCTACCGGTAAGCATTTCATAAAGAACAACACCCAGGGAATATAGATCCGAACGGGGACCGGCCAGCTCACCCCTCGCCTGTTCAGGGGAGATATAGTGTACAGATCCTACAATGGTATCGGTCTGAGTAATTGTTGCTGTTGAAGCTTCCCGGGCAATACCAAAATCAGTTAATTTGGCCCGCCCGCCCTTAGTAATCAAAATATTGTGGGGCTTGATATCGCGGTGCACAATATTATTCTCATGGGCATGTTCCAGGGCTTCCAGTATCTGGTACGCAATCTGAACTGCTTTTTCCGGAGGCAAGGCACCTTCCCGGCGGATAATTGTCTTTAAATCTTCACCGTCTACATACTCCATTACCAGGTACTGGATATCCCCTTCCTGCCCTACATCGTAAATAGATACGATATTGGGATGGGAAAGGCTGGCCACTGCCTGAGCCTCACGGCGAAAACGGCGGGTAAAATCTTTATCCGAGGAAAATTCCGGACGCAAAATCTTTATGGTAACCAGGCGGTTCAAAAATGTATCCCGGCCTTTATAGACAACGGCCATTCCTCCACCGCCCAGCCGTTCCAGAATTTCATACCGGTTTCCCAGCTGCTTCCCAATCATTCCTTGTCACCTCAAGCCTTGGTTGGGTAGTTTAGCCTTTTTGCTTCCTTTTTATTCCATGCCGCTAGCCGGGGTTAATACCGCCCGCATTATCTCCCGGGCAATGGGAGCGGCCACTATACCCCCTGCACCACCATTCTCTACAATCACCGCCACCGCTACCCTTGGTTTTTCTGCTGGAGCAAAACCGACAAACCAGGCGTGAGTTTTTCCCCTGGGATTTTGTGCCGAACCAGTTTTTCCTGCTACAGTTATACCAGGAATAATCGCTTCCTTACCCGTGCCACTGTTTACTGCCTCCACCATGGCCTCCTTAATAATCCTGGCCACTTCAGGTTTAATTGCAGTGAGCCAGGGTCGGGGGGATGACTGCAAAATTACCCTCCCCTCCGGATCCTGAACCCGGATCAGGAGGTGGGGGTGCATAATTACCCCCTCGTTGGCAATAGCAGCTGCCACAAGAGCCATTTGCAAAGGGTTGACCAGCACCTCTCCCTGACCAATGGCGCTGGAACCAAGCTGGGGCTTATTCATTTTTTCTGGATGGGTGAGAGTCCCCGGCCTGTAAGCAACTTCGTTCAGAACATCCGTCCAGGGATTTAAAGTTAAACCAAAGGCACGGGCAGTTTGATAAAATCTTTCTGCCCCCATCTCCAGTCCCAACCGGGCAAAAGTGGAATTACAGGAAACGGCCAGTGCTTGAAAAAAATCCACCCTTCCATGGGCAGCAGTATCGGTAAGCCGGAAACCATCAATGATTAAACTTCCCTGACAATTAAAAATACGTCTGCTTACCCCCGGATCTGTGGTCAAAGCACCGGCGGCTGTAATTAATTTAAAAGTTGAACCAGGTGGGTAGGCCCCCTGGGTCGCTCTATTCAGAAGAGGAGCCTCTTTATCATTTTGTAACAAATCGTACACGGTGACAACCTTCCCGCCGGAAGAACGACCGGCCGGTTGTTCGATTATATTGGGATCATAACTTGGCTTGCTCACCAGGGCCAGAATTTCCCCATTTCTTGGATCGAGTACTGCCACTGCCCCTTTCCGGTCGCCCAGAAGTTGCATGGCCAACTGCTGAAGGCGTGAATCCAGGGATACGATGACATTGTTACCCAGAAGAGGACGCCCCAGTAACCGGTTAATATTCATCTTTATTTTGTCATTACCGTTCATGGCCAGTAGATAACGATCATAAGCAGCTTCCAGACCGGTGCGTCCATAACGCTGGGAAACAAAGCCAATTACATGAGCAGCATCTTCACCGAGAGGGTAAACGCGCCTACCCTCCTTGCTTACCGCTAAAATTTCCCCCCTGCGATCAAATATGGTTCCCCGGTGGATACTGGCCTCATAGGCTGCCAGACGCCGGTTATGCGGATCCGTAGCCAGGGTCGGCCCCATAAAAACTATAACGTAGCCAATATAAAGGCACAGGATAACAAATGCTCCCAGGACCATGTAGCTTAACCGGCGAACATTTGCTTTCATTTTTCATCCCCACTATCTGGCTCTTTTATGAGCGGCCTGAAGTTATTTGCACTTCGTGGGAGATATTTAATAAAAACCCTAAAATAATAAAATTGGCCACCAGAGAGCTTCCCCCGTAACTAAGAAAAGGCAGTGTAATCCCCGTCAGGGGCAATAATTTAATTACTCCAGCAATAATAATGAAGGTTTGCAGCCCCATCAAAGCCGTGAACCCGGCCGCTAAAAGGCAGGCGAAATCATCTTTAGCAGCCAGAGCAATTAAAAACCCGCGGTAAACAAAAAGCATGTAAATCATTATCAAACCAAGGCTTCCGGCCAGGCCCAATTCCTCTGCTATGGCCGCAAAAATGAAATCGGTATGTACCGCAGGTATAAACTGGGGCATCCCTGCACCCAGCCCCGTTCCGGTTATGCCACCGGCCGTCAGGGCAAAAAGGGACTGGACAACCTGATAACCGGCGGCTTCCGCCTGTTGCCAGGGATCAAGCCAGATCCCAATACGCAATCGAACATGTTCAAACAGAAAATAAGCTGCTGCTGCCCCGGCTAAAAAAAGCGCTCCACCCAGGCAAACATAAGCTACCCGTGCCGTACTGGCGTAAACCATGGCCAAAAATGTAGTAAAATAAATTAAAGCGGCACCCAGATCTTTTTGAAAAATTAAAAGCAAGAGGGAAATACCCCACATAATCAGCATGGGCCCCCATTCCTGCGGGGCGGGCAGGGTAATTCCCCAAATTCTTTGAGTTCCTTCTGCCAGGGCAAGCCGGTTTTCGGCCAGAAAGGCAGCCAAAAAGAGCACCAGCAGGATTTTTACAAATTCTGAAGGCTGCACCTGGAAAAAACCGAGATCCAGCCAGCTTTTTGCTCCTCCCTGCTCGATACCAAAAAAGATGGGCAATAAAAGGCCTATTATTCCAGCCAGAGCATAAATATACTTATATTCCGCCAGTAGTCGATAATGAAGAAAGTAGCGGGTCACTACCCACAGAGCAAAAAGGCCGGTCATTAACCATACAAATTGCCGTTCTGCATAAGCCGGGTTCAGACGGTAAAGGAAAATAAGGCTGGTAGAGGAAAAAAAAGCGACCAGTGGCAGCAAAAAGGGATCCGCAGCAAAATTGAACCGGCACCAGAAAAGGTGCAGGATCCAGAAACCTATCATGGCAATTAGCGCACCTGCCAGCACCACTAACGCAGGCAGCAAAGGCTTCCAGAGGTAAAGTGTCCCGGCTCCTATTAGCAGGTAAGCACTTACCCAATAAAGCAATTTTCGTTCGACAGCCCTTAATCGGGATGCCGCGGAAAGAGTCATTTTCAATCCACCGCCAGTAGGATGACTGTAATATTATCACTGCCACCTCTATTAAGTGCAGCCTGAATCAGTTTACTTACAGCCCTATCCGGATCAGGGTTTTCCTGCAGGAGCATAAGAATGTCTTGAGGTGACAGGTGTACCGTCAGGCCATCCGTACACAGGATGATTTTATCGCCTTTCTGGATTTTCACCCGGGCTCCATCCACTTCTACCCTCGGTTCGATACCCAGTGCACGGGTTAGAATATTGCGCCGGGGGTGATTGCGAGCCTGTTCTTCACTGATCCCGCCCAGGCGAACCAGCTCTCCAACCAGGGAGTGATCTTCAGTAAGCTGGTGCATTTTACCCTTACGCAACAGGTATACACGACTATCTCCTACATGAGCCAGGTACAGGTATTCATTTTTTACCAGAGCGGCGGTCAAAGTTGTACCCATACCTCGATAACCTGGATTACTAAAAGATAACTGATAAACCAGACGGTTGGCCTCCTGTATCCCCTGCAACAGCAATGATCCCGGATCACGTGGAAAGGGATAATGTGCTTTAAGAAAACGTACCAGCTCATTGATGGCCGTTCGGCTGGCAATTTCTCCTGCTTGATGACCACCCATTCCATCGGCAACAGCAAATAGCCCCAACCCGGGCTCAACGCACATGCTGTCCTCATTTACCTGTCTTACAAGTCCAGCATCACTGGCCTGACTCCACTTCATAAGCCCACCTCACAAACTGAAAGGTTACATTACCGATACGCAAACAATCACCATCGGCCAGAACGGTGGGCCGGTCCAGGCGCACCTCGTTAAGGTAGGTACCATTCAAACTGCCCAGATCCTGTACCCAGTACTGATGTCCATGCATGTAAATTACTGCATGCTCATGCGAAGAAAAGGGGTCAGGAATTACTACGTCGTTATGCTCTCCACGGCCCAGGGTAACCTTTTCCCCAAGATAAAAACTAGTTCCTTTTCCCAATCGTGAATTGGGACTGGCCAGAACCACCAGCCGCGCGCCAGCTTTGGGAACACTTTTATCCCGGGAACCAGGAAGAATATTGGTCTCCCTGGCACCGCCCTCTCCAAAAGTATCAGGGACGGTTATAAATGAGTGCTCCTTATGCAGGCCCCGGAACATATAGCGTACAACCACAAATAAAAAGGCATAAAGGAGAAACAGAAAAAGATAGCGCAGGATGGTTAATAAAATACCTGCCAATTCATTCCACCTCAAAAACACAAAGGGTAGTTCCCATTTTTATGGTATCACCTGGTACCAGGACTTTGGTATGTACCCGAACGCCATTTATATAAACACCATTGGTGCTGCCCAAATCCGTAATCACAAACTCTCCGCCCCGGTACTCCAGCTGGGCATGGCGCCGGGAGACACTGTTATCAGTGAGAATCACATCACAGGTATCACGACGGCCTATAACCATGGTAGCAGGCTGAAGAGGGAAAACTTTTCCCGCCTGTGGACCAGCCTTAACCACCAGGCGTGCTTTTAGGCCTGCGGGAACTGCCGATGCCGGCGCGGTATTTTTAACCGGCTGATATTCCAGAGTATTCTCGAGTTCCTCTTCCCCGTCACCCACCGGGCCAGGCTCTTCTTCGCCAGGAATATGTATTGCTTCCCCAAAACGACCTTCAATGCGCATCTGTCCTTCCGGAACCGTGGCATCTTCCTGAATTTCCACTTTTGGAGGAGCAACCAGGGTAAAATTTTTTTCCTCTGCTTTCCTGGCCAGGTAATCCTGCAACTCCCGGATCAGATAAGGTGTTATGGAAGAAACAGCCCGATAATCCTCGGTATGTAAATAAATGGTGAACTCATTGGGTACATAAACCCGGGTGATACTTATCCGCTTCCGGTCACGCATTTCCCGGGCCAATCTTTTGGCCATTTCCACAGGTTGGACCCGGCCTTTAAATTTATCACGGAAAAAGCCTTCTATGTACCTTTCCAAACTACCTTCCAGGCCGGAAAAGAGTCCCATTCTGGGTCCCTCCCCCACTTATAACAAACCCAGGACACGGCGCCGCAGCTGCCCGCAAGCAGCATCAATATCACTGCCCAGTTCCCGGCGAACCGTTACCGCAAGACCGGCCCTTTCCAGTATGTTTTTAAAATATTTTACACGGGTAGCCGGAGGTCGGGAAAACTTTTTCCCGCTTACAGGGTTTACGGGTATAAGATTAATATGACATAGCAGGTCCTTTACCAACCGGACAAGTTCCTCAGCAAAGTGCGGACTATCATTTACCCCGGATAACAGGGCGTACTCGAAAGTAATACGCCGGCCGGTGCGTTTTACATACTCGCGACAAGCAGGGATAAGTTCTCCCAGGGGGTAACGCCGGTTAACGGGCATAAGGTGACTACGCAATTTATCGTTAGGTGCATGTAGCGAAACGGCCAGGGTCACCGGCAGGCGACGCCGGGACAACTCTAAAATTCCCGGGACTATCCCGCAGGTGGAGATGGTTATATGGCGGTACCCAATATGCAAGCCGTAAGGAGCATGAATGTGGTCCAAAAAAATTAGTACGTTATCCAGATTATCCAGTGGTTCCCCGGAACCCATCAAAACTACGTGATTGATCTTTTCACCGAAATCAAATTGCATGGCTAATACTTGATCATACATTTCGCCGGGGGAAAGATTGCGAATAAAACCACCAGCAGTAGAAGCACAAAAACGGCATCCCATGCGACAACCTACCTGAGTTGAAATACAGGCAGTACAACCGTAATGATAGCGCATTAAAACACTTTCTATCGCCTGGCCATCCACCAGACGGTACAGGTATTTTACAGTATCCCCCTGCAATGATACCTGTTTTTGCATTAATGTAAGGCTTTTTAATTGAACCATATCTTGTAATTTAACCCGTAAATCCCGGGGGAGATCTGTCATTTCCTCCCAGGATTGACAGCACCTTTGAAAAAGCCAGCGAGCAAGTTGCGATGCCCTGTACGGCGGTTGATCCAGGGAGGATAAAAATTCCTTTATCTGGTCAAAGGTTAGATCTTTTAAATTTATGCTCATCATAAACACGGCCCCGTTTTCCGTCGACATCTTCTTCCATCACTATATTATACCATACCCCCGGGAAAAAAATTTGATAAAGCGCCATTCTGCGAAACATGTTATGCAGGGAGCTTCTTCCGGAAGCGAGCAATAAAAAACCCATCCATTCCATGCCGGTGTGGTAATAACTGAATATAACCACGGGAGAGGGTTTTCTGGAAATCCAGGCCGGAAGGCAAGTATGGGGAAAGGTCCTCCAAAAAAAATTCAGGATGACGGGCTAGAAATTCATTTACCTGATCAAGATTTTCTTCCCTGGTTATGGTGCAGGTACTGTATACCAGTACCCCGCCTGGTTTTAAGTGAGGGGCCACTCCTTCCAGCATCTCCCTTTGCAGGATTGTCATTTCCTCAATGGAAGCCCTGGTTTTGCGCCAGCGAGCATCGGGTCGCCGGCGCAGTACACCCAGGCCGGAACAGGGTGCATCCAGCAAGATAAAATCCCACGGGTCCATACCATGGTCGAGGTAACGGGCATCCGCCGATACGGCCCTGACGCAGGTAATACCCAGACGACGGCAATTGGCAGCTATTAATTTAATTTTATGAGGATGAATATCCAGAGCAGTTATTTCTCCCTGATTATTCATCAATTGAGCCAGGTGAGTTGTTTTAGTACCGGGAGCAGCCGCTGCATCCAGGACTCGCGCTCCCGGGAAAGGTGATAGAGCATGTCCGACCAGCATGGAACTTTCATCTTGAACCATAAAAAGGCCCTCTTTAAAAGGCGTAAAATTATGCAGGGTGGGAAATCCAGCTATCTTTAACCCTTCCGGAGCGTAGGAAGTGCATTCAGCTGCTACACCTTCCTTCCATAACCGTTGTTTTAATTCCTGCCTGGTGTTCTTCAGGGTATTCGTTCGGATTGTGTTGGGAGCAGGATCATTATTGGCCTGGCATAGAGCAACGGTTTCATCCACGCCAAATTCCTCCAGCCACCGCTGTACAAGCCAGGACGGGTGGGAGTAACGCAGCGCAATATGGGCAACCGGATCATCATTTAAATCGGGAAAGGGTATGTTTTTACCCCTGCGGGCCAGGTTGCGCAAGACACCGTTTACAAAACCAACCGCCCCTGCATGACCGTAGCGGCGGGCCAGTTCACTGGATTCGTTGCATGCAGCTGCATCAGGAACCCGTTCCAGGTAAATTATTTGGTAAGCACCCAGGCGAAGTATATTACGTATCCACGGATTCTGGGAAGCCAGGGGCTGATGTAAAAAATGACCCAAAAGCCAGTCAATGGTATTTAAACGGCGCAGGACACCATATACCAGTTCAGTTGCGAAAGCCCGATCCAGCTTGCCCGGACGGTAGTGTTCCAGAATACGATCCAGGGCCAGGTTGGCATAAGCCTGTTCCTGATCCACGGCATATAAAACTTTTAAGGCTACTTCCCGGGCATTTACCCGCTCCAACACTTATCACCCCTTATTCGAGCCGCAAAAGTACCGGATTGCTCTTTCCACTGAAGGTACGGAAACAGAGGTATTAAAACAGGGGCCAAAGGGACGTTCATTGGTGACCCCCAGAACAGGAATGGGATTGCTATCCAAAATGCCGCTGACCAGATCCCGTTCGCAAGCTACAGCTACAATTGCCCGGGGCCGGTATTCCCGCACGTATTTACGAGCCAGGGTACCTCCCGTAGCCAGACCCATATTAAATCCATATTTATCCCTTAAATCCAGCAACTCACTTATACAGCACCGGCCGCAGCGGCGGCAGTTATCCATGTGAACTGTAATTTTATACGGGCATTCACTGTATTGCAGACAATGGGGCACAAGCAATAGCAGTTCTTCCGGAGGTACCCTGAGGTTTCTGGCCTGTACCATCTGGTTATTAACTTCAATAAATGATTTCTTTATCCGGTCTGGATCTATACGTAATAACCGACCTAGGACAAGGGCTACGGGAAAAAATAAATTTACAGCTATTCTTATTGGCGCCTGCAGGGGTTCAAAGGCACGGGCTGCCAGCAAGGTAATTACTATTCCTGCCAGACCGCTTAAAGCCAAAAAGAAAATCCCCGCCAGAAGAAAAACCATGATCAAAAGGATTACCTGATAGGTCAGGGAACGGGCCGGATTAAAAATCAAATACCAGGTGCCTACCGCTAAAAATGCTACCAGTAACAGGCTGGCTCCTAAAAGACCTAAAAAAAGCCGCTTATGGGTATTCATCGCCCTTCACCGACCCAGAACCGTTCCTGGAACCAGGTTATGGCCGCGTAAAAAATCCGCGATCGGTAAACGTCGCCCTCCCTGCAGCTGTACCTCCTGTAAAGATAGATAACCCTTTCCTGTAGCCACCAGCACCTCTTCACCTGCGGTAACCACCTGGCCGGGAATCACTCCATTTACTGGATTGCCTTCTCCCTTTATCGACACCCGCCATACTTTTAAAACCTTCCCTTCCCACCAGGTTCGGGCGCCAGGCCAGGGGTCCAGTCCCCGTATCTGGTTATATAAGTCCCGGGCCGCTTTCTCCCAGTTGATTATTTCATCTTCCCGGGTTAAAGGTGGTGCGTAAGTGGCCAGGCTGTCCTCCTGAGGGTGTCTCCGGAGATTACCCTGTTTTAAAAGTTGGAGAGCCTTTAGCAAAAGTTCCGCCCCCAGCAGGGCAAGCCGATCATGGAGCACCCCGGCGTTATCTGTTTCTTCAATTGACACGGCCTGTTGCAAAAGGATATCACCCGTATCCAGGCCTTCATCCATAAGCATAATGGTAACACCGGTTTCCCTTTCTCCGTTCATAATTGCCCGGTGAATAGGAGCTGCCCCCCGGTAGCGCGGCAATAAAGAAGCATGAATATTAACACAACCCCTGGGCGGAAGGTAAAGTATGGAAGGTGGCAGGATCTGCCCGTAAGCCGCTACCACAATTATATCCGGCTTAAGTTCTCTAAGCTGTTCGATAAAATAATCATCCCTCACCCGCACAGGCTGCAAAACTGGTAATCCCATACGCAGAGCAGCTTGCTTTACTGGAGGGGGCTGTATTCGCCCACCCCTCCCCCTGGGGCGGTCGGGCTGGGTAACTACCCCTACCACCGGATACCCTGCATTTACCAGCGCATGCAAAGCGGGCACTGCAAAGTCCGGTGTGCCCATAAATACGACACGCATAATTTTTCCCCTCTTCCAATCATGACCCTGGATTGATGCGTCGAATACGCACAGCCCGGTCGATAAATAGTATACCATCCAGGTGATCAATTTCATGCTGCAACGCCCTGGCCTGATACCCCCGGGCATGGTGTTCTACCGCATTTCCGTACCTGTCCATTCCTTTAACCCGCACCTCAGCGGCCCTGGTTACTTCACCTACCACATTGGGCAAACTTAAACATCCTTCAGTATCAGTATCTTCTCCCCGGGCCTCCACTATTTCAGGATTAATTAGTTCAATCAAGCCTTCCCCGGTGTCTACCACAATCACCCGTTTGGAAACCCCAATCTGGGGCGCAGCCAGCCCCACCCCCCGGGCATGATACATGGTATCCTTCATGTTGTCCAGGAGCTTGTGAATATTGGGGGTAATTTTGGTAACCGGTTTAGCTTTTTCCCGTAAAATCTCATCTCCAAAAAGTACAATCTTAAAAACTGCCATTTTTAAAACCTCCCCAATTACATCATACTCTGCGGAGCAATATCTATGGAAACTTGTACCCGGCGATAATTACTCATATTGTAAAAATCATTCAGCGCAGCTGTAGCCGCTTCCCGTAAAAAATTTTGAACCGGAGCTTTTAAAACCAGATGCCAGCGGTAACGATCTTTAATCCGGCCGATGGGAGCGGGAGCTGGTCCCAGCAACTCTACAGGCGCGTTTGTGGTTCGAACTGCCTGCGCCAGGAAATCTGCTGCCTCCTGAACCTCCCTTTCCAATTTCCCTGTAACCAGCAACCGGGCAAGATGCGTAAAAGGAGGGTAACCCAGAGCCCGTCTCATGGCCATTTCCCGGCGGTAAAATCCCCGGTAATCATGGTTTTGGGCACAGGTTATAGCATAATGTTCCGGGGAATAGGTCTGGATCATTACTTCTCCCTTTTTTTTGCCCCGTCCCGATCGACCTGCTACCTGGGTGAGCAATTGAAAAGTACGCTCACTTGCCCGAAAATCAGGCATATGAAGGGAAATATCAGCATTAATTACCCCCACCAGGGTCACGCCGGGAATATCCAGACCTTTAGCAACCATCTGAGTACCTACCAGAATGTCCGCTTCACCCTCGCGAAAAGTTTCTATGATTTCCCTGTGCGCGCCACGCCGGCCTACCGTATCGCTATCCAGGCGCAGAACACGGGCCGCAGGGAATAAGCGACGGATTTCCTGTTCCACCTTCTGGGTTCCCATGCCCAGGTAAGCTACATAATGGCTACCACAACCGGGACATAAAGAAGGAGCCATTACACTGTAATTGCAGTAGTGACACCGCAGCCGCCCGCTGGCATGATAGGTAAGGGAAATATCACAATGAGGGCATTTTAAAACTAACCCGCACTCCCGGCATACTACCAGTGTGGAATAACCCCGCCGGTTCAAAAAAAGGATGACCTGCTCCCGGCGGGACAGGCGATCGGTTATGGCTTCCTGAAGAGCTTCGGAAAAAATTCCCTTATTTCCCTTTCGTAGTTCCCGGCGCAAATCGATAAGATGAACGGAGGGCAAGGTAAGCTCGCCCACCCGCTGGTTCAATTCCAGCAACTGATACGTTCCCCCACCAGCAGCCTGGCAATAAGATTCCAAAGAAGGCGTTGCACTGCCCAGAACCACCACTGCGCCGGTATACCCGGCCAAACGCAGGGCTACCGTCCGGGCATGATAACGGGGGCTTTCCTCCTGTTTGTAGGAAGGCTCGTGCTCCTCATCTAAAATGATTAAACCCGGTTTTTCCAGGGGGGAAAAAATAGCTGAACGAGCTCCCAGAACCACCTTCGCCTCTCCCGTACGCAGGCGGTGGTATTCATCATATCTTTCCCCGTCAGAGAGGCGACTATGCAGAACAGCCACCTGATGGCCAAAACGACTCCTGAATATATCAATCATCTGTGGGGTCAGGGCAATTTCCGGAACCAGTACAATGGCCTGCTTCCCCCGGTTAAGAGCTGCGGCAATAGCCTGAAGGTAAACCTCTGTCTTCCCGCTACCCGTTACCCCGTGAAGTAAAAAAACATGCCGCCCGTCATTTTTGTCCAGTGCCTCAATAATTTTTTTTACCGCCCGCAACTGCTCTCCATAAAGAACGGGCGGAAAACTCCTTTTTTCTGGCAGGTTCCGGCACGGATCTCTGAGTTCAATACGTTCTTTGCTGGTTAAAAGCCCCCTGGCCACCATGGAGTCCACCACCCGCGGAGAAACACCGGCCGCCTCTGCCAGCTCCTTCCTGGTGAGGCCGGGGCGGGCCTGAATAACTTCCCATACTGCTGCGCTCTTGGGAGCACGACGGGGATCGGGAACATTTCCGCAAACTGCCGGCCACAATCCTTTTACCTTTTTCGGCCCCTTTATCTGAAGTAAAGGCCAGATAATGGCCCGCAAGGCCTTCACTGTAGGGCAGAGGTAATACGCCGCCATCCAGCGGGCAAGTGCCAGCTGAAGGGGAGTAAAAACAGGATCTTCATCCAGCAGGGCAGCCAGGTCTTTTAATTCTTCTTGATTTGGTGCCGGGTTAAGACCAACTACATAACCTTCTATTTTTCGGCGGCCAAAGGGTACCAGTACCCGGCTGCCAACCTGAACCCTGCCGGCCAGGGATGGGGGTATATTATAATAAAAAACCTTGTCCACCTGATGGTGAGCTATAGACACCAGCACTTCCGCTTGCAAACCTTATCTCTCCCTGCCGCCGAACTTTAAACGGGGTATACATTCTCCCGGAGGTGAAACAGAAACTACCGGGATTTTTTTACTCCTTCTTTCCTGGCAATTAGTTTTATTAACCGGCGAGTCACCTGTTATGGCATTTTTATCACTCATCTGCGCGGGTGAACGACTTTCCTGCGCCGGAAAACGGGGTGCATGGGTAATGGTAATACTATTTAAGATAAATTCTTCTTCCTGAACCAGCTCACCATTGCTATAATAACGGCGCCGTATCTCGGCCCTTGGAATAAAGGCTGCAAACTCCGCCGGCACATCCAGTTTACTGCGCCGGCTCATAATCATGTTCAACTCCCCGAGCCTGATGTCAACCCTGTCATTCTGGCGCCACTTATCTCCCTGTGCATGTTGAGGTATGGAAAACCAGGGATGGAGAAACATGGCAAATCACCCCTGGTATATTCTACTACCCGGGAAACCAAAAAGATACACCCGGGAAACCATTCTGAAAACCTGGCCATAAAAAATGGGATCAGCCATTGACGAAAATATTTAATATATTTACAATTAAAGTACGGATTACTTTTGAATGGGAGGATTTTTCTTGCCTCCAGAAAACAACCAAATCCAGGGAGAAGGTTATCTGGCCGTACGCACCGTGATCGAGCTAACCCGAACCATGGATCTGCTTGAAGACCTGCTGGCCAGGCATTTGGCCCATTTCAACCTCTCCCAGCCCAAGTTTAATGCTCTAATGGAACTTTACTATGCAGGGGAAGAAGGCCTCCCCCTTTCCGAACTGGGGGAGCGCATGCTGGTAAGCCGGGCCAATATTACTGGACTGATTGATCGCTTACAAAGGGACGGGCTGGTGGTTCGGGCGGTTGATCCTAAAGACCGGCGCGTGATTCGCGCTCAACTTACTCCCCGGGCTGTACAGCTTATTCACGGAGTTTTACCTCTGCACATGAATTTACTGAAGCAGGCCACAGCCAGTTTAAACCCCGAAGAAAAGGAAACCCTTATCCGCCTGCTGACCAAGTTGCAGGAAGGTTTAGAGAAATTATAAATAATTTTGTTAAGGGAGTTGATTTTTCATGAAATGTACCAGATGCCAGGAAGAAATACTGCCCCAGGACAGCTATGATTATTACGGGCAAACTCTATGTGAGGACTGTTATATTGCCGCCCTCCAGCCTCCAAAACCCTGTGACCCGACTGCTGTAGCCAGCGCCACAGCTACCAGAAAACAATTGGGACAAACAGGTACGGCAGGTTTGACGCCGCTCCAACAAAAAATTTATGCATACATTAAAGAAAAAGGGAAAGTAACCAAAGAAGAGGTGGCCAGCTTTTTAAATCTGCCCCCATGGGAACTGGAAAGACAATTTGCCGTCCTGCGCCATTGTGAGCTGGTTAAAGCTACCAAAGAAGGACAGCAAATATTTTTAACCTTATGGTAAAATGTTTAACTGTTGCTATTCCCGGTGGAACGAAGCTCTCTAATAACGTCGAAAATACGGTGTGCCAGCATCTTCTTATCCATTAGCGGTAAGGATTGCATGCGGCCATCACGGTAAAACAATTTAACAATATTGGTATCACTACCGAACCCCGCCCCCGGCCGCGTTACATCGTTGGCTACGAGCAAATCCAAATTTTTAGCGTGCAGTTTATAATGAGCATTTTTTTCCAGTTCCTCAGTTTCAGCAGCAAATCCTACCAGCGTTTGATCTGATTTTTTGCGTTGCCCCAATTCATACAGTATATCGGGATTCTTTTCCAGTTCAAGAAGCAGGGTTCCTTCCTGCTTTTTTATTTTGTGGCTGGCCACTATTTTGGGACGATAGTCAGCCACCGCCGCTGCTTTAATCACTATATCCTGCGCAGGAAATCGTTCCATTACCGCTTCATACATTTGCTGGGCAGTCTCAACGGAAACCAGTTCCACCCCCGCAGGCGGGCTCAAACTGGTAGGAGCTGATACGAGGGTAACCTTAGCCCCACGCTGTAAAGCTGCCGCCGCCAGGGCATAACCCATTTTACCTGAACTGCGGTTAGAAATGTAGCGTACCGGATCTATCGGCTCCCTGGTTCCCCCGGCAGTAACCAGGACTTTCAAGCCCTTGAAATCAGCCGGTGAAGATAATAATCCTTCAATGGATTCCAGAATGATTTCGGGAGACGGCAAACGTCCCCTGCCCTCCGCACCACAGGCCAGACGTCCCTCAGCTGGCTCAAGAATATGGTAACCCAATTCAGCAAGCCGTTTAAGGTTTTGTTGTACCGCCGGATGAGCATACATCTGAACATTCATGGCCGGGCACAGGAGCACTGGACAGGTTGCCGCCAAAACCAGGGTGCTTAAAAGATCATCGGCATGGCCATAAGCCAGCCTGGCCAGGACATTTGCCGTGGCCGGCGCTATGACAATTAAATCGGCCTTCCTGGCCAGCTCAATATGGGGAATAGTTTCACCGTCAGGAAGATGACCGAAAAGAGCGGTATATACCGGCCTACCTGTTAGAGCGGTAAAAGTTAAAGGCTGCACAAACTCCTGTGCCGCCCGTGTCATGACCACGTCTACCAGGGCACCGGCTTTAACAAGGGCACTAGCCAGTTCGGCAGCTTTATAAGCGGCAATTCCCCCGGTTACACCCAGGATAACGGATTTACCTGAAAGCATACCTTCTTCTCCTCTCATCTCACTTAACTCCATGTTTGGTCCGCCGGTAACGGATTTGCCCCTGTACTACCTCATGCAGTGCCCTGGTAACCGGTTTGGTTACCGGGTCATCCTCCTCACCCTTTTCGGTTAACATTCTCGCCCTTTTTGCCACCACCACGACCAGCGTATAACGGCTATCTACTTTCTTCATTAATTCATCCAGAGAAGGTTGATTCACAGCCATCCCCCGCACTTTACCGGTATTTTATTCTAGAGGTCACTTAAATTACCCCAGCTTTTATCTATTTTCAGGCGCTGGGGACGACATTTTTCAGCTAAAATAATGGCTTGCAGAGTAGCAACAGCCTCTTCTACCTGCCGGTTAATCACCACATAATCGTAACGTTTAAGGAAACCCAACTCCGTATTGGCCCAGTGTAATCGCCGCTGAATTTCTTCGGCAGAATCTGTACCCCGGCCGGTAAGACGTTCAACCAGTACAGCCCGTGAAGGAGGGAGGAGAAAAACCAGCACTGCCGAGGGAAATTTCTTCTTTACCTGCAATCCTCCCTGGACATCGATCTCCAGGAGCACGTCCTCACCCCTGGCCAGGGCATCTTTCACAGCCTTTAAAGGTGTACCGTAATAGTTGCCGTAAACCTCTGCCCATTCCAGCAATTCTCCAGCATCAACCATTTGCTGGAATTTTTCCCGGGATACAAAAAAATAATTAACTCCGTCCACTTCCCCTGCCCGTGGCTTCCTGGTCGTAGCGGAGATGGAGAGGTGAATGCCCGGTTGTTTTTCCAGCAAAGCCCGGCAAACGGTGCCCTTACCGGCCCCCGAAGGGCCGGATAACACCATCAATATACCCTCAGCTTTCATAGTTATTCATCCGCTCGCTCTTCCAGCTGGGCGGATGTACTCTCCTTGTTAACCAGGCGATGGGCCACCGTCTCCGGCTGTACAGCAGAGAGGATTACATGATCGCTATCGGTGATAATTACCGCCCTGGTACGACGCCCGTAAGTAGCATCGACAAGCTTGCCCTGATCGCGCGCCTCATTGATAATGCGTTTAATGGGAGCTGATTCAGGGCTGACAATGGCCACAATACGATTCGCCGAAACAATATTACCAAAGCCAATATTTATCAGTCTAATGTCCATTACTTTCCCCCCCGTCACGGGATTATTCAATATTTTGAACCTGCTCCCGCATTTTCTCCAGTTCGCTTTTTACCTCTACTACCATCTGGCTAATCTCAATATCAGGAGCCTTGGAGGCTATGGTGTTGATTTCCCGGTTCATCTCCTGAATCAGAAAATCCAGCTTGCGACCAACGGGGCTACCTTTCTCCAGTAGTTCGCGAAATTGACTTATATGGCTGGCCAGCCGTACCACTTCTTCAGTAATATTAGAGCGTTCAGCAAAGATGGCTACCTCCATGGCCAGCCGGTTCTGATCCAGTGGAATATCTGGCAACCATTCCCTTATTCTTTGTAGCAAGCGTTCGTGGTATTCTGTTACCACCTTTGGCGCCCTGGCCTTTATTTGCCCGTTTATTTCCGCAATTCTTTCCAGGCGACGGATCAAATCCATTTTTAGTTGCTTACCTTCGGCCAGGCGCATTTCCACCAAACTATCCAGAGCCTGTTCGATGGCCTGGGAAACAACAGGCCACCAGGTTTCAACCTCTTCCTCGGGTTCAGCCAACACCAGTAACCCCGGCAGGTTAATCAGATGCTGGATGGTAACAGGATCAGTTAAACCCAGGGTCACCTTTAATTCTTCCATTGCCTTATAATACGATGCTGCCAGGGCTTTGTCAACTTTTACAACCGGCTCCTGCTCACTGCATTCCTCCACCGAAAAGTAACCGTCAATCCTTCCGCGGGAGATGTGGGATTGAATTAGCCTTCTGGCCCGATCCTCCAGGGAAACCATATTTCGGGGTAAGCGCAGTATAACTTCGCAAAAACGATGATTGACGGATTTAAGTTCCACCGTAAATTTCTTGCTCTCCCCGTATGCTTCACCCCGGCCGAAACCGGTCATGCTTTTAAGCAACAAATCCTGCTCCTTTCCTTAATAAATGTTAGAGCAAGGGGAACGATTTCGTTCCCCTTAGTCAATCCGGGAGACAAACTGTTCAATGCGGTTAAGCCCTTCTTCAATATTTTCCATGGATGTGGCATAGGAAAGACGGAAGCAGCGGTCATCGCCAAAAGCCACTCCGGGAACCACCGCCACTTTAACTTCATCCAGGAGAAGGCTGGCCAGATCACTGGCCCCGTGTATTCGCCTTCCTTTATACTGACGACCAATATACCCGGCTATTGAAGGAAAAACATAAAACGCTCCATGGGGAGTGCTACAGGAAATCCCCGGCATGGCGTTCAAGCGCTGAAGCATGTAATCGCGCCGCCGCTGGAACTCCGCCACCATCTCCTTTAAGGGTTCCTGGGTTCCGGTTAGGGCCGCCACACTGGCTGCCTGAGCAATAGAGGTAGGGTTGGATGTGGAATGGCTTTGCAAATCAACCATAGCTTTAGCCACTTCCGCAGGAGCAGCAGCATAACCAATGCGCCATCCCGTCATGGCGTAAGCCTTGGACATGCCGTTGATAATCACAGTCAGTTCTTTTAAGGCCGGGCTCAATGAGGCTATACTTATATGGCGGTAATCATCATAGATCAGCTTTTCATATATTTCATCGGAAATGACTACCAGGCCGTATTCTTCAATTACTTTCCCGAGCTCCAACAATTCATCCCTGCTGTATACCGCCCCGGTTGGGTTACCGGGAGAGTTTAAAATGACCATCCTGGTACGGGGACTGATGACCGAACGAAGCTGCTCAGCCGTCAATTTAAAGCCGTTTTCCTGGCTGGTCTGGATAATTACCGGTACGGCACCAGCAAGCTTTATTTGCTCCAGGTAAGTAACCCAGTAAGGTGCCGGCAGGATAACCTCATCTCCCGGTTGCAGGAGCACCATCATGGCGTTATAAAGTGAATGTTTGGCCCCCACAGAAACCACTATCTGGTCTGTGGTGTAATCCAGGCCGTTGTCGACCTTCAGTTTTTTTACAATGGCTTCCCTTAATTCCAGAATACCACCCACCGGGGTATATCTGGTCTTTCCCATACGGATAGCGGCCATGGCCGCCTCTTTTATATGCTCCGGAGTACCAAAATCCGGCTCACCGGCACCAAAATTAATCACCTTTTCCCCGGCAGCAATCATTTTCTTGGCCCGGGCATCGATGTCCAGAGTAGGTGAGGGACTGATATTTTTAGCCCTGTCTGCCAGCCTCACAGTTGATCATCTCCTGCAGTAGTTTAGAATTTGACCGGTCCGAGATTACTCTTTAACCGTTCTACCGCTTCCCTTAAGCGGGCGGTATCTACAGTTAGAGATATCCGGAAATAACCTTCCCCGTTGGCACCATAACCGGTACCTGGCGTTATTACCACCCCGGTTCTTTCCAGTACCAGCTCCGCAAAAGATTCGCTGGTATACCCGGTGGGAACAGGAGCCCAGATATAAAAAGTTGCTTTTGGTTTTTCCAGTTTCCAGCCCAGAGAATTCAAACCTTCCACCAGGATATCCCTGCGCTCACGGTAAAGTTCGTTTACCCGGTTGATAACTTCCTGCGAACCATTTAATCCTGCCATAGCAGCATACTGGATGGCCTGAAATTGCCCGGAATCCAGGTTGGATTTAAGGCGACCCAGTGCCTCGATAACCTCAGGACAACCTGCAGCCCAACCTATCCGCCAGCCAGTCATATTAAAAGGTTTGGAAACAGAGCCAAACTCAATACCCACCTCTTTGGCACCGGGAACCTGTAAAAAGCTGGGCGCACGGTAACCATCGAAAGCTATTTCCGTGTAAGCAGCATCGTGACAAACCAGCACGTTAAATTCCCGGGCAAAAGCAACCACTTCCGCAAAGAATGCTTCGTCAGCCACTGCACCTGTGGGGTTGTTGGGATAATTGATAAATATCATTTTCGCCCGGCGGGCCACTTCTGTGGGGATAGAAGCCAGATCGGGGAGATATCCCCGCTCAGCCTTTAATGGCATGTAATAGGGAACTGCCCCGGCCAGAATAGCTCCTCCAGCATAAACAGGATAACCCGGGTCTGGTACCAGCACCGTATCCCCGGGGTTCAAGTAGCACCAGGAAATATGAGCAATACCTTCCTTGGAACCGATAAGGGCAACCACTTCGGTCTCAGGATTCAATTGTACCCCGAACCGCCTGGCATACCAGCTAGCAACCGCTTGCCGGTAGCAGAGCATCCCGACGGATGATGGATACTGGTGATTGGCCGGATTACGGGCCTCTTTAACCAGTTCCTCAATAATATGATCGGGAGTAGGTTGGTCAGGATCGCCTATCCCCAGGCTTATTATATCTACACCGGCAGCTTTTTTTTCCTCAATCAACCGTTCCACACGGGCAAAGAGATAGGGAGATAAATTTTTCAGGCGTTGTGCTTGTTCAAACCGCAAAATTGATACCTCCTTTTTTCTAAATACAGGGAATATGACCGCAAAAAACTTCCTCTGCCGGTCCGGTCATAAAAAGATGCCCATCTTCTCCCCATTCAATGTCCAGGATTCCTCCCGGAAGGTGAACCATGACCTTACGACCCGTCAGGTTGTTCAGCACACCTGCCACCACAGTGGCACAGGCCCCTGTACCGCAGGCCAGGGTAGGCCCGGCACCCCGCTCCCAAACCCTTACCTTAACCTCATTCCTGCTTAAGACCTGCACAAATTCGACGTTAGTTTTTCGAGGGAAAGAGGGGTAATTTTCCAGTTTGGGCCCCAAACCGTACAGGTCTACCTGTTCTACATCGGGTACAAAAAGCACACAGTGGGGATTACCCATAGAAACGGCAGTTATATAAAAGGTCTGTCCTTCAAGAACCAGGGGTTCATTGATCACCATCCCCCCCGGGCCAATCATGGGTATTTCCTCCCTTTCCAAACGGGGAGTACCCATGTTTACCTGCACTGCTGCCACCCGACCCTCTTCCACCACCAGGCGGGGAATCATTACTCCAGCCCTGGTTTCAATATGCATCACTTCCTTTTCAATCCCGCCCCGCTCATAGAGATATTTAGCCACGCAACGGATGGCGTTACCACACATTTCTGCCTCAGTGCCATCCGAATTGATGATTTGCATAAAAACATCGGCATTGGGGCTGGGACGGATTAGCACCAGCCCGTCAGCTCCAATGCCCCGGTGGCGATGACATAGGCGCCGGGCATATTCCGGTAAATTTCTTCCCTCCGGCCATTCCTGTTTAGTCAGGTCCATCAGAATAAAGTCGTTACCCAGGCCATGCATTTTAAAAAATTCCAAGCAGAAAAGCCCTCCTTATTAGTGGTATAACACCCATCTTCTGTTCCTGGAGGCGGTACCAACCTTAAAAGGACAAAATTATTACTTCGCCTTATATAGTGGTTTTCCTGCAAAAGATTAAAATTTTGGTCCTATACTTTAATATACATAACTTTTTCCCTGGCCCGCAACTGCAGGTGCCTGTAGAAGGTATTCAATAAAGGTGGAGCCAGGGAGATCAAAATTATTAGTAACCAGTGTGTTAGATTTAGAGGCACAGTATGAAATACCGGCTGTAAATAAGGAACATAGGTAACCGCCAGCTGTAAAGATATAGAACAGAGAACGGCCATGAGCAAATGAGGATTGGAGAATAACCCTATTTCCCAAATGGTATGCTTTTCCGAACGACAGGTAAAGACAAAAAACAACTGGGAAAACACCAGAGTATTAAAAGCCATGGTTCGAGCAAGCTCCAGGCAGCCCTGACTGAAAATATGAACACCGGCAAAGACCAGCAAGGTACACATACCAATGGTTAATCCGCTACCCAGGATACGCCAGGCCAGACCGTGAGCAAAAATGCTCTCACGGGGGTGACGGGGCAAACGGTACATAATATCGGCATCCGGCGGATCCACCCCTAAAGCCAGGGCCGGCAAACCGTCAGTAACCAGGTTCATCCACAAAATTTGAATGGGTAAAAGGGGTAGAGGAAGCCCGGCCAGCACAGCGAAAAACATAACCAGTACCTCTCCCACATTGCAGGAAAGGAGATATCGAATAAACTTGCGGATATTATCATAAATACCCCGCCCTTCCTCTATGGCCGCCACGATGGTGGTAAAATTATCATCGGCCAGAACCATGGAAGAAGCTTCTTTGGTAACGTCCGTACCCGTTATGCCCATGGCGATACCGATATCTGCCTCTTTAATTGCCGGGGCATCATTAATCCCATCTCCGGTCATGGCTACTATGTGTCCCGCTTCTTTCAATGCCCGAACAATGCGCAGTTTATGACGGGGTGAAACCCGGGCGTATACGGTTACTTCCCCGGCTACCTTTCTTAATTGATCATCATCCAGCTGATCCAGTTCTTGTCCAGTTATAATACGTCTCTGTCCTCCCAGTATCCCCATTTCCCTGGCCACAGCCGCTGCAGTAAGGAGATGATCCCCGGTAATCATTACCACTTTAATTCCGGCCCGGCGACAACGCTGTACGGCGCTTAACGCAGCCGGCCGGGGCGGATCGATCATACCCGCAAGGCCTACAAAAACCAGATTTTGTTCTACTTCTACCTCTGTTAGCTCTTCAGGAGATTTTGGACCCAACCTGCGCCAGGCCAGGGCCAGAACACGCAAGGCACCAGAAGCCATGCTGGCATTTTGACGCAGGATTTCCTTCCTCTGGTGAGGAGTTAAAGGAATTATTCGACCGTGATGGTAATGGTGAGTGCATAACTCGAGTATAACATCGGGAGCTCCCTTGACATAGGCAGCCAGGGTACCGTCGTTATGCCTATAAACCACAGACATACGCTTGCGCTCGGAATCAAAAGGAATCTCCATCACTCTTTGTTCGTAACGCTCCAGTTCTTCCCGCCAGAACCCTGCTTTAGCCGCCATAACCAGCAATGCCCCTTCGGTGGGATCACCATTAATGGACCATACAGGTGACTCCCGGCGAGCCAGATTACGAAACATCCCCCCTATTGTTACCCCGCTGCGGGTAAGCAGGGCATTATTGCACAGAGCAGCAATCTTAAAAAATAATTGAAATTCTTCAGAACGGGGGGAAAGGGTAGTAACCACCTCCCCCTTGGGATCATAACCTTCTCCCGTAAATTCAACGGGAAATTGCCCTATAATTGCCCGGCGTACCGTCATTTCATTTTGCGTTAGGGTTCCGGTTTTATCGGAACAGATTACTGTAGCACAACCCAGGGTCTCCACGGCCGGAAGTTTACGGATTATGGCCCGGCGCCGGATCATGCGCTGTACTCCGATGGCCAGGGCCATTGTGACAATAGCAGGTAACCCCTCAGGAATAGCCGCCACAGCCAGGCTAACCCCCGCCAGGAACATCTGGCCAGCCGGCTCACCGCGATAAATGCCCACCGCCACCACCAGAGCACAAATCAGCAGGCAAAAAGCCACCAGCCACCGGCCCAACTGGGCCAAACGGCGTTGCAGGGGAGTCTCTTCACCACCAGCCTCTTGAATTAACCCGGCTATACGGCCCATTTCGGTGGCCATTCCTGTGGCCACCACAATTCCCCTGCCCCGTCCCCGGGTTACCACTGTTCCCTGATAGGCCATATTACGGGCATCACCGGGAGTAACCTTTTCCAGAATGGGTTCTACCCTCTTCTTCACAGGAAGGGACTCACCTGTTAGAGCGGATTCCTCTATTTCCAGGTTTACCGCCTGTATTAAACGCAGGTCTGCCGGTACCCGATCGCCCGCTTCGAGCAGCACCACATCACCGGGTACCAGAGTTGCAGCGGGAATCTTTTTCTCATTGCCTTCCCTAACCACCCTGGCTTCGGGCGCGGTAAGCTGCTTTAAAGCTTCCATGGAGCGCTCTGCCCGGTATTCTTGTATACATCCTAAAATGGCATTAATAATTACAATGATAATAATTGTTGCAGCATCCAGGAATTCTCCTAAAAACCCGGAAATAACAGTAGCTCCCAGCAAAATTAAGACCATAAAATCCTTAAATTGCTCCATGAATATTCGCCATAAAGGTACCGGGGGTTGCCTGGTCAGTTCATTTGGCCCAAAACGACTGATCCTATCCCTGGCTTCCCGCTCGTCAAGACCCCGGTGCGGGTTTGTTTTAAGCACTGCCGCTACTTCTTCACCAGTTAAGGAGTACCATTGTTCCGGCATTGGCCCTCACCCCTACATTTACAGTTTGTCCCAACTTAAGCTTATGCCTGGATACCGGCAAAAATAACCCCGGGATATAAAGGGTGGCCACACTCTTTCACATATGAAGCCTGCGCACCAGGCAATTTGGCAAGCGGTACTCCTGTTCACCGTGTCCCGGTTCTGCCACAGCCTTGCACTGCACCGGCCGGAGTGATATACTGTTAACAAGTGTTTATGAACCGGCTTTAGCATTTTATCCCTGATTAAAATGCCCTTGAGGACTGGGAAAGAAGGAATTTCCTTATGCCCTTTGACGGACTGGTGCTGGCAGCAATACAGAAGGAACTGGATGGCGAGCTGCTCGGGGGACGTATTGATAAAATATACCAGCCCTCTCCCCTGGAGGTACATCTGCTCATTCACCGCCCGGGAACCCGGGCACGCCTGTTGCTTTCCGCTCATCCGGAAAACGCCCGGGTACATTTGACCGGGCGGGCAAAGGAAAATCCACCCTCTCCACCGGTATTTTGCATGGTCCTGCGCAAGCACCTGGAGGGAGGCCGCATCCGGGGAATCCACCAGCGGGGGCTTGACCGGGTTCTGGTTTTTCAGGTCCAAACCCACGACGACCTGGGGGAGCCCTGCATAAAAGAACTTATCTGTGAAATTATGGGACGGCACAGTAACATCATTTTGGTTAATCCCGTGGGAGCACAAATTATTGACGCCATTAAACGCTATACTTATGCCGTGAGCCGCCACCGGGAAGTTTTACCCGGACGGTTATACATACCTCCTCCGGAACAGCATAAACTCAATCCTCTGGAATTGAAAGAAGAGGAATTCCGCCAGATGTTGCTTGAAGCCCCACTGGAAACCCCTGTAGCCAGTATTTTACAGCGCATCCTGGATGGTATCAGCCAGGTGATGGCCAAAGAGATACTTTACCGGGCCGGGTTGGCAGAGGACCTTATTCTGGATCACTGCGGGGAATATGAACTGGTAGCCCTGTGGCGGACAATTAAACAACTGGCCGGTGCTATTGCCCGGGGAGAGTTCCAGCCTTCCCTGGTTTTGGACGAACAGGGCAGGCCGAAGGATTTTGCCGCCTTTGATTTAACCCATTTTCACGCTTTCACCCGCCAGCAGGGGAATATGAATGCACTGGTGGATCTTTTTTATACCGCCAGAGAAGAGGAGCAGAATTACAAAAGCAAAAAACAATCCCTGCTCGCCGTTGTGCGGCGGGAGATGGGCCGCCTATCCCATAAGCTTTCCCTGCAGGAAGAAACTCTGGCCAAAGCCGAACAGGCAGAGGAATATAGAATCTCCGGGGAACTGCTTATGGCCAACCTGTACCGCCTGGAAAAGGGTGTTAACGAGGTAACCCTGGAAAATTTCTACGATCCATCTAAAAAGATGATAACCATCCCTCTCGATCCCAGCTTGAGCCCGTTACAAAATGCCCAGGCCTATTTTAAAAAATATACCAAGGCCAAACAAACCAGAGAGGAAACCAGCAACCGGATCGAACAAACCCGCAGGGAACTGGAATATCTAAAAAATGTGGAAACGTCCATAATCCTGGCCACAGCCGTATCGGAACTGGTGGAGATAAGAGAGGAACTGGAGGAGCAGGGTTACCTTAAACCGTCAAACAGGGAAAAGAAAAAGGAACCGGGAAAACCCCGGCCCCTTGTTTTTACTTCCACCGATGGTTTTACCATTTTAGTTGGACGGAACAACAAGCAAAACGATTATCTCACCCTGCGCCTGGCCAAAGACGATGATATCTGGCTGCACACCAGGAACATTCCCGGTTCCCACGTGCTCATCCGGACTGGTGGACGACCCGTTCCCCAAACCACCCTGGTCGAAGCTGCCTCCCTGGCCGCTTACTTCAGCCGGGCCAGGGAATCGCAAAACGTGCCGGTTGATTATACCCTGCGCAGAAACGTACACAAACCCCGGGGAGCACGTCCCGGTTACGTTATCTACACCGGACAGCGCACCCTTACCGTTGATCCCGATCAGGAACTGGTAGAAAGGCTCAAGGCGTAACCGCCGGAATTACACCTTTCTTAGGATCAGCCCCCGGCAGCCAGCCTTAAACCCGCAGCGGCTATCATGTTCAGGTCCTCTTGTACTTCATTGCCCCGGGTGGTGAGATAGTTGCCGATCATCAGCCCGTTAATGGCCATTTCCAGGGCTTTTTGCTGCTTTTCCCCCAAACCGGGCTCCCTCCCCCCGCACAGGCGTAAAACGGCCCGGGGCATAATCAGGCGGAAAAGGGCCAGGGTTTTGAAGATCTCCTCTACCGGCAGGGACTTCTGTCCGGCCAGGGGCGTGCCGGGAATGGGATTTAAAATGTTTACCGGAACTGATGTTACCCCCAGTTTCCGCAGTTCCAGGACCATTTCCAAACGGTCGGCTAGAACTTCCCCCATGCCGATGATCCCGCCGGAACAAACCCTTAACCCGGCGGCCTGGGCGGTCCGGATGGTGATCACCCTCTCCTCAAAGGTATGGGTGGTGCAGACGTGAGGGAAATAACTGCGGCTGGTCTCCAGATTGTGATGGTAGGTGGTTACCCCTGCTTCCCTTAAACGCCGGGCCTTCTCCCCATCAATGATCCCCAGGGAAGCGCAGAGTTCCAGGCGGGTTTCGGCCCGGAGCACCCGGTAAATGTCCAGCACCCGCTCAAAATCCTGCTCTCCAATGCCCCGGCCGCTGGTCACCAGGGCAAAACGCCGCGCCCCGGCGGCTTCCATGCGCCGGGCCTTTTCCAGGGCCTCCTCCGCCCCAATCAAGGGATAGGTTCTCGCCCCGGTCCGGTAGCGGGAGGACTGGGCGCAAAAACGGCAGTCTTCACTGCAAAGGCCAGACCGGGCATTAATGATGGAACAGAGCTCCACTTCCCGGCCCCCGAAGCGCTGGCGCACCTGCCGGGACAGGTCCAGCAGCTCCCCCAGTTTCTCCGGCAGCCAGCCGGCCAGGGCGAAGGCTTCTTCCCGGGTTAAGCCCTCCCCTTCCAGGACCTTGCTTTTTATCTCCTGCCACATAAGCTAAAACCCCCCAAAAGATTTTCAACTAATTATCCAGGCATAGGGTACAACCGCTTTTTTAGGGGTGGGACGAACTTTGCCCTTGTTATCGAGTGGTGCACGTTACCTTCACAATGGGTGGTCTCACAACGAAATGGGGTTAGGTGACCTTTTACTTACCCGTGACCACGGCTATGGATTCATAAGTGATCTCCAGGACCTGGTTTAACTCCTCTTCCGACATGGTCAGTACAGGCATGAGTACGATCACATTATCCAGGGGACGGATAACCAGCCCCCGCTGGCGGGCCTCCAGGATCACCCGGTGGCCCACTTGCTCCTCCATAGGGTAAGGTTGTTTGGTTCTTTTATCCGCTACCAGCTCAATACCCACCATCATACCCCGCTGGCGGATGTCCCCCACATGGGGCAACTCCCAGAAACTATCCAGCTTGCGGTGCAGCAGTTCTATTTTAGGTTGCAGGGCGGCCAGCAAATTTTCCTTTTCAAATAACTCAATGCTGGCCAGGGCTGCGGCACAGGCCAGGGGATTGCCCGTGTAGGTATGGCCATGATAAAAGGTCTTGCCTTCCTCCGGTTTACCCAGAAAGGCGCTGTAAACCTCATCGGTAGTCAGGGTGGCAGCAAGGGGAAGATAGCCCCCGGTAATACCCTTGGCCAGGCACATTAAATCGGGAGAAACCCCTTCGTGTTCACAGGCAAAGAGTCGACCTGTCCGGCCGAAACCCACCGCCACCTCATCGGCAATCAGCAGAACGTTATACCTGGTGCATAGTTCCCGCACCCGGCGAAGGAAACCGTCCGGTGCGGTGATCATCCCGGCGGCCCCCTGAACCAGGGGTTCGATGATCACGGCGGCAACCTCCTGGTGGTGCTCTTTTAACAACTCCTCCAGCCGGTCCGCACAGGCCATCCCGCAATTTTCTCTTTCTTTTTCCAGCGGACAGCGGTAGCAATAGGGAGCGGGAGCATGCAGGCATTCAAAAAGCAGGGGCTTAAAGATACCGTGAAAAAGGGATATGCCGCCCACGCTGACCGATCCAATGGTGTCCCCGTGGTAGGCTTCCACCAGGGAGATGAACTTCGTCTTGTTGCGGAAGCGCCCCCCTTCTTTTTGCTGCCAGTATTGGAAAGCCATTTTTAAGGCAATCTCCACGGCGGTGGCCCCGGCGTCGGAGTAAAAAACTTTATTGAGCCCCGGAGGAGTAATCTCCACCAGCTTTTTGGCCAGAAGGATCGAGGGAATGTTGGCCAAACCCAGCAGGGTAGAATGAGCTATTTTATCCAGCTGTTCTTTGATGGCCCGGTTTAATGCGGAATGACAGTGGCCGTGTACGGTCACCCAGAGGGACGAAACTCCATCCAGGTAGCGGTTTCCCTCTACATCAATAAGATAGCTCCCCTCGCCCCGGGCAATGATTAAAGGTTTTTCCCGGGTATACTGCTGCATCTGGGTAAAAGGATGCCAGACGTACTCCTTATCCCACTGTTCCAAAAGGGCGGGATCATATTTATTCAAATCGAGCACCTCCGGAAAAATAAATAGATTGGATATTGCTCAGTTGGCTACTACAGCACTCACCAAAATATGACTATACTCCCGGTGTTACAAGTTTAAATGACAAATAGAGTTCAAAAATAGCCAGTAACCCTGGTGAGTGCTGGGCCCACTCACCCATTTAAGCGGTAACGTTTCCTCAAACTGACTGAAACTGTCATAAGGGGAGTAAGTACGTCTATCTCGTAGTGATGCACCTTCAAATTCCGATAACCAATTTTTCCCAGGATACAGTGTTTTTCACTGCCTCTACCAGCCCGTCAGCGCTCCCTTTTTCCACACTGACCCCCGGCAGGTAGGGTACTATTCCCAGCACGGGCACGCCGGTCATAGCTGCAATAATCCCCGGGTTGTCCTTTTCCGCAGGACCCGCCTCCCCCGCTTTTAGGCCGTTAATAATTATTCCGGCCACGGGAAGACCTCTGTTTTGAGCATAGGCTACGGTCAGCACGGTATGGTTGATGCTGCCCAGCCCGGAGCGGGCCACCACCAGCAGGGGCAGGGAAAGCTCCCGGGCCAGGTCGGCCACGGTAAAGTCGGGACCGGAAAGGGGCACACACAACCCCCCGGCCCCCTCTACCAGGACCAGCTCGTAGCGTTGAAGTACTTCCTGGCAAAAATCCACCACCCGTGATGGTTCAACTCTTTCCCCTGAAAGCTTTGCGGCCAGGTGAGGGGAAACAGCAGGGATAAAACGATAAAGGTTCAGCTCATCTATGGATTGGGGCAGGCCGGCCACATGACGGTAAAAAATTACATCCTCGGGGACTAACCGCCCGTTGGCCTCAATTGCCCCGCTCTGCACCGGTTTTATGGCTACGGCATCAATTCCACGGCGACGCCAGACCCCCACCAGGGCGACGGTGATCACTGTCTTGCCCACACCGGTATCAGTACCGGTAACCAGATATCCCCTGCCCATTAAAACACCTCCCGGTGGACTGGATTGACGGATTGTAGTGTCTTATATACCCTGCCGCCAACCAGGGAGGCTACCAGGGATAAAAACAGATCCCCCGGTGCACAGACAATGGCTCCAAACCATACCGCCTGGGCCAGGGTGAAGGGTTTTTGCACCACGTAATTTAAAATTATGTACAGGTGGATCACTCCCAGGACGTAAACCACCACGAGCCCGGCCATACTGGCCAAAAAATAACCGGGTATACCCTTTTCCCTTACCCTTTCTACAACCGCCCCGATAACGTAAGCGCCCAGGGCAAATCCCACCAGGTAACCAAAGGTGGGCTGTAGCACGTAGGCCGGGCCGCCACCCTGGGCAAAAATGGGCAGTCCGGCCAATCCCAGGGCAAGATAGGTTACCTGGCTCAAAAAAGCCAGCCGCTTGTCCAACAAAAGCCCGGCAAAAAGGACAAAGAGAAACTGCAGGGTAAAGGGCACATAAGGAATGGGAATCTTAATGAAAGCTCCCACTGCCGTCAGAGCGGCAAACATGGACACCAGAACCATTTCTTTTACCGACAACCGCAAAATTCTATCCCCCCTATCGTTAACCATAGGTAAATATTTGGTTAACAAATAATATATAGCAACCCTTTCCTCAAGTCAACCAGAATTACCTTGCTCCTGGGAAGCAGTTCCCGGATAACCGTCGCCTGCAAAACTGCAAATTGGGCCGGGTTTAACCCGGCCCGTATCAGTATCAAGCATTAAGATAAATACGCGGTACCCGCTTACTAATCATACATACCATTTCATAATTAATTGTGCCTATATGGGAAGCCACTTCCTCAACGGGCAAAAACTGCTCCCCCTGCACTCCGAAGAGAACGACCTCGTCCCCCGGCTGCACCCCCGGAACCCGGGTTACGTCCACCATACACTGGTCCATGCACACCCGACCTACCAGCGGTGCCCTCTGTCCATGAATTAATACTTCGGCTTTATTGGACAGCAGGCGGGACCAGCCATCGGCATAGCCAAGGGGGAGAGTGGCAATAATCGAGGGGCTGGTGGTGGTAAACTTGCGGCCGTAGCTGATAGATGTACCGGCCGGCACCCGTTTAATATATGCTACCCGTGCCTTCAATTGCATGGCCGGCTTTAAATCGATCACCCGCCTTACCTCTGAAGAAGGCCACAGGCCGTACATAATAATACCCGTCCGTACCATATCCAGATGCATTTCCGGTAAATCCAGGGTGGTGGCACTGTTTGCCACATGCTTAAGCGGTATGGTTAACCCCCGGGCTTCAATACCGGCCAGTGCCTCTTTAAAGCGCCTGAACTGCCAGTAGGTGTAGGTTTTGTCCCGTTCATCGGCGCAGGCCATGTGTGTATAGACCCCTTCAATAAAAATGCCCGGCAGCCGGGAAATAGCTTCTGCAAACTCCGGCGCTTCATCGGGGAAGACACCTATACGGCCCATCCCCGTATCCACCTTTATATGCACTCGAACAATTTTCCCCGCTGTTTCGGCGGCGGCAGAAATGGCCCGGGCAACCTCCAGGGAAAATACGGTTTGGGTCAAATCATACTCCACTAATATGCAGGCCTGTTCCGGAGGGGTATAGCCCAGGATTAAAATAGGGGCAGTTATACCTTCCCGGCGAAGAGCCAGGGCTTCATCAAGGATAGCCACGGCCAGGTACTGGGCACCACTGGCCAGAGCTACCCGGGCTACGGGTATGGCCCCGTGACCGTAGGCATCCGCCTTGACCACGGCCATCAGTTTCGTCCCGGGTTGGATCAATTTCCGGATTTCCCGTATGTTATGAGCTATAGCTCCCAAATTCACCTCGGCCCAAACAGGGCGAACGTTGTCATAACTTCCAGCTTTCATTTAAAGGACCCCTTTATGTTTGTTTGTATATAACTACACATAAAGTTATTAAAAAATTGGCTGTTATAACACAGGAGGCCTCTCGGAAGAGAGGCCCGCTATTATCATTTTACTGCTTCGGACTACGACATACAAGTACGGCATCAAGCAATACGCATTAAATCTACCGGCACATCCATCAATTCATGCAGAGGAGTGTATTCTAAATTCAGGGCTTCGGCAACAGCCTTGTATGTTACCTTACCGTCAATTACGTTAACGCCCCTGGCCAGCGCAATGTCCTCTTTAACGGCCCGGGCCACGCCCTTATTGGCCAGCTCTAAAGCGTAAGGTATAGTGACATTGGTTAGGGCATAAGTAGATGTCCGGGCAACGGCACCGGGAATGTTGGCCACAGCATAATGAATAACTCCGTGTTTGACGTAAGTCGGGTTGGAGTGGGTGCTCACCCGGTCAGCGGTTTCCACACAGCCGCCCTGATCTATGGCTACGTCCACAATAACAGAACCGGGTTGCATGGCTTTAACCATTTCTTCTGTAACCAGTTTGGGAGCTTTGGCTCCAGGAATGAGCACTGCCCCAATGACCAGATCGGCATCTTTTACGGCTTCCATAATATTATAGCTGCTGGATACAAGGGTTTTAATGCGGGAGCCAAAAATATCATCGAGGTACTGCAAACGCTCCACGTTTTTATCAATAATAGTTACATCTGCCCCCATACCCACGGCAATTTTTGCTGCATTGGTACCCACTGTACCGCCGCCGATAATAACCACTTTAGCTGGAGGTACACCGGGAACCCCCCCAAGGAGCACTCCCCGGCCACCGTAATGTTTCTCTAAGAACTGGGCCCCAATTTGAACGGACATACGACCGGCTACTTCGCTCATAGGCATAAGCAATGGCAAAGTTCCCCGGTTGGTTTGAATGGTTTCATAGGCAATGCCTGTAACTTTTCTGGCCAGTAAAGCTTTTGTCAGTTCCGGTTCGGGAGCCAGGTGCAGGTAAGTAAAAAGAATTTGGCCTTCTTTGAATAAATCATATTCCGCCGGAAGGGGTTCTTTAACCTTCATAATCATATCGGCCTGCTCATAAACATCTTCCCTGGTGGGCAGCATGCGTGCCCCGGCAGCTACGTATTCTTCATCTGTAATACCGCTGCCCAGACCTGCACCGGCCTCAATGACCACCTGGTGCCCCGCCTGAACCAGAGCCTGCACACCAGAGGGAGTAATACCAACCCTGTTCTCGTTATCCTTAATTTCTTTAGGTACACCAACTATCATTCCGTCTACCTCCCTGTAAATGTCGCCGATTTTGACCTGCTCTGAAGGTCCTCCCTAAATATTCTTCTTGCAGTTAACCGTATAACCTTGACGTTTTTTTGCCCAACCTTGTTGTAAATTTGCCTTTTTAACCTGTCCGTTTAAACTCATCTTCTGGCATTGGCCGGAGTAAATTGTAACGCTTCGCTACCCTCCTGGTTGCGCCTGTGCATACCGAAAATATAATAAGATGCTATGACCAATATGAACCAGACTGGACCCACATACAGGGCTATACGGGTACCCGAATCAAAGGCCATGAGAACCAGTACGAAAGCCAGGAAGGCCAGCGCCGCCCAGGAGGCATAGGGCCACAGGGGGGTGCGGTATGTTACCCTGGCCAATTCCTCCGGTGATAGTGATTGACGGAATTTCATTTCTGCCACCAGGATAATTCCCCAAATATATAGGGCACCAACGGTGGCCACACTGGTAATGTAAATGAAGACTTTGGCCGGTACCAGATAATTTAAAATCACACCCACTAGAAGGAAAGCCGAGGAAACCAGTATACCGACGTAGGGAATGCCGTGTTTGGAAAGTCTCCCCAATACGGGAGGAGCATTTGGAATTAGCGGTACCATTTTTAAGCCTGCAACCACTGGTGGAAAATGCCTGTATTCACGGGCTGGAACCCAAAGAAGGACCGGGGCACCTGATTATAACCGGAGAAATGGAGGGTGGGATCTGCCAGCTCAGCGTTATCGATGATGGTGTGGGCATCCCTCCCCAAATACTGGCTCAATTCAATGATCAAAACCAGTTGAAACCGGATGTGACGCGGGGAATCGGCCTTCAAAATGTAAACGAAAGAATAAAACTTTACTTCGGTCCCCAGTACGGGATTAATCTCGCTAGCCGCCCGGGATGGACAAAGGTATCTTTAAAACTACCCTTTTACCTGCCCAAAATAACAACTGAAGCAAGCTGATTCTCTTTAACGTGCAGGAGGAAGGTTTCGTGTATAAAATCCTGTTAGCCGAAGACGAAGAGTTGGAACGTGCATTTTTGCGTCACCTGGTGGAAAATACGGGCCTGCCCGTAACCGTGGTTGGTGAAGCAGCAAACGGCAGGGAAGCAGTGAAACTGGCCGAGATTATTCAGCCTGAAATTATTCTTATGGATATTAAAATGCCTGGAATGGATGGCCTTACGGCCACCCGGCTCATTAAAGAAAAAAACCCCACCGTAGAGGTAATTATAATTACCACCTACGGGGAGTTCTCCTACTCCCAGCAAGCTATTAAGAACAAAGTGGCCGATTACCTTTTAAAACCCGTACAACCGGAAGAACTTTTCACCTGCCTGGAAAAAATTACATCCCAGCTGGCTCAAAAAGCTTCGGACATAGAGGGAATACTCTACACCGCACCTCCTCTGTATTCACAGGCCACTACACTTGTGAGCGCCATCAAACTCCTGGACCGGGAAGCAGCAATCCAAATAGGTTATGATCTGGTAAATACATTTTTAAGCGAAATAAAGCACCCCACTCCCCGGCAAATAGCAACTTTTGCCTTTGAGTTTTTAATTATGGCCGGTCAGGCTCTCTTGAAACCGGGGGAAGGCAAGGTAAACCTTTCATCTCAGCAAAACGAACTTGCCCGGCAGATTACCCTTCTTAACTCCCCCGGCGACCTGTACCGCTGGGTGGAAAACGTTATCCATACATATATCCACTGGCTGCAGGAACAGGCATCCAGTACAGACCAGAACATCATCCGCCAGGTGAAGGAGCTAATCCATAACAATTATAACAAGCCCATCAGCCTTTCCCAGGTGGCCAATCAGGTTCATTTAAGCCCGGCCTATTTAAGCCGTCTGTTCAAACAGCGAACGGGCCAGAGTTTTATAGATTATCTTACCCAGGTCCGGGTAAACGAGGCCAAGGCCCTGCTGCTGGCCGAAGATAAAACCATCGACCAGATTGCCAGTGCAGTGGGATTTAATAATAACAGCTACTTCACCGCAGTTTTTAAGAAACGTGAAGGAGTTACCCCTTCGGAGTTCCGCCAGCGCCGGAGAGGTGGCGGCTCCCGGGCTTGACCGCCGGAATACCTTCACGGCAAAGAGGACATTCCTCCGGGCTATAGGTAACCACCGGAATGGTCAACAGAGCTCGAAGGGGTACATCCAGATTTGCATTCCCATTACTGCGGTCGACAAGTACGGCAACCCCGGCCACCTGTGCGCCGGCCTCCCTGGCTACGGCAATCACTTCCCGTACCGAACCCCCAGTAGTAATTACATCCTCCACCACCAGCACCCGTTCCCCGGGTGACAGGGTAAACCCCCTGCGCAGCGTCATTATCCCGTTCTCCCTTTCAGTAAACAGGCTTCTCGCCCCCAGAACCCGGGCTACTTCATAGGATACCAGTATGCCACCAAGGGCAGGGCCAATAACGGTTTCCACGCCTGCAAGTTCCCCATCTCCCCATTTACGGACAAGCTCCCTGCATAACAATTCGCAGTACCGGGGGTATTCGAGTACCCGGGCGCACTGGAAATAACGATCGCTATGACGCCCGGAGGTTAACACAAAATGACCGGTAAGCATGGCGCCGGTTTTTTTAAAAATCGATAAAATTTCCTCATGATTGAGCAAAGCTTTTCACCCCAAACCTTTAAATTCTTACCAGGAATGATGCGCCTGGATTAATTGCATATTAATAATGCCGCCTTTATCCTATCAGTCATGCCGCTTTAAAGGGAGGCAGGCTAATGGGCAGAAGGCGTAAAGGATTGATGTCCGAAAGGCTGAAATACGAGTTGGCCGAAGAACTGGGAGTAGCCGATCTGGTACGCAGGGAAGGTTGGGGAAGCGTTTCCTCACGGGACTGCGGAAACCTGGTCCGGCTGGCCATCGAAAGAGCCGAACGGGCAATGATTCAGGGATAAAGGCGGCAGGGGTGGGCTGTTTTTAAATAGCCACCCCTTTATTATATCGCAATCATCTCATCCAAAATAAATCTGGCTGCTTTCGCGGGATCGGGCGCAGCAATAATGGGACGACCTACTACCAGGTGGCTGGCCCCGGCGGCGAGAGCAACTGCAGGAGTCACGATTCGTTTCTGATCGCCACCAGCAGTACCGGAAGGACGAATACCGGGGGTAACTATTATAAAGTCCGGCCCGCAAAGGCGGCGGATAGCCCCGGCTTCGTAAGCCGAAGCCACTACACCATCCAGTCCGCATTCCCGGGCCAAAAGTGCCCAGGCTACCACCTTATCGGCAACCGGTCCCGAAAAACCAAGCTCCTGATTAAAAGCAAGCTGATCGATGCTGGTAAGAACAGTAACAGCAAGAACCAGCGGCCGGGAAAGACCAAGTTTAGCCGACTCTTCCTGGCAGGACTCCAGCGCCGCCCGCATCATGGTCCGCCCGCCGGCAGCGTGAACGTTAAACATGGCCACACCCAGCCTGGTGAGTACGCGGGTTGCACGAGCCACGGTATTGGGAATATCGTGTAATTTTAAATCAAGGAACAGTTTTACTCCCCGCCGGCGCAATTCATTTATTATAACCGGCCCCTGACTGTAAAACAGCTCCATACCAACTTTAAACAGGCCCGCCCACGGTTTGAGCCGCTCAACAAGCTTCAAAGCCTGTTCCGCAGAATCCACATCCAGGGCAACGATTAATTTTTCCCTGGCCTCGGAAATATGCACAAAAACCCTCCTTACATTACATTAATTTCAAAACTACCTGTGAGCCGCTCCAATTAATTCCCGGATGTCTTTTATACCTTCTTCCTCCAAAAATCTTTCGATCCCCTCTATAATGTCCAGGGTAGCCCGGGGATTGATAAAGTTGGCCGTTCCTACGGCTACGGCGGTAGCACCGGCCATGATAAATTCCAGGGCATCGCCGGCCGTAACGATGCCACCCATGCCCACAATGGGCACCTTTAAAGCCCGGTAAACCTGCCAAACCGCCCGAACCGCCACCGGCCTGATAGCCGGGCCGGACAGGCCACCCATAACGTTGGCCAGGACCGGACGGCGGCGGCGAATATCTATGACCATCCCCAGGAGCGTATTAATCATGGACAGGGCATCGGCTCCTGCTTTCACCACCGCTTCCGCCACCTGGACAATACTGGTCACATTGGGAGATAGCTTGACCACCACCGGAAGGCGGGTAGCACTTTTTACCTCCTGCACAACTGCTGCAGCCGAGCCGGGATCAGCACCAAAAGCCAGCCCGCCTTTTTTAACATTCGGGCAGGATATATTTACTTCCAGCGCCGCTACCCCCGGCACCCCATTCAGCCTGGCCGCCAGGGCGGCATATTCCTCCACCGTGTCCCCGGCAATATTCACAATCACCGGCAGGTCAAACTGCCTCAGGTAGGGCAGGGCTGCTTCAATAAAATGTTCCACACCGGGATTCTGTAAACCTATGGAATTTAAAATGCCCGCCGGTGTTTCCACAATACGCGGAGGAGGATTCCCCGGACGGGGGTTAAGGGTGGTTCCCTTGACTACAATAGCTCCCAGGCGGTTCAAATCAACAAAAGGAGCATACTCGGAACCAAAACCAAAAGTACCCGAGGCTGTGGTCACGGGGTTTTTCATCCTGATGCCGGCAACATCCACGGCAAGGCTGGGCTTAGCCATTAATACATTCCTCCTGATCCCATACCAGCTGGTCGGCTCTAAAAACCGGTCCTTCCACACACACCCGGCGGTACCGGAAGGGTCTTTCTCCCTCACCGGTAGTTTTGCACACGCAGGAAAGGCAAGCCCCCACCCCGCAACCCATACGCTCCTCCAGGGAAAATTCCCCGGGCAGGCCATAGCGGGCCAAAAGCATAGCCGTCTGGCGCAACATACCACCTGGACCGCAAGCGTAAACCATGTCTACCTCTCTGCCGGCCAGCGCCCTTTCCAGTAAATCCGTCACCGGTCCGTGGTAGCCGCAAGTACCATCATCAGTGGCTACGGTCACATTAAAGGGAACGTTATTTCCCCCTTCCCTTCCCAGGGGTAGATGGTGGATGCTGCGGGCTCCCACCAGCATAAGGACCGGGTTTTTTCTTCGAACCAGTTCGTTTCCCAAAAAAACAAGAGGAGCCACACCAATACCTCCACCAACCAGAATTACCCGCCGCTCCGGCTCCGGCAGGGTGAAACCACGACCCAGGGGTCCCATAACCGGGAGCTGATCCCCCTGTCTTTTCGCAGCAAGCAAGGAGGTACCTCTTCCTATTACTTGATAAAGAAGTAGTAATTCTCCTCTCTCCCGGTTTACCCCGTGAATGCTTAACGGGCGGCGCAGCAGGGGATCCAGGCTGCTGCTACAGCGTATATATACAAACTGGCCCGGCACAGCACGAGAAGCTATCTCAGGTGCATAAAGGTTCATCCGGTACTGCCCCAACCCCACCTGCTCCTGTTTTATGATCCTGGCAGTTATATCAGTTGCCATTACCGGGTTTCCTCCTGCAATTAATTTTGTTACCGTGAGATACCTGGGTTAGGCAGCAGGCTCAGGTAGCGGAGCCGGGCCGGCCAGTTCCTGGATGGGAATAATTTTCATATCCGCACCATCCCTGATGGAAACAAGCACTTCCAGAATGGCCCGGGCAGTATCCAGGGAGGTCAGGCATGGTACGCCATGCTCCACGGCGGCCCGGCGGATGCGAAAACCGTCCCGCTCCGGTGCTTTCCCGCGAGTAAGGGTATTGATGACCAGATGAATTTTTCCTGCCCGGATGAGATCCACAATGTGGGGTGAACCCTCCCGCACCTTGTTCACCCTCTCCACTTCCAAACCATTTTCCCGCAAGAAGGCCGCCGTCCCGGCAGTGGCACAGATATTATACCCCAGGCCGGCCAATCCTTTGATAACAGGTAAAGCCTCTTCTTTATCCTTGTCCGCAATGGTAGCCAGAATGGTACCGTTACGGGGAATATTGTAGCCTGCTGCCAGGAGAGCCTTATACAAAGCTGCCGGGTAGCTGATATCCACCCCCATAACCTCTCCGGTAGATTTCATTTCCGGTCCCAGGGATATATCCACCTGAAGCAACTTGGCAAAGCTGAATACAGGTGCCTTGACACCAAAATAACGGCTCTCCGGGTAAAGTCCACCCTCGTATCCCAGTTCCCTTAACTTGCGCCCTAAAATTACTTTTGTAGCCAGCCTGATCATGGGTATGCCGGTAATTTTGCTCATATAAGGCACTGTACGGCTGGCCCGCGGGTTCACCTCCAGTACGTAAACCTGGCCGTTATATAGCACATACTGGATATTAATCATTCCCCGTACGTTTAGCGCCCGGGCCAGACGGGTAGTGTAATCCACCAGTTGTTCCCCTATTTCTGCGGTAATTCCATTTCCCGGGTAAACGGCTATACTATCCCCGGAATGAACGCCGGCCCGCTCGATATGTTTCATAATCCCCGGAATTAACACCGTTTCCCCGTCGGATATAGCATCTACTTCCAGTTCTTCGCCCTGCAAGTACTTATCCACCAGTACCGGGTGTTCGGGAGTAACCTTAACGGCGTTGGCCATATAGCTGAGCAGTTCCTCACGGTTATAGACAATCTCCATGGCCCGGCCACCCAGAACATAGGAAGGCCTGACCAGGACGGGAAACCCAATTTCGCGGGCAATATTTACTGCTTCTTCCACGGAAAAAGCCGCCCTGCCCGGAGGCTTGGGAATCCCCAGTTCCACCAGCAGCTGATCGAAACGCTCCCGGTCTTCCGCCCTGTCAATATCTTCTACCGAGGTACCCAAAATAGGTATACCGTACCTGGCCAGGGGAACAGCCAGGTTGATGGCCGTCTGGCCGCCAAACTGGACAATTACCCCCTCGGGACGCTCCTTCTCCAGGATATTTAATACGTCCTCCAGAACCAGGGGTTCAAAATAAAGCCGGTCAGCAGTATCAAAGTCAGTGCTCACTGTTTCCGGATTGTTGTTAATTATGACCGCCTTTACGCCTTCTTCCCGCAGCGCCCATACGGAATGAACCGAGCAGTAGTCGAACTCGATACCCTGGCCGATACGGATTGGACCCGATCCCAGAACCACCACTTTTCGTACGTTGCTGTTATTAGCTTCATCCTCTTTATCATAGCAGGAATAGTAATATGGAGTCACAGCTTCGAACTCGGCCGCACAGGTATCCACCATTTTATAGACCGGCTTAATACCATAATCCTTTCGTAAAGTTCTAATCTCCGCCTCTTTCAGGCCAGTAATCTGGGCCAGGTAAGCATCGGCAAAACCCATTTCCTTGGCCCGGCGCAGTAATTCCGGCGTCAATGCTGCCGGTCCCCGGCTCTGGATTTCCTGCTCCAGCTGTACAATATTTTGGATTTTGTTAAGGAAGAAACGATCAATACCCGTTAAGGCATGAACCCTATCCAGAAGCATTCCCCGGCGCAATGCCTCGGCCACCACAAACAGGCGCATATCTTCAGCCCGGGTCAACTTGTTTTCAATTTCTTCATCGCTCCACTCTTTCATTTCCGGAACCAGAAGACCCATCAGACCGATTTCCAGTGAACGTACTGCTTTCAACAGGGCACCTTCCAGGGTGCGATCTATGGCCATAACTTCCCCCGTAGCTTTCATCTGGGTACCCAGGGTACGATCGGCCAGAACAAACTTGTCAAAGGGCCAGCGGGGGAATTTCAACACCACGTAGTCTATGGAGGGTTCAAAACAGGCATAGGTCTTACCGGTAACTGCGTTTTTGATCTCGTCAAGGGTTAACCCTACAGCAACTTTGCTGGAAACCTTGGCAATAGGATAACCCGTAGCTTTGGAGGCCAGGGCCGAAGAACGGGATACCCGGGGGTTGACCTCAATAACATAATATTTATAGCTGCCGGGATCCAGGGCAAACTGGATGTTACAACCCCCCTCTACCCCCAATGCACGGATGATATTCAGCGAGGCAGTACGCAACATATGAAATTCCCTGTCACTCAAGGTCTGCACGGGGGCAACCACAATGCTGTCACCCGTATGAATGCCCATGGGGTCAATATTCTCCATGCTGCAGATGATGATGCAGTTATTGGCGCTATCCCGCATTACCTCAAACTCAATTTCTTTCCAGCCCACAACGCTTCTTTCCACCAGCACCTGATGAATAATGCTGGCTTTTAAGCCTTTGGTTACCGTGGCCCTGAGTTCTTCGCGGTTATAGACCATACCCCCGCCTGTACCCCCCAGGGTGTAGGCGGGGCGTACCACCAGGGGAAAACCTATTTCCCTGGCAAAAGCTTCTGCTTCCTCAACACTGCTGGCGATAATGCTTTCCGGTACCGGCTCACCAATGCGCTCCATGGTGGCCTTAAACTCCTCCCGGTCCTCCGCCCGGCGAATAGCCTCCAGGGGAGTACCCAGAAGTTGCACTCCCTCAGCCTCCAGGACTCCCATATTGGCCAACTGCAGGGCCAGATTTAGCCCCACCTGCCCCCCCAGGCTGGGTAGCAAACCGTCCGGTTTTTCCCTGCGGATAATGCGGGCAACAAACTCGGGCGTCAGTGGTTCTATATAGACCCGGTCAGCCATGTTGGTATCGGTCATAATGGTAGCCGGATTACTGTTTACCAGCACCACTTCCAGACCTTCTTCCCGCAGAGCACGGCAGGCCTGAGTGCCGGCGTAATCAAATTCTGCTGCCTGGCCAATAACTATGGGTCCGGAACCTATAACCATTACCTTGCGCAGTCCTTTTTTCAACGGCATGTTCTCACTTCCTCCGCTGCATTAATTGAATGAACTCGTCGAAAAGGTAAGCCGATTCCCGCGGTCCTGGAGAAGCCTCGGGGTGATACTGCACCGAAAAAACCGGTAGTTCCCTGTGCCTGATACCCTCCACTGTACCGTCGTTCAAGTTACGATGGCTGATTTCCACAGGTAAACCGGCCAGGGAATCGTCAGCCACAGCAAAACCATGATTCTGGGAGGTAATGTAGACTCTACCTGTTCTCAAATCCTTAACCGGATGATTGGCTCCCCGGTGACCAAATTTCATTTTATAGGTCCTGGCACCCAGGGCCAGGGCGATTACCTGGTGACCCAGGCAAATACCAAATATTGGGTACTGACCTATCAATTCTTTAATAGTCTTGATGGTATAGGGAACATCCATGGGGTCGCCGGGACCATTGGATAAAAGAATGCCATCGGGTTCCAGGGCCATTATTTTCCGGGCCGTAGCAGTAGGAGGTACCACCACTATCTCACAATTTCGCTTCTGTAAATGGCGGATAATATTTAATTTGGAACCGAGGTCTATTAGAATCACACGGTACCCTTTACCTTCCAGAGTAAAGATTTCCTTTGTGGCCACTTCAAGTACCAGTTCTTGGCCTGTAAGATGGGGACACTGCCTGGCCTTTTCCACCAGCAGGGCGGGGTCGTCACATTCCGTGCTCAAAACCCCCCGCATTGTTCCCCGGTTACGCAGGTGGCGGGTCAGGGCACGGGTGTCAATGCCGGAAATACCCACCACTCCCTCCCGGGCCAGGAAATCGGAAAGGCGATAACTGGCCCGCCAGTTGCTGGGACGATCACACTCTTCGTGTACTACAAAACCTCTTACAAATGATTTTTTTGATTCGAAATCTTCCCGGTTGATACCGTAGTTACCAATCAAAGGATAGGTCATCACCACAATCTGGCCGCAGTAAGACGGGTCGGTGAGGATTTCCTGGTAACCAGTCATGGCGGTATTAAAAACCACCTCTCCCCATCTCTCCCCCCTCGCTCCAAAGGCCCGACCGGTAAATACCGTTCCATCTTCCAGAGCTAAAATGGCCTGCACTATCGAAACACCTCTCCATCTGGTGATTATTTGCCTATTGGGGTCGCCCTGCTTCAGGTTACCGCCAGCAACCCGCGGTCATAGACCAACCGCCCCCTGACGATGGTGGCTACGGGAAGCCCCTGCAACTTCTTCCCACTAAAGGGGGAGTTCCGCCCTTTACTGGCAAAGGTAGAGGGATCTACCACCTCGGTCAGGCCGGGGTCAATGATGGTAATATCGGCATCGGCACCAACTCTAATCACACCATCCTGCAGTCCCAGGATGCGGGCTGGATTTACTGTCAGTTTGCGGATGGCTTCTACCGGACTCAGAACTCCTGGTATCACCAGCTCCGTCCAGACCAGACCGACAGCGGTTTCCAGCCCCACCATGCCGAAGGGGGCCAGCTGGAACTCAACATCCTTTTCTTCCACCGTATGAGGGGCATGGTCGGTGGCAATGACGTCAATGGTACCGTCGGCCAGAGCTTCCTTCAACGCTGCCACATCCTCCTCCGTGCGCAGGGGAGGATTGACCTTGGCGCTGGTATTATAACCGGCCACCGCCCGGTCGGTAAGAGTGAAATGATGGGGCGTGACCTCTGCAGTCACCGGTACTCCCCGGGCCTTGGCCTCGCGGATCAAACGCACCGATCCAGCAGTGCTGACGTGGGCAATGTGCAGGGGGCAACCAGTATGCTCGGAAAGGATAATATCTCTAGCAACCATGATTTCTTCAGCAGCAGCAGGTATGCCGGGCAACCCTAAGACGGTGGACATATAACCTTCATGCATCACACCACCGGCAGATAGGGTTGGCTCCTCACAATGGGAGATTACAGGCAACCCTACCATCCGGGCATACTGCATAGCACGACGCATAACGGCTGCACTGGATACCGGGCGACCGTCATCGGAGAATGCCACTGCCCCGGCCTCCTTCAAATCGGCCATTTCCGTCAGCTCTTCACCCCGACTGCCGCGGGTAAGAGCTGCTACGGGGTATACTTTTATCAGGCCCGCTTGTTCAGCTCTGGCCCTGATATAGGAAATCACTGCCCGGTTATCAGCCACCGGATCGGTATTGGGCATACAGGCCACGGCGGTAAATCCTCCCCGGGCAGCTGCCCGGCTGCCTGTAGCAATGGTTTCCTTGGCCTCAAAACCCGGTTCCCGGAAATGAACATGCATATCGATTAGACCCGGTGATACCAGCCTGCCTCCAACATCGATGACAGTCCCCTCACTGGCTTCCAGGTCCTGTCCAATAGCGGCAATCTTTCCCTTTTCGATTAAAATATCCGCGGGGAAAATCTCACCGGCAGCGGGATCAACCACCAGGCCACCTTTAAGCAGTAACTTATGCAACTGGTATCCCCCCTCCACCCAGCAGGTAAAGCAAAGCCATGCGTACAGCCACTCCATTGGTTACCTGCTCAGTAATTACTGAATTAACTCCGTCAGCCACCTCCGGTGATATTTCCACCCCCCGGTTGATTGGCCCGGGATGCATAACCAGAGCTCCCGGACGGGCCAGGGCCAGTCTTTGCCGGTTCAGGCCAAATAAACGGGTGTACTCTTGCAGGCTGGGGAAAAGACCTTGCTGCTGTCTTTCCAGCTGGATGCGTAACATCATTACCACATCAGCGCCCTCCAGAGCCTCTTCTATCCCTGTACATACCTCTACCCCCATGGTTTCTATGCTGGCAGGAATCATGGTAGCGGGACCACAAATACGTACCCGGGCTCCCATTTTGGTAAAACCCCATATATTGGAACGAGCTACCCGGCTGTGCAGGATATCTCCAATGATGGCTACATTCAGGCCAGCCAATTTCCCCAACTTTTCCCGTACTGTAAACATGTCCAGAAGAGCCTGGGTGGGATGCTCATGGGTACCATCCCCGGCATTTATAACTGCTGCAGGAATGGTCTCAGCCAGCAGGTTAGGGGCTCCGGCCATAGGGTGGCGCAGGACAACCACATCTGCACCCATAGCCGCCAGCGTGCGGGCGGTATCCTTCAGAGTTTCTCCTTTAACCACACTGCTGGTCGAAGCTGACAGGTTAACGCTATCAGCGCTTAAATATTTGGCGGCCAGTTCAAAGGAAGTCCGGGTACGGGTACTGGGCTCATAAAATAACGTTACCACCGTCCGTCCTCTTAACGCGGGAACCTTTTTAATAGTACGCCCCAAAACCTCTTTCATGGAAACTGCGGTGTCCAGGATTATTTCAATTTCTTCCACCGACAGGTTTTGCAGGCCAAGAACATCCTTGCGTTTCCAGTTCATGCTGCGAGACCTCCGAACGAAATTCCCAAAATAAAAGCCCCGTCCGGTTTGAGTACCTGAACGAGGCCGGCATGCACCACCGGATGTGCCCTCCTTGCCGGCCTCTCTGGACCGTTACTTAAAAGACGGCACCGGAATTATTTAATCTTTTTCCAAAATAAGCACCCTTTCCTCACCATCGGTTTCCTGCAGGCAAACCTCAACAATTTCGCGCCGGGAAGTAGGCACGTTCTTCCCCACGTAATCGGGCCGGATAGGCAGTTCCCGGTGTCCCCGGTCGATAAGAACCGCCAGCTGTATCACCCGGGGCCGGCCCAGATCCATGATGGCATCCAGGGCTGCCCTTATCGTGCGGCCGGTATATATTACATCATCCACCAGGACGATTTTTTTCTCAGTAACGGAAAATGGCACCTCAGTCCGGTGTACTAGCGGCTGCTGGTCTCTGGTATTCAAGTCATCCCGGTAGAGGGTGATGTCGAGAGTCCCAACAGGAACGACACTCCCCTCAATTTCCCGGATCTTCGCCGCCAGCCTTTCCGCCAGAGGCACCCCTCTCCGGCGAATGCCGATCAGGGCCAGATCCTCGGTCCCTTTATTACGCTCAATAATCTCATGGGCTATCCGGGTCAACGCCCGTCGAATACCCTCCTTATCCAGGATCTGGACCTTATGTTTCATTAACCTTCCCCCTCCCGCCCATAAAAATACCTGCTCGCCACCGGCAAGCAGGCATAGTCGCAATTCCAATCTATAGCCTATATTCCTTGCCGGCCTCGCGGGACCGACTTAAAGGACCCTATTGTCACTTGTAAAAAGAATATACAAAATCAAAATGGATGTCAAGAACCGTTTTTCGGCTCTTTCACCTATTTCAGGTCTGGTTTTTGCGTGTTATCCTGTACCGGCACGTCGAGTTATGCTATACTGGTTCCGGACAGGTTGATTAAGTAAATCCGAAAGGGGAACTGGCAATGTCCTGGTCCATAACCCTTATCCTGGCTTATAGGTTAAGTATGGTGGCTACAGCAGCCTTTATTCTATCCCGTACGCCGGCCCTGGGTCGCATTTTATCCCGGCAGCTAACCCCGAGGGATAAGCTGCTGTTGACCATAGCCCTGGGGGGTATGGGTATTATAGGCACTTACGCAGCTATACCCATTAATGATGCCCTGGCCAATTCACGGGTGGTAGGTGTTATGGTTGCTGGACTCCTGGGCGGTCCTGTGGTGGGAGCAGGGGCAGGGCTAATTGCCGGAATACACCGATACCTGCTTGGTGGTTTTACCGCCTTCTCCTGCGCCCTGGCTGCTGTGCTTGAAGGCATCCTGGGCGGGCTGGTACAGCATTATTACCGCCGCGGCCCGATTCCCTGGTTTATAGCTCTGGTAGCCGGGCTGGCTGGGGAAACTTTGCAAATAGTTATTATCCTGTTAACTGCCCATCCTTTTAGTGAAGCATGGGCCCTGGTAAAGATTATCGGTTTGCCCATGATCATTGTTAACTCCATTGGAGTGGCCATTTTTATGGTTATTGTTAAAACCGCTGCCGAACAGCGGGAACGCATAGCCGCCTGTCAGGCTCAGCAGGCTCTGCGTATAGCTACCCAGACCCTCTCCTTTTTACGGCACGGACTAAACAGGGAGTCAGCAGAACAGACGGCCCGCATTATTTATAACTCTGTCAAGCTGGCCGCTGTGGCCATTACCAACGACAGGGAAATTCTGGCCCATGTAGGTATGGGCAGCGATCACCATCACCCGGGAAATCCCTTTTTAACCAGTGCCACTTTAAAGGCACTGTTTACCGGTGAGGTACAGGTAGCTCAAAAAAGAGATGAAATAGGCTGCCAGGAAAAGAATTGCCGCCTGGCTTCGGCAGTGGTGGTACCTCTTAAAAGACGGGAAGTAACCATTGGAACTTTAAAGCTCTACCATGACCGTGAAAACAGCATTACGCCGGTAGAGCTGGAACTGGCCCGGGGGTTGGCCCACCTGTTTTCCACCCAGCTGGAACTGGCTGAAGTGGAATCTGAAGCCAGGTTGCGTGCTCAGGCAGAACTTAAGGCTCTCCAGGCCCAGGTCCATCCTCATTTCCTGTTTAATGCCTTGAATACAATCGTCTCCCTGGTTCGCTCAAAGCCGGAAAAAGCCCGGGAACTATTAATTAAACTGGCCAGTTTTTTACGCTACAGCTTGCGGAAAGACGATGCTCCCATCCCCCTGGCGGAAGAACTGGCCCATGTCGATACCTACCTGGCCATTGAAAGAACCCGCTACGGAGATAAACTCAAAGTAGCACTGATGGCAGATCCTGCAGCGCTCAACTGCCCCGTTCCCGCTTTCACCCTGCAGCCGGTGGTAGAAAATGCCATCAAGCACGGCCTGCAGCCCAAAAGAGAAGGCGGGAGTATTAAGATCCTGGCCAGAAGTTATCCCGGAGAAGTGATCGTGACCATAGAAGATAATGGAGTGGGTATTTCACCCGAAGAGCTGGATAAAATACTGCTCCCGGGTTATGGCCGGGGACATGGTCTGGGATTGTCCATCGTAAATGAGCGACTGAAGGCACTTTACGGGCCGGAATATGCTTTGAAAATAATAAGTATACCCGGCCAGGGAACGAAGGTAACCCTGCGTTTTCCGCAGGAAAACAGTTATCAAGAGGTGAAGGGTGATGCCCTTTACAGCTGTTGTGGTTGACGATGAACCTCTGGCCAGGGACGAGCTAAAATACCTGCTTTCAAATTATCCGGAATGCCGTGTAACCGGCGAAGCAGAAGACGCTGAGGAAGCAATTAAACTGGTCAGGGAAACTCAACCCGATGTGGTATTCCTCGATATTCAGATGCGCGGGATGTCCGGATATGAAGCCGCCAGGCATATGCTTTCCTTTCCGCACCCGCCCCTGGTGGTATTTGCCACCGCTTACGACGAGTATGCTGTTAGAGCTTTCGAACTTGGTGCAGTGGACTACCTTTTAAAACCCTTCGAAGAAGAGAGGCTCTCCAAAACTATTAAACGCATTGGAGAATTGCGCAAACGCTCTGAAGACTGGACCAGAGCCGTGGAACAGGTGAATGAGCTTCTGGGAGGGAAAAAACAGCGAATTAAAAAATTGCCCGTGGAAAAAAACGGGGAGATCAGGCTCCTGGATTACCGGGATATAATCTTCGGCCGGGCCAAAAATGGCAGTGTTCAGGTATTTACTGCCAGCGATACCTGTACTTTTACTGGCAGCATGACCGAACTGGAGGCACGGTTAAAAAGCGAAGGTTTTTTCCGGGTACACAAAAGTTTTCTGGTTAACCTGAACCATGTTCAGGGGGTCTTGCCCTGGTTCAAAGGTACCTACTGGCTGGTAATGAGCGACGCTAAAAAATCTCAAATTCCAGTCAGTAAAAGCCAGGTGAAAGAATTAAAATCCATACTGGGATTGGAAGTTTCTTGATAACCGGCAGCGCTTTCTTCTGGTTGCTCCCGCTGTAAAATCAGTATTCATGGAGAGTACGGCCTCTGTATCCCCACGACCCCACGAAAGTGGGGTTTTTCTGTTTATGGAGATATATTTCCGATCAACCACTCTTTTATTCTGCTGGTTAATTTGTTGTTACCCGTTGTAGCTGAATGATTTTATAATGTAACACGGACTGGCCGGTCTCACAGGTTTTTAACAGGGAGGGAAATATTGTGCGCGCCTTAACTCTAATAATAATTGCGGCCCTGGTATTCGTTCTTTCCTACCGGTTTTACGGTGCTTTCCTGGCAGCAAAAGTCCTGGCCCTGGATCCAAAACGCCGTACCCCTGCGGAAGCCCACAATGATGGCCGGGACTACGTACCCACCAACCGCTGGATTTTATTTGGTCATCATTTTGCTGCAATTGCCGGTGCCGGCCCTTTAATCGGCCCCGTCCTGGCCGCCCAGTTCGGCTACCTTCCCGGCACCTTGTGGATTCTCATCGGTGCGGTGGTAGCCGGCGCAGTGCACGATATGGTCATCTTATTTGCTTCTATTCGGCATGACGGACAATCCCTGGCCGAGATAGCCCGCCGGGAAGTAGGCAATGTCTCCTACTGGCTGGCTTCCGTAGCCATTCTATTCCTGTTGATTATTGTGCTGGCAGGTGCCAGCGTATCAGTGGTTAACGCCCTGTTCAACAGTCCCTGGGGTACCTTTACCGTGGGTATAACCATCCCCATCGCCTTTTTTATTGGCATTTACCTTAAGTGGCTACGTCCGGGACGCATTGCTGAGGCCACTGTAATTGGCGTGACCTTAATCATTCTTGGAGTGTTGCTGGGGCCGGTTGTACAGCAGTCCGCTCTCGCCCCGTTCTTAACTCTCAATAAGCAGCAACTTTCGCTAATAATTGCTGCCTATGGATTCCTGGCCGCTGTACTGCCCGTGTGGTTGCTTATGGTACCCCGGGATTACCTGAGCACCTATATGAAAGTGGGTACCATGCTGCTGCTGGCCGCAGGGGTAATCATTGTTAACCCCGTGCTGCAAATGCCGGCGGTAACCAAATTTGTAGCCGGAGGGGGACCGGTTATCCCGGGCAAAGTATGGCCATTTATGTTCATTACCATTGCCTGTGGCGCCCTGTCGGGATTCCATGCCCTTGTTTCCAGCGGCACCACACCCAAAATGGTGCGCAGTGAAGCCGACATTCTGCCCATCGGTTACGGCGCCATGTTAACGGAAGGTTTTGTGGCCCTGGTGGCCCTGATCGCAGCCACCGTGCTGCCGGCCGCCGATTATTTTGCCATCAACAGCCCGCCGGAGGTCTTTGCCAGGCTGGGCATGCAGGTACAGGACCTGCCCGTGCTCTCCCAGCTGGTGTCAGAAAACCTGGCCGGCCGCCCCGGCGGCGCCGTGTCCCTGGCCGTGGGCATGGCCGACATCTTCTCCAAAATCGGCGGCTTACGGCATCTGATGGGCTACTGGTACCACTTTGCCATCATGTTTGAAGCGCTGTTCATCCTCACTTTAATTGATGCCGGCACACGGGTCGGGCGCTACCTTATGCAGGAAATCGGCGGTGCGGTGTACAAGCCGTTAAAGGAGCACAACTGGTGGCCGGGCATTATCCTGACCAGCGGTATTTTCACCCTGGCCTGGGGATATCTGTTGTATGGTGGCAGTATTTCTACTATCTGGCCATTGTTTGGCGTGAATAACCAGCTACTGGGAAGCATGGCCCTGGCCATTGGCACCACCATGCTGATCAGGATGGGCAAGGCCCGGTATGCCTGGACCACCTTCATCCCTATGGTCTTCCTGACAGTAACCACCATTACAGCCGGATATCAAAATATTGTCATCAACTACCTGCCGAAGCATAACTACCTGCTGGCGGCCATTTCAGCAATCATGCTGATCATGGTTATCCTGATTATCGCCGATTCCGTGAGGACGTGGGTAAAGCTGCTCTCCCAAAAGGAGCAAGATACCCATACGAAGCGCCTTGAAAAAGCTCCCACAGCATGACCAGGCTAATAAGTGACAGGTTACTCCTCATTAAAAAAGGAAAAATCCCTAAAAAGCCCGGGGAAATCCCGGGCTTTTAGGCAGAAAAGCCTCTTGAGCGCCTGTACTTTTCAACCTTCTACCCCACCGGAAAGTTTTTCCCAGGCCCTCTGGTAGACTTTGAAATCATCTTCACGGAACAGAACAAAGCGTACTTCCGTAAAGAAATCGTTTTCTAAAATAAAGTCCCGCACCGTTTTCAAAGCAATGGTAGCCGCCCGCTCGATGGGAAAACGGTAGGCACCGGTGCTGATGGAGGGAAAGGAAATGGATTTGATACCCTTCTCTCTGGCCAGGGAAAGGCTGTTATAATAGGCATTGTGCAGCAACTCGTCTTCTCCCCGGTTGCCCCCCGACCAGATGGGGCCCACGGTATGGATGACATACCGGGCTTTCAAATTGCCGCCGGTGGTAATTACCGCCTGACCCGTGGGCAAGCTGCCCTGCCGGGCCACAATCTGCTTGCATTCCTCCAGGATCTGCGGCCCACCGGCCCGGTGAATGGCCCCGTCCACACCCCCACCGCCCATCAGGCTGGAATTGGCCGCATTAACAATGGCTTCGGTATCCTGCCGGGTGATATCCCCCACCATCAAGCGCAGCAAGGTTGAACCCAAACGCACCTCCATGAAGGATCCCTCCCGGAATCAAAAAACTTTGCCCAAATAATTCGCGTTCGGGCAAAGTTTTCCTCTCTTTTTCGCGTTTTATTTTAACTTGAAGGTAAATATTCAGTGAACCCGGTTGGATGCGGCGCTGTCCCCGCTCACTCCAGTGCTTCGCGTAAGATGCGCACCGCGGCTCGCTTCGGGCCGGCTCTGGCTCTCTGCGGATTGCCCGCCACTAATCATTCTTCGTTGTTACCTCTTGAAACAGTATGTCTTAAAAGATCTTCTTCCGGGTAGTTCATCATGCGTCCTCGAGAGCCGAGCCGGCGGCCTCGCTTCACCGGGTGCTGTTACCGGCGCTTCGCAAGTCGTTCGCTCCGGACAGCGCCGCATCCTCATCATAGCGGTTTTACTGAATATTTACACCTGAAAACACCTGTTTTAGTGCCTCGACAAAATAGCCATCCAGTTAGTCAGAAATTGCCCGGCCACCTGCCGGTATTCCTCCCAGATTGCCGCGGTCTCCTGCATCAGGCGGCCGGCGGCACCGGGGCCGCCGTATTCTTCTAATTCATCGGCATAAGCTTCAGCCCAGGTATTAATTATCTCCGGGTTTATCTCCCGATGAAACTGCAGGGCAAAGATGTGCCGCCCTAAAGAAAAGGCCTGGTTAATACAATCCTCGCTGGCAGCCAGGTGAGAAACCCCGGGAGGCAGGGCGAAGGTGTCGTCGTGCCACTGGAAGACAAAAAACTCTGCGGGCAAACCGGCAAACAGGGGCGACTTCAAACCGTCGGCGGTAAGCCGGAGTTTGTACCAGCCGATCTCCGGAACCGGGTTGCGGACAACAGGTGCACCCAGGGCCCTGGCAATCAGCTGACCGCCAAGACAGATACCCAGCACGGGTAAACTTTTTTGGATTGCTTCTTTAATCAGTTGATCAACTTGCCTTAAATAAGGGTAGGACTCCTCTTCATAGACGTTCATCGGGCCGCCCAGGATTACCAGGGTGCCATAGCCATCTAAAGAGGCGGGCAAGTGTGTCCCCGGTTGATCCATCACCCGTATATCAAGCTGCCAGCCCTCCTTCTCCATGGCCGGCTGTAAAAGACCCGGCCCTTCAATGGCCACATTTTGTACTACCAGCACTCGCAAGTCAAAAAACCTCCAGTCCGCTTTTTGAATTATTTTTAGCCTAAAATCCCCTGAAATAGCAGCTATTTTTTAGTGACGGTCAAAGCCTTCCAGCCGTATTTACTTCCCATATTACCATGACCGCACGTACCGGGCAAGCCTTACCCGGACCGGATACAACGATCTTGACATCCGCTAATTACCTGTGCTATGCTGGCCTTGACAGCTGAAAGCCGAGTATGAGCCGAGGAGAGATGAGCCAGGAGTAGCTGAGACGACTCGGAGATTTTGGGGTGAGGACCAGCGTGGGCTGGTCTTTTTGTTTTTCCGGTTCGGATTTGACTTTATTAGTTCTTTAAATGATGAAGGGGGGAGTGCAGTGATCATAATGATCGATAACTACGACTCCTTCGTGTACAACCTGGTTCAATATCTGCAGGAACTGGGGCAAGAGGTGCTGGTGTTCCGTAACGATCAAGTAACCCTGGAGAAGATGGAAGATCTTTCTCCCAGCCACATTATAATTTCCCCGGGTCCCTGCACACCGGATGAGGCAGGAATTTCCCTGGCCGTGATTAAGCATTTCGCCGGCATTGTTCCCATCCTGGGTGTATGTCTTGGCCACCAGGCTATCGGTCAGGCCTTCGGCGGGCGTGTGGTAAGGGCCGGACGGCCCATGCATGGCAAGACTTCCCTGGTCTACCATGACGGCAGTGGGATCTACAGGGGATTACCCAACCCCTTTTCCGCCGCCCGGTATCACTCCCTGCTGGTGGAAAGAGAAACCCTCCCGGATTGCCTGGCCATTACCGCCCGGACTGCTCAGGGAGAAATTATGGGTTTAAGGCACCGGGACTATCCGGTGGAGGGAGTCCAGTTTCACCCGGAATCCATTTTAACACCGGTAGGGAAAAATCTCCTGAAAAATTTTATAAATTTATCCAAGTCCCGGTAAAAGGTGATTTATTTATGCCTGTACACTTACCTTTAATAAAAAAACTGCCGGTCACGGCAGATGTTCCGGCTCTCTTTGAGAGCCTTTCCTCCCGCCCTTACAGTTTTTTGTTGGATAGCGGGATAATCGTCCGGGGGCTGGGCCGATACTCTTTGATGGGAGCAGACCCCTTCCTGGTTTTACGTTCAAAGGGAAAACGTTTATGGCTGGAATATCAGGGAAAAAGGAAATCCCTGGCCGGCCACCCGCTAGAAAAGCTTAAAAATCTTTTAAACCGTTTCCACCTCCCCCAGGGTATCTGTCCACTTCCCCTTTGCGGGGGTGCAGTGGGGTATTTCAGTTATGACCTGGGACGACTGCTGGAAAAAATGCCTTCCCTGACCGTGGATGACCTGCAGACCCCCGACCTGTGCCTGGGCTTTTATGACGTGGTTACGGTGTTAGATGGGATAACAGGGGAAGTATGGGTTGTTTCCACCGGTTTTCCAGAAATAGAACCTGCAGCAGCCCTGCAGAGGGCAAAACACAGGCTGGCCGAAACCTGTACCTTATTATCCAGCTGCCGGCAGCAACAAAAACCGGATATCTTTACCACCAGTGCAAACCACGAACAGCCTTTGACTACCGTCAATCAACATAAAAGCCATCCCGGTAAACAGGATGTACCTCCTCTTACAGCCCATTTTGACGAGGCCAGCTATTGCCGGACAGTGGAAAGGGCCAGAGAATATATTGCCGCCGGGGACATCTTTCAAGTTAACCTGTCCCAGCGTTTCTCCCTTCCCCGGGTGGTGGAACCCTGGCCCCTGTACCAACAACTGCGAAGGATAAACCCTGCCCCCATGGCGGCCTACCTTAATTTTGGAGAATTTCAGTTAGTCTGCTCTTCCCCGGAACGCTTTCTTAAAGTTACAGGTAGGCGGGTAGAAACACGCCCCATAAAAGGTACCCGCCCCAGGGGAAATGACCCGGTTAGCGATATAAAATTCAGGGATGAGCTATGGAACAGTGAAAAAGATCGGGCCGAACTGGTAATGATTGTGGATATGGAGCGTAATGACCTGGGACGGGTCTGCCGCACGGGCTCTGTGCGCGTACCCGAACTTTACAGGCTGGAAGAGTACGCCACCGTATTTCATCTGGTTTCCACAGTGGAAGGAGAACTGGCCCCGGATAAAGATGTGGTTGATCTGCTGGCAGCAACCTTTCCCGGAGGTTCCATCAGCGGAGCACCAAAAATCCGGGCCATGGAAATTATAGAGGAGCTGGAACCTGTACGCCGGGGCATTTACACCGGTTCCATAGGTTATATTGGTTTTGACGGCAATGCCGATTTGAACATTGTAATCCGTACCCTGATATTCAAGGGAGAACAAATTTACTTTCAGGTCGGAGGCGGTATTACCATTGATTCCGATCCTTATATGGAATACGTGGAGACGCTGGATAAAGCCCGGGCACTGGTGCGGGCCCTGGGTCTGGACGACCGGCAGGCTTTTTCTTCCCTGACCGTAAAGCCGGTGCGAGAATAAGGTTATTAATTAATCCGCTAGTTTTGTTAACACAAAAAGTTCCCGTACTACGGGCTAAGCGGCACCAGCCAGTTGTTTATCTAAAACGCCAGAACTTCCCGGGGTGGTAAATTTGCATGCAATAATATGTATAAATGGCCAGTTTGTGCCGGCCAGCCAGGCCCAAATCTCCGTCCTGGACCAGGGATTTCTTTACGGCTACGGCCTTTTTGAAACCATCCTGGTGCTTGAGGGCCAACCGGCCTTGCTGGAAGCACACCTGAAACGATTAACAGAAGGGTGTGCTGCCCTGGGGATTATGGTCCCGCCCTCATTGGCCGGCCTGGACATACTGGTTAAACAGGTCATAAAATTAAACAATATAACTGAAGGGGCTCTCCGTATCACCCTTTCCGCCGGAGCATTACCCGGCAAAAAAGCCGGCAACCTGGTTATTTCCCCCCGCCCCTTTCCTTATAAATCTCCGAATTACAAGAAGGGATTCAGCGCCGGATGGGCATCAACCAGGCGGAATGAACAGTCCTTCCTGGTAAAATTAAAAACTTTAAACTACCTGGAAAATATCCTGGCCAGAAGGGAAGCCCGGGAAAAGGGATGGGATGAAGCAATCTTTTTGAATACTGCTGGTTATGTGGCGGAAGGAACGGTAAGCAACATTTTTCTGGTTAAAGACAACCGGGTGATTACCCCTTCTACAGATCAGGGTCTGCTGCCCGGCATCTTGAGACAGGTGGCGCTGGAGACATGCCACCGCCTGGGTATTATTGTCCAGGAACGCCCCATTTCCCCCCGGGAACTGGTTACTGCCGACGAATGCTTCCTGACCAATTCCCTCATGCTGGTAATGCCTCTGGTAAAAATAAACGGCTGCCCCATTGGAAAAGGGCAGCCGGGTCCCGTTACCAGGCGGCTCCGGGAAAACATTCTACTCTTTTTATCCCGTTCACCGGGTAAAACATCCCTTTAATTCGCTACCGTATACACACTCTCAACGTCATTACTGTCTTTGTTTAACCGGGCTATTTTCCCAATATGGAAACAACCTTTCCTTCTGGATAATAATTTACTTTAGCTTTCAGACCCTCACCGATAAAGCGGAGGGGAACCAGGGTACGCCCGCCAACGACTTTCGCCGGAACCTCGAGCATCACCGGCCTGCCGTCCACCAGCGCCTTTTTGTTGCCAATTACCAGAGTTACTGTGTTATCACCCTGCTTAATAACGATGGCGTTATCTTTATATTCGACGGTAGCACCCAGGGCTTCCGCCAGCGCCCTAAGGGGTACCAGAACGCGCCCTTTCTCCACGCGAGGAGTTACATCAAACCCGGGCATTGTTCCCTTAACGTAAACCTTTACCTTTGTATCTTTCATTTTAGCAAAAACTTTGCTTATAACAATATAGCTATCTTCGTCTTCCGGGTTGTTGAGCAGGGCCTCTTCAAGGAAGTCACGCGCTTTGAGCATTTCTCCCACTTCAATCAGCAATTCTCCCAAACGTTTGTAGCACTCGCTCAGGGTAAGATCATCAATGGATTCATCTTCTTCCAGAGCTTCCTTTAACGCTTCTACCACCAGGGTAACTTCAACCCGGTTGTTCTTCCAGTTCTTAAGTGATTCCTTGGCCTTATAAACCGCTTCAGGAACACTTTCCCCTTTCAAAATTGCTTCCAGCGCCGCCCGGGCCACCGGGTTTTTAACATGCTGAAGGGCATTTTCAATCCCCGTATAAACATGTTTTTGTACGCTGCGTTTTTCATATACGTTTTCCCTTACACTGAATTTTTCCTGTTCCCTGTGCCTGTTTTGTTCCTGCTCACTCTGAACTTCCCTGGCTTCTACTTTCACACTTTTGTTGTAATTTTTCTCCTTCTCCTGCCACGTATTTTTCTCCTTAAAACCTTTCGCCCGGTCAGGCAGGTCATTTAGGGGCGCTGCCCACGCTGCTGAGACAAGTGACAGCAGCAGGATGGCAACTACTGTCAGGGATAATAATTTGCTTCCTTTCCACAAAATGATCACCCTCCCTTTTTTTATTTTCCATACACTTTATACGATTAACCAGTAAGTTTTCAGGGATAAAAACGATATGAATTTTCCCAGAAATATTGGCACCGGTTTTTATAAAGAGATAATCTCTGCCATGTCCAGGGCACGGTCAATCCCGACTCCTGCCTCCTTCTTCACTTTAGGGCAGACGAACTTTTTAATTGTTCCCTGAATAATCACAGGAGGAACCCAATTAATGGTTCCTTCGTCTAAAAAAAGAATGACCCTGATATAACAATTTATAAGGAGGTCTTATTAATGCGGAAAAAGTGGTTAATTGCCGGGGTGTTTGTTGCGCTGGTGGGTATCTTTGCAGCTACAGCCTATGCCTCCAACCCAATCAAGCTCATTGTCAATGGTCGAGAAACTAAGCTAGACGTACCACCGCATATTATCCACGGCAGGATAATGGTTCCTGTCAGATGGATTGCCGAAATGTTGGGCGCTACAGTTTACTGGAATGAAAAAGAAAAACTAATTGGAATTGATTTCACCCTGCCGCCTGAACTCCAGAAGGAGTGGGAATACCCGCTGCCGGGAGGTGGAGAACTAAGCCTGGGGTATCTGGGACGTGGGACAAAGTTTATTTTACCCGTAATAGTTACCCTTAACGAATACCTCGCCGAGAAACAAAAAGCATCCCTTTACCCGACAAAAGATGATGCTGCCCAGACGATATTAGTGCGATATGAATTGCTCAGCGCAGGTCGAACTGACGGCGGTATGTGGTACAGCGAAAAAACTGCCTATAAAATTGTAGCCCGCCTCTATTATAGCGAGATACAACCTGAAAAGGGGCATCCACCCCATGTTATCAGGTTGTATGAACAGGAACTTCCCAAAGGCGGAATTGCCGGCGGCAATGAGGAATTAAAGTTTAACCGCCACTGGTACGAAGATACGCAATTCATTGTAAAACCAAAAGAGGGAACAGTGGTGGAAAGGGATGATAGTTCCGGCCGTACCACCTGGATACAGGGTCAAAAGGGATGGTACATAGATGAATCCGAAACCCGGGTATTAAAGAAAAAAGAGCTTGAGGAAATGCCCGTGCTCTTTGATTATCCCCATCCGCCTGCGGGTTATGATTACACCCTGCTCAAACAACAATAAACCGGCAAATTCCCTTGAAATCCCGGCGGCCCGCCCCGGAGATAGGGCGGGCCGCTCTGTTTTCGTCCATTAAAAGGTGCATGTGGCGCTTCACGGGCAACCCCTTCATTTCTGCCCGTTGGGGAATGCTCCTTTCATCCCACCCCACAAGAGGGTGAGTTTTCAGCCAAGTATGCCGTAGAGCTGCTGCTGGCCAAGCTGCCGGCTGGCGGCACCCTGGAGATGCTGGTAGACTGCCCGGCCGCTACCACCGACGTGCCCAAAGTGGCAGCGGCCAAGGGATACACCACCGCAGGGGTAACGCGGATCGGGGAGGGAGAGTGGCAAGTGACCCTTGAGGCACCCAGAACAATCGGTGTCTGAATAAACCTCGATACCTTTGTTTTCTTCCCACGTCCTTTCCAGTTCACACCAAAACCTTGGAAGCCTTGATTTTCAAAGCCTCACCACACCTGCAGTATAAAGCATTTTAAATAGTAGGTTTCCGGCGAGGCAAGAAGCATGGGGTGATCCCTGGCCTGGCGGCGCATTTCCACCAGGCGCAACTGTCTTTTTACATCACGGGCGGCATCCAGCAATACCTCCATGAAAAGACTTTCGGTCATATGATAGGAACACGAGCAGGTAACCAGAAAACCGCCTGCCGGCAGGAGTTTCATGGCCCGCAGGTTAATCTCCTTATAGCCACGGATGGCACCTTCCAGTGCTTCCCTGGACTTGGTAAAAGCTGGCGGGTCGAGAATGATCAGTTCAAAGCGCTCCCCCGCCCGATCCAGATCTCTCAACTCGTCAAAAGCGTTGCCCTCCCGGAAGGTGCAGACCCGGTCAAACCCGTTACGGGCTGCATTTTCCCTGGCCATCTCCAGTGCGTCACCTGCCACGTCAATACCCAGTACCTCCCTGGCCCCAAAGCGGGCGGCATATACGGAAAAAGTACCGGTGTGACAAAAACAATCCAGCACCCGGGCATCCCGGGCCAACCCCTCCAGAGCCAGGCGGTTTTCCCGCTGATCCAGAAAGTAACCGGTTTTCTGTCCCCCGGCCAGGTCAACCAGAAAACGCAGGCCGTTTTCTTCTATTTCCACTACAGGATTAAAAGGCCCCTTCAAAAAACCCGTCCTCAGGGGCAGCCCCTCCAGCTCCCGCACCGACACATCGTTTCTCTCATAAATGCCAGCGGGATTCAGCAACTCATCCAGGAGCTCGACAATGGTTTCTTTATACAGGTCAATTCCCAGGGCCAGGGTTTGCAGGGAAAGGTAGTCGCCAAAGCGGTCTACAATTAGCGCTGGCAGAAAATCCGCCTCGGCAAAAACCAGGCGGCAGGCATTGCTATGCCTGACCACCCGCCGGCGGTAATCTATGGCCGACATCAGGCGCCGGCGAAAAAATTCGCGGTCGATTTTTTCCCCTTTTTCCCGGGTGAGGAGGCGCACTATAATTTGCGAGGCGGGGTTAATGTAACCCCGTCCCACAAACCGCCCCCGGTAGTCCACCACTTCCACCACATCACCGGGGTTGAAATCTCCCTGGATGTCTTCCACCTCGGTCCGGTAAACCCAGGGGTGACCGAGTAATACCCGGTGATACCTGCGCCGGGTTAGCTTAACCACTGCCATAAAGCCACCTTCATTTCTTTGTAAGTTCCCAAACGCACCGGGGCCTGATGATACGATAAAGAATCCTATCCGGCATTAACTCCTGACAGCCCCCACCAGTTTCTCCGCGCGTTTCTGCACTTCATAATAAATCCTTTCTTCGTCAAGGGTAAGGACCTGTCTATTTTCCATCACCAGCCGGCCATCGATGATTACCGTTTCCACATCAGATGCCCGGGCTGCATAAACCAAATGGGCCATCAGGTTGTGGCGGGGATAAAAATGGGGCCGGTCAAGATTGACCAGGATGATGTCCGCCTTATTACCCGGCTTAAGCGGGCCCACATCTTTTAACCCCAGTACCCGGGCACCGTTTACCGTGGCCATGGCCAGGGCATCCTGGGCAGGGAGGGCCATGGGATCCATGGTGGCAACTTTTTGCAGCAAGGCTGCCGAACGCATTTCTTCCATCATATCCAGGTTGTTGTTACTGGCTGCTCCATCGGTACCCAGCCCTACCAGCGCCCCTGCGGCCAGCAGCCGGGTTACCGGGGCAATTCCACTGGCCAGTTTCATATTGCTTTCGGGATTATGAGCTATACCTGCACCCCTGGCCACCAGAATGCGGATATCTTCATCGGTAAGATGAACGCAATGGGCAGCCAGCACAGGAAAATTAAATAATCCTACCTGTTCCATCAGGGCTACTGGTGTTTTACCGTACTTTTGCTGAATTTCTTCTATTTCAGCCCGGGTTTCTGCAATATGGATATGGATACCCACCTTCAACTCATCTGCCATATCCAAAACCCGGGCCAGAAAATCGGGCGGGCAGGTGTATGGGGCGTGTGGTCCCAGCATGGTGGTAATGCGCCCTTCCGCCTGACCATGCCACTCGCGGATAAAACGGCGGCTGTTGCTCAGGGCCTCCCCTGCCCCCGGTGAAAGCCCGATCAGGCCCTGGGACAGGCTGGCCCTCATCCCCGCCTTCTCTACTGCCCGGGCCACTTCGTCCATATGGAAATACATGTCGGCAAAGGTCGTGGTCCCGGAACGAATCATCTCCAGGCAGCTAAGCATGGCACCCCAGTAAATATCTTCAGGCTCGAGCCTTTCTTCTACCGGCCAGATTTTTTTTTGCAGCCATTCCATAAGGGGCAGGTCATCGGCATATCCCCGCAGTAATGTCATGGATGCGTGAGTATGGCAGTTAACAAAACCCGGCATGGCCAGCATGCCCCGGGCATCAATTACCCGGTCAAAATTTTGTTCCGGGGAAACGCTCCCCGCAGGACCCACATGGGTTATGTATTGTCCCTCAATAATAATTTCACCGTCGGGAATAAGGGCACTGCCCTGCTCCATGGTTAACACAGCAGCCCCGCTGATCATTATTTTCATAATTGATTCCTCCAGACGTTGTGGTTAAACAGGTCCCCGGCCTGCAGGCAAAATACAGGTTATTGCCGTTCATTTAGGGAGAAATTACGTACCATTGCCAGACTGTAGCCTTGAAGGTAGGAACTCCTCAGCGCCTCTACCTCTTCAGCAGGCAAAATGGCCGGCTGCCCAACCAGGTCAGCCCAAACGTAAACTTTAGCTGACTTTTCCACAATTTGGCATACCATAAAAGCTTCCTCCAGGTTGCGTCCGACTCCCACCACGCCATGATTGGCCAGGAGCACCGCTCCCCGGTCTCCCAGGGCTTCCACCGCCGCCCGGGCCAGCTCCTCCGTACCGGCCCGGGCATAGCTGGCCACAGCCACGCCATTACCTACTGTCTGGGCCAGGTCTTCTAAGATAGGAGGAATGGGCTTGCGGGCCACGGCCAGGGCGCTGGCAAAAACGCTGTGGGTATGCATTACAGCATAAACATCAGGGCGGGCATGGTATATGGCCAGGTGTAACATAAATTCCGTGGAGGGACGTTTCTCTCCCTCCACCACCCGGCCGTCCAGATCCAGCACCACCATATCCCGGGCCTGCAGGTTAGCATAGGGTATACCGCTGGGTGTGATCACCACCAGTTCCTCCCTGGGCACCCGGGCAGAAATATTACCCCAGCTCCCTGTCACCAGACCGCTGGTAGCCATCCGCAGGCTCATTTTGTAGACCTGCTCTTTATATTTCTCCACTGCCACCGTCATAAATTCCCCATCCTCCCATCATCCTGCCTGCCAGCTCTGAAGGTAGGCCTTTTGATCCGGTGTCAGCTGATCGATTTCAACGCCCAAGGAAGATAATTTTATCTCCGCCACCCGCCGGTCCAGTTCAGGCGGCACCAAATGCACCCCGGGCTTCAAACAATTCCCGTTCTCCCAGATATAACGGGCGGAAAGAGCCTGCAGGGCAAAGGACATATCCATAATTTCCGCCGGGTGACCGTCCCCGGCAGCCAGATTCACCAGCCGGCCTTCTCCCAGGAGATATATACGTCGCCCGTCCGGCAGGGTAAATTCTTCTATATTTTGCCGGACAAGCCGGCGGGAAACCGCTATTCCTGCCAGCTCAGGTTTGTTAATTTCCACATCAAAATGACCGGCATTGGCCAGGATGGCCCCATCTTTCATCCGCCGGAAATGCCTGCTCCTCAAAACATCACGGCAGCCGGTAACGGTGATGAAAATATCTCCCACTTCAGCAGCCTGTTCGCTTTTCATCACCAGGTAACCGTCCATGTATGCCTCCAGGGCCCTGACCGGGTCCACCTCACAGACAACCACCTTTGCCCCCAGTCCTGCGGCACGCCTGGCCACCCCTTTACCGCACCATCCGTAACCCACAACCACCACGGTCTTGCCTGCCACCAGCAAATTCGTGGTACGCATGATCCCGGCCCAAACCGATTCTCCCGTCCCGTAGCGATTATCAAAAAGGAATTTGCAGCGGGCATCGTTGACGGCAATCATGGGAAAAAGCAACCGGCCCTCCTGTTCCATCGCCTTCAGGCGGGAAACTCCGGTTGTAGTTTCCTCGCATCCCCCAACCACTTCCCCGGCCAGTTCACGGCAACGGGTATGCAGCAGGTGAACCAGATCACCCCCGTCATCGATAACCACGTGGGGACGGATTTCCAGAACTTTAACCAGGTGTTCCACATATTCTTCACCGGTCGCCCCATGCCAGGCGTAGACGTGAATGCCTTCTGCAGCCAGAGCTGCAGCTACGTCGTCCTGGGTTGACAGGGGGTTGGAGCCGGAGATGGCCACTTCCGCTCCACCTGCTTTAAGAACTTCGGCCAGATAAGCTGTTTTGCCCTCCAGGTGAATACTCATGGCCACCCTTACCCCGGCAAAAGGACGTGTTCTTTCAAACTCTTCCCTGATAACATTGAGAACCGGCATATGAACCCGTACCCAGTCAATTTTCAGCCTGCCCCCGGGTGCCAGGTTGATATCCCGAATAAGATATTCCTGCATTTTTATTGCTCTCCTCCTGGTAAAATACCCTGTTGGTGTTCTCATCGGCTCAGGCTTTGAAAAGCCCGGCCAGGCTTTCCCTGTAGGGCGGTCTGGCCACCCCTTGATCTGTAATAATGGCTGTTATCAGCCGGGCCGGAGTGATATCAAAGGCAGGGTTCCAGACCTTGATTCCCCGGGGAGCTACCGGTATCCCGGCAAGGTGGGTCACCTCTTCCGGCCGCCGCTCTTCAATGGGAATATCCTTCCCGCTGTCCAGGGAAAGGTCTATGGTGGACAGGGGTGCCGCCACATAAAAGGGCACGCCGTGTTCTCTGGCCAGGACAGCAAGGCCATAAGTACCGATCTTGTTCGCCACATCCCCGTTGGACGCAATGCGATCTGCCCCCACCACCACCAGATCTACCATCCCCCGGGCCATTAAATAAGCGGCCATATTATCAGTAATAAGGGTAACGGGTATATTTTCCTGGAGCAACTCCCAGGCAGTCAAACGCGCACCCTGCAAAAGGGGCCTGGTTTCACTGGCATATACACTGACCCGCTTCCCTGCTTCCTGAGCAGCCCGGATTACCCCCAGGGCAGTACCATAACCGGCCGTAGCTAAAGCTCCGGCATTGCAATGGGTTAGAATCCTCGCCCCGGGAGGAACCAGTTCCTGGCCGTAACGCCCGATGCGCTTGTTACCCTCCCGGTCTTCCTGATAAATTGCATGGGCTTCATTTATTAAAAGCTCCGTTAATTCCCGGGTATCCTGAGAGGGGGTTGCTTCCAGCTTATGCAAAAGTCGGTTTAGTGCCCAGGTAAGGTTAACCGCAGTGGGACGGGTAGAAGCCAGAACTTCAGCCACCTCCCGGGCACGGGCAAGGAGTTCCTGGCGGTTCCGGGGTCTGGCCGCCAAAACCCCCAGCACCAGCCCATAGGCCGCCGCTGCACCTATAGCCGGCGCTCCCCGCACCCGCAAGCTGCGGATGGCTTCCGCAACAGTCACATGGTCCCGGCACTGAATATATTCAACCTTACCAGGCAACCTGGTTTGATCCAGGAGCAACAAAACCCCATCTTCCCAGCGCATGGTCTCCAAAACTACCAACTCCTTCCTATTTTACGGCAGAAGGATCAAGTGGGGTTTCGTGACAGAGACAGGTACGGTCCGGCTGCAATAACTCTATGGCCCGCATAACCAGACGGCGCAGGTTGGCCGTATTTTCAGCCATTACCTCCACCACTTCCTGGTGGGAAAGACGATTGGGCGAAATCCCGGCAGCAAAATTGGTCACCATGGCAATAGTTGCATAACAGATTCCAGCTTCCCGGGCCAGAACCACCTCGGGAACACTGGTCATACCCACAATATCTCCTCCCAGCTGGCGGAACATGCGGATTTCAGCGGGGGTTTCGAAACGCGGCCCCTCGGTACAAACATAGGTGCCCGCGGTATGATGTTCCAACCCCAGCTCCCTGGCGGCCCGGGCAAGGGTAGCTCGCAATTCCGGGCAGTAGGGATCGGTCATATCCAGGTGAACCACGCCTTTCTCTATAAAAGTCTGGGGACGGCTTTTGGTAAAATCAAGAAACTGGTCCACAAAAACAAGCTGGCAGGGCTTCATCTCCGGATTTAAAGAGCCCACGGCAGCTGTAGCCAGGATACTCTTTACCCCCAGCTGTTTGAGCCCCCAGATATTGGCCCGGTAATTGACAAGGTGCGGTGGTACTGAGTGATCTTCCCCGTGGCGGGCTACAAAGGCCACCTCCCTCTCCCGGTAGTTACCAATTTTAACCCAAACAGGGCCAAAGGGAGTTTCCAGCCTCTTCTGACGAACTTCATCCAGGATACTGGGATCGTATACTCCTGTCCCGCCAATGATGGCTATACGCACGGTCATCTTCAAGCCCTCCATTCCCTGTAAAACGTCAACCTGGTTATTTCTAGACTTCATCTTAACCTTAGCTACTATTCGCCCTTGCCGCTTACTTTCCTTTAGTGGCGATAAATTTTTCAAAATTACAGTCAGCCGGGGGCTATTTGACAGGTGGATTTATCTACTTTAAAATCGTAATATACAAATATAAAAATAGCGGGTGACATTATGAATATTGTCCAAAATAATGTCCATGATTATGAAGAAAAGGCTGAACTTTTAAAAGCCCTGGCCCATCCCGTCCGCCTGTGCATTGTCGACGGGTTGCTGCAAAACGAATGTAACGTGACCAAAATCCGCGAATGCCTGGAGTTGCCGCAGTCCACCGTTTCCCAGCATTTAAGCATTCTTAAATCCCGGGGCATTATTAAAGGACGACGCCGGGGAACGGAAATCTGCTACACCGTGAGCAATGAACTGGTCAGAGAATTAATGAAAATTCTGACAGGAAAAAATGTGCATATCCAGGGTCCTGAGGGTAAAAAATAAAGCTGAGGTGGTTTTGTTTGTCTCTCCTCAGCGAAAAGGAAATACTTAATTACGCTTTCAAAAAGGCAATTGAAATGGAACAGCGACGACAGGCCAAGTATTCCTTTCTGGCCCGCAATTCGCGGGATAAGAAGCTACAGGAACTTTTCGGCAGCTTTGCCGTCACCTGCAGCCGCCATATTGCCCTGCTTAAGGAGGAAATGAAAAACTTAAACATACAATAAAAACGGTAACTTTATTAAGAAGGGAAGAAAAGGGTTGAACAAGCTGGATTTGCTTTATGATGCTCTTACTGACAAACTATGGAGCCAGCATTTTTACAACGAACAATTTCTCATGATCGTCAACCCAATCGCACGAAACCTCTTTGCGCGTTTAAGGGATGAGGAAAGCCAGCACGTACTGACCCTGCACCGGGCGATTGCCGCCATGGAAGCCAATCCTTTTCCACCGAGCCGGATTTTACCCGGACTCAATAAAAACCCGCGCTACCGGCTTTAATAATCCCCTTCCTACCTCCCCGGCTTGATTACTCCCAGCCACTCTCCCAGCCAGAATAATAAAGTAAAGCCAGTCACATTTAAACCCAGACTATGCCATAGTGACCATTTGCTGGTATAGGTAAAATATCCGGTAAAAATCATCAGCCACTCCACCAATAAATACGCCGCAGATAGCAGGATAATGTAGGGCAACCGCAGCCAGCGCCTGGCGGGGTAAAACCGCGCCACCGTGACCCCGTTGAACAGGCCGGACAGAAAATAAAGCGGCGGCAAACCGCCCAGAATCGGAAGGCCGAACTTATAAGTAAAAGCCCCCAGCCTGATCAGGGTAACATCCAGTACGTAAACAACCACCAGGGCAACCAGTCCCATGGGCCAGAGTAAAACCCAGCCCTTTTTTCCCACGAGTAAAGCAGACATAAAAAAAGAAACAAGAAACAAAACCAGCCAGGCCACAGAAATGCCTTCTCCTTCCCCATCCTATATTTTTAAACCTGCAACGGAGAAAAGGTTCATTTCGCCTCATAAGTGCAACTTCTTGACCACCTGCAGCCAGAGCGCAACCGCCAGGGCCACTCCCAGCGAGAAAACTGTAAAGGTGAATAAATCCAAACCTTTCCCTCCCCCAAAAGAAGTGCTTGTACTTACCGCCAGCCCTTGCGCTGGCTTTCCACCACCCAGGCCAGGAAAACAAAAACCAAAAAATTTATCATGAAGCTTGCCGGGTGGTACCAGTTGATATAATCCAGAACACCGGCCAGCATGAACATATGTTCCTGCAAGAGAAAGAGACCGGAAAACACAAGTATATGCAAACCCTGTAACCAGCGCGCCCCAGGGAGATACTGCCCGAACAGAGCCCCCATGGTAAACACAGGACCAAAGGTAAAGAAAGCTGAAGAACAAAAAATGGACAGGAGGGGCGAGGAAACTTGATATAACTTCAGGTCATGACCGATAAAATCGGTAACAAGCTGGATAATACAGGCCGATAGCCCGCCTGCCAGATGGGATATCCAGAACTCCCTTCTGGCCAGGGCAAAAAATACAAGCCAGCTAATGGCAAAGGCAATTAACCAGGGCATTCTTAACCCTCCGCATTTTTGCCTATTTTCCCCCCTGACCGGGAGTTTAATGAGTTCTCCCAGCGGCTCATAATATCCCCCGCTCTAACCAACAATATGTTACGGGTGAGTAAAATTGCGTGTTGCCATCATAGGAGCCGGTCCCAGCGGCCTGGCCTGTGCCCTGGAACTGCAACGCCAGGGCGTTAAACCGGTTATCTTCGAGCGGTTTCACCGCACCGGCCACCCGGTGGAACGGGTGGATGTACTCTTAAACCTGCCGTGGCACCCTGTAAAGAACCAGCTGGCCTACCTGGCCAGACGTTACCATCTTCAACTTCATCCCCTGGCTCCCCTGCACACCATTATCATGCACAGCCCCGGCCACCGGGCCGTTATACGGTCGCGCCTGGGTTACCTCCTCTACCGGGGTCGTTCACCTCTTTCCATCGAAAACCAACTGGCAGCCCGGCTCACCTGTCCCGTTATCTTTGAAACCATTGCTGACCCGCAGGCTCTGGCCAGGGAATATGACTGGGTGGTGGTTGCCACCGGGGACAGCAAAGCCACCCGCCAGCTGGGCCTGTGGCTGGAACATTCCCGAATAATTATCAGGGGAGCCCTGGTACTGGGGGAATTCGAACCCCATACCTTCCACGTTTTCTGGGACACCCGCTTCGCCAAACATGGCTACGGCTACCTGGCACCCTTTGATGCCGGGCGGGCCTGTTTATACCTCATGGTAGGGGGCATCACGCCCGCCGACATGGACGATTACTGGGAACTCTTTCTGGAATCGAAAAAACTGCATTATCCCGTCGTACAAACCTGTGAGATGGAATTTCACACCGGGCGGGCAACCGGTCACCAGTTGGGCAACATCCTCCTGGTGGGCAACAGCGGTGGATTTTTCAGCAACCTCTTTGGACTGGGCCTTTTCCCCGGGGTGATCAGCGGGGTGCTGGCCGCCAGGGCTATTTTAAGGGGTGATAATTACGAAAGATTGATAAGACCCCTGATCCAGAGAATAGAACAGTTGAACGAGCTGCGTTGCAAACTGGACAAACTGGACAACCGCGGCCTGGACCGCCTGGTGGGCATCCTGGGAATGCCCGGTATCAAGCAGCTGATCTATTACTCCGGCCTGGATGTAATTCCCGCAATTCAGGCCGCCCTGACCTGGTTTGACAGGCTAACCTTTCGCCCGCCACCCGCGCAGCCACGCCACCACTAAAAGCAACAGGGGAATGAGCAGGGCGTGGGATAAAGAGTATCCGGGGAAAATTTTTAACTCCGTATAAAGGAGATCGCTCAGGCCATGATATGCCATAACCGATAAGGCCACCATCAGGATGCCCACTGGAACCACCAGGGGACGGTAGTTGCGCAGGCCCAGCCACTGGGCCAACCCCAGAGCTACGGCGTAGTAAACCAGGGCTACCTTGACAAAAATGCCTCCCACCCAGATAGCCGCGATTACAATATCCAGGTAGGTCCTCTGGGGTCCCAGCCTGATAACCCGCACCATTTCCAGGGCCGGGAAATTCATGGCGGCGGTAACCTCCGCGGTGAAAAGGCCAATGGCCAGCACACCGATCAGCATGGCCGCTCCCAACCCCAGAAGCGCCCACAGGCCATTTAGTCCTACCCGATTCCGGTCCTGCAAATAAGGGTAAAGCATCAAAATAATGATAATTTCAGCAATGGTAGAAGCTAAAATGACACCTCCCCAGTTGACCGGCCCCAGGCCTTTTTCCAGTACGGGCAGATATTGCCCGAAATCAACCTGGGGCAAAGAGCCCAGGCCCACAAATAAAAGGGCAGCGATCCCCAGCGGGAGCAAAATCCCATTGACCCGGGCTATCACCTCCAGCCCGCCAAACAGGGCATAGCAGGCTACCAGTACGACGCTGGCGGCAAAAATAACCAGAGGGGTGCGGGGCATAAAGGAAGATTTCATAATTTCAACCAGAATGCGGACGATGGAGGCTCCGACAAAAAAGAAATAAACCAGCAGCAGCATTCCAATGAGACCGCCCAGGAAAGGTCCCAGAATTTCCTTGCTGTAATGGATTATCGTCTGGCGGGGAAAGCGGGAGGCCAGAGTTACGGCCACCGCCCAGATAACCAGGGCGTAGACCACCGCCAGGAACACGGCTATCCAGGCATCCCGTCCGGCCACACCGGCCACCACTGCCGGCAGGTAAACATCGACGGTGGAAATAATCAGGGTAAAGAGCAGCATGGCCATCTGGCGGGAGGAAATCCGTCCCTCTTCAATCAGATTGCCCCTCCCATCCTGCTGCAACCACCTCACCCCCTTTTTTCCATATTGTGTATAAAAGAAAAGGGGGATATACATCCCCTGGAGTGCAAGAAAAACGCCCCAGGTACACAAATGTCGAACCTCGGAAAGGGAGGAATGGGGATGGCTCGCTCCTCACCCCGCATTGCCATTATCGGTGCTGGCATTTCCGGCCTGGCCTGCGCCCTGGAACTGGAGCGCCATGGCATCACCCCGGCCATATTTGAGCAAAGATCCCACCCCGGGGAAACCTTCAGCCATGTAGGCGGTATCCTGCAACTGCTGTCCCGGCCCATTAAAGACCAGATGGATTTCCTGATAAAAAGATTGCACCTGCCCCTCAGGCCCCTGGCCCCCTGGAAAAAAGTAATCATGCACATGCCCGGAGTCACCCGTACTGTTACCGGACACCTGGGTTATTTCCTGCAGCGGGGACAGGACGAGAACTCCACCGAAAGCCAGCTCTACTCCCTCTTGAAAACGCCAGTATACTTCAACCACCATGCCCGCTGGCAGGAACTGGCACAACACTACGATTATGTGGTGGTAGCCGACGGTACGCCAATGGTGGCGCGTACCCTGGGCTGCTGGCAGGATTTCTTACAAACCTGGGTGCGGGGAGCAGTGGTACTGGGGAACTTTGACCCCCATACCCTGCACATGTGGATGAACACCGAGTACGCGCGGCAAACTTATGCCTACCTCACCCCTTTCAACAACCACCGCGCCTCGCTGATTTTAATCGTCAGTAACAGCAATGCCGACGAAGTGGAAGAGAAGTGGCGCCTGTTCTGGGAAATGGAAAAGCTTGATTACCAGGTGCTGGACAACTTTTCTGTCCAGCATACCAGCGGTTACTGCTACCCGCCGCAGGTGGGGAACGTCCTGCTGGTGGGCAATGCCGGGGGCTTTATGGAACCGTTTTTGGGATTCGGCGTCATGGCCGCCATCAGGAGCGGGGTTTATGCCGGCCGGGCCCTGGCCCGGGGAAAATCCTATATTGATCTGACCCGCGATTTGCGCCGCAAAATCACGCGCCTGGTTATCCTGCGCCGGATGCTCAACAACATGGATAATGAAGATTTTGACAGGCTGGTTAAGTTGATTACCGCCCCCGGGATAAAGCAACTCATTTACAACACCAACATTGACGTCCTGAAATACGGCACGGGATTGCTGAACCTCCTGCAGCAATTGAAGCAAAAAATCCGCCCCGGGACATAAGAAATCGGGGTGGCAGCTTCCCCCCTGTCCCTGAGGGGGAAACCGCCACCCATCCCCCACAATAATTTTATTAATCAAACAGGGCGGCTGCAAACTCCTGGGGATTGAAGGGCTGCAGGTCCTCCACTCCTTCACCAATGCCGATAAATTTAACCGGTATGTTCAGCATCCGGCGAATACCTATAATTACACCGCCCCTGGCAGTGCCATCCAGTTTAGTAAGGACAATCCCCGTAACACCGGTAGCCTCACTGAAGAGGCGGGCCTGGGAAATGGCATTCTGCCCGGTAGTGGCATCCAGAACCAGCAACACCTCGTGGGGGGCTCCAGACAACTCCCGTCCCAGCACCCGGCGGATTTTTTTCAGTTCTTCCATAAGGTTGCTTTTGGTATGCAACCTGCCGGCAGTATCAATAATAAGCATGTCCATTTTCCGTGCCCGGGCCGCCTGCAGGGCATCATAGGCCACGGCCGCCGGATCGGAACCTTCCCTGTGTTTGATAACATCCACTCCCACCCGCCGGCCCCAGATCTCCAGCTGATCGATAGCTGCCGCCCGGAAGGTATCTGCTGCTCCCAGCAGCACCCGCTCACCCCGGGTTTTGTAGTAATAGGCCAGCTTGCCGATGGTTGTAGTTTTACCCACCCCATTTACTCCTACCACCAGGATTACCGTCGGGGGACCACCCCGGTTGAGGGAAGAATCCCCCGTACCCAGTTCGTCTGTGATAAGTTCCTGCAAAAGGGGCTTCAACCGGGCGGGATCTCTCAATTTCTGCTCCTTAACCCGCCGGCGCAGGGTTTCCATTAACTCCAGCGACGTTTCCACCCCCACGTCGGCCCCGATCAGTGCCTCTTCCAGTTCTTCATAAAGGCTTTCATCAATAACCTGACGCCCGGTGATCAGGTTTTCTATTTTTTCTACCAGGCCCTGACGGGTTTTACTTAAACTCTCCTTCAGCCGGTTGAAAAATCCCATATTTAAAAAAACCTCCTGTTACCCCTACCCCTGGAGATATCCCAGCCTGGCCAGCGCCTGGCAAGCAGCCTGTTGCTCTGCCTCTTTTTTTGAACGTCCCTGCCCCCGGCCCATTTCCCTGCCTTGAAAATACACCGCAGCAGTAAACGTTTTGTGATGATCGGGCCCTTCTTCATGTAAGATGGTATAGTTAATGTCCACCACACCTTCTTCCTGCAGGATTTCCTGCAGTTCTGTCTTATAATCCCGTTCCATACGACCTTCCAGAACATCATTAATAACCGGTTCCAGGAACTTCAGGGCAACCTTTCTGGCTACCTCCAGCCCCTGATCCAGATAAATGGCCCCCAGAAGGGCTTCAAAGGCATCGGCCAGGATGGAGGGACGTTCACGGCCCCCCGAACGTTCTTCCCCGCGGCCCATGTAAAGGCTGAAACCCAGCTCCAGATTCCGGGCAATGCGGGCCAGGGAAGGTTCGCAGACTATTGCCGCCCGCAGCCTGGTCAATTCCCCCTCGGTATGCCCGGGATAGGTGCGGTAAAGATAATCGCTTACCACCAGCTCCAGCACAGCATCGCCTAGAAACTCCAAGCGCTGGTTATTTTCCTGCCCCCGGCAATTCTTTTCGTAGGCATAGGAGCTGTGGGTCAGGGCCAGGTGCAGAAGGTCTTCATTTTGCCAGTTAAACCCCAATCTTTCCTTTAAAATTTTTATTTTTTCCTGATTATGAGCCATTTTACCACCATTTTATCCTTTTACCCTTAAAACTTACGGAATATAAGGGTAGCGTTATGGCCTCCAAAACCAAAGGAATTACTCAGGGCCACCTCCACAGGCACCCTGCGGGCCTGATTCGGCACATAGTCCAGGTCGCACTCCGGGTCCGGCTCTTCATAATTAATGGTAGGAGGAATTATTCCGTGGTAAAGAGCCAGCACACAGACAACCGCCTCCAGCCCCCCTGCCGCCCCCAGCAGGTGACCGGTCATGGATTTGGTGGAACTGACGGCCAGGCGGTAAGCATGCTCACCAAAAACACGCTTAATGGCCACCGTTTCCAGCCGGTCGCCAAGTGGAGTGGAGGTGCCGTGAGCATTGATGTAATCAACCTTTTCCGGCGGAAGACCGGCATCCTTAAGGGCCAGCTCCATGGACAACGATGCCCCGCTGCCCTCGGGATCGGGTGCAGTAATGTGGTAGGCATCGCAGCTGGTCCCGTACCCGGCTACCTCGGCATAAATGCGGGCGTTACGGCGCCGGGCATGCTCCAGGGTTTCCAGAACCAGAATAGCCGCTCCCTCACCAATGACGAAACCATCCCGCCCGGCATCAAAAGGCCGGCTGGCCTTTTCCGGTTGCTCATTGCGGGTGGAAAGGGCCTTCATGGCTGAAAAGCCTGCTACTGCCAGAGGAGTAATGGGGGCTTCACTGCCGCCGGTGATCATCACGTCCGCATAGCCCCACTGGAGCAGGCGGAAAGCATCGCCCACAGCATGGCTGCTGGATGCACAGGCGCTGGTAACGGTCAAATTACACCCCCGCAGCTGGTGGGTAATGGCAATCTGCCCTGCTCCCATGTTGGCAATCATCATGGGAATGAAGAAAGGGCTCACCCGCCCCGGGCCCCGTTTTAAAAGAACCCGGTGCTGCTCCTCCAGGGTCTCTATACCGCCGATGCCCGAACCCAGGATAACGCCCACCCGGTCCCTATCAACCTCTTCCAGGTTCAGGTTGGCATCCTCCAGGGCCATACTGGTAGCAGCCAGGGCAAACTGGGTAAAGCGGTCCATCCGGCGAGCTTCTTTTTTATCCATGAACCGGGTTGGTTCAAAATCCTTTACTTCTGCAGCAAAACGGGTGTCATAGGCACTGGCATCAAAACGGGTAATGGCCCCCACACCGCTCTTCCCCGCTGTAATATTGGCCCAAAAAGTTTCGATACCAATACCTACTGGAGATATTATCCCCAGGCCGGTGACCACAACTCTATTGGACAAAACCTTACCTCCTTAAGCAGTACGTGAAAGCATTTCAAAAAGTCCCGCGCTGGACGCGGGACCCTGAATATTAACTTTATAAATGCTCCTGAATATATCGAACGGCCTCACCCACGGTGCGGATTTTCTCTGCATCCTCATCGGGTATGGTCAGGTCAAACTCCTCTTCCAGAGCCATCACCAGTTCCACAATATCCAGGGAGTCAGCCCCCAGATCTTCAATAAAGGATGCTTCCATGGTCACTTCGGATTCATCCACACCCAGTTGCTCAACAATAATGGCTTTAACCTTCTCAAAAACGGACAAATATTTCACCCCCTTCCACTACACTCTACACAAACTTTATGTGTCAGGCCTGCATGGTTAGACCTCCGTCAACCACAATGGTTTGCCCCGTAATATATCCCGCATCCTCACTGGCCAGGAAAACAACCACCGCCGCCACTTCTTCCGGTTGCCCGAAACGACCCAGGGCAACCTGGCCAAGCATTTTTTCTTTTACGTTTTCCGGGAGAGAAGCGGTCATATCCGTCAGGATAAACCCCGGTGCCACCGCATTAACGGTGATGTTCCGCGGGCCCAGTTCCCTGGCCACCGCTTTGGTCAAACCTATAAGCCCTGCCTTGCTGGCAGCATAACTGGCCTGGCCAGCGTTACCCGTGATGCCGACTATCGAACTGATGTTTATGATACGTCCCCAGCGTGCTTTTAACATCAACCGGGAAGCCGCCTTTATGGTGTTGAACGCACCCTTTAAATTTACCTCCAGCACCCGGTCCCAATCTTCCTCGGCCAGACGCATCACCAGGTTATCCCGGGTGATGCCCGCATTATTTACCAGGATATGTACTGCTCCCAGCTGCTCAACGGCCGCATTGACCAGCTTTACCGCTTCAGCAGGTATGGAAACATCCGCCTGACATGTTACCGCCTGTCTTCCCATTTGGCGTATACGGGCAGCAACTTCCTCTGCCGCAGCAGCCTGGCCACTGTAATTTACTACCACATCCGCCCCGGCCCGGGCCAGAGCCAGGGCAATAGCCCGGCCTATCCCCCGGGAAGCACCGGTAACAATGGCCTTTTTACCGTCAAGTAACATTTTAGCCAACCTCCTTAAGGCATGCAAGGACTTTTTCCAGGGATTCCGGATCCTGAACCGACCAGCACCTGACCTGACGGTTAATTTTACGCAAAAGGCCACATAGTACCGTCCCGGGACCCACTTCAACAAAAGCCTGCACGCCGTCGGCAATAAGACGCCGCATGCTTTCCTCCCAGCGCACGGGGTTGTATACCTGCTGCACCAGGAGTTTTTTAACTTCCTCCCCGGATGTTACGTAATCAGCGGTGACATTGGCTACCACCGGAATTCGAGGATCGGCAATGGCTACCCCTTCCAGCTCCCGGGCCAGCTTTTCTCCGGCCGGGCGCATTAAGCTGGAATGGAAAGGAGCGCTCACAGCCAGGGGGACACATCGCCTGGCCCCCGCTTCCCTGGCCAGCCTGCAGGCAAGTTCCAGAGCCTCCATCTCCCCGGCTATAACCACCTGCCCCGGACAGTTGAGGTTAACCGCTTCCACCACCCCCGAGCCGGATACCCGCTGGCAGATTTCCTGAACCGTGGGAACCTCCAGGCCCAGAACGGCAGCCATACCACCTGTCCCCAGAGGTACAGCCTCCTGCATAAACTGGCCCCGCTTGCGTACAATTTTTACCGCCTCGGCAAAGTTCATGGCCTCCGCTGCTATCAGCGCGCTGTATTCCCCCAGGCTGTGACCGGCTACCACATCCGGTACCACCCCCCTTTCCTGCAGTACCCGTAAGCAGGCCACACTTACCGTAAGGATGGCAGGCTGGGCGTTCACCGTATGCTGGAGCTCCTCCGCCGGTCCATCAAAGCAGAGGCGGCTTAAAGTAAAACCTAAAGAAGCATCGGCTTCCGCAAAGACCTGCCGCGCAGCCGGGTAGCATTCATAAAGCTGACGGCCCATTCCAGCATATTGCGAGCCCTGGCCGGGAAAGATGAAAGCCAGCTTCACTTCCCGGTCACCACCCAGCGGGAAGCTGAAGACAGCAGCTCGGCTGCACCCCGTACTACGTCCATTACAATCTCCCGGGCGGGTTGAATTTCCTTGACCATGGCCGAAACCTGCCCGGCCATTACCGATCCATATACCACATCCCCTTCAACCATGGCTGCCCGCAGCTTCCCCACGCCCAGCTTCTCCATTTCTTCCGGCGGGGCACAGCGGCTCTCCAGCTCTTCAAACTGCCTGCTCAGCTTATTGCGTAAAACCCGCACCGGATGGCCGGTGGGCCGTCCGGTAACCACCGTATCCCGGTCCCTGGCCTTAATCACCATTTCTTTTACGGCCGGGTGGATGGTACATTCCGCCGCGCACATGAATCGCGTTCCCATCTGGACACCCTGGGCGCCCAGCATAAGGGCAGCAGCCAGGCCCCGGCCATCGTAAATGCCACCAGCGGCAATAACGGGAATGTCCACCGCATCTACGACCTGCGGAACCAGGGGCAAGGTGCAGAGTTCCCCTACATGGCCGCCGCTCTCCATGCCCTCGGCAATAAGGGCATCAACCCCGCTCCTGGCCAGGCGCCGGGCCAGGGCAACCGAAGCCACCACCGGAATTACGCGGATACCTGCTTTTTTAAGGTCGGGCAGGTACTTTCCGGGGTTGCCCGCCCCGGTGGTAATTACCGGAACCCGTTCTTCCAGAAGCACCTGCATTACTTCGTCCACGAAAGGCGAGCGCAACATAACATTAACCCCGAAGGGTTTGGACGTCAATTTCCGGGCCAGGCGTACCTGCTCCCTCACCCAATCCGGAGGAGCCTGTCCGGAACCAATAATTCCCAGACCGCCGGCTTCACTGACGGCAGCTGCCAGTTCAGCAGTGGAAACCCAGGCCATCCCACCCTGAATAACAGGATATTCAATTCCCAGCAAATCGCAAAGTTTCGTGCGGATAATAGCTATCCGTCTCCCTTCTTGCTTACCTACTGGCAATTTTTAACGACGATGATCATACCAGCGCATCAGGACAGCCCCCCAGGTAAGGCCTGCCCCAAAAGCCACCAGCACCACATGATTTCCGTTTTGAATCCGCCCTGCAACCAGCGCTTCGTGCAGGGCTATAGGTATAGAGGCAGCAGAAGTATTACCATAGCGGTCCACATTAATCCAAACCCGTTCTAAAGGCAGGTCGAACCTTTTAGCAGCAGCTTCGATGATGCGGATGTTGGCCTGGTGAGGTATTAAAAAATCCAGCTCTTTCAGCCCCAGACCGGCTGCCTGTAAGACCTCCCGGCAGCCCTCTTCCATCACCCTTACAGCAAATTTAAAAACTTCCCGGCCGTTCATATGTATAAAATGCTGGTTTTTGGCCAGGGTTTCCTCCGACGCGGGGTAACGGGAAAGACCTGCCGGCAGGGATAAAAGGTGCCCCCCGCTTCCTTCCGCACCCAAACGGGTGGCCAGAATACCGTAACCTTCCGGTACCGGACCGAGAATCACTGCCCCGGCTCCGTCACCAAAAAGAACGCATGTATTGCGGTCCTTCCAGTTAACCAGCCGGCTCAGCACTTCCGTACCAATTACCAGGACATTTCTGGCCGTTCCCGAGGCTACAAACTGGCTGCCACAGGCCAGGGCGTATATAAAGCCGGTACAGCCCGCCTGAACGTCAAAGGCACCGGCTTCTCTCGCCCCCAGGGCATGCTGTACCAGGCAGGCTGTAGCCGGAAACAGCATGTCCGGGCTGTTGGTGGCCACGATTATCAGATCGATTTCCTCCGCATCCACCCCGGCATCCTCCAGGGCCCGGCGGGCAGCCTGAATGGCCAGATCGGAAGCCGCTTCATGTTCCGCAGCGATGTGGCGTGTCCGGATGCCCGTACGGGTGCGGATCCACTCGTCACTGGTATCCACCATGCGCTCCAGATCCGCGTTGGTAAGTATGCGCTCGGGCACATAAATACCTGTACCCCAAATTCCCACGGGCACAACCTGCTTGGGCATTAATTAATCCCTACTTTCTGTACTTCGGCGGTATTTTCAACGTTGCTCTTTATGGCGTCGACCAGTCCGGCTTCCACTGCCTCCCTGGCCCTTTTAATGGCGTTTTTAATTGCCCGGGCGGTTGAACTGCCGTGGCAAATAATAGATACACCATTAACTCCCAGAAGAGGTGCCCCGCCGTACTCCGCGTAATCGATACGTTTTTCAAAACACCTGAAAGCGGAAGTGGCCAGGGCAGTTCCCATTTTGGCCAGCCAGCTCCGGGTAACCTCTTCCTTGAACATCTTTAGTAAAGCGATGGCCAGTCCTTCCCCGGCTTTTAAAACAATATTACCCACAAAACCATCACAGACCACTACATCCACTGTACCGGCAAAAATGTCCCGCCCCTCCACGTTACCAGTAAAATTAATGTTCTTTGCCTGGCGCAGCAGGGGGAAAGCAGCCAGAGTAAGTTCATTACCCTTGGTCTCTTCCTCCCCCACATTCAAAAGACCAACCCGCGGGCTGGGGATACCCAGGATTTTCTCAGCATAAAGGGATCCCATAATGGCAAATTGCAATAAATGCTGGGGTTTGCAATCCACATTGGCCCCGGCATCGATGAGGAGGGTTGCCCCCCCGTTCCGGGGTAAAATGCTGGCAATTGCCGGGCGGTCAATCCCCTGAATACGCCCGAGCCCCAAAAGGGAAGCTGCCATGGCCGCCCCCGTGCTGCCGGCAGAAACCACAGCCACAGCCTCTCCTTCCCTCACCAGCCTGACAGCCTGAACTATAGAAGACTGTTTCTTCTTCCGGACTGCAACAGCTGGATGCTCCCCCATGGCTATAACTTCCGGCGCATGAAACACTTCAATTTGCTCCGGAGGTGATTGGCCCAGCCCGAGCATAATTTTCTCCTGATCCCCCACCAGGATGATCTTCTGGCGGTATTCCCTGGCCGCTTCCACTGCCCCCCGTACTATTTCCCCCGGCGCGTGGTCGCCGCCCATGGCATCAACGGCAATCTTCACTGCCGCCATACCTCCTCTGCTATGGCGAAAATAAGAAATTTTCCTTCCAGTACTGTTTCGTTATTAACCCTTGAGGCAACCCTTACCATATATTTATTGCCCTTTTTGCGCCTGACAAACGCTCTGGCCACCACTTTTTCCCCGCAGAATACCGGGCGGCGGAAACTTACCTTAGTAGTTCCGGTCAGGGCCACTTCCGCATCGCACAAAGCCACTGCCAGGGAGTTGGCCTGGGCAAATAAATAATGCCCCCGGGCCACGCGGGTGTGCCTGAAGGTCATATCTTCGGTAATGGTTAATATGGAAACTCCCGAGCGGCCCATGTTCAGTTCCACCAGTTCACCCACCAGATCGGCCTCGGACAGGGCCCGGAGCTGGCCGTAAACACCCCGGGCCACCTGCTCCAACCGTTCCCGCTTCTCCGGAATATGTAACTCAGTGCGATCCAGCCGTATGGTCTGCACGCTGACCCCCAGGATGGCGGCCAGGTCCTCATCGGTAAGGAAAGGATTTCCGCTCAGGTAACGGGCCACCAGCTGCTGCCGGCTCAGTTTTCCTGTATGACTTCTGGCCATTGCCCCATCACCATTTTTAGCACCTGGTACTAAAATAAGTATAACGGGGTTACCAGAAAAAAGCAACTTGTTCGGGGCAAAAAATTTTCCGGTAAGGCAGACAGGTTTATCGGCCTTACCGGAAACTACCCGGGCAAAACTACCCCCACAATATATAATTCCTTTTTACTGAACTTTTACTACTTCCTTAGCTTTGTAATAACCGCATTCCGGGCAAACCCGGTGGGGCAGGATTAGAGCATGACACTGGGAGCAACGCACCAGCCCTGGAGCCTCTATCTTCCAGTGAGCCCGCCGCATTCTGGCCCGGCGTTTGGAAGTTTTTCTTTTGGGAACGCCCATTTCTTCTAACCCCCTTTAACCAAAAACTATTGATCAATTTTTAAATATTTCCTTGAGCACACTCAAACGCGGATCTATTTCTTCCCTTTCACAGGTACAGGTTGCCCTGTTCAGGTTCTGGCCGCAGAAGGAACATAGGCCGCGACATTCCTCCCGGCATAGAAAGCGCATGGGCATCTCCAGTAAAATACTTTTCAAAACTTCCGGTGTAATATCAAGGACGTTGCCGGTAAAAGGTATCCACTCCTGGGCTTCCTCTGCTGATGGATCCACCGCAGGAAAGTCTTCATCATCCGCAGGATAATATACCTCGCTCAACTGGACTTCCAGCGGCAGGGAAAAAGGCTCCAGGCAGCGGCCGCAAAGAACTTTCAAAGCGCCTGTCACTTTTCCCTTCACGATAAGCGCCCTGCCGGTATTACTTATCTCCGCAAAAACCCGGGCAGGGCCATCAAAACTTAATTTCTCCCCCTGAAATTCTAAATCGGGCAGGTGAGAAGAAAGTTCCACCTCTATACTTTCCCCGGGGCTCTTTTTCAAATCTGCCACATCAATACGCATATCTTTACACCCCTTAATTTAACAAACTCAATTATATAGGGGCCCTGCTTCTTTGTCAAGGCAAAGGCCTGGGCAGGTCACCCGGCAGCGGCAAAAAAATACCGCCGGGTTATACCGGCGGCAAACATGCTGGCTGACTATTTTAACGCCTCCAGAATGGCCTCCCACTGGCAGTACTGTTCCACATTTTCCAGGGCAACTTTAATTCCGGTAACATCACCGGGCCTCAAGCGGCGGGACACATGATTAATCTTTTCAACGGTGGTGTAGGTATCGTAATGAACCAGGATCAGGGGCACCCCTTTCTCCTGGGCCCGGGCAATAACCTTAACATCGGGATAGAGCCCGCCGGTGAGGATGAGCACCGAGGTACTGGTCTCCAGGGCAGCCAGGGCAACATCCGCCCGGTCACCCCCCAGTATTACCGCCTTATCGGCAGTGCGGCGGAAATAACTCAAAGCGCTCTCGGCGGTCATAGCACCAACCACCACATCCTCCACCAGGCGGTTGAGGTTCGTGCTGCCGGCCAGAATTTCCCCTCCCAGCACCTCATAAAATTCTTCTACGGTAGGGGAAGCAATTTCCGAACGGCGCGGAATTACGCCCAGAGTCCGGTACCCGTTTTCCTCCAGTATGGGCCGGTAGACACCTTCTGTCTTGGCCAGGAGGGGACGGGGAATGTTATTGAAAATGTCGCCCAGCAAATTTACCCCCGCCGCAGTCACGCTGCGATTATAAAACAGGGCCCGGTCAAGGCTGAAATCGTTCTGGATGTTCAACACCATCAATACCCGGGCGTTCAGCTTTTTAGCCAGGGTAATGTCATCCAGATCGCAGGCGGCGTATGCGTAAGGATATATTGCCCCCCCGATGATTACCACATCCGCCCCTTCCGAAATACGCTCGTAGGCTTCCATAACACTGGAAAGGGCGTCCTTGCAACCTACTCCGGACAGGTAAGAGGGCCCGATAACCCGGGGAACCATAAATTCCAGGGGGACATCCATTCCCAGCACTTCCCGCATCAAAACAGCATCCTCGTCAACCCGTTCCGGTCCCCGGGAAGGGCTGCCAATGGGCTTGAAATATGCCACCCGGAACCCCTCTTTCTGCAGCTTCTGCGCCAGGCCCAGGGCCAGGGCCGTTTTACCGCTGGCTGGAGTGCCCATGATGTATAGATTTCTCATCAATTCAACACCTCACGATATGGTAATTTTAATATCGAGGGCACTTAAGCCCTGGTTGTAAACGAATACGGGGTTTATATCTATTTCGTTAATTTCCGGGAAGTCCAGCACAAGCCGGGCCGTACGGCCAATTGCTTCCACCAGCGCCGGCAGGTCGGCCGGCTTTTCGCCCCGGTAGCCCCGCAGGAGGGTGAAGGCCTTGGTTTCGGAAAGCATATTTTCGATCTCCTGCCGGGTGAGGCCCTGGGCCAGGCGGAAGGAAACATCTTTTAGCAGGTTAACGTAAATACCACCCAGGCCGCAGGCAATCATGGGGCCAAACTGAACATCCCGGGTCATCCCGATGATCAGCTCCACACCCTTTGGCATCATTTTCTGTACCTCTATACCGTAAACCACCGCCTGGGGCAGCAAGCGATGAACATTTTCCATTATTTCAATAAACGCCCTGCGAACTGCTTCCGGAGAATCAAGGCCGACTTTTACGCCGCCCACGTCGGTTTTGTGCAGGATCTTGGGAGAAGCCACTTTCAGGACCACCGGGTAGCCCATTTTTTCAGCTTCTTCCACTGCCTCCTCGGGAGTGGTGGCCAGGGAAATGGGAGCAGCCGGAATACCGTAGGCCCTGGCAACAGCCGCCGCTTCATTTCCCAGCAGCACCAGGCGGTTATCACGCAAAGCATCGTAAAAAACAGCTTTAACCGCCTTCTTATCCACGTCCGGGTAATCCAGATCATTACCCCCGGCAGGGGCGCTGCGGAACTCAGCGTACCTGACCAGCCCATCAATAGCCGCAATTGCCGGTTCCGGGAAAGTATAACAGGGCAAGCCTGCCTCCGACATAACCCGGGCACCTTCAGCCATGGACTCGCCACCCAGATAAACTCCCATCACGGGCTTGTGGGGATATTTCTTTTGCAGCTCAATTACAGCCCGGGTGGTTTCCAGAGGCTGGGCTACGGCAGTGGGACACATTAAAACCACCACGCTGTCCACGTTGGGATCGGCAAGGACCCTTTCCAGGGCAAAACGGTAACGGTCGGCCCTGGCGTCACCCAGAACGTCCACCGGGTTATACAGGGCGGCCTCGGCGGGCAGTCCACCGCGCAATTCCTCAATTGTTTCTTTGGTAAACCTGGCCATGGTCAGGGATCTGGCTTCCACATTGTCCGTAGCTACAATGCCTGGACCTCCGGAGTTGGTTACAATGGCCACTCTTCTGCCGGCCGGAACCGGGCAACGGGAGAAGGCAATGGCCAGTTCAAACAATTCGGTCATGGACCGGGCACGGATTACCCCGCACTGACGGAAGGCCGTGTCATAAGCCAGGTCACTGCCGGCCAATGCCCCGGTGTGCGAAGAGGCAGCCTGGGCACCGGCCTGGCTGGTGCCGGATTTGAGAATAATTACCGGCTTTTTGCGTGTGGCCTCACGAACCACTTCCAGGAAACGGGGACCATCGGCCACATCTTCCAGGTAACAGGCAATTACACGGGTATAGGGGTCGGCTGCAGCTTCTGCAATGAAATCTATTTCCGAGAGGTCTCCTTTATTACCCAGGCTGACCATCTTGCTGAAACCCAAACCCACAGAACGGCTCCAGTCCAGGATGGCAATCAGGGTGGCCCCGCTCTGGGAAAGGAAGGCAATGTCGCCTTTCAAGGGAAAAGTTTTGGTGAAGGAAGCATTAATGGGGGTGTGGGTGTCCATCATGCCCACACAGTTTGGCCCCAGCATTCGCATGCCGTACCGGTGGCAGATATCGACCAGTTCTTTTTCCAGGTCCAAACCTTCTTTACCAATCTCCTTAAAACCAGCAGTAACCACCACCAGGTTCTTAACGCCCTTGTTCCCGCATTCTCTGGCCACATCCAGGGTTTTAGCTGCCGGGACGGCAACAACAACCAGATCCACCTGTCCCGGGATAGCAGAAACCGAAGGATAAGCCTTTAAGCCTTCAATCTCTTCTTCTTTAGGATTAACCGGGTAAATCTGCCCCGAAAAACCCGATTCGATCAGGTTCTTCACTATGGAGTGCCCTACTTTACCGGGCTTTTTCGAGGCACCCACCACTGCTACTGCATTAGGGTTATAAAAGTTAGCCAGTTGTCCCACATTTTCACCCCTTTAAAAAAAGAAATTGCATAAATTCCAACGTTAAAACATAGCACATTGCACTTTTCTTTTAAAATATCCTTTGTCTTCATTATAAAGGGGTGAAATATAGGAGTAAATAGCTACTTAAACCCTAAAACAAAATAGTAATTTTATAAATAGAATGAAAGTGAGATATTAGAGACTTATAACATTATTTCAAATAAATGAACAATTCCAGACACGAATAACACGAATAAATAAAAATTAAACAAAACAATATCGCATAATTCAATTTCTTACCGGCCATAAATTGCGCAAATCTGCAGTTTTAAAAGCATTGATGAAGCGCAGGTGCAATTCTGGATAACGGGTTAACAGGCTGGCTACAAATTCCCTCATTTCCTGCCGCTTGGTCTTCCCATTAACGGGGCAGGGGTTCTCCAGTACAGGCAGGTTTTTTTGCTGCACCATTTCCCGCACCTGCTCCTGGGTTAAATAAATCAGGGGGCGGATCATGGTAATACCGCTGCGGCTCAAGTAAGTAACGGGAGAAAAAGTGCGGAACTGCCCCGTATAAAAAAGGCTCATAAAAAAGGTTTCGATGGCGTCATCCAGGTGATGCCCTAAAGCCACTTTATTGCACCCCAGATTACGGGCTGTATTGTTCAGAGCTCCCCGGCGCAGGTTGGCACACAGGGCACAGGGACTTTTCTCCCGGCGGATATCGAAAACAACCTCCGCAATATTAGTGGGTTTATAATAAAAGGGAACCCCCTCATTTTCACAGAACTCCCTCAGCGGGTTTATTTCCATCTCCCAGCCGGGATCCACATAAATGCCGTGCAGGGAAAATTTAATGGGTGCTACCCGCCGGACTTGATTCAGAATATGCAACAGCAGGCTGCTGTCCTTTCCACCGGAAAGACCCACCGCCACCCGATCGCCATCGGAAATCATGCCGTAATCAACTATGGCCTTTTTTACCCTGGTTACCACATACCGCTGAAATTCCTTGTTCAAGATTGAACAGCTCCTTGAACTTTTATAAAATATCATAACAAGTACACACAACCTAATTATATTTGCCGGTATTGTCCTGTCAAAGGTAAATAACAACAATAACAATATCAATCTTCCGAAAGGTGTTGTCACTTTCTATGAATATAAAACAGCTGGAAGCCTTTTTACTGGTCGCTGAACTGCGCAATTTTACCAGAACCGCCGGGCAACTGGGGATGAGCCAGCCGGCTGTTAGCTTCCAGATAAAAGCACTGGAGGAAGAGCTGGGCGTCACCCTCCTGGAGCGCAACGAAAAAAAGGTGCTGCTCACCGAGGCCGGGCGGCTACTCTACCCGGAAATCAAGCAAATGGTGCGCCATTACCGGAAAATCAGGGCCATGGTCAATGAACTCCAGGATCTGAAAAGCGGCCACCTTCTGCTGGGAGCCACCGGTATGCCCGCGGAATGCCTGCTGCCCATCTTTATTGGCGGTTTCCGGGAACAGTATCCGGGGTTCCGGATCAGTATGCAGGTGGGCAACAGTGCCGCCGTGGCCCGCTGGCTCCAGGACCGGGAGATCGATCTGGGCATCCTGGGCACGGCAACGGGTGGAGAGGACATCGAATACCATCCCTGGCTGGAAGACGAGCTCATTTTTATCGTTCCTTACTGGCACCCCTGGGCAGGTAACAGCATCTCCCTGGAAGAGCTGACCCGTGAGCCATTAATTATCCGTGAAACCGGTTCAGGCACCCGGCAGGCCCTGGAGGCCAAACTGGCCGAACACAATATCAGCGTGGAGCATTTTCCCGGCCTGCTGGAACTGGGCAGCAACCAGTCCGTGGTACAGGCAGTCCGGGCCGGGCTGGGAACAGCCGCCGTTTCCCGCCGTGCAGCCCGGGACGCCCTGAAAACAGGTAAAGTGGCCCGGGTAACCATCCCGGGACTGCAGATCCGCTGCTGCCTGTACCTGGCCTGGCCCCGGCAGGTCAGCAATGGTCCTTCCACGGCCATTTTCAGAAGCTTCCTCATGGACAGAGAGCTGTGCCGCCGCCTGCTGGGGGAAGAAGATTAAAGTCCAAATAAACAGTTTGATGGGTCTGTTTTTTAAAAGGGAGGATTTGATGTCCTCCCTTACCTTTTCTAACCGCTTCAAAGTAATGAATAATATGGCTGGCGGGGCAAAAAATAAATTATCAGGTATATAATCCCTGGATTACCGCAGGCTAAAAATGTTTTGCCGCTACACGCCCGACTTGTTAAAAAAGCAGCATCACTATATTTAAGAGAAGTTTGCCTTAGAGCAGGTGGTGCAGGTGGTCAGGTTTCTCAAGCCCCGTAAACCCGGGATGGTAAAGCAGAGCAACCAGCAGGTAAGCCAGTCCCGGGAGAGCAGCCTTCCGGATACATCCTGGAAAGAACAGGTTTTGAGCCCGGATCTGGATACCAACCTGGCGCAGATTAAAGCCATTCTGGACAGGTGCAGCGATGTGATGTACCGGGAGTTTATTTTCGCCCAGAACGAACAAATCCGGCTGGCCCTGATTTATACGGACGGTTTGACGGACAAGGAGCAAATAAGCGAACAGATAACAAAGGCCCTGGCCCTGGAAGTGGCCATGGCCGCGCCCGGCCAGGAAATCAGCAAAAGCCGGGCCCTGGAATTCATCAAGCAGCGGGGCCTGTGCGTAAATGAAATTAAGCAGACCGACAAAATACGGGAAATCATCCAGGCCATACTTTCCGGGGATAGCGTTTTACTGATGGACGGGTACGCTACGGCCATTATCAACGGCACCAGGGGCTGGGCTTCCCGCGCCATCAGCGAACCGGAAGCGGAGCCGACAGTGCGGGGGGCGCGGGATTCATTTGTGGAGACCCTGCGCACCAACACGGCTCTCCTCAGGCGCAGGATAAGCAGCCCCAACCTGAAGATAGAAGTTTTTAAACTGGGGGAGGTCACCAATACCGAAGTGGCCGTGGCTTACATCGAAGGCATCGTCAACGAGAAGCTGGTGGCGGAAGTGAAAAGCCGCCTGCAGAGGATAAAGGTCGACGCTATCCTGGAAAGCGGCTACATCGAGGAACTGATTGAGGATCATCCCTGGAGTCCTTTCCCCACGGTCAACCACACGGAAAAACCGGACCGGGCGGCGGCCATGCTCCTGGAGGGACGGGTGGCCATTCTGGTGGACGGGACCCCCTTCGTCCTCACCGTGCCCAATCTTTTTGTGGAGCACCTTCATGCTGCAGAGGACTATTACGAGCGCTTCATCTTTACCACGGCCGTGCGGGTGATCCGCTTCTTTTCCGCATTTATCTCACTGACCCTTCCCGCGCTCTATATTGCTGCGGTCAGCTTCCACCCCGAGCTGCTTCCCACCACCCTCCTTTTGAGCATCGCCGGGCAGAGGGAGGCCGTCCCCTTCCCGGTCTTCATGGAGGTGCTGGTCATGGAGCTGACCTTTGAAACCCTGAGGGAAGCCGGCATCCGCCTGCCCCGCCCCCTGGGCCAGGCGGTGAGCATTGTGGGCGCGCTGGTCATCGGGGAGGCTGCCGTACGGGCCGGCCTGGTGGCCGCCGCCACCGTCATTGTGGTGGCCTTTACCGGGATTGCTTCCTTTACCTTTGCCTACAGCGCCAGCATTGCCTTCCGGCTGCTGAGATTCACGCTCATGTTTCTTTCAGCCGCCATGGGGCTGTTCGGCCTGATCACCGGGGTTGCGCTCATCGGTATTCACCTGTGCAGCCTGCGTTCCTTCGGAGTCCCTTACCTCTCCCCGGCAGTTCCCATGACGGGGACCGACCTGAAGGACGTGGTCTTCCGGGCACCGCTGTGGGCCATGTTCACCCGCCCCCGTTTGATTGCCAGGCAGAACCAGGAAAGGCAGGAACAAAACCTGAAACCCGCACCGCCGGAAACCCGCCCGAGAGGATGAAAGCTATGCTGGAGCAGGGCAAAATTGACAGCAAGCAGGCCATTTTACTATTGATAAGCCTGGTCCTGCCCACAGCCATCCTCACCGCTCCGGCCATTACGGTAAAGCAGGCCGCCCAGGATGCCTGGCTTTCCATCATTGTGGCCACCATGGCTGGACTTCTCATTGCCGCACTGGTGACAGGGCTGAGTCTCCGCTTTCCGGGCAAGACCCTGCTTGAATACGCGGAGGAGATCCTGGGCCGGTTGCCGGGGAAGATGGTCGGACTGCTTTACATCTGGTGGTTCCTGCACGGAAATGCACTGATTCTGGACGAATACGCGTCCTTTTTATGTTCCGCCCTCATGCCCGATACTCCGGTCATTGTTTTCTTTGTCTTTGTTACCGTTGTGGCGGCTCTGGCCGTGTACAGCGGGCTGGAGGTTTTAAGCCGCTTCAACCAGCTGTTCCTGCCCCTTGTTCTGGGATTGCTCCTGGTAGTCTTTCTCCTGGCCGCCAAAGATATGGAGGTAACCAGGCTGCTGCCCGTTTTTGATAAAGATGCCGCCGCTATATTGAAGGGGGCCGTCATACCCGCCAGCTGGTTCGGGGAAATTGTCATCTTCGCCCTGCTTATTCCCTTCCTGGACCGGGCTGAAGAAGCCCCCCGGGTGGCCGTAACAGCCATTTTAATATGTGGCCTCTACCTTCTAATTTGTATTCTGGTGGTGGTAATGATTTTCGGGCCCCATGTATCAGCCCGCTGGATCTTCCCCACCTTTAACACCATCCGGGTGGTTTCCATTGCCAATTTCCTGGAACGCCTGGAGTCCATTGCCATAGCAGTATGGATGTTCGGGGGTTTCGCCAAGATCGGCATATTCTATTACGCCGCCGCCCTGAGCAGCGCCCAGTGGCTGGGGCTGAAGGATTACCGGCCCCTGGTGGCACCGGTGGGAGTAGTACTGGTGGCCCTGGCGGCCCTCTGCAGGAACATCGTTGAGCTGCTCAATTTTCTGGCTACGGCCTGGCCGCCGTACGCCCTGGGCCTTTTTGAGGCGGGTATTCCCCTGTTATTGCTGGTGGTTGCCCGGGCCAGGGGCAAAGGAGGGAGGGGTGCTTGAAAAAAAGGATTGCCGCCCTCCTTCTAATTACATTTGTAATCATCCTTGCAGGTGGTTGCTGGAGCCGCGTGGAACTAACCGAGCTGGCCATTGTCCTGGGAGCGGGAGTGGACCTGGCGGAGGACGGCCGGATTCTGCTGACCCTACAGATCGCCAGGCCCGGCGCTTTTACTGCCGGAAGCGAAGGTGGAGGCCGGGGAAAGGAAGCGGCCAGCTGGGTGATCTCCGCTGAAGGCAGGACCGTGCCGGAAGCTGAAAGGTTCCTGGCCATGAAGATCCCCCGCCACATTTACTGGGGGCACTGCATCATTCTGGTTCTGGGGGAAGAATTGGCCCGCAGGGAGGGAACAGGCATAGTTACCAATTTCTACCAGCGAGAAAGGGAGCCCCGGGAAAATATCTATGTCCTGGTCGCCAGGGGCAGGGCCAGAGATTTTCTGGAGACATATTCCAGCCTGGAAAGAACCTCGGCCCAGGCAGCGGGCTTCCTGGAAAGGATGAAAACCGGCTACACCGTTCAACTCAGGGAACTGGCGGAAATGCTGGTCAGCAGGGGAATACAGCCGGCGGTTACCGCCGTGGAAGTAACGGAGGCGGGAACCATGCCGGGCCAGGTGCCGGGGGGACCCCCCCCGCCGCAGAAGGAGGTAGGGGTGGCCGGAACGGCGGTATTCAAACAGGATAAACTGATCGGCTGGCTGGACCCCTGGGAAACCCGGGGCTTTCTCTGGCTGAAGGGTGAGATCATGAAGGGAGTAATCATCGTTCCGGGTCCGGAGCAGCCGGAAAAATTGGTCTCCATCCGTATCCGCCGGGGAAAGACAAAAATCATACCGGAATATAACGGGGAATACCCGCGCTTTCTGGTAAAAATACAGGTGGAGGGCGATATGGTGGAACAGCAGACCCGCGAAAACCTGGCCACGCCGGAAAAAATCAAACTGCTGGAAGAGGAAATGGCTTCCGAAATCAAGGCCCGGGCCGAAGCCGCTCTGGACAAAGTCCAGGGTGAATACGGGGTCGATATCTTCGGTTTTGGCGAAGCTTTCCACCGAAAATATAAAAAAGAGTGGCGGAAACTAAAATACCACTGGGACGAGGAATTTTCCCGGGCGGAAGTGGAGATTGCCGTGGATGCCCAAATCAGGGAAATCGGCCTGTTGACCAGACGGGCCGGTATCCCGGAAGAGTAATTATACAGTTTCGAAGGGGAGGAAAAGTGATCGTCCTGCTAATCATCCTTTTTGCCGGCATTATCCTGCTGGAAGTGCCAGGCCTGGTGAAAAAGAAGATGTGGCGGGAGCTGGCTGCCTTTGCGGCGTACCTGGCCATCGGAATGGCCCTGAGCATTCCGCAGGCACTGGGGATCAGGTTGCCCAACCCATCGAAAGCCATTGAAGCACTGTTCAAGCCGGTGGCCGAATTACTGAAATAAAATCCCTGGAGGCGCAGGGCCCGGGCTGTATCCCCGGGTTCACCGGAGTAAAACAGCCCGGGCCCTTCGAGATGCTGCTTTAAAACCGCTCCCTGGGAGTGTAGTGGGTGTGCAGGAGTTCGTGGGACCTGCGGCCCAGGGGCTCGCCCAGGAACTCCCTGTATAGCGCCTGTACGGCCGGGTTTTCGTGGGATTTGCGCAGCGGCATCTGCCGGTCGGCCTGGTAGATGGCCGCGATACGCCTGGCCCGGATCTCGTTGTCCACGGGGAGGGGCTGGCCGCCGCCGCCGATACACCCGCCGGGGCAGCACATGATTTCAATGAAATGGTACTCCCTTTCCCTGTTCACCACGGCATCCAGGACCTTGCGGGCATTGCCGAGCCCGTGGGCCACGGCTACTTTCAACTCCGTCCCGGCCAGGTTGACGGAAGCCTCCTTCACCCCTTCCAGCCCGCGGACCTCCTCAAAGTCCAGGGACACCAGGGTGGCACCCGTGACCAGTTCGTAAGCGGTGCGCAGGGCCGCTTCCATCACCCCACCGGTAGCCCCGAAGATGACCCCCGCCCCGGTGGAAATACCCAGGGGTGCGTCGTAATCTTCCTCGGGAAGGGAGTCAAAATCAATACCCGCCTGCTTGAGCATCCTGCCCAGTTCCCGGGTGGTGAGCACCACGTCCACATCCCGGTAGCCGCTGGAGTTCATCTCCGGCCGGCCGGCTTCGTATTTTTTCGCCGTACAGGGCATGATGGAAACTACGAAGATCCTGGCCGGATCGATACCCTCCTTTTGCGCGTAGTAGGTCTTGGCCAGGGCACCGAACATCTGCTGCGGCGACTTGCAGGTTGATAAGTTAGGCAGCAGGCTGGGGTAAAAGTGCTCAATAAATTTGATCCACCCCGGGCTGCACGAGGTAATCAGGGGGAGCCTGCCGCCGTTCTGCAGGCGGTGAATTAACTCGCTACCCTCTTCCATAATCGTTAAATCAGCGGTAAAATCAGTATCAAAGACTTTATCAAAACCCAGGCGTCTTAAAGCGGCCACCAGCTTGCCCGTGACAATGCTTCCCGGTTCCAGCCCGAACATCTCGCCGATGCTTACCCGCACGGCAGGGGCGGTCTGCACCACCACGTGCATCTGGGGGTCGGCCAGGGCAGCCCAGACCTTTTCCGTTTCATCCCGCTCGTGAATGGCCGCCGTGGGACAAACCAGCGAGCACTGGCCGCAGTTGACACAGTTTACCTCGCCCAGCGGCGCCAGGAAGGCCGGTGCCACCACGGTATCAAAACCCCGCTCCTGGACGGCAATAGCGCTGACCCCCTGCACCTTTTCGCACACCGCCACGCAGCGGCGGCAAAGGACGCACTTGCGGGGGTCGCGAATGATGGCGGGGCTGGAATCATCCACCTCGTAGGGAGACACTTCCCCCTGGAAGCGGATTTCCCCTACCCCCAGCTCGGCTGCCAGTTGCTGCAGCTCGCAGCTGGTATTGCGCAGGCAGGTCAGGCACTCCCGGGGGTGGTTGGACATGATCAACTCCAGGTTGAGCCGGCGCGCGTGCCGTACCGCCGGTGTACTGGTATGAACCACCATCCCCTCGGCGGCCCGGGTTACACAGGCGGCCACCAGCGCGCGGGCTCCCTCTACCTGCACCAGGCACAGGCGGCAGGCGCCGATGACGTTCAACTCTTCCAGGTAACAGAGGGTGGGTATCCTGATCCCCGCCTGCCTGGCCGCCGCCAGGATGGTGGTGCCGGGCGGTACCTGAACCTGTTGCCCATCTATGGTAAGCGTCACCAGGGACATATTTCTCCCTCCAGCTTTAAATGGTATAGATAGCACCAAACTTGCACTTTTCCATACACGTGCCGCACCGGAGGCATTTTTCCAGGTCTATCCGGTGGGGCTTCTTTTTCTCTCCGTAGACGGCCCCGGCCGGGCATACCAGGGCGCAGCGCCCGCAGCCGTTGCATTTTTCTTCGTCTATGGCGTACACCATCAGGGCGCGGCAAACTCCGGCGGGACATTTCTTGTGGTATATATGGGCCTCATACTCGTCCCGGAAATGGCGGATGGTGCTGAGCACGGGATTGGGGGCCGTCTGCCCCAGACCGCACAGGGCGGAGGACTTGATGCTCTGCCCCAGTTCCTCCAGGAGCTCAATATCTCCCTCCCGGCCTTCGCCCCGGGTGATCCGCTCCACAATCTCCAGCATGCGCTTGGTGCCGATGCGGCAGGGAGAGCACTTGCCGCAGGACTCGTCCTGGACAAACTCGAGGAAGAAACGGGCCAGATCCACCATGCAGGTATCTTCATCCATGATGATCAGACCGCCGGAACCCATAATGGCTCCCAGCCGGGTCAGCGATTCGTAATCCACCGGCACGTCCAGGTAGCGGGCCGGAATGCAACCGCCGGAGGGACCCCCGATCTGCGCGGCTTTAAATTGTTTGCCTCCCTGGATACCGCCGCCAATATCAAAGATAATCTCCCTCAAGGTGGTACCCATGGGCACTTCAACCAGACCGGTGTTATTAACTTTACCGGCCAGGGCGAAGACCTTGGTCCCCTTGCTTTTCTCCGTGCCGATGGAGGCAAACCATTCAGGCCCGTTCAGGATTATGGGCGGGATGTTGGCCCAGGTTTCCACGTTGTTGATCACCGTGGGTTTTCCCCAGAGGCCTTCCTGGGCGGGAAAGGGGGGTCTGGGCCTTGGTTCACCGCGGCGGCCTTCAATGGATGCCAGCAGGGCCGTTTCCTCGCCGCAGACAAAGGCGCCGGCTCCCACCCGGATTTCCACGTCGAAACTAAAGCCCGTGCCAAAGATGCTTTCTCCCAGCAGGCCATATTCCCGGGCCTTTTCGATGGCCAGGCTCAATCTTTGCACCGCCAGGGGGTATTCGGCCCGGACATAAACGTAGCCCTGGTTTGCTCCTATGGCGTAGCCGCAGATGGCCATGGCTTCCAGCACGCTATGGGGGTCCCCTTCGAGAATACTTCTATCCATAAAGGCGCCCGGATCGCCCTCGTCGGCGTTGCAGACCACGTACTTGGGCTTCCCCGGCGCTTTGGCTGAAAACTCCCACTTCAAGCCGGTCGGAAATCCTGCGCCGCCCCGCCCCCGCAGGCCGGATTTTTTGATGCACTCGATGACTTCTTCCGGGGTCATGCTGGTAAGCACTTTGCCCAGAGCCCGGTACCCGTCGCGGGCAATGTATTCTTCCACCGATTCAGGGTTGATGATTCCCGTGTTGCGCAGGGCAATGCGGGTCTGCTTTTTAAAGAAATCTATCTGATCGGAGGTCACCGCCGTCTTACCGTCTTCGGGCGCTTTATAAAGCAGGCGCTCCACCACCCGCCCTTTTAACAAATGTTCTTCGGCAATTTCCACCGCATCGGCGGGTTTTAGCTGGCGGTAAAATACTCCCTCGGGGTAGACCACAATTACCGGACCCAGGTCGCAGGGACCCATACAGCCGGTTTCAACCACCTTTATTTCCCGCTGCAAACCCAGCCTGTCTATGCTTTCTACCAGGGCAGATTTCACTGCCTGGCACCCCGAGGAAATGCACCCGGCCCCGGCACAAACCAGAACATGCGCCCTGTAAAGTTCCATACCAACTCCCCCTAGTTAACTACTTAATAATCCACTCTTTAATTATCTGGCCGTTGACCAGGTGGGAAACCACAATTTCCCGTGCCTTTTTCTCATCCACGTGACCGTAGATAACCTTATCCCGGCCGGGCCTTTCTATCTCCACCAGCGGCTCGCAGTGGCACAGGCCGGCACAACCGGTCTGGGTCACCGTTACACCTTTGAGCCCCCTCTTGCTCACTTCTTCCAGAATAGCCGTAAGCACTTCCCGGGCTCCCGAAGCAATCCCGCAGGTACCCATGGTGACTACAACTTTTACGTCCTCCCTACCCTCCCGCAGGCGCATCTCGTCCTGCAGCTTCTCCCTGAGCTTATCCAGCTCGGCGAGCGACTTCATGATCACCACCTCCAAACAGAATGTCTAAATTTTCCTCAAGGTACTGGCGCAGCCAGAGAAGTACCTCCGGTGCATCCAGGGGTATCCCCTTGAGGCGGGAGCGGATTTCCGCAGTGTCCATTTTGAAGCTCTGGCCCTGGAAAATATGACGGTAGCACAGGTTCAGGTGGCCGTTGCCCGCCAGCAGGCTGACTATAGTCCGGGGCATATCCCCCAGGGGAGGGCGGTCCCAGCAATAATAAGGAAATGTTGCCGTAACCTTTGTGCCGCGCCCAACTTCGCTTTTAATTTCCAGATTTCCACCGCAGCGCTCCACCGCAGCCTGCAGAAAAGGCAGTCCCAGCCCCACCTTTTTACCGCTCTTGGTGGTAAAAAACGGGTTGGTTAAATGGCGCTGTACGTATGGAGGAATCCCGGAACCGTTGTCCACCACGGAAAAGCGCAACAGGTCACCGGCCGGATCTTCTTCCACGACAATTTCCACCCGGGTAGCCCCGGCCTCCAGGGAATTCCTGGCCACGTCCAGGATGTGGTGAGCCAGTTCTTCCAGCATGGGAAATCCCCCCGTCACTCACTGCCGGTAAGCCGTCAGGATGTCAGACAAGCGTTCCGGCCTTACCCGGGCGTGAACGTCTTCATCTACAGTGATCACCGGCCCCAGGCCGCAGGCCCCAAGGCAGCGCACTACTTCCAGGGAAAACTGGCCGTCTTCGGTAGTCTCCCCGGGCTTGAGGCCCAGTTCTTCTTTGATGCGATCCAGGAGCTGCCCCGCTCCCCGCACATAGCAGGCCGTACCCTTACACACGCTGATCTGGTGCTTGCCCTTGGGATGGATGGTAAAAAAGGAGTAGAAAGATACCACGCCGTAAACCTGGCTTAAGGGCACATCCAGTTCCTCAGCAACTCTTTGCAGTACCTTTCTGGGCAGGTAACCGTAAAGCTCCTGGGCCCGGTGCAGCACCTGAATCAAGGCCGAGGGCTGTCCCCGGTACTTTTCCAGCAGCGCATCCATCCTGCTGTTCAACTCCCCGCTACACTTACAAGCAACGGACATCCGCAACAACCTCCTTACTCATGGTTTATCTATACCGTTAGCGAATCCCAGCCCGGGATACACCACCTCCTTTCCTATTCCGGCCTTCAACCCTGCCGCAGCGGGCGTGATAGTCCCCCTTCATTTCTGGAGGCTGTCAACATTTTCCCCTCCTGATGAGCAGGTTATATAACCTGCCGGCAGCATGGAAACTGTCCAGGGGGGTGGAAAAAAGGGGAACGCCTTCCCTCTCCGCCAGGTCCACGGTATCCGGCGGGGGAACCCGGCCCCCGGAAATAACCACCCCGCTTAAACCCACCAGGGATGCCACGGCGATTACATTGCGGTGGCGCTGGATGGTAATCCACAGGCTTCCCCGGCGGGCACGGGCCAGCACGTCACTCATCATATCACCACAGTAGGCACCGTACACCGGGGGCAGGGCCAGGGCTTTGTGGTGATGGGCAGTCAGTTCCAGTTCCGCAATTATTTCCTGCCAGTCAATCAGCTTCACCACCCCCGTCCCTGGCCTGTTTCCAGTCCCGCCCCATGGCCGGCGGCTGTTTCTGAGCCAGTTCCACCATCTCTTCCGCCAGCTGCTGCAGGCGCTCCCGCAGTTCAAAAATACAGTAGCTGCGGCGGGCATACCCCTGCACTATATCTTCAGCCAGGGCGCGGCAGCTTGGTGAACCGCAGGACCCGCAGTCCAGCCCGGGAAGTTCGGCACAAATTCGCTCCGCCTCCTCCAGCCGGGCCAGGGCCACCCGGGGATCGCTGGCCAGGGTTAAGGCCGGACGGGCTGGAATGGGTGTCTTCAGGCGGTAATAATCCAGCTCCCTGGGGTACGCCCATTTTTCGCGGGAGCGGTGATGCTTGACCAGATTGCCCATGCGCACCCGGGCCACAAAGGGATTCTGCGGCACCAGGGGACCGCCGATGCAGCCTCCTGTGCAGGCCTGGGCTTCCAGGTAGTCGATGTCCGTAAGACCCCCCCTTTCTATTTCATCCAGGACGCTGATCACGCTGTGAATGCCATCAACGGCCAGCAGTGAACCGGTTTTAATGGCCTCGTTTTCTCCCCCTGCCCGGCCCCAGCCGATGCCCACTCCCGAAGCGCGGGGGGCCACCGGGTTTGTGACGGGCATTTCCAGACGCTTGAGCAGGGCACCATAAACCACAGCCATGGAGATGGCCCCATCAACGCTGGACCTGCCTTCGGAAGGCTGCTTAACTTCTGTTACTTTGGCGGGACAGGGGGTAATAAAAAAAGTACCAATTTCGCCCGGCTCAAGCCCGGTCTTCCGGCAAGCCTGCTCCCGGGCCATACGACCCGCTATTTCCATGGGAGATTCTATAGGAATGATGTGCTCCAGCAGACTGGGAAAACGCACCTGGATTAGCCTTACCACCGCAGGACAGGCCGAAGAGATCAACGGCCGTGGCCGGTCGGGGTAAACCTCAAGGTAATGCCTGATGGCCCAGGAAACGGCTTCCGCTGCCAGGGCAACTTCGAAAACATCATCAAAGCCCAGGGCCAGCAGGGCACTCAGGACTCTGGCAGGTGTATGTTCTGGCTTGAACTGGCCGTAAAAGGAAGGGGCCGGGAGAGCGATGGTATATTTAAAATCTTTAAGTTTTTCCAGGGAATCGGTTATGGCCAGTTTGGCCTGGTTGGGGCAGACGCGAATGCATTCACCGCAGTCAATGCAGCGCTCCTCGATAATGCGGGCTCTGCCCTTGCGCACCCGGATGGCTTCCGTGGGGCAATGCTTGATGCAGTTGGTACACCCCCGGCATTTTTCTTCGTCCAAACGCACCGAGTGAAAATACTGCTGCATTTTCAATCACCACTTCTTGATATTGGTACCACCCCGGCAGAGGTCGTCACTCGCAACTAATTATTGAAAACCACCGCCCATAATCTGGTACCTTTGTTTACCTCGGACCGGATATCCAGCTCATCGGCGCTCTTTTTAATGTTGGGCAGGCCCATGCCCGCCCCGAAGCCCATTTCCCGGATGTGGGGCGGGGCGGTGGAGTACCCTTCCTGCATGGCCAGGGAGATGTCGGGAATACCCGGGCCTTCATCGTCGGCAATAATTTCCACTTTGCGGGGAGTGATATTGGCCGTCAGGCTGCCGTGACAGGCGTGGATGACAATGTTCATCTCCGCCTCGTAGGCAATAATAATGGCCTTGCGGGTGGTTGCGGGATCCATACCGGCCAGTTGCAAGGCTTTTTTGATCTTCGTAGCAGCCTGGCCCGCCCGGCTGAAATCCATTCCCTGCACCTGGAACTTCAACTGCAAGGTATCTCACCCCGCTTCAGAAACTCCGCAGTCCCGCCTGGTAAAGGATGCCGCAACTTTCAAAAAGGAACATATCCGTTGCCAGCAGGGGAAGGTTCTTTTCCCGCGCCAGCCCAATTACGTCCTCACCGGGCCTCTTACCCCGTACAAAAACGATGGCCCGCGCTTCCACCATCTCCGCCAGGCGGATGATCTGCACATTGGTAAGCCCGGTCAGCAAAAGGCAACCCGGCCTGGCAAAACATAAAGAGTCGCTGATCAGGTCGCAGCCGAAGCCACAGGTAACCTCTGTGTCAAGCAAGTTATCGCCGCAGAGAACATCGGCATTAAGCATTTCCTTAACAGCCTGTAACTTTATGGTCATTCACCTGCCATAAAAAGCTTTTTTGATCATGCACCCCGGTCAATAATCATATATTATTGTCAACCATCAAATTTATTTATTACAACAGAATAATACTTTTTTTCAAAAAAGCAATACAAGTTTGCTAAATGGTCATTTAAAAGAGCCGAGCGGTATTGTAATACGGCCCAATGGTTTTAACGACGTTTATTAACAAAAATCTCGTTTTATCACCTCCCAGTGTATTTTACAAAAAAACCCTCCTTCGTTACCAGTAACAAAGGAGGGTTTGAAGACCAGCAGATGTAAACGCGAAAACGCACAGTAAAACCTAAAAGTACAGGTCCCGCTGCCCTTTCTCGATCATCTCCAGACGGGCAATGGTTTCCTCACGCACGGCGGGATTTTCGATGAGCTCCAGGTGCTTCCGGATAGCCTCCTCGCCCACCCGCCGGGTTTCCGGAGAAGCATAGTCCAGGAGAAATTCCTTGAAGGTAAGAATGGCGTTGGGCTGGCAGACGTTCTGGATCTGGCCGGTTTTGGCCAAAGACATGAACCGGTCCCCGGTACGCCCTTTACGGTAACAGGCCGTGCAGAAGCTGGGTATGTACCCGGACAGGCAGACACTGCGCAGCATCTCGTCGGGGCTCCGGTGATCCTCCACCTGGAACTGGGCGGTCTCGCCTTCCTCTTGATGCTCACCGCTTAGAGATTTGCGGTAGCCTCCCACGCCCGTACACGAGCCGGCGCTGATCTGGGAAATACCCACCGAGATCAACTCATCCCGGAACTCCGGCCGTTCCCGGGTGGACAGAATCATGCCCGTATAAGGCACGGCCAGGCGCAGGATGGCAATGATTTTCTTGAAGTCCCGGTCGGAAACCAGGTAAGGGAAGTTCTCCAGATTGATATTTAAAGCCGGGCGCAGCCGGGGCACCGAAATGGTATGCGGACCCACACCAAAACGCTCTTCCAGATGCAAAGCATGGAAAAGCAGGCCCAGCACCTCAAACTTGTAATCGTACAGCCCGAACAGAACTCCCAGGCCCACATCATCAATGCCGGCTTCCATGGCCCGGTCCATGGCCGTGGTGTGCCAGTCGTAATCCCGCTTGGGGCCGGAGGGGTGCATGGCCCGGTAGGTATCCCGGTGGTAGGTTTCCTGGAACAAAATATAGGTACCAATGCCGACTTTCTTTAAAAGGCGGTATTCATCCACCGTGGTAGCGGCGATGTTCACGTTCACCCTCCGGATGCTGCCGTTTTTGTCCTTCACGGAGTAGATGGTCTCGATGGCTTCCAGCACGTAATCAATGGGGCAGTTGACCGGGTCCTCACCCGTTTCCAGGGCCAGCCGCTTGTGCCCCATGGCTTCCAGGGCAACCACCTCATCCCGGATTTCCTCCATGGTCAGGCGGCGCCGCACCAGCTCTTTGTTATCCCGGCGGTAGCCGCAGTAACGGCAGTTGTTGATGCAGTAGTTGCTGATGTAAAGGGGGGCAAAAAAGACCAGCCTTTTGCCGTATATTTTCTCCTTAATCCGGTACGCAGTGGCATACATGAAGTCCAGGATACCGGGGTCTTCCACATGCAACAAAACGGCAACTTCCGAAGGAGTGAGTCCCTTTGCCTCCCCCGCCCGGGCGATGATCTCCCGGGCCGCGGCGGGGTCTGCCCGGCGGCCTTCTTCAAGCAGGCCATAGATCTGCTCTTCGTTGATAAAGGTGGCCGGTTCACACTTCATTGTTCATCCCTCCTTGAATTTTCGGGGAATGCCCGGGCCCGCGCCCCACCCGCCGGTTCAAGGAATGGATCATGTTTTTCAAGGCAACCAGTGTGGCTTCCATTTCGTCGTCCATTCCCGCCTTTCCGGGATAGATCTGGTAATAGCAGCGGTAAGGCGGCGGGGTTGTATCGGGCATAATCACGTTGGCACCAAAACACAGGCCCAAACGGCGCCCTGCGGGATGGATGGTACCCAGGGCCGTGGTGGCGGGCAAATGGGCCCGGGGAAGGAGCAACCTGGCTATGGCCAGCACCTTCAGGGTGAGTTCCAGCTCTCCGGGAGGCTCTTTGGCCAGGGGTGTTTGCGGGTGGGGTATGAAGGGGCCAATGCCCGCCATCTCCACGTCCAACTCCCGCATGAGCAGGATGTCGGCGGCCAGGGTTTCCAGACTCTGGCCAGGCAGGCCGACGATGTTTCCCGACCCCACCTGGTAGCCCAGCTCCCGCAACCATTTCAGGCGCAGCAGCCGGTCCTGCAAGGTGGTACCCGGCCGCAGCCGGGCAAAAAGGGCGGCGTCGGCGGTTTCGTGCTTCAAGAGGTAGCGGTCGGCTCCCGCCTCCCGCCACAGGCGGTAATCCTCAAAGGAACGCTCGCCGACGGAAAGGGTTACCGCTCCTACCCCCACCTCTCCCTTTAAACGCCTGATTATATCCGCCAGAACCGGGGCCGTGTAATGGGGATCTTCTCCCGATTGCAGAACAATGGTCGGAAGACCCAACCCGGCGGCCTTACGGGCAGTGGCCAGGATTTCCCCGGGAGTTAAGCGGTAACGCCGCAACTTCCGGTTGTCCCGGCGCAGGCCGCAGTAAAGGCAATTCTGGCGGCAGTAGTTGGAAAACTCAATGATGCCCCGTAAGTGCACCTCATCTCCCAGGAATGCCGCCCTCACCCCGTCGGCCGCCCGGCCGAGGGCATCAACCTCTTCGCCCCTGGCCTGAAGCAAAACAATTACTTCATGGCGCTCAAGACCGTGGCTTCCTCTGGCTTTTTTCAGCACTTCCACGAATTCCTGCCGCATATAAAACCACCTATGTACGAGAAACCTGCTGCAAAAGGGCCAGCTCGTCTTCAAATTCCACCTGTTCCTCTTCCAGAACGGCTAAAGCCTGGGGGAAGGGGGATAATGCCCGCTTTAAAACCCCGTGAATGTGGGCCATGAGCACGCCGTAATTGACAACTGGCACCCCGGCTTCCTGGGCCTGCATGATCCGGTAGAGCATTTCCCGGCGGTTGAGCATACAGGCCCCGCAGTGCACGATCAGCTTGTACTCCCGGAGGTTTTCGGGCAGTGTACTGCCGCCGCTGGCCACGTCAAAGAGCAACTCTCCCCCCACCGCCTGCCGGAGCCAGCGGGGGATCTTCACCCGGCCGATATCATCCTGGATGGGATGATGGGTACAGGCCTCGGCAATGAGGATTTTGTCCCCGGGCTTTAAATCCTTGACGGCCCTGGCCCCGGCCACCAGGGTGGGCAGGTCTCCTTTATAGCGGGCAAACAGGATGGAGAAGGAGGTGAAAAGCACATCCGGCGGTGTGTCGGCCACGGCCTTGAGATAGGCCGAGGCATCGGTAACCACCAGCTTTGGTTTCACGGCCATGCTGGCCAGGGCGTGCTTCAGCTCCCGCTCCTTGACCATCACTGCGACGGCGTCGTTTTCCAGCACGTCCCGGATTACCTGCTGCTGCGGGAGGATGAGCCTCCCCCTGGGAGCAGCCTTGTCAATGGGGATGACCAGCATGACCAGGTCCCCCGGTTCAATCAGGTCCCCCACAATGGTGGGAAGGGCCCAGTCCCTGGGGGCAGCCTTTACGACGGCCATTTTCAGCTCATTGATGCCCCGGCGGGTCAAAGCGCTGACCGCCACAAAGGGCACATCCAGCTCCTGCTGCCACGGGCGGTTAACCGCTTCGGGGTAGAGGTCAATTTTGTTGATTACTCCCAGCACCGGCACTTTTTGTTCCCGGGCCCGGTTCACCACATCCCGTTCATAATCCCCGATGCCCTGCCCGGGATCCACCACCAGCAGGGCCAGGTCGGTTTTGTTGAGCACCTCCAGGGTTTTCTGCACCCGCAGGGCGCCCAGTTCCCCGGTATCGTCCAGCCCCGCCGTGTCGATAATCATCACCGGCCCCAGGGGGAGGAGCTCCATGGCCTTGGCCACGGGATCGGTGGTTGTGCCGGGGATGCCGGAAACGATGGCCACTTCCTGGTTGGTTATGGCGTTAATTAAGCTGGATTTGCCTGCATTGCGCCGGCCGAAAAGGGCAATATGCAGCCGCTGCCCCCGGGGGGTAGCATTCAGGCTCATGGCTTATCACCTTCCCTGGTTAAAAAGCGCTTTAAATGCCGCACGCCGGCCACACCCGGTGTGGTCAGCTCTTCCGGTTTAAGGATTGCTTCGATTTCCTCCCTGGTGAACAACCCCTCCTCCACCAGCAACTCCGTCACCGGCCGGCCGCTCCGGACCGCCCGCAGAACCATGGCGGTAGCCTTCTCGTAGCCCAGGAAAGGGACAAAGGCGGTGATCACCCCCTGGCTGGCTTCCAGCAACTGCCGGCAGCGGGCCTCATCAGCTTGAATGCCCCGGACGCATTTTTCCGCCAGCAGCCTGGCCGCCCCGGTCATCATTTCCAGGGAGTGGAGCAAATTGTGGGCAATCAGGGGGAGGAAGGCATTCAACTCCAGCTGCCCGGAAGCCGCGGCCATGTTAATGGCCGCATCGCCGGCCATCACCTGGTAGGCCACCTGGGTGACCATTTCGGGGATCACGGGGTTGACCTTGCCGGGCATGATCGATGAACCGGCCTGCACCTCAGGCAGCACGATTTCCCCCAGCCCCGCCCGGGGGCCGGAAGATAACAGGCGCAGATCCCCGGCTATCTTGGCCAGGTTGACAGCGGCGGTCTTTACAAAGCCGGAGACCTCCGCGAAAATGTCGGCATTTTGCGTGGCTTCCACGGTATTTTCCGCCCGGGCCAGGCCAAAACCGGTCAGCTCCCGCAGGATCTCCACCACCCGGAAGATATAACGCCGGCTGGCGTTGAGTCCCGTCCCCACGGCTGTCCCACCCAGGTTAACCTGCCGCAGGCGTTCCTCTGCCTTGTACAAACGCCACCAGTCCCGGGCTACCGCCTCGGCGTAGGCGCTGAACTCCTGGCCCAGGGTAATGGGCACTGCATCCTGCAGCTGGGTGCGGCCGATCTTGAGTATGGAGGCAAACTCCTTTTCCTTGGCCTGCAGGGCCCCCTGCAGAACGGCCATGGCCTGGCTCAACTCCCGCACCAGCTTGATGGCCGCCACCCGCAGGGCCGTAGGGTAAACGTCATTGGTGGACTGACCCAGGTTAACGTGATCCAGCGGATGGACCAGTGAGTAATCTCCCTTCGTCCCCCCCAGGATTTCAATGGCCCGGTTGGCAATGACCTCGTTGACATTCATGTTGGTGGAAGTGCCCGCCCCGCCCTGAAAGGCGTCGACGACAATTTGATCATGCCACTGGCCCCGGGCCAGCTCTTCCGCCGCCTGCACTATGGCCCCGGCAATGCGGGGTTCCAGCAAACCAATCTCCCTGTTGGCCATGGCCGCGGCTTTTTTGACCAGGGCCAGGGCCCAGATGAGTTCCCGGTGAACGGGAATCCCGGACACGGCAAAATTTTCTTTGGCCCTTAAAGTATGGATGCCGTAGTAGGCCTCCCGGGGGATTTCCCTTTCACCCAGCAGATCTTTTTCTACCCGGTAGGACACCTCAACCCAACACCCTTTTTAAAATATGTTACTTGCGGGACACCAGGGCGCTTTTTACCTGCACACCCCTGATACTGCCCAGTTTTCCCGTCATAGCCCCGATTTCGTCGGTGGTGCCGTCAACAATCAGGGCGATGACCGCAAGGTTCTTCTCCCGGTAAGGTATGCCCATACGCCCCACAATAATCTCCGCGTATTCACTTAAAATGCTGTTGATCTTCCCCGCGGCATGCTGGCGGTCTTCGACCAGGATGCCGACCACCCCAATGCGCCTTTCCACAACCTCACCTCCCAACGCCGCAGCTTAAACGCACCCCGCAATTCGTTCACAAATGAGCGCACCATGCACTTTATAAAAGACGCTATTAATGTAAACAAAAAAGCCTGCCTTTCTCCCACGAAAAGCAGGCTGCTGCCCAGTTCTTCGCTGCCCCCTTGAGTACAGGAAAAACCCTTTTCGCAGGGAAGGCTGTTATGCCGTTGTCACACCCCTCCGGTTCAGGGCCATCAGGCCCCCATCCGTCAGGGTACTTATGAAAGATTATACTGTAAAATCAGTAATTTGACAATAATTTTTTCGCCTGCTGTCCGGCCTAACCGAATTTGCCGCCCGGCCTCGGGGGCGGCTGTCTCCGTGGAACTTCCGGGCGGCAGCGGCCAGCCCCGCCGCAGCCGCAAACGCCGATGTGCTTGCAGAACAACCCGCGGGCTGCGAAATCCGCGCAGCTGCACCGCGCCCGGCGGCCGGCGATGACCACCCGGTATTCCTTCCCGCTGTACCGGATGAGGCCGTGGACCTCGCCCTCACGCCGCACCTTGCACTCCCACTGCCAGCCGGCCACAAAGCCCGCCAGAGCCCGGCCGAACCGCCCATCTTCCACCTTCGCCAGCAATTTCCTCATGCTGAACACCTCCAGTTTTTCGGAGGGCGGGGACCGCCGCCGGTGGCCGAAGTCAAGAGCCGGGCGCTAGCCCGAGCGGAGCCAAAAAATTTTGAGGTCTCTGGGCCGGGCCGCAGGCAAAAATCTTTTTTGCGGAGCGCACCCCTGACGAGGCTATGAGGGGCCGCGGCCGGGTCCAGGGCTGCTGCCCGGGCAACCACCGGTGCTTCACCCAGACAACGGCGGCCGGGGCACACTGACCCCGGGGCCGCGGCCCCGAAAGGCGGCGGTATAATGGGAGGAACTGGAGGTGGAGCTGTTTCGCCGGAGCCGACATACTGAGTGCCCAGGGGGGCACTGCGCCCCCCTGGCGGGGGCACGGGGGCGGAGCCCCCGGAGCGGTAAGGGAGGTGGCATCGACCAAAGCGGTGCGCCCTGGGGGTGGGCAAAAAGCCGCGCCTAGACCAGCGCCACCGCGGCTCCCGGTGCGGCCCCCGTGGGGACGGGGGGTAGGTGGCTGGGAACCCCGGGCGGCCGAGCGGGTGGCATCCCACCTCCGAGGCCGCCTTTGACCCAGGCCGCGGTATCTGCACCGGGCCAGGGCGAGGGTGTTCAGGCAAGAAGGGTATCCTGTCGCCGGACAGCATGGTGATCTGTCCCCGAGTAAAAAAGATCGGCCCATCCTGTACCAGCCCTGGCCAACTGGACTCGCTTCTTCAATAGCTATGAATTAGGGAATGGGGGGGGTTCCTTTCCTTCGATCAAGGCTAAAATTACTGCACATTTTGCTTTCTGGTCAGTATCTTCTTGCTGGATAATCTGTTGTAAAATGTTTAATTCATTTCTGGCCCGTTCTTCTACCTTAGTCTCGTGTTCAAACCATAACTTAACGCATATATCATTACAGACGTTCATTGCTCTTAGCAGGTCGTCCCCATTAACTGTTGATTGTCAATAGAATTGACCCACTATGTGCAAATAAAATTGACCCACTGCAGAATAAAAATAACCAGCATTGATGCCCCCTAATGAGACGAAAATTTTGCCTGGCTCACTTCGCTCGGCCTTGA
>NZ_FQUW01000016.1 GCF_900129285.1 Desulfofundulus australicus DSM 11792
AACATCCTCACCGGCCGGGTGCTGGTCTACCGCTGGCCGCTGGAATAACGCAGAAATGGCCCTGAGAGGCGGGGTGTTGACCGGGAAAGGTAATCATACCTGCCCGGCCTTTTTCGTGCCTTTGTAGGCCATTTTACGGCGTTTCGGCGGGCAGTTTCCGGCCCGCCCCATTTCCGCCATAACCAATACTGGCTTTTGGGTGCGAAGTTTGCGAAGCAATGTTCGCACCAACAGCCAGGGTGGAAACAGGAAGCATACCCTGACCGGTCACAGGTAAGTTTTAACTGCTGTTTCCCTGGACTGCCGTTCCCTACCCCTTTTTCTGCTACGCTGGCATGGCTATTTCTCTCGAACAAGCCACACCGAAGCAGGCGGGAGGCAAAAGGCCCGCCAACCCCGGATGAAATGCGGCCTCCAGGGGAAAAGGCCCTCTTTTGGGACACTTCCTGGCAATGGTCCGGCAGGGTAATGCACACAGCCACGAAGAAGGTAACACGTACAGGAAAGGTTTTCAGGTTATGACGGGTATCACCGTAACGATGGTCCCCTGCCCGCCCCGGTGAAAAGGCCCCTTCCTGCCCGGCCACATCCACCCCGGTAAAATGCCCCTCCAGACCGCGTAGAAGCGCATTTCAGGGGGGATTCCCCAGGGGTAAGTATAAAACCTTTGCCCGCGACAAATACCCCTTAAAACCAAACGTAGCAATAGGGGTGCGGGCACTAGTGTTGAATACTAGTGTTTCGGCTGGGTCCTTCCGGGAGGGCGGCCGGCCAAGAAATTACGAAGCCCTTTCTGCTGGTGCGTGCTCCCATCATTCATTTTGGGAGCAGCAAGCCCCGGAGGCCGCATGGCTGTAAGCGAAACCGGTTTTTCGCTTTGGGAGCAATTTGGGAGCAGATTGGGAGCAAACACCCTAAAACGAGGCCAAAACACACCCATTTATTCCCTGGTAGCTTCTAACAACACCAGTCAAATCAAGCCTTTACAAACTTCGCTAAACTATACAAAGGGCTTTTAGCGGTTTCCTAAACCGCGTGTCGGGGGTTCGAGTCCCTCCGGGCGCACCAGAAAAAGATAAGCCCCGCAATAATTTGCGGGGCTTCCGCTTGTAGACAAACTTTATGTGCCCTGGTTTTAAAGGATGAGGACCTGGAGTGAGCGCTGCCGGGCCAGGTCACGTGCCGCGGACCGGATGTCCGCGGAGGCTACCTGAACACAGGATGTGTGAGTGTGGCCGGTACCCGCCGAAGACCGGAGCCGGGGCCTTTTGGCCCGGCAAGCGATACGACCCGGGAGCGACGACTAAAACCAGGGCAATCTCCGGGGGCACTTTATCGACAGCCTGAAGCCCCGCAAGGATTTGCGGGGCCTGCTATTTATGGCTTTCTGTCCTGCGTGCTTTGGGGAATTTTACTGTTTTTTTACCAGGTGCCCTTCCACTCCCCAGGGTGCCGCAGCCGTAACCTGAACCTGCACCAGGGAGCCCTTCAGTTCCGCAGCGGCAGCCGGGAACCGTACCCTCACGTAATGTTCCGATAATCCTTCCCCCGGGTTTTCCACCTTTTCCACCAGCACCTGCACCTGTTTGCCCACCAGCTGCCGGTGAAAGCGCAGGGAAAGTTTTTCGTCAAGGGCACGCAGTTCCCGGACCCTTCTTTTTTTAATATCAGGGGCTACCTGTTCGGGGAAACTGAAGGCCTCCGTTCCCGGTCGTGGTGAGTAGGGAAACACATGCAGGTGGCTTAAAGCCAGCTCCTCAACCAGGTCCATGGTCTGCCGGTGATCATCTTCCGTTTCCCCGGGAAAGCCCACGATTAAATCCGTCCAGATGGAAAGGTCCGGGATTAATTCCCTTGCCTTTTGCACCAGACGGGCAAAGTCCCCGCTCCTGTACCTGCGCCCCATTTTCTGGAGGATACGGTCTGAACCGCTCTGGAGGGGCAGGTACAAAAACGGGCAGACTTTGCGGGAACGGGCTATGGTTTGTAAAAACTCCGGGTGCAAATCCATAGGTTCGATATAGCTCAGGCGCAGGCGGAACGGATAGGGGAGAGCGTCCAGTTCCCTTATGAGGCGGGCCAGGTTCCATCCGGGCAGATCCTTACCATACGCCCCCAGGTGGGTGCCGGCCAGGACTATCTCCCGGTAACCCATGTTTGCAAAATGTTCCAACCGGGCAATTACCTTTTCCGGTGCCAGGCTTCTGGGTAACCCGCGGGCTTTCCGGACAATACAATAGGTGCAGGCCTCGTCGCAACCCTCCTGGATTTTAATGACGGGGCGGGTGCGGCCGTAGTTGCCGGTCAGGGGGAAATCCTCAAAACTTTCACCCGGCTCATGTTCCGTAATGATTATCTTTTGCTCCCGCTGGCACCGGGCAAGCTCACGGGCTATAATGGCCGGCAGCCGGGTTCTACCGGTGGTGCCGATGATAATATCCACAAAAGGAAGTTTTTCCTTTATTTCCTCCCAGTACACCTGCGGGTAGCATCCGGCCAGAACCACCAGAGCCCGGGGATTCTCTTTTTTAGCCTGGCTGGCCAGCCGTCGGGCTTCGGCTGCCGCGGACCGGGTTACCACGCAGCTGTTGATAATATAAACATCGGCTGCTTTTTGCGCCGGGGAAAAACCTGCTTCCTGCATGGCCAGCTCCAGAGCCCGCCCTTCCTGCTGGTTGACCGGGCAGCCAAGGGTTTTAACCTTGAAGGTATAGGACAATGACGTTCCCTCCGCCATCGGACATTTGCTCCGTTACAGGACCCTTAAAATTATACCACATTGTCTGCTTTTCCTAATCTGGTTTGTCATCCGGTTTCACCGGGCGGGTTTCCGTTTGCCGCTTTCGGGGACTTCCGCGCCCGTGCGGGACGGATTGGCTGCGTTTGAGCGGGGTTTAGCGGAAACGCGGGTTGTCAAGGGTAGGGCTGCTATGTTAAAATAACTCTGCCGGTAAGAAGCATTCCGGGTATTCCGGTGGGGGGGATGGTTGACGGATCATCGCCGCTACATGCTGGAGGCTCTGGCCGAGGCGCAAAAAGCCTATGAAATGGGCGAAGTGCCCATCGGGGCGGTAGTGGTGCTGGGAGATAAAATCATAGGCCGGGGACACAACCTCCGGGAGACCCTTAAAGACAGTACCGCTCATGCGGAGATTCTGGCCATGCGGGAAGCAGCCCGTTGTCTGGGGGACTGGCGCCTGGTGGATACCGTCCTGTACAGTACCATTGAGCCCTGTCCCATGTGTGCCGGTGCCATGGTGCAGTTCCGGGTGCGAATGCTGGTTTACGGGGCCAGGGACCCGAAGGCAGGAGCGGTGGATTCCGTTATGGATATAGTGAGGGAGCCCCGGTTCAACCACCGGTTGGAAGTTGTTTCCGGTGTACTGGCCGATGAATGTGCGGCCATTATCCAGAGGTTCTTTCGTGAGTTAAGGCAAAAAGACAGGTAAAAGGAAGGATTATAACGGAGAGATGGCCGAGTGGTTTAAGGCGCTCGACTCGAAATCGAGTAGGCTGCCAAAAGCGGCCTCGTGGGTTCGAATCCCACTCTCTCCGCCATTTTATGCCATGGGAACTGCTAGAAATGCACGAATCGAGTTAAGCTAGCGAAGCCCAATGAGTTAACTCGACTCGCTACTGCCTCCCCAGTTGAAGGGAGGCATGCTTTTTATGGCAGAGAGAAAAGTAGTGAAGTTCCTTGGGGAGGTGCCTGCCACTTGGGAGAGAAGCAAAGAATATTGCTCTCCTACTTGCAAGCACTCGGCCAAAAGCCACCGCTACCGGGTGAGGCAAAAGCTGAAGCTTTTGAGAAACGCCTCTACTTGAGCAGGGTTTTAGCCATAGAAAAGCTAAATCTTGCTTCGCCAAGGCATACTATGTAAGGGCTGAAATACGTCTTGGGAGGGAAGAACATGGCCCGCTTTATTGTTTACCTCGAACCCGCCGAAGAAGGAGGCTATATTGCTTCTGTACCGGCACTGCCGGGTTGCGTCACCCAGGGGGAAACGAGGGAAGAAGCCCTGGCAATGGCTGAGGACGCCATAAGAGGGTACATCGAGAGCCTGAAAAAACATGGAGAGCCGCTACCCTTTGGCTTTGAGAAAGCGGAAGTAGAGACTATTACAGTGGACGTGGCCTAAATTAAATATGAGGAAGTTACCTGTTCTTAAAGCGAGGGAAGTCATTGCTGCCCTGCAGAAAGTTGGCTTTGAAGTTGACCATGTGACCGGGAGCCATTATATTCTCCGCCACCCAGACGGCAGAAGGGCTATCGTCCCTTTTCACGGTAACAGGGACATAAAGCAGGGAGTTTTGAGGTCTATCTTAAGGCAGGCTGGACTAACCGTTGACGAGTTTAAAAACCTTCTTGCTTGAACAGTATTTTGCGAAAGCATAGAGAAGAAAGACATAGTGAAGAAAGATACTTAACTCGATTCCGCGAAGTGAAATTTTTTGAAAAACCGAATCGAGCTAAACTAGTGGGAGGCAGTAAACGAGAAGTTCAGACATAGTGCGGGTTTGAGGGATTTGAATCTGTTTGCTCGACTCGAAATCGAGTAGGCGGGCCAAAACCTGCCTCGTGGGTTCGAATTCCACTCTCTCCGCCATTTTTTCGTCCTGATGTGTCGGACCAAGTGATTTGACCTGGTTTCGCTGCTGCCTCCCTGTTAAAGGGAGGCGTTTTTTTAGATAGACGGGGTGTCCCGACCCCGCTTACGAACTTCCCGGGAGGATAAAGCAGGCAGCGGGTGATTGGCCAGCGGCCGGTGGAGGTGGAAGAATGGATATTGTGGCGATAATTGCCGAAAATAAGATCCGGGAAGCCATGGAAAGGGGAGAGTTTGACAACCTGCCCGGCAGGGGCAGGCCCCTGCAGCTGGACGATCTGTCCGGGGTTCCCGAGGAGCTCCGGGCCTCCTACCTTATTTTAAAAAATGCCGGTGTACTGCCCCCGGAACTCGAGCTGCACAGGGAGATCATGTCCCTGAAACAGCTGGTTGATCTTTGTTACCAGGAAGAAGAAAAACAGCAACTGACCAGAAAATTAAACGAAAAAATATTGCGGTTCAACCTGCTCATGGAAAGAAGGGGCACGAATGCCGCTGTAAGATATTACAGGGAAAAAATTTATAGAAAGCTGGGAAGGGGATTTTAGGGAATAAATTGCCCATATCGAAGAAGGTATTTGTCGAAGCACCCCGAATTATGATTTGGGGTGATTAATATTTATGCAACGCTGCCTTGCGCCAACTAAATATGTACGGGATGAACTGGTGCTGGAGAGGTTGGGGGAGTTGTTGCCCCCGTCATTACGGCGGGTCTTGATTGCCGGTGGGGAAACCGCCCTCCAGGTTACCGGGGAGCGCCTGACGGCAGGGTTAAGGAAAGCAGGCAGGGAGGTAGCCGGCCTGGTATGGTATGGAGGAGAATGCTCCCCGGTTAATATTGAAAAGCTGGCTGCCGCCGTGCGGGATGCCGGGGCGGAGATGCTCATTGGCGTGGGCGGGGGTAAAGCCCTGGATACGGCCAAGAGTGCAGCCTGGGTCGCCGGTGTACCGGTGGTGACCGTTCCCACTATAGCTGCCACCTGCGCGGCTTTTACCGGTATTTCTATTGTCTATAACGAGCAGGGTGTTTTTCAGGAGATATCCCGGCAGGCCCGCGTACCGGAGATGGTACTGGTGGATCTGGCTACCATTGCCCGGGCCCCGGCCGTATTTTTGATTGCCGGCATCGGGGATACCCTGGCCAAATGGTATGAGCTTGAAGCAACCGCCCGGAACCGTGGTGATTCCGCCGTAATTCGCAGTGCCCTGCAGCTGGCGGCGGTGGCCCGGGAAATACTGGTCCTGCATGGTGAAGCCGCCCTGGAGGCGGCCAGGCTCCAGGAGGTTAACGTACCCCTGGCCGAAGTGGTTGATGCCATAATCATGGTCAGCGGCCTGGTCAGCGGTTTGGGGGGCGATGAGTGCCGCACGGCGGGCGCCCACGCGGTTTACTCCGGCCTTACCTGCCTCCCGGAAACCCACGGGCGCTGCCATGGGGAAACCGTGGCCTTTGGCATTCTGGTTCAGTTGATGCTGGAAAATAATTATGCTGAAGCAGAGAAACTGATCGGTTATTACCGGAAGCTGGGTTTACCTGTAACCTTTGCCGATCTGGGGCTTGAACATGTTACATCTCAGCAACTGCATACGGTAGCGGCCGGCGCCCTGGCTACGGAAGATATTCAAAACCTGCCCTTTACCGTTGATGAAAATATGCTGGTACAGGCCCTGCTGTCTGCTGATGAGTTGGGACGAAAGAGTGGTGGGACAAGCATATGAAACCCGAGCTGCTGGCCGCCCGGCGGACCGCCGCCGTGCAGGCCTTTCCAGAGGAAATCCCGGATCTCCCCCTGGAAGAGCTCCGGGCTCGCCTGGGCCGGGAGCGGGTGTACAAGCTTTCTTTCAATGAAAACCCTTATGGCCCCTCTCCCGCGGCAGTAAGGGCCGTGCAGGAGGCGGCTGCGTCCATGCACCGTTATCCCGATTCTTACGGCCGCGCTCTATGCCAGGAACTGGCAGATTTTTACCGCCTGTCACCGGAGCAGATTCTCCTGGCCAACGGTGCCGATGAAATAATCAACCTGGTAGCCCTGGCCTTCCTTGATCCGGGGGATGAAGTAATAATTCCTTCTCCCACTTTTGGCTCCTACGCTGCGGCTGCTCACCTGGCCGGCGCTGTACCGGTTACCGTTCCCTTAAACGACTATCGCATTGACCTGGAAAAGGTAGCGGCGGCTGTTACAGAAAAAACGAAACTGATTTTTATCTGCAACCCCAACAACCCTACCGGTACGGCTTTTCCCGCGTCCGAGCTTTTACCGTTTATGCGGCGGCTGCCGGAGCGGGTGCTGGTGACGGTGGATGAGGCCTATAATGAGTATACCGACGACCCGGCGGGTTATACCGCCATACCTTTCCTTGGTGCTGAGCCCCGCCTGCTGGTGATGCGCACCTTTTCCAAAATATACGGCCTGGCAGCGGCCCGGGTGGGTTATTTGCTTGCCCATGCCGGCCTCGTGGCCCGGGTACATCGGGTCCGTCCACCCTTTAATGCAGGTGTTCTGGGGCAGGCGGCCGCCCTGGCTGCTTTTCGCGACCGTACGTATGTAGAAACCATGCGCAGGTACAACAGGGAACAGCGGCAGTGGCTAACTGAACAGTTGTCAGCCTGCGGCTGGAAGGTTGTTCCCAGCCAGTCCAACTTCCTGCTGGTGGATACGGGGGAGGATGGCAGGGGCGTATTTGATTACCTGGTGGAACGGGGAATTATAGTCCGTCCCGGCCATGGATTTAACCTGCCCACCTGTTTGCGCATTACTGTGGGCCGGCCGGAAGAAAACAGGGCTCTGGTGGAAGCCCTGATGGCTAAAAATTCCAGGAGAAGTTAATTACCTGTTTAAAGGAAAAAAGTTTTTTTTGTCGAACAGTTTATTGCGCTAAAATATTAAAACTTTATATGGGAGGGAGAATTAAGGTGAACAAACTGGGCAAGCTGGCGGTTTTATCCCTGATCCTTATTCTGACCCTCATTGCAGCCGGCTGTGGGGGACAGGAAACCGGTCAACAACAGGCGGGTACCGGTCAGGAGCAAAAGCTGGAGAAAGTACGCCTGACCCTGCCTACCTGGCCGGGGTACGGCCCGTTGTTTTTAGCCCGTGACAAGGGCTTTTTCAAGGAGGAAGGTCTGGAGGTGGAGATTTCCGTTATTCAGGGCCTGGCCGAGCGAAAGGCAGCCCTGAAGGGCAACAAGGTGGATGGAGTTGCGACCACCCTGGATATTGAGTCCACCCTGGAAGCGGAAGGAGTACCGCTGACAATTGTCTGGGCACTGGACGACTCCTATGGCGGCGACGGTATAGTAGCCAGGAAGGATATAAAGTCGGTGGCCGACCTGAAAGGTAAAACCGTGGCCCTGGATGTGGGTACCACCAGTCACTTCTTCCTGCTGAACTGCCTGGAAAAAGCCGGCTTGAGCGAGGACGACATTGTAATGGTGCAGTCCGGCAGTGCCGGGGATGCCGGGCAGGCCTTCGTTGCCGGGAAAGTGGATGCGGCGGTGACCTGGGAACCCTGGCTGTCCAGGGGAATTGAAGATGGCAAGGGCAATCTGATCATAACCTCCAAGGAAACGCCGGGTTTGATTGTTGACGCGGTAGCATTCCGCAGGGATTTTGCCGAAAGCCACCCCCGGGAGATGCAGGCCCTGGTGAATGGCCTGGCCAAGGCTATGGAATTCTTTGCCCAGAACCAGAAAGAAGCCGTAGAAATCATGGCCAGGGCGATGGATATGGACCCGGAGACTTTTATGGATGGCATCCGCCTGTACAGCCTGGAGGATAACCTCAAGTTTTTCGATGGCGGAATCCAGAATACCTTGCAGAAAGCAGTGGACTTCTATTATGATAAGAAGGTGATCAACAACAAACCCGATGTCAATAAAATGATTGACGGCAGCTACTTAAAAAATGTTACTAAATAACTGATCAGCTTAATATCCGGCGCCTTTTTGCGCCAGTATAACGAGGTTGGACAATGTTATTGCGGCAGGAAATTAACAAATCTTTATACGGCACCCTGGGGGCCGCACATTTTGCCCTTCTGTTTGCTATCTGGTCCCTGCTGGCCTACGGGCAACTGGTGCCGGCATCTTTACTGCCGACCCCCGGTGAAGTGGCCCGGACGGCGGTAGAGATGATCCGGGATGGCTCACTCTTCGAACATGCCCTGGTCAGCACCTTTCGCGTTACCTCCGGCTTCCTGCTCTCAGCCGTGATTGCGGTTCCCCTGGGTATGCTCATGGGCACCTGGAAGTGGGCCCTGGGATTTTTTGAGCCCATGTTTGGCTTTATCCGCTATATGCCTGCTTCGGCTTTTATCCCCCTGTTTATCCTGTGGTTGGGCCTTGGTGAGCCGGAAAAGATCATGGTTATTTTCTGGGGGACCTTTTTTCAGCAGGTGCTCATGATCATGGATGTGACCAAAAACGTGCCCCTTGAGCTCATTGAAGTGAGCTATACCCTGGGGGCCAGGGGGCTTTCCGTTTTCAGCCGGGTAATTATTCCCGCTTCCCTGCCGGGAATTGTAGATACCCTGCGCATTACCTTCGGCTGGGCCTGGACCTACCTGGTGGTGGCTGAAATTGTGGGGGCAAGTTCCGGCCTGGGGTATGCCATTATGCATGCAGCCAGGTTCGGCCATACGGGAAAGATATTTGTCTGCATCCTGACCATCGGGCTCCTGGGCATGATTACCGACTTAATCTTTAAGTTTATCTACAATACTTTGTTTGCCTACCAGCGGCGGGGGACGTAGAAGTGTGGCCTAAAGACGTGAAGTTAAGTATTCAGGGAGTATCCAAAACTTTTAACGGCGGCCGCAGCAGTGTGGAGGCCCTTAAGGCCACCAGCTTTGATGTACGGGAAGGGGAATTTGTGACCATTCTCGGTCCATCGGGATGCGGTAAATCCACCATCCTGCGAATTGTAGCCGGGTTGACCGAGCCCACTGCCGGGAAGGTGCTGCTGGACGGCCGGGAAATTAAGGGAGCCGGGCCGGACCGGGGGATGGTTTTTCAATCCTATACCCTTTTTCCCTGGTTGACGGTGCGGCGCAATATCGAATTCGGCCTGGAGCTGCGTGGTGTACCGGCGGCAGAACGCCATGCCATTTCCGAGCATTACACAGAACTGATCGGGTTGAAGGGGTTTGAAGAAGCCTACCCGGTAAGCCTTTCCGGGGGGATGAAGCAGCGGGTGGCTATCGCCCGGGCCCTGGCCAACGATCCCGAGATATTGCTTATGGACGAGCCCTTTGGCGCCCTGGATGCCCAGACCAGGTTAATCATGCAGGAGATCCTGCTGAAAGTGTGGGAGGAATCCCGGAAGACCATCCTGTTTGTAACCCATGATGTGGAAGAAGCGGTTTTTTTGAGCGATACGGTGCACATAATGACTGCACGCCCCGGGCAAATTAAAGAAACGGTGCAGATTCCCCTGCCCCGGCCCCGTACTTACGAGATGAAGGACGATCCCGAATTCTGGCGTCTGAAAAAGTATTTGCTGGATCTCATCCGGACGGAAAGCTTGAAAGCGGTCTAAATAGGCGGGAAATGCGCCACACCGGAAATTACGCTGTCGGAAAAGTCCTGTGAAAAGGGGGTGTCAGGATGCCTGTAATTATGGTTCACGGCCCGAAGATGAACAAGGAGCAGAAAGCGGAACTGGTTAAGTCCTTTACCGAGGCGGCCAGCAAAATCATGAATATCCCCACCCAGGCGTTTACAATTCTTATTCAGGAAACGGAACGTGAAAACGTGGGCGTGGGGGGAGTCCTGCTGGTAGACAGGGATAAATAGGGGTGCTTAAACTGATAACCCCGGGCATAATGCCCGGGTTTTTGCATCTGGCGCCCGCTCAGGCTGGATAACGATGGTGCTTGCCAGATGTCGCCCGCCTTTATAAAATATATTTAAAGGGAGAAAAGTAAATGCTTCCTTGTGGGCATTTACCGTATACCTCCCTCTTGAGTTTTTGAAGCAAGATGGTTATAATATTTCCTGGGAGAAACAATATACCGGTTATTGTAGGCCACGGCCATGGTGTGGAGAGATGGCTGAGTGGTTGAAGGCGCTCGCCTGGAGAGCGAGTAGACGGGTGCAAAGCCTGTCTCGTGGGTTCGAATCCCACTCTCTCCGCCATTGTAACATACGGTCCAGGATTTGTTCCGAGTGGCCTGCGACCGGTGGAGGCATTGGCCGTGCTAGACGGGGAGGTAGCGGTGCCCTGAACCCGCAAGCCGCTGTAGCGGGGTCGAATTCCTGCCCGCGGGTGTGACTTGTGGGGTCTGGCCCCTGTAAGGGGTGACGACGGTTGGGTCTTGCGCGACGGAGACTTCTGAACCGTGTCAGGTCCTGGCGGAAGCAGCACTAAGGAAGCACCTCCGGGTGCCGCAAGGGTGCCTGACCCGAGCTACCTGCAGGGGTAACGCCCGGAAGTCATCATTCAACGGCAGGTGCACGGCCAATAAAGTTTCGTTACGAACTGCTTTAAAGGCAGTTCTTTATTTTTTATTGCCGGGAAATTTAAAGAGGAAATTACTCACCGGTGACGAATTTGTGCTAAGGCATCTGGAGTAAAGCAAATTATCCTGCAGTTTAAATAATGGTGCACCAACAAATCCGCGGAGTTGAGATGCCATGTCATACCAGGCCCTGTACCGCAGGTGGCGCCCCGGCCGCTTTGAGGAAGTTGTTGGGCAAAAACACGTCACCACAACGCTGCAAAACGCCCTGCTTTCCGGGAGAGTTGCCCATGCCTACCTCTTCTGCGGTCCCCGGGGTACGGGCAAAACAACCACGGCTAAAATCCTGGCCAGAGCCTTGAACTGTTCTACCCGCCAGGGTCCCGAACCCTGCAATGAGTGTGCGGTGTGCCGGGAGATCAGCGCGGGCATCTCCATGGACGTGGTGGAGATAGATGCTGCCTCCCACCGGGGGATAGATGAGATCCGGGACCTGCGGGAAAAAGTAAGATATTCACCTGTCCAATCCGGTTACCGGGTTTATATTATTGACGAAGTGCATATGCTCACCAGTGAAGCTTTTAATGCCCTCCTGAAAACTCTGGAAGAGCCACCTGCTCATGTGGTTTTTGTGCTGGCCACCACTGAACCGCATAAGGTTCCTCTGACCATTCTTTCCCGCTGCCAGCGCTTTGACTTCCGTCCCATTGCCCTTGAAGATATGCTGGCTCGCCTCCGGAAGGTGGCTGACGGGTCAGGTTTTCAGGTGGAAGAAGAAGCCTTATATCTGATTGCCCGGGCTGCCGGCGGCAGCCTGCGGGACGCCCTGGGCATCCTGGATCAGGCAGCAGCTTATGGTAATATGGTTGTTACGGCAGAAAATGTTCACCGGATCATGGGCACCGTCCGGGACGATCTGCTGGATGAAACCGCCCGCGCGCTGGCAGCCTGCCGGGCAGACCGCCTGCTGCACCTGGTAGCGGACGTGGCGGCGGAAGGAAAGGACCTGCGCCTTTTTGTCCAGGAGCTGGCGGCATATTTACGCCGCCTCATGCTGGTCCAGATTTCACCTTCCCGGGAACTGGCCCTGTTACCCGGAGAAAAGGAGCGCTTGCTTGAACGGAGCCATGAATTCAGCCGGGAACATTTGCTGTATGTCCTCCAGCTGCTCACCCGGGTGGAACAGGAAATGAAGTGGGCCAGCCAGCCCCGTATCCTGCTGGAGGTGGCCCTGGTGGAAGCCACCCGCCCCGGCGGGGCTGATTCCCTGAGCGCTTTAGCCTTGAGGCTGGAACAGCTGGAATCCCGGCTGGAACAGCTGGAGGCTGGTGGGCTGCAGAACCCGGCAGAAAAAAAGGAAAAGAAGGAAAGGATCCAGCTCCGGCGGGAAATAATGGATAAAAACGCCGGGCGTTCACAGGCCGGTGAAAAGGATGCCGCGGTAGGAAGGGACAGGGTGCGGGAAGTAAAAGAAAATCCCCCGGGAAAACCTGCACCGGGAAACGACGGCGAGGGGGTTTCCCTGGACAGGATCAGGCAGTGCTGGCCGCAGTTCCTCGACCTGGTGCGCAGCAAAAGTGTTCCTGTATACAATTACCTTTCCCATGGCTGGCCGGAACAGCTCGAGGAAAACTGCCTGACTGTAGCCTTTGAACCCGACGATATGTTTAAGGAGTTGCTGGAGGCAGCGGCAAACCGCCGGGTGCTGGAAGAGGTTCTGGCTGCTCTGTTCCCGGGGACCTGGCGGGTGAATATAGTGTACGGCAAGGCTTCACCGGAGAAGAAGCAGGTGCTGGAGGTAGAGGAACGGCTTGATGCGGCGGCGGCCATCCAGCTGTTCGGGGGAGAGGAAATAAACGAAAGGTAAGCAGGCCGGTTGAATTGCGAAAAATGTAATGTAAAGGAGAGAGCAAATTATGATGGGTAATATGAACAAAATGCTCAAGCAGGTTCAGAAGATGCAGGCGGAAATGATGCGCCTGCAGGAGGAGCTGGGCAACCGGACCGTGGAAGCCACGGCCGGGGGAGGGGTTGTCAGGGCCGTGGTAAATGGTAAGCAGGAGCTGGTGGCCCTGGAAATAAAGCCGGAAGCAGTGGACCCGGAAGATGTGGAGATGTTGACGGAACTGGTCCTGACAGCCGTTAACAGCGCGCTCAACCAGTCCCGGGAAATGGTGACCAGGGAGATGGGCAAGCTGACCGGTGGGTTAAACCTGCCCGGCCTCTTTTAGGGGTGAAAACGGTGAGGTACCTTTCCGGCCCCGTAAACCGTCTGATTGAAGAACTCGCCAGGCTTCCCGGTATCGGGCCCAAAACGGCCCAGCGCCTGGCCTTTTATCTTTTGAACGCCCCGCCGGAAGTAGCCCATAACCTGGCCAGGGCCCTGGTTTCCGCCCGTGACAGTGTGCGTTACTGTTCAATTTGTGCCAATCTCACTGACCGGGAAATTTGCCAGATTTGTTCCGACCCGGAACGGGATCCCACGCTGGTCTGTGTGGTTCAGGAACCGCGGGATGTGGTGGCCATGGAAAAAACCCGGGGTTACCGGGGTCTTTACCACGTTCTAAGGGGGGCTATTTCCCCCCTGGCGGGGGTAGGCCCGGAGGACCTTACCATCAAGCAGCTCCTGGCCCGCCTGAATAAGGGAGTGATCAGGGAGGTAATTCTGGCCACCAATCCGGATGTAGAGGGTGATGCCACCGCCCTTTACCTGGCCCGGTTAATTAAACCCCTGGGCTTAAAGGTAACGCGTATTGCCCACGGTTTGCCCGTGGGCGCCCACCTGGAATATGCCGATGAGATGACCCTGGCCATGGCCCTGGAGGGCCGCCGGGAAATAACATAAATAAGGCATATTTTACCACCCCGCTCCATATACATGCCGTGGGACAGGATTGCTGGCGGGAGGAGTGGGGATAATGGAATTAAAGCTGATATTTTTAATATGTCTGGGGCTTTTAGGTTTATTTCTCATGGGCGGTGTTTTGTACCGGTTTTTTAAATTAAGCTTGAAGCTGGTATTGTGTATTCTTGTGGGGGGAATTTTATTGTTACTGTTCAATACCATTTTGGGCCAGTTGGGTCTAAAAATTGCAGTTAACCCGGTGACCCTCCTCACTGCTGGATTGCTTCAGGTACCCGGTGTGCTTCTGTTAATTTTATTGCATTACTTTTTTGTGTGATTTTTTGCTATGATATATAAAATTATGCAATTATTAACTTGTGTTGACGTAGAATCCATTTTGCAATATACTAAGTAAGGATTGGGAAATGGCAAATGTAATAAAAAAAACCTTAAATTGAACATAAGTTAGTCAGGGACAGTAACCCCCCGCTGTCCCGGTTTTCATTCTTGTGATCTTTATAGTCTTTTTAGAAAGTAAATATAAGTTTTTAAATTTTTGACTTCAATTTTTTACGGGGGTGAGGTGTATTTCCGGCCGGATAGTAGAAGCCTATATTGGAGAATATGCCAGCGGGAAGAGCGAAGTGGCGGTTAACCGGGCTTTATTGCTGGCTGCCCGCGGCCGGCGGGTTAACCTGGTTGATCTGGATATTGTAGAGCCATGTTATACTTTGCGGCCGCTCAAAAAAAAGCTGGCGGAAATGGGGATCAATGTCGTGGCCTGGGAAACCAGGGAGATGATGGGTTTGGGGGAAACCGGGAGCATTTTTTATCCTGCCAACCGCTGGGCCCTGAGGTTTCCCGGGGATGTAATTCTCGATATAGGTTATGGCGTAGAGGGAGCCAAAACCCTGAACCTGGTGGAAGGTGCAGCTACCGATCCTGATTTAAAAATTTTTGCGGTGGTAAACATAGGCCGGCCCATGACCGGCTCGGTTCAGGAAATTGTGGAATATGTGCGGTCCCTGGGCAGAGTGGATGGGCTGATCAACAACAGCCACCTGGGGGATGAAACCACCGTGGAATTTGTTCAGGATGGGGCCAGGATGGTGGACGAAGCCGCCAGGCAACTGGGCGTTCCGGTGGTGGCCACCACTGTTCTGGAGGAACTGGCCCGGGTTATCGGCACCCGTGATGCGGCAGGTCACCCGGTCTGGCCCATTAAGCGATTCATGCCCCATGCCCTGTGGTAACTTTTATTTATAATGGCCAGAGGAATGTTCAGGAGAACCGCACTGAACATTTTCAGGATAAGATTTTCAGGAGGTGTAGGTCTTTATGCCTGACAAACCAATTGAGGGTGAAAAGCGGGTCTTTATGACCGGCAATGAGGTGGTAGCCTGGGCTGCGCTGGCAGCGGGTGCTGAAATTATGTACGGCTATCCCATTACCCCTCAAAACGAAATCATGCACTACTGGACCCGCCTGGCACCCAGGTACGGCCGGGAGTTCCTGCAGACGGAAGATGAACTTTCCGCCGGTTTTACCACCTGCGGCGGGGTACTGGCGGGACGGAAGGCTTTCACGGCAACGGCAGGGCCGGGTAACACCCTGATGCAGGAACCCATGTCCATGGCTGAAGCCATGCGCCTGCCTACCGTGGTGGTAATCCAGCAGCGGGGTGGTCCTTCCACAGCTACTGTAATTTACTCCCAGCAAGAGGTAACCATGACCACGCTGGGGGGCAACGGCGAGGGCCTGCGCATTGTTTACTCCACGGCCAATCACCAGGAGCTTTTTGATTACACCATCAAAGCCTTTAACACAGCCTGGAAATATCGTTTCCCCACTTTTATCCTGGGTGACGGCTACCAGGCAAAAATGAGGGAGTCCCTCACCATTTACGACCCCGACATTAGAGGTATTGAACTGGTTCAGGCGGAGCCATTTTTAGGCAAACCCGGTGTTCCCGGAGTGGACAGGCCTCCCACGCAACTGCGCAATACCTACAACGTGGAAGAAGAATTATACGAGGTGCTGGAAGGATACTTCAAGGACTATGAAAAAATTGCCCCCGAAGTAGCCGAGCATGAAGCCTTTGGCCTGGAGGATGCCGAGCTGGTGGTGGTATCCCATGGTGTAGTATCCCGGGCCTGTAAAGCTGCTGTAAAAGAGCTGCGGGAAGAAGGTGTCAGGGTTGGTTATTTCCGCCCCATCACCCTGCGGCCCCTTCCGGTAAAAGCCCTGCGGGAAACTGCGGAAAAGGTCGGGAAATTCCTGGTAGTGGAATCAGCCCAGGGACAGCTGGCCCGGCTTCTGAAGGAAGCGGCCTTTGGATGCCCCGTGGAAATGCTGGAGCTTTTCAAGCCCGGTGTGGGCATCACTGCTGAAGATGTGGTCAGCCGCGTGAAGGAGATTACCGGTTAAAGGAATTGAGAAAGGAGGCCTTTAGGATGTCTGTACAACCTGCCATGCCCAAGAGCTGGCGTGTAGATACCAAACCCCATAAATTTTGCCCCGGCTGCGGCCACGGCCTGGTATTGAAGGCGCTGGGACAGGCCATTGATGAACTGGGCATACAGGATCGTGCGGTTTTTGGCTGTGATATCGGTTGTTCCCTGCTGGCCTGGGATTTCTTTAACGTGGATACCATCCAGACCCACCACGGCCGGACCACACCTGTTATAACCGGTTTAAAGCGGGCCAATCCCAACCTTATCGGAATTGCCTATATGGGCGATGGGGGCGGTTACGCCATTGGTTCGCAGCACCTGGTAAACGCTGCGGCCCGGAATGAAAAGATTACGGTAATCCTGGTCAATAATACCCAGTACGGTATGACGGGAGGCCAGATGGCGCCGACGACGCTGCCCGGGCAGAAAACGGAAACTTCACCCTACGGCCGGGATCCGGAAAAAACCGGCTATCCCACCCAGGGTCCGGAGATGGTCGCCGCCATTACCCGCGAAGGGGCATATGTGGCCCGGGGTACGGTGGCCAACCTGCGGCAGCTGAAAAATTACCTGAAGAAGGCCCTGGAGAACCAGATGGCCGGTAATGGTTTTTCCTTTGTAGAGGTTCTCTCCGCCTGTCCGACGAACTGGCGCACCAACGCCGAAGAAACCTGGAAGATGGTGGAAGAAGAGATGCCCAAGTACTTCAAGGTGGGAGAAATAAAAGTGCCCGGCGGCCAGAAGGAGGGCGAAGCAAATGGCTAAAGCGGTGAAGATCCTTCTGGCCGGGGAAGGCGGCCAGGGGGTACAATCGGTGGCGGAGATCATCGCCGAGGCGGCCAATGAGGAAGGCCGCGAAGCCCTGTACATTCCCAACTTTGGCGTGGAGCAGCGCGGGGGCGTTTCCATTGCCTACCTGCAGATCGGTGATGAACCCATTGGGGCGCCCAAATTTCAAACCGGGGACATTGTAATTGCTTTGAGCGACCGGGCGGTCCACCGGACCCGGCAGTATGTGGGGCCGCAAACCCTGTTTGTATATGATTCCAGCATTGAGGGCATCGATGATGCCCTGCCCACCCAGGCTAAAAAAATCCTGCCCATTCCCGCCATTGAGGTTTCCAAAAAGGAACTGCACCCCCGGGTATTCAACATCGTCATTATGGGTGCGGTAATCAAGGCTACAGGGGTAATCTCCGTGGAAGATGCACGGAATGCCATTGAGAAAAAACTGGGATATAAATTTGAAAAGAACCCCCAATTGCGGGAATTGAATTTCCGGGCCCTGGAGCGGGGTATGGAGCTTGTGGCTCAACTTATTTAGGAAGGGGGCGTGAGTAAATGACACAGCACTTTAAAGCCCGGACCATAGAAGTTGCCAAGGGCTTCTGGACGATTTTCCCCGGCCTTTGCAAGGGCTGCGGGTTATGCATGCAGAAATGCCCCAAAAAATGCCTCTCCTGGTCAGATGTCCTGGGGGTATACGGCACTCCTTCGGTGGAACCCAATGACGAGTGCATTGCCTGCGGCATCTGCCAGATAGTTTGCCCTGATTGTGCCATTAGCGTCAGCAAAAAGAAAGAAGAGAAAAAAGCCGGCTGATAATCAAGGGCCCTTTCCCCGCGGGGAAAGGGCCTTTATCTTAACAGCACCGCCATACGGCGGGGCTGGTTGCAAAATTATTACGATGCCCGGGCATCATAAATTTAAAAAGAAATGATAGCTACTATAAGACTATGAAGCAATGCAGGCAATGGTTCTAGAGATAAAGCAGGTGGCTTAAATCCTTTCTCCGGGCCAGGCGCAGGCGCCGGTGGGCCATTTCAATATCGCTGCGGATTCTGTTCAGGGTGGCGGGATCAATACCGGTGGTGCTGGCAATTTCCATGTCCGAAAGGCCCTTTTTCCAGGCCCGGATCAGGCGGGAGACGTTGGTCCTGTACTTACGGGAAATGCTTTTTACATCAATTTCTTCACCTCTCATCTTAAAAGCCTCTCCTTTCTTTTTTCTTTAAAGTTATTTTGACCGCCACCTTACCCGGATATAAGATTAAAGTAATGGCAATGCTTTATGACGCAGGGCAGCTATGTTAAAATAAAGCTGCCAAACCAAAAATTTGACTTATTAACAGGTGAAAACTTTATGAACCAGCAGGATGCGCCCCTGTTGGCAGCCCTTTATGCCCATTGTGCCCGGAATTACGCCCACCTGCACGTGCCCGCGCACCGCCAGGGCCAGGCCATTTTCCCCGAATGGCAGGGAAATAAGGAGATCCTTCAGCTGGATCTCACCGAGTTGCCCGGCCTGGATGATCTGCACCGGCCAGGTGGTGTTATTGCCCGGGCCCAGGCCCTGGCGGCAGAACTTTTCGGTGCCGGGCAGACTTTTTTCCTGATTAACGGCAGCACGGTGGGCATAATGGCGCTGTTGCTGGCCCTGTGCAGCCCCGGGGAGGAGATTCTGCTTCCCCGCAACGCCCACAGGTCCGTGCTGGGAGGGCTGATATTTTCCGGGGCCAGGCCTGTTTTTCTTGAACCTGTAATCCTGGACGAGTTTGGTATAGCTGCCGGGCCTGCTCCCGCAAGTGTTGCCAGGGCCCTGCGTGAACACCCGCAGGCCAGGGGGCTCCTGGTGATCCATCCCACATATTATGGAATTACGGCTGACCTGCCCCGGCTGGTGGAACTGGGCCACGGGCTGGACAGGCCTGTGGTAACCGACGAAGCTCACGGGGTACATTTTCATTTTCACGAGGAATTCCCGCCGGCAGCACTGCTCTGCGGTGTGGATGCCACCGTGCAGAGCATGCATAAAATGGGCGGTTCCCTAACGCAGTCTTCATTCCTGCATCTTAAAGGGAAGAGGATAGATGCCTGGAAAACAGCCCGGGCCTTGAGTCTCCTGCAGAGCAGCAGCCCTTCGTATCTCCTCCTGGCTTCCCTGGACGGAGCCCGCCGGCAGCTGGCCGTGCGGGGCAGGGATATGCTGGAAAGGGCGCTGGACCTGGCCCGGGAAACCAGGCGGGCCCTCTCCCGTTTACCGGGCATAACCGTGCTGGGGGAAGAACACCTGGGCCGTCCGGGGGCCTCCCGCCTGGATCCCACCCGGCTGGTAATTTGTGTGCGGGACCTGGGCCTGACGGGTCTGCAGGCAGCCCGCATTCTGGCCCGGGATTACCGGGTGCAGGTGGAAATGGCCGATTATTATAACCTGGTAGTTGTTATCGGCATAGGCACCACTCCCCGGGACTGCCGCCTTCTTGTCCGCGGCCTGCAGGAAATTGCCTGCCGGGAGCGGGGAAGGCGGGCCCCGGAAATTTATCCGGAGCGGCCGCCGCTTCCCCGGGTCCAGCTTACGCCCCGGGAGGCCTGGCTGGCTTCCAGCCGCTCTTTGCCCCTCAAAGAGTGTGCCGGTCACATTTGTGCCGAACTGGTAAGCGTTTCGCCGCCGGGCATACCGCTGCTTTACCCCGGGGAGGAGATTGGTCCGGAAATGGTGGACTATTTGCAATGGGTGAGAAAACTATCGTTTCCTGTGCATGGCCCTGAAGATCCCGGGCTGGCCAGGTTGCGGGTGGTGGTTTGTTGAAGGGCTTTTTCATCGTTTTTGAAGGTATTGATGGTGCCGGGAAGACAACCCAGGCCCGGCTGCTGGCGGAAGCCCTGATCCGGCGGGGTTACCCGGTGGTACTTACCCGGGAACCCGGGGGTACCCCGCTGGGGGAGAAAATGCGCAACCTTTTGCTCGACCCGGCACTGTCTGGCTTGAGCCCCCTGGCCGAAGCCCTGTTTTACGCCGGTGCCCGGGCCGAGCTGGTGGCCAGCATCATCCGGCCTGCTCTGGCCCGGGGCCGGGTGGTAATCAGCGATCGTTATGTGGATTCCAGCCTGGCCTACCAGGGCTACGGGCGCCATCTTGATTTAAGCGAGCTGAAAAAAATTAACGCTCTGGCCACGGGAGGGTTGACGGCGGACCTGACGGTGCTGCTTGACATGCCGCCTGCCGCGGCCCTGGCCCGGCTGGCGGGCAGGGACCGCATAGAAAGGGAAGAACCGGGTTTTTTCGACCGGGTACGCCGGGGCTACCTGCAGCTTGTCCGGCAGGAGCCCGGGCGCTACCTGGTGCTGGACGGGTGCCTGGACTGCAGCGAACTCCACCGGCGGATCTTGAAGGCGGTAGAGGAGAGAATTTAAATGAAACTGGCGGACCTGACAGGACATGAAGAGATAATTCGGGCCCTGCGCCGGGCAGTGGAGCAAAACCGGGCCAGCCATGCCTATTTATTTGCCGGACCGGAAGGTGTGGGTAAAACCACCACGGCCCTGGCTTTTGGGGCTGCCCTGCTGTGCCGGAACCCCGAACAGGGGGATGCCTGCGGCCGGTGCCGGGATTGCCGGCAGGTGGCCGCCCGGAACCACCCCGACCTGCACCGGCTTGTCCCCGAGGGGGCGTCCATCAAGATTGGACAGGTACGGGAAGTATTGCGCCTTATTACCCTTTCTCCTTTCCAGGGGCAGCGGCAGGTATTTGTGGTGGAACAGTCGGATCTGATGACCCAGGAAGCGGCCAACTGCCTTTTAAAGACCCTGGAAGAGCCGCCCGCCGGTACGGTGCTCATTTTAATTTCCGACCGTCCGCATGCTTTGCTGCCCACAATTATTTCCCGCTGCCAGGTTCTTACTTTCCAGCCGCTGCTTCCCGAACAGGTGTCCGTGATCCTGAAGAGGGTGACGGATGCTCCCGATGAAGAAGTGGAACTGCTCTCCCGGCTCTCCGGGGGCTGCCCCGGCCGGGCCGTACGGCTGGCCGGTACAGAAGGCGGTTATTTTGGCCTGCGGCAGAGAATGCTGGAACTGGCGGCAGGTTTAAACCGGGCGTCCCTGGCGGAGGCTTTACAGCGGGCAGCTGCCGTGGCCGGGGATAAGGAAGACGCTTTGACCTGCCTGGAACTTTTCCTGTTATGGTACCGGGATTTGCTGGTCTGTAAGGAAACCGGGACGCCGGAACTGCTTTTCAACCGGGACCTTTTTCCTCTGATCGACAGGGAAGCTCGCATTTATAGCCGCGGCCAGCTGTTGAGGGTAATTAAAGAAATTGAAAAGACCAGGGATTCCCTTCTGGCAAATGTTAATACCAGGCTGGCAATGGAAATGCTATTTATGCGCCTGGCTGGCGCCGGTTAATGAACGGCGGTGCCTGGTTGTGCAGGCTGGAATGGAGGGAAAGATATGCCCTACCGGGTTGTAGGGGTTAGATTTAAAAGAGCGGGCAAAATCTACTATTTTGATCCGGGAGAACACCAGCTCAAGCCCGGCGACACGGTGATCGTGGAAACGGCCCGGGGTATAGAAAACGGGCAGGTGGTAATCGGCCCTACCATTGTACCGGATGAAGAGGTGGTCACCCCTTTAAAAAAAGTGATCCGCCGGGCTACGGATGAAGATCTGGAAAAAATAGCCGCAAACAAACAGAAGGAAAAAAAGGCTTTCCATATTTGCCTGGAGAAGATTGCTGCACACGGCCTGCCCATGAAACTTGTTGATGTGGAACAGACCTTTGATGGGAACAAGATCATTTTCTATTTCACCGCTGAAGGGCGGGTTGACTTCCGGGAACTGGTGAGAGATCTGGCTGCGGTTTTCCGTACCCGCATTGAACTGCGGCAAATCGGGGTCCGGGATGAGGCCAAAATGATGGGGGGCCTGGGCTGCTGTGGCCGGGAGTTATGCTGCAGTACCTGGTTATGCGATTTTGCCTCCGTTTCCATACGCATGGCCAAGGAGCAGAACCTTTCCCTGAACCCCACCAAGATTTCCGGTATCTGTGGCCGGTTGATGTGCTGTTTAAAATATGAAAATGAAATTTATGAAGAGGCCCGGAATGAACATCCAGAAATTGGTGCCCGGGTGCTGACGCCCCAGGGAGAGGGCCGGGTTACGGCGGTAAATATTTTTCGTAAAACCGTAATGGTGGAATTAAAGGAAACCAGGCTCAACAGGGAGTATTCTTTTAACGAGGTAATCACCAGGACGAGGGGTGACCAGTGTGCAGGCTCTGACCGCAATGATCAAGGAAATGGAAGCCAGGATCCAGACGCTGGGGAACGATATGCAGAAGCTGAAAAAGCAGATCCGCCTGCTGATGGAGGAAAATGATAAATTGCGGGAGGAGTTGGCCAGGGCCTACGGGCAGGCAAGCGAGAACATTCCTGCCCGGGAAGGGCTGAAAAACCTGTGGGACCTCTACCAGCAGGGTTTCCATATTTGCAACGTTCACTTTGGCCGCATCCGGACTACTGAATGCCTGTTTTGTGAGGCGTTTTGGGACAGGGAGCGGGAGGGGGGAAGGTGAGCCAGCAGGGAACTCTCTTTCTCTGCGCCACCCCCATCGGCAACCTGGAGGATATTACCCTGCGTGTCCTGCGGGTGCTCCGGGAGGTGGATTTAATTGCCGCGGAGGATACCCGCCGGACCAGGAAGCTCCTGGCCCATTATGATATCCACACCCCGGTGATCAGCTACCGCGAACATAACCACAGGCAAATGGCCCGTTATCTTTTAAACCTGCTGGCCGAAGGGCAAAAAATTGCCCTGGTTTCCGATGCCGGTATGCCGGGTATTTCCGATCCCGGGGAAGAGCTGGTGGCCCTGGTGGTGAGCCAGGGCATTCCGGTGGTACCCCTGCCCGGTCCCAATGCAGCCCTTGCCGCCCTGGTAGCATCCGGTTTACCTGCTTCATCCTTTTGTTTTGAGGGCTTTCTTCCGGCGGCTGCCGGTGCCCGCCGCCGCAAGCTCCAGGAATTAAAGGGGGAAAAGCGAACCATAATTTTTTACGAAGCTCCCCACCGCCTGGTGGAAAGCCTGTCCGATATGGCGGAAATTTTCGGAGAGAGAAAAATAGCTGTGGCCCGTGAACTCACCAAAAAGTTTGAGGAAATATGGCGGGGAACGCTGCCCCGGGCGGTGGAATACTTTCGCCTTAACGCTCCCCGGGGTGAGTTTACCCTGGTGGTAGCCGGCGCCGGGGAGGGAAAAACAGCAGGTGCAGAAGACGAGCCCTGGCGGCAGCTTACCCCGGTGGAACATGTTTACCTTCTCCAGTCCCGGGGGATGGATAAAAAGGAGGCCATCCGGGAAGTGGCCCGGCTGCGGGGAATGCCCAGGCGGGAAGTTTACAATCTGGTGGTCCGGAACGCTGGAGAAAATTTAAAAGGGCCGGTGGGTGATTGAATTCCTCCCGGCCCTCCGCCATGGTCCTTCATACAGGTAATATAAGGAATAAAGTATTTATGATTCCTTACATGTTACGTTTTTTACATGGCCTTGGCGTTTTCAAACATTTCCATGGCGCAGTTCCGGCACACGAGCTTACCGCGGTAGAGCTGCACGTCCGATGCGTTGCCGCAGAAAACGCAGCCCGGTTCATATTTTTTGAGGATGATTTTCTCGTTGTCTACGTAGATTTCCAGGGCGTCCTTTTCATCAATACCCAGCGTCCGCCGCAGTTCAATAGGTATGACCACCCTTCCCAGCTCGTCCACCTTTCTGACAACACCTGTCGATTTCAAAGACTTTCCCTCCCCTTATATATTGCATTAATCGACAAGAAATTATTTTATTATACAAGTAAATGGTACCAAGATACCCAGTTAAAGTCAATAGCCTTTGGGTTTTTTTGTATAAAATTTTTATCTCCAGGGAAAACTTGACAAGTAAGGTCTATTTCAATACAATCAAGTTATTGGGAAAAGGTGATGAAGGGGAAGAGTAGAGCTGCCAGTACCCGTACAGAGAGCGGGGGTAAGGTGAAAGCCCTGCCGGGGAAGACAGTTTGAACATGGCCCTGGAGCTGCCCGCTGAACGCCCTGAAGGGTTGGGAAAGGGGTCAGTAGGTGGGGCCGGGTTCAGGCACCCGTTATCCATGCCTGCAGTATCGCAGCAGGGGCTTTTGTGCCTTTGCAGCCGTACTGGCCGAGGCCCCGGGCCGTGAGGCCGGGGTGAATCTGGGTGGTACCACGGAAAGACCTCCGTCCCGGTGAAGGGGACGGAGTTTTTTTATAGCGGGGGCGGGCAATGGTGCCCTGATTCCCGCTCGCTCCAGCGCTCCGGGCCGGGCGAAATATTGCCGTTTGCACGGGCGCGCTCCGTTTGCCTCACAGGCCGGACCGGCGCTTGTTTCAGCCTGCAATCAAACTTGAATATCCGGCATACAGGAGGGATCTGTTTTTGCGGAAGACGTTTTACATCACCACACCCATTTATTATCCCAGCGACAACCTGCATATCGGCCATGCCTATACCACCGTGGCCGCCGATACCATGGCCCGGTTCAAGCGCCTTACCGGTTATGATGTCTGGTTTTTAACCGGATCAGACGAGCACGGCCAGAAAATTGAACGTACTGCCCGGGCCAGAGGAATGTCTCCTCAGGAATATGTGGACGGGATTGTGGCCGGTTTTAAGCACTTATGGAAACAGCTGGATATAAGTTATAACGATTTTATCCGTACCACCGAGGAAAGGCACAAGCGGGTGGTTCAGGCCGTTTTTCAGAAGCTTTACGACCAGGGTGACATATACAAGGCCACTTATGAGGGCTGGTACTGCACGCCCTGCGAAACATTCTGGACGGAAAGCCGGCTGGAGGAGGGCAACTGCCCGGACTGCGGCCGCCCGGTGGAACTGGTACAGGAGGAAAGTTATTTCTTCCGCCTCTCCCGTTATGCCGACCGGCTGCTGCAGTACATCGAGGAAAATCCCCATTTCATCCAGCCCGTTTCCCGGCGCAACGAAATGATCAGCTTTATCAAAAGCGGCCTGGAAGATTTATGTGTTTCCCGCACCACCTTCGATTGGGGTATTCCGGTACCCTTCGATCCCAAACACGTGATCTATGTCTGGGTGGATGCCCTTACCAATTATATTTCGGCTCTCGGCTACGGCAGCGAGGATGACAGCCTGTTCCGCAAATTCTGGCCGGCCGATGTCCACCTGGTGGGGAAGGATATCGTCCGTTTCCACAGTATCATCTGGCCCATCATCCTCATGGCCGCGGGCATTGAGCTGCCCCGGCAGGTGGTGGGCCACGGCTGGCTCCTGCTGGAGAGCGGGAAAATGAGCAAATCCAAGGGCAACGTGGTGGATCCCCTGGTTTTAATTGATAAATACGGGTCAGATGCCATTCGCTACTACCTGCTCCGGGAAATGCCCTTTGGTGCCGATGCCTACTATTCCGAGGAGGCGCTGGTCCTGCGCATTAATACGGATCTGGCCAATGATCTGGGCAACCTGGTCAGCCGGACCCTGGGGATGATTGAAAAGTACTCCCGGGGGGTGCTGCCGCAACCCGGCCCGGCAGAAGAAGTGGACAGGGATCTGGTTGAGGTAGCTGAACAGACACCGGCGGCAGTGGAAGAGTTGATCGACCGCCGGGAGCTTTCCAGCGCCCTGGGCGCTATCTGGAAGCTGGTCAACAGGGCCAATAAGTACGTCGATGAGACGGAGCCCTGGAATTTAAACCGGGATCCCGCCCGCCGGGAGCGTTTGCATACCGTGCTCTACAACCTGGCGGAAAGCGTGCGCTTTATCGGCGTGCTGGTCACTGCCTTTATGCCCCGTACCCCCGGCCGGATCTGGTCCCAGCTGGGCATTGCCGACCGGCCGGAGCTCCATACCTGGGAATCCCTGAGCTGGGGTCGCCTGCCGGCGGGGATCCGGGTGCAGCGGGGGGAAGCCCTCTTCCCGCGCATTGACCTGAAGACCCTGGAGAAGGATAATTAGGCAACCATGACGCATTCAACCCCACCAACTAGGGGATGAAAATGGCCGCCGTTTTGTACGAAGCGAGCGACTTTGAGCCGGGCAGGCGCCAAACTTACCCCGGGGTCGAGCGCAAATTTGGCCTGCGAGGCGAACGGAGTGCAAACGGCAGGCAAGTAATATTTTCAGGACAGGGGATGTAGCATGTTTCATCTGATTGACAGCCACGCTCACCTGGATGACCCCAAATTTGAAGACGACCGGGAAGAAGTGCTGGACCGGGCCCGGAGGGAGGGAGTGGTACAAATTATTAATGCCGGTTATGATCTCCCTTCTTCCGCCCGTTCTGCAGGCCTGGCTGCAAAATACCCCTGTGTATTTGCCGCCGTGGGTATCCATCCCCATGATGCTGCCGGCCTGCCGGTGGATTACCTCGACCGGCTGCGGGAAATGGCCCGCCAGCAGGGAGTGGTGGCCATCGGGGAGATTGGCCTGGACTATTACCGGGACCTGAGCCCGCGGGACGTACAGCAGAGGGTTTTTCGGGAGCAGCTGGCCCTGGCCCGGGAACTGGATCTGCCGGTAATCATTCACGACCGGGAAGCCCACGGCGATATCCTGGAAATTCTGCGCAGGGACGGTGTTGGACCGGCGGGGGGAGTAATGCATTGTTTTTCCGGCAGCTGGGAAATGGCCAGGGAATGTATGGCCATGGGGCTGTACATTTCCTTTGCCGGGCCGGTGACCTATCCCAATGCCCGCCGGCCCAGGGAGGTGGCCGCCCGGGTGGACCTGTCGCGCCTGCTGGTGGAAACCGACGCTCCTTACCTCACTCCCCAGGTCAGGAGGGGGAAGCGCAACGAGCCGGCCTATGTTCGCTACGTGGCTGAAGAAATAGCCGCCATAAGAGATATGTCCCTGGAGGAACTGGCCCGGGTGACGACGGAGAATGCCCGGCGGCTGTTCGGGCTGCCTGCAGTAGGGGATATTTGATATTATTGCTGGTGAACAATTAATCCGGGGGGAGAGGTAAATGAGCGAGACCAGAGGGCTGATTCTGGTTTTTACCGGCAACGGTAAGGGTAAAACTACCGCCGCCCTGGGGATGGGCCTGCGGGCCTGGGGGCAGGGGATGAGGGTGCTGGTTCTGCAGTTTATCAAGGGAGGCTGGCGCTATGGTGAGCTGAACGTTCCTCCCCGGCTGGGTGAACGTTTTGAAATTCGCCAGCTGGGGGAAGGGTTCACCCGGGCGGGTAACGGTAAAACCATGGAAGATCACCGGGAGGCGGCCCGGCATGCTCTGGAGGAAGCAGGTAAAGAAATCACCGCCGGCAATTTCGACCTGATCATCCTGGATGAAATCCTCTACGCCCTGAAGTTCGGCCTGATAACCCTGGAAGAGGTTATGGCCCTGCTGGACAAAAAGCCGTCCCACCTGCACCTGGTGCTGACCGGCCGGGATGCCCCGCCGGAGATTATCGACCGGGCGGATCTGGTCACTGAAATGAGGGAAGTCAAACACCACTACCGAAAGGGAATCAAAGCCCAGCGGGGGGTTGAATTTTAAAGAACTGAACTTGAAAATACCCCGCGCCCACCCATTTTGCAGGATGGGTCAGCTTGTAGTCAAAGTACTTCCGGGATGTGCCCTGGTTTTAGTCGTCGCTCCCGGTCGTATCGCTGGCCGGGCCAAAAGGCCCCGGCTCCGGTCTTCGGCGGGGACCGGCCACATTCACACATCCTGTGTTCAGGTGGCCTCCGCGGACATCCTGTCCGCGGCCCCGCCTCATCCCGTCGCCCTGGCCTGGCCCGGCAGCGCTCACTCCAGGTCGCTCCTCCTTTAAAACCAGGGCACATGGGGAGTTTGTTAACAGTCTGACCCACCCTTATTGGCAGGGTGGGTTTTATGTTAACCGATTTGCGGCACCGGCTATTATTTTCGGAAAACGGCTTTACAGATTAAGGGATTAAAAGTAAAATAAAAGACAAATTTTTATTTAATTAAAAAACAGGGTGTAGTGACCATGATTATTAATATAATAACGGGTTATCTGGGGAGCGGGAAAACCACCCTTATTCACCACCTGGTCAGCCAGCTGTCCTCCCGTGAGCGGGTGGCCGTTCTGGTGGGGGAATTTGGAGAGGTGGGCATTGACGGGGCTCTGCTGGCCCAGGATGCTCCGGATGTACTGGAGCTGGGTTGTGAATGCATATACTGCACCTTGAGTGCTGACCTGGCCAGGCAGATCCCCTATGTGGCCAGCTCCCTTGCACCGGACAGGCTGATCATAGAATATCCCGGGGTGGCAGCGGTTCAGGGGCTGCTGGCGGCGGCAAAGGTAATGGGCCTGCATTTAACGGAACATTGTTTTAGCATTGTTCATGTTATTGATGCCTGCAACTTTGAGGAGTTGTATAGCCGCTCGCCTTTTTTTACCGAATCTCAAATTTGCCGGGCCAATGTGCTGGTGCTGAATAAGTGCGACCTGATTCCGGAAAATAAGGTGCGGGCACTGGCCAGGAAAATCAAGGAACTCAATAACCGGGCCCATTTTATTACTGCCCATCACGGGCAGGTAGACCCGGCGGAGCTGGAAGTTGTTTCGCAAACCGGGTTTTCTTCTCCCCGGGAGAGGAAGGTATGCCGGAGACCTCAAAGTGCCGCTGACATTCCCAATTATTATGGTTTTTCGCGCCGGTTTCAGGGCGTATTTTCCAGGACGCGGCTTACCGCCCTGTTTGAAAACCTGTCCACGACCAGCCTTGGTGAGATCGTGCGGGCCAAGGGCATTTTTAAGTGCGAAGAGGGGTGGATGCGGCTGGATTATCTTCCCTCCTGCACTACCCTTGAACCGTTAAAGGGCCGTTTTCACGAAAGCAGGATACTGGTTATCGGTTCCACCCTGGCTGCCGGTAAGCTTACCGCTGCCCTGCTGGATTGCCTGAATGAAGAATTTCCGGCCCACTGCGAAGGCAACGGCAACCGGCGCAGAACCTGCCGGCCGGCGGAACTGGCCCCCAGGCGCGTTTCGGCCTGCACCGCACCGGATGGTTGTGGCAGTTCTGCCTACCGTTTTGGCCAGAATAAAAAGGAACTGGGTTCGTAAGAAATCCCCCGCAGGGGGTTTTTTATTATGAAAGCTGCTTGAACCTCCTGCTGCCCCTGTGCTATGATTTCGTAAAAGTTGTGGGCAGAAAGGGATGACGGTATGAGTTTGGGGCAGAAAATAAGGGACTTCCGCAAGGAAAGGGGTATTACGCTGACCGAACTGGCCGGCCAGTTGAAAATATCCCCTTCCTATCTCAGCGCGGTGGAAAGGGAAATCCGCAAGCCTTCCATCCCCATGTTAAAGAGGATCAGCGAGGCGCTCAATGTTTCGGTGAGCTACCTGGTGGGTGATACCGATGATACGGTTACCGGGGAAAAGCTGCGCTTTATGCGGGAAAGCCGCGGCCTTTCCCTCCAGGACCTGGCCGAAATCAGCGAACTGCCCGTATCCTTGCTGGAGAAGTTTGAGAACGGCCAGGCCACCCCGGACCTGGAAGATTTGAAGAAATTATCCGAAGCCCTGAATGTGACCCTGCGTTACTTTCTCGACCAGACGGACCGCCCTGACAGCCTGGGCTACCGCCTGCGCAAATTGCGGCAGAAACAGGGGCTGACTGTGGCCGCCCTGGCGGAAAAGGCCGGGGTTTCCCCGGGCCTGTTGAGCCAGATAGAAAACGGGCAGACCACTCCCCTGTTAGACACCCTTGAAAAAATTGCCAGGGTGCTCAATACTTCAGTTAGTTACTTTCTGATGAAACAGGAAGATGTAGAGGATCTCCTGGCCACATTGAATTCCGATATTCTTGAAACTCTGGGAGATCCCAACGTGCAGGCGGTTTTGCGGGCGGTACGGGATTTCAACGCCAGTGAAATCAAATATATCCTGAACTTTATCCAGTTTTTCAAGCAAAACCGCCACCTGCTCTGATACCGGCTGCCGGTCCTTTCGGGGACAAAAATGGACGGTTTATGGATTACCTGTTGTCTATTTCTGGTTTTCCCTTTAGGATATTAAGTAAGCAGGCACCTTTAGAGGGTCCGGAGGTGGGGGCGGGTGCTGGAGGCAGAGCGGGAACGGGAACTGCTGGCCCGGCTGAAAAAAGCGGTGGTGGAGTATAACGAGGGAGACCTCCTGGCCGCCATTGAAGATGCCTTCCGTGAAGGCCTGGATGCCCGCAGGGCCATCTTCGAGGGGCTGGTACCCGGCATGGAGGAAGTCAGCCGCCTCTATGAGGAAGAGGTCTACTACATTCCCGAATTGCTCCTTTGTGCCGAGGTATTGTACCGGGGCCTGTCCGTTTTGAAAGAGCATGTGGAAAAGAAGGATCTGGGGATAAAAGGTACGGTAATAATCGGGGTGGTGGAAGGTGATATTCACGATATCGGCAAAAACCTGGTCAAAATGATGCTGGAGGGAGCCGGTTTTGAAGTAATTGACCTGGGACGGGATGTGCCCCTGCACAGCTTTCTTGCCGAACACCGCAAAGTACGTCCCGATATCGTCTGTCTTTCTACCATGATGACCACCACCCTGGCCGAAATGAAGAAAGTGGTTAAGGAACTGCGGAAACGCAACCCCCGGGTAAAAATCATGGTCGGAGGTGCCCCGTTGAGCGATTGCATAGCCAGACGCTGGGGGGTTAGCGGTTACGCTCCCGATGCCCACCTGGCTTTAAAGAAGGCAGTAGAAATCATGCAATCGGTGAAGGAAAACTGTGAAAACTGTGATGAATAATTTCCCCGGGGAGTAGAAAAATGAGGAGAAGAGTCGGTAGATTCAAAATATTCAACCGTAGCGTTGCCCGGGGTCCTGGTATAAAGACTTATGGGATGGAGGTAGATCAAGCGTGCTTGGCCTGCAGAAGGAGAGGGAGCTGCTGAGGCGCCTGCGGGAGGGGGTAATTAATTTTGATGAGGAAGCGGTGGTGGAGGCGGCCAGGGAATGTATAGAGCTGGGCATGGATGCCACCAGGGCCATTTTTGACGGGCTGGTGCCGGGAATTGAAGAAGTGGGCCGACTTTATGAAGAAGAGGTATATTTCATTCCCGAAATGCTTTTGTGCGCTGACGCCCTTTACCGGGGCCTGGCGCTGCTCCGGGAGCACGTGGTTAAAAAAGACGTGGGCGTCAGGGGAAGGGTACTCATCGGGGTGGTGGAAGGTGACATCCATGATATTGGAAAGAACATCGTGAAAATGATGTTTGAAGCTTCCTCCTTCGAGGTTTACGACCTGGGGAGGGATGTTCCCCTGGAAACCTTTGTCAGAGAATATATAAGGCTAAAACCGGATCTGGTTTGCCTGTCGGCCATGATGACCACCACCATGCTCAGGATGAAACCCATTATTGCCAGGCTGAAGGAAGTAAACCCGCAGGTGCGGATTATGGTGGGCGGAGCGCCGGTTACGGAACACGTGGCCGCCCGCTGGGGAGCCGACGGTTATGCTCCCAATGCTTCCCGGGCATTGAAGGCGGCCATCGACCTGCTGGTGGCGGTGAGGAACCATCTGGCGGGGTGTAGCGCGGGGTGAGCTTGAGAATGGCAAAGAGTTCTTTGCATGGTGAAAACCATTGGGGTTTGAATATTAACCTTTGGCCGGGCATTAATTGCCGTTAATGGCACAGAAATTTACATGGAGCGGTGATCCTGGTAGAATGAAACAAAGCTTTTTTAGCCTTATGTTTAGCCAAAGTGCATTTAAATTTTACACGATTAAACTCCTGTTCCACGAGCCCCTTGAATAAAGGAGGTGAAGTGTTTTATTCGGGCAGTTTTAAAACAGGGGGTGAATTGTTTTAAAATTTAAAACCTAACAAACGTTTCTCGAGCTTAATTTTTAGTATGGGGGGTAGGTTATGGCGAAGCAGATGCTAATTGATGCCATCCGGGGAAAGAGAACCCCGAGGGCGCCGTGGGTTCCTTATGCCGGCGTTCACTGTGCCTTTGTTATTGGTGAACCGGCGGACAAATTTCTAAAGGATCCGCAACTGCTTGCCAAAGGCGTTGTGGAAACGGCCAGGAAGTACAAGGCCGACGGTATCCCCCTGGTTTTCGATCTTTCCGTGGAATCGGAATCCATGGGTTTGGAAATCAAGTACTGGAAGGATAACGTTCCATCGGTTCAGTCCCACCCCTTGTCCGATAAGACCGTGGAAGAGGCCGGTCTGAAGGTTCCCGGTCCCAACGACGGCCGCTGGCCGGTGCTTTTTGAGGCCGCCAAGATTGCCAAACCCCAGCTGGACGAACTGGATTGTGCCTTGATGGGACTTGCCTGCGGGCCGCTCACCCTGGCCAGCCACCTGGCCGGCGTGCGTATTTTTACCGATGTGGTTAAGAACAAGGAAAAGGCGCATGATGTGTTAAAGTTCTGTGCTCAGGTGGTAAAAAAATCGGTCGAAATGTACTGTGACATGGATTGCGACATTATTGCCATCGTGGACCCGGTGGCCTCCCAGATTCGGGATGCCACATTCAAGGAGTTTGTTCACCCCTATTGCCAGGATGCCATCGCCGTCATTCACGAAAGGGGAAAGACATCCAGCTTCTTTATCTGCGGCGACGCCACAAAGGTGCTGGAGTCCGTATGTCAGATTGGTACCCACGGATTTGCCATTGACGAGCAGTTGAACCTGACTTTTGTGCGGGACCTGGCCAGGAAATACGGGGTTGGTTTTGGCGGCAACCTGAAACTCACCCTGGCCCTTTCGCTGGGGATTATTTCGCCCCGGGAGGACGCCATTGTCAGCCTGGCTGCCGGTGGTACGCACGGTTACGTTTTTGCCCCCGGGTGAGATATGCCCTACGATGTTCCGTTGGAACACATGGAGCAGGTTCTGGAGGCCAGGGAATGGTTTGAAAAGTACTATGCCAAGTATCCCGAGTCCTGGTAAAAGGGGGGGTAAAACGTGTCCGAGCCCAAAATTAAGATTGATGTACTTACGCTGGACAGCGTGCAGTGCGCCGCCTGTGGCTATATGATGGAGTCCATTGCGGCCATGCCCCCCGATGTACAGGAGATGATCGAATACAAGGAATGGTCCATTAAAAACCAGTCCGGCATTCAGAAGTTTCTGGAGCTCAATGGCCGCGTTCTGCCCACTATCTGCATTGAAGGCGACCTGGTTTTCGAGAGCGTTATCCCCCAGTATGAAGAACTGATTGATGAACTGGCCAAAAGGGCTCCCACCCCCGGGATGCGCGAGCGGATACTGTCTTTGCGCGATAAAGGCTTTGATTTCGACCGGATTAAAGAGAACCTGGAGAAAGCGGGTGCCGGTCAGCATACCAGAAGGGATTCTACAGTAGAATGAAGTCGTTGCGCCTGGAGCTGATTTACGCGGGGGATCACAACCTTTCCTGCTACTATGCCGCAAAGGTGGTGGAGGCTGTGGTCCCCCTTTTCCCCCATCAGGTGGAATGGGAAAAGGTTTATATACTGCATAAGGACGGCGCCCGGCGTTTTTACGAACTTTCCATTTCCCTTTATGGAGAGGATAAAGTAAAAAAATTGCACATGTATGCACCCATCCCGTCGATTTTTGTTAACGGTAAGATGGTTTTTGACCGTATACCGTCGGTAGAGGAGCTGGCGCAGGTAATCGAAGAATTCATTTACCGCGGGGGGAACGGAAGATGACGGGGGGTTACGGGCACAGTTGCGGCGGCGAATTACCGGTACCTTTTTACCGCTTTTTCTGCTTTTATGAAGGTGCCTTTGGAAGGTTGACTTTTCGAGGAGGGAGTTATAGATGGGAAGCATCATGAAGGTGCTGGTCTTTGGCACTACGCCGCCGTGCCGGAAATGTATGCAGGCCGAAAGGGAAGCCCGGCAGGCGGCGGAGCAGTTCCCCGCTGGCGTGGTAGTCGTGGAAAAACACGATGCCCTCTCAGAATATGGACAGCGTTACGGTGTAAACATCACACCCACTATTGTAATTAACGGGCGGAAGGTGGCGGCTGGCAAACTGCTCAGCCAGCAGGAACTGGTGGAGGCTATCCGTAAAGAAATGGGGGTATCGCCATGACGGTAAAATTGGAGGTTTTTACTGGAGAGCCCCCATGTCCCAGTTGTCTGGAAACTATTGATTTGTGTCTGTCAGTAGCGGAAGAGTATAAAGGTGAAATAGAACTAATTAGATACTCTGGTGAAGCGGGGTTAGAAAGGTTTAACGAATATCATCTGGTTTGTGTACCGGCAGTAGTGATTAACGGTATGGTTAAAATTGAAGGGGTTACGCCCAGCCGGTATACCCTGCTCAGCGCTCTGGGGGTGGGTGGGTTATGTCTAAAGTAAGAATCGAGGCATATGTTTCTGTTCCACCCTGTACCGGTATGGTTTTTTTAAACCGCATGTTGGATGAGATCAACGAAAGATACCCCGACAGGGTGGAGGTAGTTATTCATAGAGGTGTGACACCGGCATTGGAAGAGCAGCAGTTTTCCGCTATGCCCGCCTTGGTTATTGGTGGACTGATCCGTTTTATAGGTGTGGTGCCGGACCGGGAAACCCTGGCCCTGGCTTTACGGAAATGCGGGGTTATTGTATCCCTGTAGTGGCTTGTTGCCTGTAACGCAAATAGGGGATCGGGGGAGTTGGGAAAATTGATGTCCATCATTATCGAGATCATCTATGAAGGCGACCACTGTATTCCCTGCGTTTACATGCTTGAAACCGTGGAAGAGGCCATAGGCGACATGGGGGACAGGGTGAAGCTGGAACTGGTCTACCTCCGGCAGGAAACGGGCGGCCGCCGTTACAGGGAGCTGTCGGAAGGGCTGGGTGGGCCGGCTCCCATTCCGTCCATTTTCATTAACGGAAAATTGTATTTCAGCACCACGCCGTCAGTGGAAGAACTGAGACAGACCCTGCAGGGGCTTTTACAGGCGGGTGAATAGGCCATGTATATATACAAGACCAGGGGGATTTGTCCGCCCGAAATCCACTTTCAACTGACGGGAAATACTCTAACCGGAGTACGGTTTGTAGGTGGGGGCTGCCGGGGTAATGCCCAGCTCATCAGCCGCCTGCTGGAAGGCCGGGAGATAGATGAAGTTCTCCCCCTCCTGAAGGGCATCCAGTGCCGGAACAACACCTCCTGCCCCGACCAGCTATTTCAAGCCATTCAGTTAGCCCGGGAGGGAAAGCTCAGGGAAGAGGAACCCATCGCTGTTTATGAGGTTCCGGTACCCTACCGGAGGGTAGCGGTATTAGCCGAGGTAAACGGAAATGCTGAAGCATTGCGGTTAGCGTTACGTCAGCCTGTGGAAGCCGTTTTCTGCCTGGGTAACCTTACCGGTCCGGCAGGGGATAACGACGGGGTGGTTGAACTGGCGCGGAGGAAGAAGTTGATTTTTGTCCAGGGACCGTTTGACCGTACCCTTCCCTGTACCAGACCGGAGAATCGGGAATTTCTCCGGCGGGCACCCCTCTATCTGCGGTTTCAACTGGGGCGGTGCCGCGTTCTGGGTTTTTACGGCGGTTTTATCCAGGAATTAGACGGCTTTTCCGATTATGCCCCCTATTCCCTGGAATTGCTCATGGTGAGCAATTTATCCGACTACCTGCGCAATGAAAGCGTTTATCCCGCCCTGGAAGCCATGACCGGGCAGTTTTCCGTCGATGTAGTCCTTTTTGCTTCCACTAATGAGTGGAAACATGTGCGCCTGGGTAAAGTGGACTTCATTAACGTGGGCCCTCTTAAAGCGGAAAGCTACTTTAAGTACGCCTTGATAGAGTGGGCGGGGGAAGAATTATGCGTTTCATTTGAAGTGGTGAAAGCATAGGGGAGGGAAGGGACATGCGCCGGGTGCTGGTGGATGTGCTTCTCACCGATTTCCGGCAATGAGCGGCCTGCGTCTACATGGCGGAAGCGGTAAAGGCTTTACCGCAGGAAATCAGGGACATAATCGAGGTTCACGAGTGGGACATGAGGACGCGGGAGGGAATAAAACGTTTTCTGGAGTTAAAGGCGAAATCCCTGCCCAGCATTGCCCTGGACAACGAACTGGTCTTTGAAGCCGTTATCCCGCCGCAGGAAGATCTGATCGCGGCCATTAAAGCAAGATATACCGGTTAGTTCTGGCGTGGGGGTGTGGGAGGATCATGTCAAAGGTTACAGTGGAACTATTGCTCACCGACCAGTGAGCGTCCGGGCCGTATATGGCCGAAGCGGTAAGGTCCTTACCACGGGAAATACTGGACGGAATCGAGCTGTTTATCTGGAATGTGAAAACCCTGGAGGGAATCATGCGCAAGCAGGAACTGGGAGCCAGGGTTATACCTGCCCTTGCGCTGAACGGGGAAATGGTTTTTGAGTCTACCATTCCTCCCCGGGATGAATTGATTGCCGCCATTTTAAAAGCAAAGGCAAAGATGCAAGGGGGAGAGGCCCGGTGTATCTGCAGGAAGTTGTCCTGAGCGGTTTTAAATCCTACGCCACGGAGACGGTGGTTAATTTTAAGTCCGGCATTGGAGTGATCATTGGCAATAATGGTGTGGGCAAAACCAATATCCTGGACGCCATTGCCTGGGCTCTGGGGGAGAGCGATCTGCAGCGCCTGCGCTGCCAGCACTACGGGGAGCTGTTCTTCAGCGGGTCGCAGGAATACCCTCCGGCGGAATCAGCCCGGGTGACGCTGACCATTAAGCTGGGTGAGGGGAAAAAGGCTCCGCAGGTGAAGTTAACCCGCCAGAGCCTTGGCCGGGGAACGGAAGAGTTCTTCTGTGATGGTGTTAAGCTGACAGCTGCCGGCTATTTTCAAAAATTAATCACAATGGGCCTGGAAAATGTTACAAAAACAGTAATCCGGCAGGGCCAGGTGGATAGTTTTCTGCAAATGGGGCCCGCAGAGCGGTTCAAGTATGTAAAAGCACTGTTTAACGAAAAGGTGGATGGCGATCTTATCGGTAGGATCAACGCCCATTTTCAAAGTTTCCTGGGCATACTTGTCCCGGAGGGCGGGGGCGAGCTGTTCCCGGTGGATGCCGGTGGTGAGCCCGGCCTGGCCATAGAAGTCTTTTTACCTGGAAAAGGAAAAAAGAACCCGCTCCTTTTTTCCGGCGGCGAAAAAGCCATCTGTTCGCTGGCCGCCAGCCTGGCCCTTTTTGAAGAATTGCACAGCCCCATTTACCTGCTGGATGAAGTGGAACCGGCTCTGGACTGGATATATCACCACCATATGCAGCAGCTGTTCAGAAGGCTGGCCCAACACAGGCAGCTGATCATGATCACCCACCTGCGCAGTACCATCGAGCTGGCGGATACCCTGCACGGGATTCGTGCCCGCAGGGACGGCACCTCCTACGCCAAGTTTTATTTTGATATGGACGAGCGGATTTTAAGAGCTTACCAGTGCTGCTGTTGAGGAGGCGATTGGCGTGGAGCTGGAGCTTGTGGAACAATTCAGGAAGCTGGTTCTGGATAAGGAGTTGCCCGGAACGGATGTGGTGCTGTTCGGGGTCACTTGTCCCTACTGCGGCAAGAATGATCGCATCAGGCCGCTGGAGCCTCCGGAGGAATTAAGTGAGGAGCTGGGACAGCAGGAGATGGCTCTTTACGCAAGGGTGTGGCGTGAATTACATCCGGATAATAGCCTGGCTGTTTGCAGGTTCTGCCGTAACATTTTACAGGTTCAGGCCGGGGCGAGAAGAGCGGAACCTTTAGGCGAATGGTAGCAGGGGGTGAGGACTATGGCCGGCTTCACGGACGTTTATCTCATTACCGGCTTTTTGGGCAGCGGCAAAACCACTTTTTTGAACCGTCTTATCCGCCAGTTTCCCGCCGACCGGAAATTGATGATCTTGATGAATGAGTTTGGAGAAATCGGCGTTGACGGCACGCTGGTAAGCGGAGAAGACCTGGATATCCTGGAAATCAGCAAGGGGTCCATTTTTTGCGTCTGCGTAAAGACGGACTTTATCAAGGGCCTTTACGAAATAGCCCAAAAGATCAGGCCGGATGTTCTCTTAATTGAATCTACCGGTGTGGCCAATCCCGCTGACCTCAAGAAAGACCTGAATCTGCCCATATTCAAGGGCCGTTTTCGGTTTAGAGAACAGTTTTGCATTATTGATGCGGCCAACTTTCTGGATGCTTTCCAGGTCTATGCCTCGGTGGAAAAGCAAATCTCTTCCTCCTCGACATTTATTATCAACAAGATCGATCTGGCTACCCGGGATCAGGTTGAAGAAATAAAAAGCCTTGTCAAAAGGTATCACCCCGATCCCCGCTTTTATGAGACGACATATGCCGATATAAACGTGGCCGGGCTTTTATCTCTGGGGCAAACGCCCGCAGGGGCGGGATATGAACCGGGCCAGCCAATGAGCGCAGAGGAACTGGAGCGGTACGTGGAGGATTTGCTTTCCGATTTGCATGAGTCCCTTACGCCCCCCGACCTGCTTATGTCAGCATCCTTCTTCTGGAAAGGCGGCTCGCCATCCGATCTCTGGGAAATGACGGCCCGGCTGCCCCGGGAGGTGCTCCGGGCAAAGGGATTTGTGCAGGTGGAGGGGCGGCTGCACCTCTACAACTATGTGATGGGCCAGTACAGCCTTGAGGTACAGGACGTGCCGGTGAAGGAAAATCAGGTGAATGTGCTGGTTTTTATTGCTCCGCCGCAAGTCATGTCGGCAGTGGAAAAAATCATGGGCGACTTCAATTTTGTAAAGACGGGGGAAATCAACCGGCAGGAATTATTCCAAAAAAAGTAGTTGCATAAAGCTTGCCGGAGTAAATTGTTAAATAGTATTTTACAACCACTAAAAAGCCAAAAATAACCGTTCACAGGATTGTTTTGCCCGTTAAAGAAAAGAATCTTGTGCTGAAGCGGTTGGTATTTTACAATTTTTCAAAAGATTTAGAAGGTGTTTGTGGTCCGGAGTTTAGTAGTAGTGCAATGTATATCAACATGATAATCACCGTGGAAAGGGGGGTAGTCAGACCAATAGGAGAAATTGCCCATTGTACTTCAAGATCTTCGATATGTTAAAAACGTGCAACCCGAATGTATTTTTTAGCCATCTGATTAAAATGTAAATGATTGGAAAGGGGAATGGGTAATGACACCTGAAAGGGAAAAGGACATTCTGGGAAGGCTGGCCGATGGTGTTCTCAATTATGATGAAGAAATGGTGCGCCAGGCGGCTCAGGAGGCGCTGGATGAAGGTATAGATGCCAACAAGGCGGTCTTCGAAGGACTGGTGGAAGGAATGAAAAAAGCCGGCGACCTGTATGAGCAGCAGGAATACTTTGTCCCGGAGCTTTTAATGTGCGCCGATGCTTTATACGCCGGCCTGGAAATACTCCGTCCGCATATGAAGTCAACGAAGGAAGACGGCGGGGTCAAAGGCCAGGTGGTCATGGGAGTAGTGCAGGGGGATGTGCACGACATCGGCAAAAACCTGGTGAAGATCATGTTCGAAGCAGCCGGCTTCGAGGTGCACGACCTGGGCAAAGACGTGCCCCTGGAAAAGTTTGTGGAGGAGCAGTTGAGGACCGACTCGGAGATTGTGGCCCTCTCGGCCATGATGACCACCACCATGGTAGGCATGAAGGATATTATTAAAGCCATTAAGGAGAAAAACCCCAAAGCCAAGATTATGATCGGCGGCGCCCCGGTTACCGATGAGATTGCCGATCGTTTTGGCGCGGACGGCTATGCCAAGGATGCCAGCAACGCCCTGAAGGAAGCCATCAACATGATCGCTTCTTTGAGAGAGTTATAAAGGGAGGATGAAGTCAAAGTGCAACACCAGGTAATCTTTCAGCCTTCCGGCCGGCGGGGGATGGTGGAGCACGGCATTACCCTGCTGGAAGCGGCCAGGGAGCTGGGTGTGGACATAGAAAACCTCTGCGGTGGCGCCAAGGTCTGCGGCAAATGCAAGGTGAAAATCGAAGAGGGCTTTTTTGAGAAATTTGGCATTGAATCCCGGATGGAACATCTTTCCCCGCTCCAGGAGGAAGAAAGGGATTGCCTTACCGAAGCGGAAATGGCGGATAACTACCGTCTGGCCTGCTGCTGCGAAGTGCTGGGGGATGTGCTGGTCTTCGTGCCTGAGGAGAGCCGGGGAGCCAAGCAGGTGGTGCTGGAAACCGGTAAGGAACGGAAGTTCAATTTGAACCCCGCCGTGCGCAAGTATTATGTGGAAATGCCGCCGGCCACCCTGGAAGATCACCGGGGGGATTTTGAGCGCCTGCGGGAAGCCCTCCACGAGCAGCACGGCCTGCCACTAGACCTGGAAATCGACTATTTTGTCCTGCGGGACCTGCCCAATGCGGTCCGGGAGGGGCAGTGGAAGGTCACGGCGACCGTCTGGTGTGACCGGGAAATCATCCGGGTGGAACCGGGCTTAAAGGATACCCTGGTGGGCCTGGCGGTGGACATCGGCACCACCACGGTGGCCGCCTACCTCTGCGACCTGCGCACCGGCCAGGTGCTGGTGGTGGACTCCATGATGAACCCCCAGGTGCGCTACGGCGAGGATGTGCTCTCCCGGATTACCTACTCCATGATGAATGAAGACGGTCTGGAAAAGATGCACCAGGCCATTATCGAAGGGCTGAACACCCTGGCCCGGCGCATGACCGAAAAAATTGGCCTTTTGCCCGCCGACATCGTGGATATGACCCTGGTCTTCAATACCGCCATGCAGCATATTGCCCTCTGTATTGATCCCAAATTCCTCGGCCGCTCGCCCTTTGCCCCGGGGACCAAACAATCGAGGAACATCAAGGCCCGGGATCTGGGCGTGAATATCTGCCGCGGCGCCATCATCCATACCCTTCCCGTGGAATCGGGTTTTGTGGGGCCGGATAACGTGGCCGTACTCATTGCCGAGGAACCCTACCGGGAGCCGGAAAAAATCCGGCTGATCATCGACATCGGTACCAACGGGGAAATCGATCTGGGCAATGAAAAGCGCCTGCTCTGTACATCCTGTGCCACCGGTCCGGCTCTGGAAGGGGCCCAGATCAAGTTCGGCATGCGTGCCGCTCCGGGGGCCATTGAAAAGATCCGCATCAACCCGGAAACCCTGGAAGTTTCCTACAAGGTTATCGGACAGGAAAAGTGGTATCCGGAAATCCAGAAAACAGATGCCAAAGGTATCTGCGGTTCCGGGATTATCGACATGGTGGCGCAGTTGTTCCGTTCCGGTGTCATCGACCGCAGCGGGCGGTTTAACATGAAGATCAATCATCCCCGGGTCCGCCGCGGTGCCGACGGTAAACCGGAGTTTGTGGTGGCCTGGGCTGAAGAAACGGCTATCGGCAAGGATATTACCTTCACCCAGGCCGACGTGCGGGCCGTACAGCTGGCCAAGGCGGCGCTGTACGTGGGGGCCAGGTATTTGATGGAGAAGCTGGGCGTGGATAAGGTGGACAGCGTTACCCTGGCCGGCGCCTTCGGCAGCTACATCGACCGGGAAAGTGCCATGGTCATCGGTATGTTCCCGGACTGTGCCCTGGAAAACGTGCAGGCCGTGGGTAACGCTGCCGGGGACGGCGCCAGGCTGGCCCTGCTGGACGTGGGCAAGCGAGAAGAAGCAGCCCGGGTTGCCCGGCAGGTGGAATTTGTGGAAACGGCCATTGAGCCGGACTTCCAGAACCGTTTTGCCGCCGCTATGGCCCTGCCGCACTCAACGGATAAATTCCCGCATATTCAGCACATCCTGGATGCCATTCCTAAAAGAAAGTAAAAGGAGGAGTTTTGCATGTTTAAACTGAGCCGTCCCCAGCGGGTGTGCCGCATCGGACGGTGGAACATCGGCGGGCAGCCCGGGGAAAACCCGCCCCTGTTGATTTCCTCCATGTTCCACAATGGCGATAAAATCCTCGAATCGCGAAAGGAAAGGAAATTTGACCGGGAAAAGGCCAGGGAATACGTTAAGAGGCAGGAGGAACTTTCCGCCCAGACGGGCGTGCCGGCCCTGGTGGCCATGGTGGCCACTTCGCTGGACGAGATGAAGACCTACATTGACTTTTTCCTGAGCATCAGCGATCAGCCCTTTGGTATTGACATGTGGGTGGAAAAAACCCGCCTGGAAGTGGCCGAATACATTGCCCGGCTGGGCATCCAGGACCGGGTGCTGTACAACAGCATCACTCCCTGGGATAAGGACATACCCGGCCAGGTGGCCCGCTTGAAGGAACTGGGCATCAAGCACGTGGTGGTCCAGGCCTTTAACCAGGAAGACCAGACCCCCAGGGGGCGGGTAACCGGGCTGAAGAAGATGCTGGACATAATTGGCGAGGACACTTTTGAAACCATCCTGGTGGATACTGCCGTAATGAACCTGCCCTCCACCTCTTTTTCCTGTATTGCCTGCCGGCTGGTCAAGGAGGAGTTTGGCTGGCCCGCCGGGGTAGCCTCCTCCAACGGCACCTACATGTGGAAGGCGGCCCGGGAAATGTGGGGCAGCGATGGCTTCAACGCCATGAACGCCGCCGGGCAGGCTATAGCTGCCCTGCTGTGGAGCGACCTGCTGTTCAGCGGACCTATTGTCAACATTCCGAAGATCATCCCCGCAGTCACCACTGCCAGCCTGATGCTGTCAACACTGGTTTACGATGAAACAGGTAAACTGCCGTCCAACCAGGAACACCCCCTGTACAAATTCTTTGCCGACTTTGCGAAGCAGCTGCAGTGAGTCCGGGGTTTACAAGGGAGGTTGCCGGTATGCCCCAGATTAGTGAAGAAATGAAGAAAATGGTAGATAGGGAGCAATGTTTTGTCGTTACGGCCGATAAAACGGGACAGCCTTCCGCTGCCCCCAAGGGCTCCATGCTGGTGCTCGACGAGCAAACCCTGGCTTACGGGGAACTGGTGGGTAAAAAGACCTACCAGAACCTGCTGGAAAATCCCAGGGTGGCGGTGGTGGTTACCGACCGCCAGGCGCTCAAAGGCTACCGGTTCACGGGCCGGGCCGAGCTGCTCACCGAGGGGCCGCTTTATGACTGTTTTGCCGAAAGGTTTGCTCAAATGGGCCTGCCCCGGCCGAAGGCAGCGGTCAGAATTACCGTGGAAGAAATTTACGATTTATCTGTACGTAACCCGGGTGAAAAAATTGGTTAAGGAGGTTGCCCCATGTCCATGAAACCGCGGGATAGGGTTCTGGGTCTTTTTGAGGGGAAAAAAGTGGACCGCATGGCTTGTTACAGTGGAATGGGCAATGTGACCACGGCGGGCCTGGAACAGCTGGGCTATAAATTTGCCGAAGTGCATACGGATCCGGTAAAGATGGCCAATTCGGCGGCCACATCCTATAAACTGTTTGGTTATGAGTGCGCTGTCGTTCCCTATGATATGTGCGTGGAAGCCGAGGCCCTGGGCTGCGTCATGAATGCCTATGAGGATGTGGCGCATCTTTTGTACCCGACCATCAAGGAAAAGCTGATCCATTCCCCCGATGAAATGACCGGGGTGACCATACCGGATGATATAGCTGAGCGGGGCCGGTTTCCCCTGGTGATGGAGGCCATTTCCCTGCTCAAAAAAGACATAGGCGATGAGGTAGCCATCGGTTCCTGGTTTCTGGGTCCATTTACCCTGGCCGGTCAGCTGATGGACCTGAACGACCTGTTCAAGCTGGTCTTCAAAAAGCCCAATGAAGTAAACATTCTCCTGGACAGGCTGGCCGACCTGATCATCACCATGGCCGCCAAATACCGGGAGGCCGGGGCGGACTACATTACCATCCGGGAAATGGGGGCTCCCACCGATGTTCTCAGCCCGCGCAGCTTCCGCCAGGTCATCAAACCACACCTGGAAAAGATTTTTAAAAATATCCCGTCGCCTAAAATCCTGCACATCTGCGGGGATACCAATATGATTATTGGCCTCATGAATGAGTGCGGTGCCGATGCCATCAGTGTGGAAACGAAAAACGACCTGGTTAAGAGCCGGGAAACCATAGGGACGGAACCCCTGCTCTTCGGCCATGTGGACGGCTACAATGTGCTCTGCAATGGGACCCCGGAGGACGTGGAAAAGGCTGTCCTGGCCAGCATGGAAGGAGGAGTGGACGCCGTCTGGCCCTCCTGCGATATCTGGCCCACGGCTCCCCTGGAAAACCTGCGCGCCATGGTGGAAACCGTCAGGAAATACGGGGCGGAAAAATGGGCCCGCAAAAACAGGTAAAAGCGCACCTCCTATCCCGGCGGGGGAAACCTGAGGGTTCCCCCGCTTTTTGTAAACAGGCATTGGTGCGGCGAAATTTGGAAGGGGGATAGCGGGATGGCCATGGAAGGAGCCCTTAAATATGCCTTGAATTCCCGGGAAATAAAAAAATTTTTACTGGAATGGGGGGCCACCCTGGTGGGCTTTGGGGATGTCAGCCAGGGCCTGGCCGGGGAATTGCGGCACCTGCCGGTGGCCATTTCCCTGGCCATTCGCCACCCTTCTCCCGGGCGAAACCTGATCCATACCCCCCGGGGCCCCGTTTATTCCAACCGCTACCAGCAGGTCGATTCAAAGCTGGAACAAATGCAGAAGCGCCTGGTGTCCCTGCTGAAAAGCCGGGGATATAGGTGCCTGGCCATCCCTCCCGATTCTCACCGGCACGACACCAGGTTTGTGGCCCGCCTCTATCCTCTCTTTCCGCACAAAACGGCGGCCACCTGCGCCGGCCTGGGCTGGATCGGCAAGAACGGTCTTCTGGTAAACGAAACCTGGGGTCCCCGTTTGAGCTGGGCCACGGTGCTGACCAATGCTCCCCTGGAGGTTTGTACCACACCTTATGTCTCCGGGCGCTGCGGCAGGTGCCGCCGTTGTGTGGAGGCCTGCCCGGCCGGAGCCATTGCCGACCGGGAGTGGGTGCAGGATGAAGGGCTGGTGCCCCATATCGATGTGGAGGCCTGCCGCCGCCAGCTGGAAAGGAACCGGCTGCTGGTGGGGGAAGATATCTGCGGTCTCTGCATCCTGGCCTGCCCCCGGGGCATGTACGATCAGGCAGGTACGATTAAAAGGAAGGGGGATGTCCGGTGGCCAGGGTAGAAATATTTGGCGGTGTATGCGGTTTCACAACCATTATCCGGGCGTCGCTGGAACAAAAGCGGATGGTGCAGCTGGAGGTGGAAAGTGAGTGCCCCAACTGGCAGAAGGTGCAGGGGCAATTGAAACGGGTCGATGCATATAAGGAATTGTTCGGTAAGTTGCATGAGGGCGAGGTGTACCGTCTCAGTTCTCCTTTTATCCCTCACCCGGCCTGCCTGGTACCGGCCGGGATTATGAAGGCCGTTGAGGTGGCCGCCGGGCTTGCCCTTCCCCGGGACGGGTTCATCAGGGTAACCGGTTGAAATATTTGCCCGGGCGCCGGTCAAATCGCCTGCAAAACTTCTTACCTGAAGTATCCCCGGTTTTTTAAAGCCCCTGTTTGGCCCGGTAGCGAGCGACTTGAACCGAGCAATAATTTGGCCCGCGAGACTCACCGGAGCGAGCGAGAGCCAAAACAGGGTAGTTGGAAAGTGGGGATAACTTAGAGTTCTCACCCGTTGCCATACCAGGGTAATTATTTTATAATAAATTAGCAAATTCCGCTCTTTTCGGGAAAAGGGGTAGGCAACATGGCCAAAGCCAAAGTTATGGCTGGCGCCTGTGGGTTTACCAGTGTGATAAAAGTTACAAAGATAGGCAAGATGAAGGTGCGTGTGCAGATTATCAGCGCCTGCCAGGATCTGCGCAGCATGAATGAGGACCTGGCCGAGGTGGATTGCAGCCGCAATGTTTTCGGCAAGATGGTTGATTCGATTATCTATCAAACGGCCAGCAAAAGGCTCAAGCATCCCGATTGCCCGGTACCATGCGCCATCCTCAAGACCATTCAGGTGGAACTGGGGGGTGCCGTTCCCCGGGATGTGGTTATAAAAATTGACGCCTACGGTTAAAAAACAAGATAAGGTGCCGGGCTCCCCGGCTAAAACGGGTCCTGCCCATCCGGGCAGGACTTTTTTATGCCCTTTGCGGGGCGTTATACATGCCGTTCTTACCATTTGCGCCGGGACAGTTCTATTTTTAAAATCATCGTTCATAAACTATCAAGAAAAAGGTAAAACCGGCAACCTTGTAGAAGTATATAATATGCCAACAACCTGGTCCTGTATATCGACATAACTTTTCCTTCTCCACAGCAGGAAAATGGTTCCTGGTTCGAGAATTATACCCAGCATTTAGCCGGTCAGGTAACAGCAAATGTAAAAGGAGGGGTAATGTGGAATGGTCTACCCTGGGTCGCCCGCATAAGTCCTTTTGCGGAGGCACCCATCCCCGTAATTTCCGTTTCATTTTGCTGTCCCTGTGCCTTTTGCTTGCGGTGGTAGTAGGGAGCCTGGTCTTTGCCGGATATGCCTGGGCGAAAAAAGATGTTACCCTGGTGGTGGACGGGAAGGAAATTGCCCTGGAAACCCGGGCTGACCGGGTGGAAGATCTTTTAAAGATGCAGGGGATCCAGCTTGGCCCCCGGGACCGGGTGGAACCGGGTCTGGCTGAACCTTTAACTGAAGGTGCGAGAGTGGTAATTAAGCGGGCAGTGCCGGTTTCGATAACAGCCGGTGGAAAAACCGTAGAATTGCTTACCACAGCGGACACCGTGGGAGAAGCGCTTAAGGAAGCAGGGATTACAACTGATAAGGATGATATTGTGAAGCCCGGCCGGGAAGAAAAAGTCCATTCTTCCATGTCCATCCGTGTAACGAACGTAGAGCAGGTAACCAGAGAGATAATGGTTCCCGTTCCGTACAGGGTTCGCCGGGAAGCTGACCCCCGCCTGCCGTCCGGGCAGGTGAAAATAGTCCAGGCCGGCCGGCAGGGCAAGGAAGAGCAACGCTGGGTGCTGATCTATCATGATGGGCGGGAAGTTAAAAGGGTTCTGGAAGCCAGCCACCTGGTTCTCCGGCCCGTGGACCGGGTTGTCCGGGTGGGCACACTGCAGCAGGTTTCCCGGGGCGGCCGGAATATCACTTACAGCCGGGCGATTGAAATGGTGGCCACGGCATACACTCATACCGGAAACAACACTGCCTCCGGCGTATACCCCCGTTACGGCGTGGTGGCCGTGGACCCCCGGGTTATTCCCCTGGGTACCCGCCTTTATGTGGAGGGTTATGGTTACGCCACTGCCCTGGATATGGGCTCCAGCATTAGGGGTAACCGGATCGATCTATTCATGGAAAGTGCTGCCGAGGCCAGGCGCTGGGGTGTCCGCCGGGTAATGGTTTATGTTCTGGGGTAATGTGCTGGCCGGCTGATTTCCCAAATGGCTGGGCTTCCGGGGCAGGGAAAAACTTTGCAGGGAAAGAGGGAAAATTCCCCTTTCCCTGTTTTATTGGGGAAATTAAATGGGGTATAATATGTATGTTAATAACTGGTGAGTGAGGGTTGGTGCGTGTCCGAGCAGCTTTCTCCCGGTAAGATAAAGGGCATCCTGGAAAAACACTCCTTGCGCTTGCGTAAATCGCTCGGTCAAAATTTTTTGATGGATGGGAATATAGTCCGCAAAATAATAGCGGCCAGCCGGTCACTGCCGGGAGATACCGCGGTGGAAATAGGTCCCGGCGCCGGTATTCTCACGGCGGCCCTGGCTGCCGCCTGTAATCATGTGGTGGCTGTGGAGCTGGACAGAAGGCTTTTGCCCGTGCTGGAAGAGGTTCTGGCAGGCCTGCAAAATATTACCCTGGTGTTTAAGGATGCGCTGAAAGTTAACTTTGACGGGCTGGTGGAGGAAATTACCGGAGCAAAAGACTATAAAGTGGTGGCCAACCTGCCCTATTACATAACCTCGCCCCTGATCATGCACCTCTTGCGCCAGTCGGGTGTTACCGGAATGGTGCTCATGGTTCAGCTGGAGGTCGCCAGCCGGCTTGTTGCCCGCCCGGGAAGCAGGGATTACGGGGCCTTTTCTGTAGCGGTACAGTATTACTGCCGCCCGGAGGTTTTATTTCGTGTGCCCCGGACGGTTTTTTTCCCGCAGCCCGATGTGGATTCGGCGGTGGTACGGCTGGTTAAACGTCAGGAACCGGAGGTAAGGGTTGATGATGAGGAGCTTTTTTTTACCCTGGTGCGCGGGGCTTTTGGTCAGAGGCGTAAAACGCTGGCCAACGCCCTGGCCGGGGCAAAAATTTTTCCCGGCTGGACCCGGTCAACGTGGGAAGAGGTTTTAAAACGGGCCGGTATCGATCCCCGCTGCCGGGGTGAAATCCTGGGCCTGGAAGAGTTTGCCGCCCTGGTCCGGGCCTGCCGTCAGTTCCCGGGGGAATGCTGAAGGAAAGTCAGGGAGGTTAAGATGTATTTTACCAGTCCCACTAAAGGAAGGCTGACTTTTGAACAAATGATGGCCGATATCATGGGTTTTATCACCGGCCTGCCCAGTTCGAACTACAAGATTATTATTGGCTCCGACTCCCAGGTGAAACAGGAAACCTGTTTCATCACGGCTGTCATCGTGCATCGCTTGGGCAAGGGAGCCCGTTATTACTACCGTAAAAAGATTCAGCGCAAAATTAAAAGTCTGCGTCAGAAAATTTTCTACGAAACGGCTTTAAGCCTGGAACTGGGCGGCCTGGTGGCCAGGCACCTGGCCGAATGCGGCCTGGATGATCTGCAGGTGGAAATTCATATCGATGTGGGCACCCACGGTGAGACCAGGGAGCTGATCCGTGAAGTGGTGGGGATGGTAACGGGCAGCGGTTTCCAGGCCAAAATCAAGCCTGAAGCTTACGGGGCCTTCAGCGTGGCTGACAAGCATACTAAATAAATTCCTGCAGGTTGCTCCTGCGGTAAAACAGGGCACATCAAGGGTTTTACCGTGTCCTGAAAAAAATTATGTTAAGAGTAAAATTAACTCTTGATAATAGCAGTAACTACTATTATAATATTATCAGGAAAGAACAGGCAGGTTTTTTCCGTAATCTCTGGAGGTGAAAGAAGCATGAAATGGCGTTGCGGTGTTTGCGGTTACATCCACGACGGGGACCAGCCGCCGGAAAAATGTCCCAAATGCGGTGCTCCGCGGGAAAAGTTTATCCAGTTGACGGAAGAAGAAGCCGGGCTTATCGAGCGTTCCCGTTTTTCCAATGATCTCCACGCCAGACTGATAGCCCTTATGCAGAAGGTGGAGCTCCTGGCCGATGAAGGTATTAAGGATAACCTGGATCCCGGCTGTCTCACCGTGTTCCGGGCGGCCAAAAACCAGGCCCGTATTCTGGCCCGGATGGCCAGGGCTGAAATTCAGACGCACATTTCCAAAGGTAAATGGGGTTAATTTATACCTGGCTCCAAAAATAGAAAAAACAGGAGGATGATTGTATGAAATCACTTGCCGGTACCCGTACGGAAAAGAATTTATGGGCTGCCTTTGCGGGGGAATCCCAGGCCCGCAACAAGTATACCTATTTTGCGTCCGTGGCCAAAAAGGCCGGTTACGAACAGATCGCGGCCATTTTTCTGGAAACGGCTGACAATGAAAAGGAGCACGCCAAGCGCATCCTGAAGTTCCTGGGCGGCATTGGCGATACGGAGGCCAACCTGGAGGCTGCCGCTCAAGGGGAGAATTATGAATGGACCAGCATGTACAGGGAATTTGCCGCCGTGGCCAGGGAGGAGGGCTTTGACGAAATTGCGGCCTTTTTTGAAGGGGTGGCCCGGGTGGAAGAGGAGCATGAAAAGCGTTTCCGGGCCCTTTTGCAGAATTTGAAAGAAGGAAAGGTGTTTAAGAAGGAAGGGCCGGTGCGCTGGCGGTGCCGCAACTGCGGGCACATCCATGAGGGCGATGAGGCGCCGAAGGTATGCCCGGTATGTAACCATCCCCAGGCCTTTTTCGAGGTGGCGTGTGAAAATTACTAAGTAGATATTCTAAAAGAGGGCCTTCCGGGGCAGTGATCACCCGGAAGGCTTTTTTTTGAGCGCGCCCTTAATTATGTCAGGCCTTCCCGCAAGCTGAAAGCTTCCAGCAGATCAAACCTCCGCTCCGGGTGGTAGCCCAGGTAGGTGACACCGTTGAGGCTGCGTTTCCGGGGCAAGCCGCGGGCCATATTGATGGCCTCCAGGCTGTCACCAATGATGGTTTCGGCAATGCACCTGGCGTGCACGGGGCTGCGGAACGGGGAACCCAGGTGCCGGTGGGCAATGGTGGCTCCCACACCAATCTTCAAACCCTGGCGGGCTGCCAGGGCCAGGGCCACCGGGGGTACGGCTATCTCCCTTACGGGTATGCTGCAGAGAAACCTGCGGGAAACAGCATGGGGTCCGTGGGATGGGGAGGCCGGCCCTATGGTTTGGGCCAGGCCCAGTTCCCGGTTTAAAGCCAGGCGTATGGCCAGCAGGTAGCTGGCCAGGTCGGAAAGCCGGGCCAGTTCATCGACGGGATAGCAGTTGGTCAGGGCCAGGTCCATTCCCCCGGCGGTAACCGCCCCGGCCAGATCCCGCAGTACATCAACGATGTCCCCGTCCATATCCCCGTCCACAAATAATACGGCCCGGGCACCCAGCTTTCTGACCTGGAGCGCTCCCACCGCCCGGGGTACGTCGATGCCCAGAGGTTCGGGAAAAACCAGCGCTTTTACCCTTCGGGAAGGGAAGCTCCGGACAATTTGTTCCGAACAATCACGGCATCCATTGAGCACGGTTAACACCATATCCACGGGTACGGCCAGCAAGTTCCTCAATACCTTTTCCAGGCGCGGGGCTTCATTTTTTGCCGGAACCACAGCTACCAGCATAGCGATCCCCCTTAATTTTCTAGCTGGTTTTAAATTTATGTCATCCTGCTGGTGAGCGTTACCAGTTAGATCACCTCTAAATGGTACATCTACATAAAATAGGAAAAAGGATAAGGAGGAAGGCCGCTGTGGAGGGAATCAAGGTCGGGGATATAGTGGGGCGGATTTCATACGGGTGTGATATTTTCTTTAAAGTGGTGGAATTGACGGTAAGTAAAGATGGCAGAAAAAATGCCCGCCTGAAAGGACTGGATAAACGGTTATGCGCGACCGCACCGGTGGAGGATCTGCGCAAGTTTCAACCCGCCGAGGTAGCTGCCTTCTGGCATTCTTTCATGACCAGAAATCACGAGCACATGAAGCGCATTTTCAAACGCCGGGAACTGGACCGGCAGCGCCTGGTTCGGGGTAACGACGAAGTTTCCCGGCTGGGTACTTTTGACGTTCCGGGTTCGGTACTGCATATAGATGGCGATGGTGACTACCTGGATCTGTGCCTCACCACCTATCGCCAGCTGGGTATACCGGCTTTTGGTTACCATATCGATGAAGAGAAGCAGCCCGGGGTGATTACCGAATTGCTGCAGAAACATCGTCCCGATATCCTTGTGCTCACCGGTCACGATGGTATTGAAAAGAATACGAGCAACTTTGCCGATTTAAATAATTACCACCATTCCCGGTTTTTTGTGGAAGCGGTTAAGAAGGCCCGTTTATATGAAAAAAGCCGGGATGATCTGGTTATCTTTGCCGGGGCCTGCCAGTCCCACTATGAAGCCATCCTGGAGGCGGGCGCCAATTTTGCCAGCTCCCCCCACAGGGTCCTCATTCACACCTTTGACCCCGTTTTTGTGGTGGAGAAGATTGCCTATACTTCCATTTACGATTACATTTCCCTGAAGGAAATCATTGCCGGTACCATTACCGGTTTTCCGGGAATTGGTGGGATAGAAACCAGGGGGAAATACCGCCTGGGGCTGCCCAAGTCCCCCTATTAAGGTTTTAAAACTGCATCCGTTCCGTTGCCGGTGTCCGGTGTCTCCCGTCACCCCTTCCAGTCTTTATGCATATGATGCACAAGGACCTTGAGGAGGGGTATTTTTATGGATAGGTTTTTTCGCGTCCTCAAAAAATCCCGGGCACAGCTCCTGCAACTGCCCAACGTTATCGGCGTTGGGGTCGGTCATAAACAGGTATCCGGTGAACTTACCGGACGCCCCGCCCTCATTATCTTTGTGAAGAAAAAAGTTCCAGCTGGCAGCCTGGCCCGCGTACAGCAGGTGCCGACCTTCATTGACGGGCTGCCCACCGATGTTATAGAAATTGGTGAAGTCAGGTTGCTTTCCCTGCGCACAGGGAAGGAGCGCCCGGCTCAGCCGGGGATGAGCATCGGGCACTACAAGATCAGCGCCGGTACCTTTGGTGCCGTGGTGAAAGACCGGGTTACCGGAGAGCCGCTGATTTTGAGCAACAATCATATCCTGGCCAATGCTACGGACGGGAGGGATGGGCGGGCGGCCGTCGGGGACCCCATCCTGCAGCCCGGTCCCTATGACGGTGGTCTGGAGAAGGACCGTATCGGCACACTGCTGCGTTTTTCTCCGCTGCTGCGGAGCCTTCAGGAGGCCGATTGCCCGGTGGCCGGGGCCATGGTCAGGGCGGGTAACCTGCTGGTCAGGATGGTCAGACCCCAGTACCGCTTGAAAATGTACCGGCTTTACCAGGGGGGCAACGTTATCGATGCTGCCGTAGCCCGTCCGGACCGTCCTGACTTAATCAGCGATGAAATCCTGGAAATCGGGAAAGTGGAAGGTGTGACCGGGGTGGCCCCCGGTCAGGAGGTAATGAAAAGCGGACGTACCACTGGAGTTTCCCGGGGAATCGTTACCGCCATCGGGGTGTCCCTGGAAGTGGAGCTGGGTAATGATGAAAAGGGCTGGTTTATCGACCAGGTAGTTACCGATATGAGCTCCCGGCCCGGGGACAGCGGCTCCCTGGTTTTGGATCGCGAGAAACGGGCCGTAGGCCTTTTGTTTGCCGGTTCTGACAGGTACACCATCTTCAACCGTATTGACCGGGTGCTCTCCCGGCTGGAGGTGGAGTTTTAAACATCGTGGTGCCGGGCAATGGGTGCGGTAGAGGTGAGGTGGCAGTGATTGAGGATTTCCTGCCTGAAGGTACGGAAGTTGCCCTGGTGATGCTGGGCGGAAAAATTCCGGCCATCGGGCCGTTAATAGACAGCCGGCGGGAGGCGTTAAGCCTGGCCCGCCATTATATGAAAATAATTGATGATCTGTCCGGCCGCTCCCAGTCGTTTCAAATGGTGACTGCACGGCAGGGTGACGGCCGTTATTCCATTTTTCTGCAGGGGGGAGGGACGGTTATGAAGGTGCTGTGTAACGTGGATGAATTGCTGTTCCGGCGCTTCCGCAAGGCCTTCCGCCGGGGATTGTTTATCCTTACCGTGTTTTTTAAGGGGGAAGAGGGGATGGAATGCCTGGCCGTTACCGAGGGGCTGGGAGCAATTATCTTCACCCCCGGTTAAGGAAATAACAAATATATCCATTAGATACCCAGGTAGTATAATCAGCCAGCACAGGGAGTTGCCTGGATCTATTGCTAATTTTATGGCATATTACGTCGAAATAGCGCTTTTGCCTTTTAGTGGTGATTTTTGATAAGTTAGAGAAAAAGCCCGCGATAACGGGCAAAAAAAGAAAAAGGAGTGTGATTATGAACAAAAAACTCAAATCCCTGGTTGCTGTGGTTGTAAGTGTAGTGCTGTTAGGCGGGCTGTTTACCTTTCCTGCCCTGGCCGCTGCATCATCTTATTCCAGTTATTTAGACAGCGGCAGCGGGCAAAAAGTTCCCGCTTATGTGTTAAACCCCACAGCTGAAGAACAACGCATGATGTCCCTGATCAACCAGCAGAGGAGCAGTAAGGGCTTACCTCCTTTAAAAATTGATCCCCGGCTGGTTGAGCTGGCCCGGAAGAGGGCTGGCCAGATAGTGGACAGGGGATTGAGCGGCTACCAGGGCTCCCTGTCCCAGCTGTTAAAAGATAAAGGTATCAGCTACACCTACGCGGCCCAGACCCTGGTTCGGGCCACCTCCGTGGACAGTGCCTGCCAGGCCTTGCTGAAGTCCCCGGCCTATCAAAAAGATGTGCTGGGTACCAGGTACGATCGCATAGGCGTGGGCGTGGCCAGAAGTGGCAGCTGGTTGTACATTGTACAGCTTCTGGTGGGTGGAGAGGGCAAGTCCCTCAGCGGGCAGCCTGCGCCTCAGCCTGCGCCTCAACCTGTGCCCAATCCGCCGGCACCCCAGCCCGCTCCCCAGCCGGAACCACCGGCCGGGTCAGTAAGTGGCCTTACGGTGGACGAGCAGCAGATGATCCAGCTTATCAACCAGGAACGGGCACGCTACGGGCTGGCGCCGTTGAAAGTAAATATGGAGCTGGTGAAGGTGGCCCGGCTTAAAGCCCGGGATATGGTGGAAAAGGGTTACTTCAGCCATAATTCGCCTACCTACGGCAGCCCCTTTGAAATGATGAGCCAGTTCGGCATTACCTACCGCTATGCCGGTGAGAACCTGGCGGGAGCACCGACGGTGGAAATGGCCCATAATAATCTGATGAATTCGCCGGGGCACCGGGCCAATATCTTGAACGCCAATTATAAAGAAATCGGCATCGGGGTGGTTTCCAGCCCCCTTTACGGTAAAATTTTTGTGCAGATGTTTACCGGTTAAATGTTCACTTAATCCCGTCGCCGTGGCTCCAGGTCGCTCCTCCTTTAAAACCAGGGCACATAAAGAGTTTGTCAATTGCCTGAATCTCCCGATTAAGCCGGGAGATTTTTTCTTTTTCTGGGAGATTACCAAAAATCCGCACATTAATTGACACGGCTCATATATATATTATAGACCACTCTTGAAAGGAGGATATATCCATGGTTGGAAACGCCGCACCGGCCACGGAACGGTTGCGGGTCAACCAGGTGGTTAGCGAAGACACGCACCAGGTCGTGGTTCGCGGCAAGATCACCGTACCCGACCCCAAACCAGACGTGCAAAAAATCCTGTCCACGGACAAATCGGCCAGGATTAAGAAAGTTGAGCTGGTTCCGGATAAGGCCATCGTGGAAGGGACCCTGACCCTGCAGATTGTTTATGTGGCCTTTGAGCCCTCCCAGTCAGTGCACCACATGCACCAGCAGCTTCCCTTTACCACCTATGTAGATCTTCCCGGGGCTATGCCGGGTATGGATGCTACGGCCAGGGTAACGGTGGAAGATGTCAGCATTGAACCTGACCCGAATGACCCCCGCCGGTTTGATGTAACCGCCATCCTGAGTGTTTTTGTCAAAGTTACTGAAATGCAGGATGTGGATGTTGTAACCGAATGTCCTTCCGGGGCCACCTGCGAGATGGAAACCATTAAGGTGGCCAATGTGGTGGGCAGCGGAACCAGGCAGGTTATTGTCAGCGAGGACTTTCGCGTGCCGGGCGATAAACCGCCGGTGGAAAAAATCCTGGAGGTGGACGCCACCGCTGAAGTTACCGATAAAAAGCTTATTAAAAACAAGGTCATCATTGAGGGCAGGGTAACCATCCAGGTGTTATACGTTGCCGCAGAGCCCGACCAGCCCGTTCACCAGCTCCACAGGTCTTTCCGCTTCAGCGATTTTGTGGAGGTAGATGGGGCCGAACAGGACATGGATGTCCGGGTAGATGTTAAGGTGGAAAATGCCGATGTGGATATCCTGGACGGCGAACGCCTGCGGGCTGACGTGGTTCTGATGCTGACGGCCTATGTTACCGAACCAAAGCAGATTAACGTTATTACAGGGATCAGCGGCGTTGAGGCCACCATGGCCAGGCTTAAGATTGATCATGTGGTGGGCGAGGACAGCACCCAGGTAGTGCTCCGGGATACCTTTGAGACGCCGGACCCCAAGCCCGACGTGGAGAAGGTCCTCGACGTTACCGTGCAGCAAGTGGAGGTTACCGAAACAAAGATTATCAGTGACAAAGTAATCGTCCGCGGCTTTGTGGATGTACACGTGGTTTATGTGGCCAAGAAACCGGACCAGGCCGTGCATGCCCTGGAGCGGCGGCTCTATTTCCGCACCTTTGTGGAAATCGAGGGTGCCCGGGAAGGCCTGGATGTGGATGTTCGCCCGGTAGTGGAGTTTATTACCGCCGAAGCGGAAGGTCCAAACGTTACCCTGGAAGTGGTGCTCAAGCTAACGGTTAAGGTGACCGAGTCGCTGCAGCGGGATGTGGTTATCTCCCTGGCTCCAGCACCTCCTGTGATCTGCCCGCCGGGAGAAACCATAGACTATACCGTGCAGCCCGGGGATACCTACTGGAAGATCGCCCAGCGGTTTGGGACGACTGTGGAGGCCATTAAAGCAGCCAATCCGGACAAAGATCCGTATAACCTTCAGCCCGGTGACGTGATTAAAGTTCCCTGCGCTCCTGCCAAAGGTTAATTTTATACCTGTTGTATTAAGGAGGTAGAGCCTGATGCCCATCGAGTATGTTTATACCGAGCCGGAAGAGATAACGTGCCTCAAAATTAAAGTGCCGGTGGTGCTGGCCGAGGAAGAGGCGCAGGTGCTGGTGGACAGCACCATTACCCTGCCCGAACTGGCCAAGAAAGTAGACCATATTGATGCCAAAGTGGAGGATCTGGAGGCCGAGCCCGTATTCATCCATGAACACATCGGCAGCTGGTATCCCAAAATTAGCAATGAGTGGAAAAATCATTTCAAGCATATTGCCGGGCACGTGGCCGTAGTCAAGAAGATTATTATCAGCGGCGTCCTGCACAAGCAAATCTTTTATGTCAACAACCGCGATGAGGTCAAGCACTTTGCCGAAAATGTTCCCTTTACCAAGATGGTTGAGCTCAGGGAACCCCAGGCTGTGCTCCGGGAAGATGATGTCATGGTCCAGTTTCCCAAGCCCAAGTTTGATATTACCTGGGAACTGGTCCGGGCCAGCCGCCTGCACCAGGTCGGCGTAATTATCGTGCGGGTCAAGGTGGTGGAAGAGCGGCAGATTTACGTCCAGCTCTGCCCGTCTCCCGAGCTCTGTCCTCCCGGCAACCTGCTGGAAGATCCCGGCTTTGAGCAGTGGGCAGGCAATGTCCCCGTCTTCTGGGGGGCCACGGCCAACGTTGCTCCCACCAATGTGGTCCATACCGGCAGCTTTGCCGCCGAACTGGGAGTTGCGGATCCGGGAAGCACGGCGGTTATTTTCCAGACTGTACGCCGGAATATCGCTCCGGCCAGGGCCTATAAACTGACCTTCTGGGCCCGGGAAAATGTTGCTCCCGGTACCCACCCCGTTAGTGCCTTTAACCTGGTGGCGGAGGTACGCTTCTTTGACCGTAACGGTGTACAGATAGACGGTGCTGTGCAGAGCATTGGCAGTGTAAATATTCCCGATAATAATTACCAGCAATTCACTGTCAATGTGCCCGCTTCGCCGGCCGGAGCTCGCACGGCCCTGGTGCGCTTTACCTTTAACCCGGCCACCGGAAATACCAATACGGTAAAAATCGATGATGTGAGCTTTGAATGTGTGGGAGGATTCCCAACGTCATAACGGCATAAGCCGGAAATTAACCCTGTTTGAAATTTGTACGTGAAGCTGTTCACCACAGCTTTTCTTTTTGTTGGCCCCGGTCATGAACCGCTGCCCGCACCGGGCCGGAACAGGGGAACTTTTAACCCACAGGAGGGGAATATAGTGTTTTTTAACTCACCCAAGCTGGCCCAGCAGCTGGAGGAGCTGCAGGAAGAGGCCCGGCGGATAGTCGTTACCAGGGAAGGACCTCCAGGTGTGTTGCGCCTGACTGTGAACGGGCTGCAGCAGGTGCTGGAGGTAGATTTTGGGCCCGCTGCCCCGGCGTTAATGTACCGGGGGGAGCTGGGAGCGCTGGTCCGGGACATCCTTAACGAAGCTCTGCTCGAGGCCCGCCGGCAGTTGAGGAATGAAGTGGTCAGAAAAACGGGACTCAACATTCCCCATCTGCCGGGACTCTTTTAGAGGGGGGGAGGAGATGGAGGAAAAGGGTCAGCATCAAAGCCTGGAGACAACCTTGTTTCGCCTGCTGGAGCAAAAAGGGCCGTCCACGGATCCCTTGATCCTGCTGAGCCTGGTCAACCTGATGGGGCTGATCAACCTCATGGGGTATCGTTTGGGGATCTCCGGTAAAAATGCCGCGGTCCGGGCCGGCGGGAAAGGTGAGGGCAGTTCTCCCCGGCCGGCGAACCGGGAGATCCCGCCCCAGCTGGCCGGCTTATTCGGCAGCCTGCTGGGCCCGGCAGGCCCTCCCCGTGCTCCGTCGGCATCTCCTGCAGAAGGTAATACCGCCGTAAAGGAGGAGGAAAAGCCGGCCAGGGATTAAAAAGCAAAACGGGGGTTCTCAGACGAAACCCCCGGGATATTAACAAACTCTTAAGTGCCCTGGTTTAAAAGGAGGAGCGACCTGGAGTGAGCGCTGCCGGGCCAGGCCCAGGCGACGGGATGAGGCGGGGCCGCGGACAGGACGTCCGCGGAGGCCACCTGAACACAGGATGTGCGAATGTGGCCGGTACCCGCCGAAGACCGGAGCCGGGGCCTTTTGGCCCGGCCAGCGAAACGACCGGGAGCGACGACTTAAACCAGGGCACATCCAGGAAATACTTTATCTACAAGCTGAGGGGTTCCTGAGGGAACCCCCCTAAATGTTGCCGGGATCTTGCATCTCCGGCGATTTGCCATCGGCAGGCGGTACTTCTTCCGGGGATGTCGGTTCCGGCTCTTCCGGAATGCCGGCTGGTAAAATTGTGGTTTTCTGGTTTATGCCTGCCTCTTGAGCCAGTTGTTTCAGGCTTGCCTGCAGGGTTTCCATCCCTGAGCGCATGGTTTCCAGGGCATTCCGGGTAGCTTCAAGAAAAGAGGCCAGCTGGCTCAGACGCTCCTCCATACCCGGCCTGGTAAATAAAATAAGCAGTAAGGGAATAGAAAGCGGGGTCATTCTTCCGCCCTGTAAATCCGGCATTGCGCAACCTCCCTTCACTATACAATTTATGCTGCGTACCCCGGTCCGGACACTTTAATACCAATAAATGGTAAGATTAAAACTACTGGTTCACCAGATGGGCGTGGAAATTTTCAATCCCGCTCCGGAAGATCTGTACCGACTGCTGGGTGGCCGTAAGCAATGATGCCAGCTGGGCCAGTTTCTGTTCCGCGTTGGGCCTGGTGGAAAGTATCAGGAGGATGAGAATTAAAAACAGGGTGAAGGGATTGTTGGGCTGGAGCACCTGATCTGCCACCTGGTATTCCTCCTTTCGCGATGCTTTTTCTAAGTTATACTACGTCGCAAAAGCTTTTCCGGTGACAGCAACTTTTCCGCGGCAGGTGAATATACCTGTACCCAAGGGGGTCTGATCAATGGGCGAAGAAAAGATAAAAGGAAGCCATCTGGAGGAGGTACTCTTCTCCCTGCTGGATTATCAGGCCAAACAGGGAACGTCCCATGACGATGCCATGCTGATGCTTGCCCTTTTGAACCTGCTGGGTATCGTTAGCTTGATGAATAAACAGGCAGGTAATCCGGCTGTTCCCCAGTATGCGGCGGAACTCAATCCCATGCTCAATACCCTGCTGCAGATGATGGCCGGCAGGCCGGAAGGGCCGGCCGGCCAGCAGCCCGGCCAGCCTTCCGGGCCGGAGCAAAAAGCCCCCGCCCTGCCGTTTAACCCGGCCATGTTAACGGCTTTTTTGAACCAGCAGCCGGGTCAGAAGCCGGATCCCGGGCTGCTGCTCAGTCTCCTGGGAAGCGTGCTGGGCGGGCAGGGGACTCCAGCTTCCGGAAGGCCCCCGGCAGCCCCGGCTACCATGGAGCCAAAAAAGACTGTATCTCCTCCCGCCTCCTCCCCTGCCGGAGGTGGCGAGGCAAAACAGAAAATAGTAAAATGGGGTGCACAGCTGGGTAAAGAAAAACGGGCCTGAATAATATGTGCGGCCGGTTGAATGGGGAACCGGCCGCACATATTTTTTGCCCCGGTGAAGAAAATTAACACCGTGGAAAAACTGCCGTTACAGCGGTTATGCAGCAGTACCTCAGATAAAGGAGGTTGAAATTGATGGGTAATTCCGTGCGGGCAACTTTTCGGGTTGGGGGGTTGTGGGACAGCCAGGGCAGCAAGGAAATAGAACATAATCTGATCCAGCTGGACGGGGTGGAAGAGGTGCAGGTTTCCCTGGAAAACGGCACCGTGGAAGTACGCTATGATCCCGCGGTCATCCGCCGGGAATACCTGGAACGGACCCTGAATTCCCCTGGTTATTCACCTTATGTACGTTAAATCCGGCCTGCACGGGACTGAATGCTGGTGGCACCCGGCAGTGCTGGACCGTGTGCCGGGCCAGGGATTTAGCTTCACCGGCCCGGCTGGAAAAGATGTATGGCGGGGTGATCCTATTGAGCGTCAGGTTACTGGCCCTGGCTGCAGCCGCCCTATCCGGGGTGACCATGGCCGTCCAGGGTTCCTTAAATGCGGCCCTGAGCAAAGTGCTTGGCCTGCTGGAAACCACTTTTGTGGTTCACCTGGTGGGTCTGGTACTGGTGGCGGTGCTATTATTTGGCTTTCGCCTGGGAGACGGCCAGTTGTCCGCTTACGCCCGGGCGCCATGGTATTACTACCTGGGCGGTATCCTGGGAGTGGCTATAATTTACCTGGTCACCCACAGCATTCCCAGGGTGGGGGTGGCCCCGGCCACCACCGCCATCATTATCGGTCAGGTGCTTACGGCCAGCTTAATCGATCACCTGGGGCTGTTCGGGCTGGAAAGGCTCCCCTTTACCTGGCACCGCCTGGTGGGAACCCTGCTTATGGCCGGGGGAGCATGGCTGCTGTTAAAGAAATAGGTTTAAGAAAAGTACCAGGGTGAATCCCCCGGCAAGACCGAGGCGGGCCGTGGGCGGGTGCAGGCGCAGGCATTCGGGCAGCAATTTTGTTATAACAATATAGGCCATGGCTCCTGCGGCCAGGGCCAGGAGGGAAGACAGGACGGCCGTGGAAGTCCGGGTAAGAAGAAGTCCAATCCAGCAGCCCAGGGGGGTAACCAGGCTCACCAGGCCGTTTATAAAGAGCACCAGCAGGGGGGAGAACCCCCCGGCTGCCAGGGGAGCTGCTGTGGCCATTCCTTCCGGAATATTATGCAGGGCTATGGCCAGCGCAATGAGAGGCCCCAGGTGACCGGGTTCTATGAACCCGGCAGCAATGGCCAGCCCTTCCGGCAGATCATGCAGTGCTATTCCGGCGGCGATGAGATATCCCATTTTCAAGTAGGTGTAATCCAGTTTGGGTGACTGGTTCTCGCGCTGCAGAATTAAATCCAGGGCAACCATTAAAAAAGTTCCGGCAGCAAATCCGGAAATTACCTGGATGATACTGCCATAATGCAGCGATGCGGGGAGCAGATCCAGAAGCACCACAGCCAGCATAACTCCTGCCGCCAGGCCGGTAAAAAGAGAAAAGGACCGCCGCCCCAGGCGGCCCCAGACAAGTACCAGTACGGCACCCAGGCACGTACTCAAACCGGCCAGGAAAGCCGCAAAAAGTATGGAAAACAAAATATTCACCTGCCAGATCCATGTTTGGTCCACTGTTAAATTATATTAGATCTGGCAGGCCATTAGGACAAGAGGTATGAACAACATTAACGCGGGATAATGATTGCCTGTCCCGGATAAATTTCATGGGGGTTGACCAGGTTATTCGTTTCTATGAGGCTGGAAAGGGGTACGCCGAAACGGCGGGCAATCTGCCACAGGGTATCCCCGGGTTGTACCACGTATTCCTGGCCGGAGCCTGTGCGGGCGGCGCTTGCTCCGGCTACAATGCGCACGGGGGTGCCGATCTGCACCCGGGGAAATAGTTCCTCGATGTGGTGGTTGTACATGCGGATGCAGCCGTTGGAGATGGCCTTGCCGATGGAGTCGGGGTTGCTGGTTCCGTGGATCCCGTAGTTGCCGCCGGGGATATCCAGCCCCATCCAGCGGGTACCCAGTACACCGCCGGGGTTGAGGATTTTGTTAATCACGTGGTAGTCCCCGGTAGGGGTGGGGGTCTGCGGCTTGCCCACAGCTACCGGATAGGTGCGCACCAGGGTATCGCCCTGGAAGTGATGCAGCTGCCTGAGGGTTGTGTTCACCAGCAGGTGGATGCCGGCGGCATTGATTTCTCTCTCTGACATGGCTTTCGCCCCTCCTCATCATGGTTTTTTATCTTTTCACCATGATATGAAGGGGCGGCGCATTTTGTTTTAACCGCGGTTATTATCCAGTTTTTTCTCCATCCTGTATACCCAGGCAATGATCTCCGCCACCACCTGGTACAACCCGGGCGGTATTTCCCGCCCGGCGCCCAGCCCGGTGAGGGTCAGGGCCAGTTCTTCATGGCGGTAGACGGGCACATTGTTTTCCCGGGCCAGTTTTTCAATTAATTCGGCCAGGTAGCCGCGGCCGGCAGCCACCACCCGGGGAGCGGCATCCTTTTCCGGGTCGTAGGCCAGCGCGGCTGCAGCCTTTGGTTTATCCCGGGACATGGCAGCAGCTCCTCCCGCGTAATTATCAGTGAAGCCATTGGGGGCAGCGCTGTCCTCGCTCACTCCAGTGCTTCGCGTAAGATGCGCACCTCAGCTCGCTTCGGGCCGGCTCTGGCTCTCTGCGGATTGCCATCGACACTGTTACCTCCCGACCAAATTAAAGTGCCCGATGTGCCGCCAATAGGTGTTCTTCCGTGTGCTTTCGTTTGGCGTCCTCGAGAGCTGAGCCGGCAGCCTCGCTTCGCCGGGTGCTGTTACCGGCGTGTGCTGCGTCGTTCGCTCCGGACAGCGCCGCCCCCTTATTATAACGGTTCTACTGAGCATGATCCCTGGTGCTTTTACACCAGCGTGTTTACGGGCCGGTAGGGCTGTGGTTCGCCGGGGCGCAGCAGCTCGCAGATGCAGGAGATTTTTCGGGCGGTGACCTGGATATCCCCGAGGGTATATCCCAGGGCAGCCAGCCTGTCCTTTAACTCTCCGGCAGCCCTGGCAAAGGGGGGGACGAATTTTTCCTCCGCCACGGTCACCCTCGCTGCAAGTTCTTTCCCGCTCCCGGACAGGTAAACCCACGTTGCTCCCAGGACCGGGGTTTCCACCCGCACCACCAGGGCCAGGGGGAAGTCCTGCTCACCTTTCTTGCCGGCCCGGTTATCCACCAGATACAGTTCACCATGCAACCCCTTCCCGCGAAAAGTGAAAAAGCTCACCATTTCCTGGTCCGGGGAAAGGGGTACCGCCTGGTTCAACACTTCCTGCCCCCGGGGGGTGGCTTCATCTTTTCCCAGGAGGTAGGCCAGTGCCTCCCGGACCCTGACCGGATCGGCGCGCAGGTCCAGGGTTTCCAGCCACACCCGGGCGGCCCGGAAGGCCGCCCGCTCCCGGGGTGGCAGTTCCCGGGCGGCAGATAAAAGCATCTCCACCAGGGACCGCTCCAGGGGGAGCTGCCACCTGATCATTTCCTGCAGCAGCTTTGTGGTTTCTGGTTCGGTGGCCAGGCCCAGGGCTCCGGCCATGGTGGTCAGTGCGTCCCCCTCCGGTATACCGCTGAGGTACTGCAGGTGTACGGTGTTAACGGTAACCTCGCGCACCAGGGCCCGGAATGTGGCCGGCGGGGAAGGTATCTCCCCCGTGGCCGTGAAGGTCTGGCCGCCTATACGCACTGTGGCCAGGCCGTTTTCCACCCCCAGGACCTCCACCTGCACCACCTGCCCGGGCTGCAGGGAAGTTGCGGCAAGCAGGTTGTCAGCGGGTTTGAGGAAAATACCTGGAACCTGCATGCATTCATTATACCATTTCCTGCTAACGCGAACAATGACGGTCCCGTCATTCCCGGCACAATGACAGACATGTTGTTCCCGGCATTATTTACAGGAAGTCTGATAATTGATATCATGCTGTTTAAGCAGGGATAAGCGGGTAAAAGCTGGCCGGCCTGTATGTGCCGGGAAGTGATAAAAGCAGCGAGCCCGGAGAGATGAAATTTTTCCGGGCCCTGTAGCCAGGCGGGAGAATATTTTTTGACCTTTTAGGGAGGCGGGAATGTGACAGCTATTTCTTGCGTGACGGTGGAAAAGGAAATGCAGAAAAGGAGGGCGGCGGTAAGGCCGTTAAACGAAAGGATGGCCAGGCTCAGGGAGGAGAGCGTAAAGGCCCGGGTCACGATTTCCGGGGAGAGGGCCCGGCTGATTACCGAATTTTACAAGAGCGGGGTTGCCGCCGGCAAATCCATCCCCGTTCAGCGGGCGCTGGCCTTCAAATATCTAATGGAGCGGGTGAGCCTTCCCGTGGAAGATGGTCAGCTGATTGTCGGGTTGAGAGGTACCGGGCCGCAGGAGGTGCCCACCTACCCCGAAATCTGCACCCACAGCATGGACGACCTGGAAATTCTGGATTCCAGGGAGAATATGCCCTATAAAGTCGATGACAGCACCAGGAAGCTGTACGCGGAGGAAATAATCCCGTACTGGAAGGGCCGGACGGTGAGGGAGGCCGTCTTTGCCAGCCTGCCCCCCGAATGGCTGGATGCTTATGAAGCTGGGATATGGACGGAATTCATGGAGCAAAGGGCACCCGGTCATACGGCCGGCGGTGACCGGATATTCCGGCGGGGAGTTCTGGATATAAAAGAAGAAATAAGAAGAAAAATGGCCGCCCTGAAGGCGGAGGATCCCGCGTACAAAGAGAAGCTGGAAGAGCTAAAGGCCATGGACATTGCCGCCGATGCCATCCTGATCTACGCCGGGCGCTACGCGGAGAAACTGGAACAAATGGCCGCGGCCGAAGAAGATCCCGGGAGGAAGGAAGAGCTTCAAGAGATGGCCCGGATATGCCGGAAAGTTCCGGCCCGCGCCCCGGAAACTTTCTGGGAGGCCCTCCAGCACTACTGGTTTGTTCACGTGGGTGTGGTCTATGAGACCAATCCCTGGGATTCCTTCAACCCCGGCCGCCTGGACCAGCATTTATATCCGTTTTATAAAAAGGATGTGCAGGAAGGGGGGCTCACAAGGGAAAGGGCCAAAGAACTCCTCCAGGCCTTCTGGGTCAAGATCAACAACCAGCCCGCAGTGCCGAAAGTGGGCGTCACGGCCGAAGAAAGCTTTACGTACAACGATTTTACCAAAATCAATGTGGGCGGCCTGCAGGAGGACGGTTCCGACGGCGTCAACGAAGTTTCCTATCTAATACTGGAAGTTCTGGATGAAATGAGAACCCTGCAGCCCAACACGGCCGTGCTGGTGAGCAATAAAAATCCCGAACGCCTTCTGCTCAAGGCTTTGAAAGTCGTGGGCCCCGGCTTTGGCGAGCCGCCGTTTTTCAATTTCGACGGTGTGATGGTCAAAATGCTGCGGCAGGGCAAAAGCCTGGAGGACGCCCGCACTTCGGGGGTCAGCGGCTGCGTGGAGTCGGGGGCTTTTGGGAAGGAAGCCTGCATCCTGACCGGGTATTTCAACCTGCCCAAAATTCTCGAAATAACCCTCAATAACGGGGTGGACCCGCAGAGCGGCCGGAAACTGGGCCCTGAAACGGGGGATCCGGCCGGCTTCAAGACCTTTGCCGAGCTCCAGGAGGCTTTTTTCAAGCAGGTCAAACATTTCATGGATATAAAGATGAAGGGAAATGACCTTATCGAAGAAATTTATGCCCGGCAGCTGCCCGTTCCCTTCCTCTCCCTCTGGATTGATGACTGCGTGACCAACGCCACCGACTACAATGCCGGTGGGGCCAGGTACAACACCCAGTACGTCCAGCTGGTGGGGCTGGGTACCGTGGCTTTTGGCCTCAGTGCAATCAGGTACCATGTTTTTGACCGGAAGGCCGTAGCCATGGAAGAACTGCTGGACGCCCTGAGAAATAACTTTGAAGGCAAGTACGAGCTTTTGAGGCAGGTAATTTTAAACAAGACGCCCAGGTACGGGGAAGATGATGATTACGCGGATGAATTAGCCAAAAATATCGTGGATGTAACGGTAAAGATAATTGAAAGTTACCCCCCCTCCCCGGTGAGGAAGGCTTCAAAGAGGGCTTACTTCCTCCCCACGACGGCTCATGTATATTTCGGCAGGGTCACCGGGGCAACCCCGGACGGGAGAAAAGCGGGGATGCCGGTTTCGGAGGGCGTATCGCCGGTGCAGGGGAGCGACCGGAAGGGGATAGCGGCTGTCTTCCGGTCGGTGTCCAGGTGCGACTGGGATAAGACCGGCGGGGCCCTGCTCAACCAGAAGCTCACCCCGGACCTGCTGGAGGGCGAGGAAAACATCAAAAATCTGGCCCGGCTCATCAGGACCTTTTTCCACATGGGAGGTCACCACGTCCAGTTCAACGTGGTCAGCGCCGAACTGCTCCGCCAGGCGCAGGAGCGCCCCGCCGACTTTCAGGACCTGATGGTGAGGGTTGCCGGGTACAGCGATTACTTTGTCAACCTGCCGAAAGGGCTGCAGGAGGAGATAATCGCCCGGACCGAGCACAGGGAACTGTGAAACGTTTACAGGCACGTTTCGTTTCCGGCGTTTCTTGAGCATTGAGCAGGCCAGGCTGCGGGACAGGGTTTTTTAGCCCCATAAATCAAGATGGAGGCATTTAAATGACTGGTGAGGGATTGATTTTCGACATAAAACGGTTTGCCATCCACGACGGTCCGGGGATCAGGACGACGGTGTTCATGAAAGGCTGCCCCCTCCGCTGCTGGTGGTGCCACAACCCCGAGGGCATCCGTCCAGTATGCGAGCCCATGTATTTTGAGTACAAGTGCATTGAGTGCGGTACGTGCGCCGGTGTTTGCCCCACCGGCGCCATTGTCCCGGAAAAAGGTGCGCCTTACCTGGACCGGGAGAAATGCACGGGCTGCGGGGTGTGTTCCGAAGCCTGCCCCACGGGCGCCCTGAAGCTGGCCGGCCGAACCATCACCGTGGAGGAACTCCTGCAGGAGCTGGAAAGGGACGTGCTGTTTTACGATAACTCCGGTGGAGGAGTGACCTTTTCGGGTGGAGAGCCGCTGATGCAGCACCGGTTTTTGGTGGAGGCCCTGAGGGAGTGCAAAAGGAGAGATCTGAGCACGGCACTGGATACGTCCGGTTATGCTGCCGGGGATGTTTTCGCCGCCGTTCTGGATTACGTGGATGTGTTTCTCTTTGACCTGAAGCTGGCCGATGACGGGGAGCACAGGAAGTACACGGGAGTTTCGAACGTGCCGATCAGGAACAACCTGCGGATGCTGGCGGACACCGGGAGGGGCGGCGACGTGATCTTGCGCCTCCCCGTAGTCCCGGGGATTACCGATACGGAAAAAAACATCGAAGGCTTCCTGGAGTTTGTCGTATCATTGAAAGGTATAAGGCGGGTAGACCTGTTGCCTTTCCACGACGTGAGCGAAAAATACTGCCGGCTGGGCAGGGAGTACAAGATGCCCGCCTGCGGCGCCCCGGCCCCGGAAAGGTTGAGGTATATTAAGGAATGTTTTGAGAGAGCTGGTTTTAGTGTAAAAATATGAGCAACCTGGTTTAAAAGGAAAATGCAGTTGTATTCAGTGATATATATTTATATAATATACACAGGGTATATACAAGACCTTCTATGTCAATAGGTTTATCAAAAAATTTTAGGTAGTACAAATGTTCGTGGTCTTTAAAAAGGACGGGCTTCGCCCGCTCCGCCCGGCGAGGGCCAGATTAAAATCCAGCCCTCGCCGGCGGCTAAAGAACATTGAAAACAGAATAATTTAACATCATGCTGCCCGACTAAGATGCCTGGCGCGGGCTGTGAGAAATGTGGCTTCGTCGTAGCAAGTACGGTTTTTCCACATGGCAAAGATTATTCGTACCCAAATATTTGCCAATGCACGCAAGGCCTCATGGTGGGTTTTACCCTGGCTTCTCTTGGTGTCGTAATATTCCCGTGCCCAGGAAACCTGCCTGATACTCTGGAAGGCAAATAGGTGCATTGCTCGTCGGAAAGGTTTTACGCAGGATCTGCGCTGCCTGGCAAAGCGATACTTGCCGCTTTGAAAGAGAACCGGTGAGGTACCCGCTAAAGCCTGGACCACGGCTGCATTTTCGTAACGTTCCCGGTCGTCCCCCCACTCCGCCAGCAGTCTTGGCGCAAGCCGCTCAGCCGCCCTTGGCAAGCTAGCGAAGATCCTGCTGTCGGAGTGCTGCTGAAAAAGGCGGTTGATCTCCTCGTCGTAAGCAGCGATTTGGTCCTGGACTAATTCCAGCTGTCTCACCAGGGCGAGCATCAAGCGGCATTTTGCCCGCACGGTGGGAGCGCTGGCCTGAAGCTGCGGCTCATGCGCCTTCTGCCAGATGGAGATTGCCGTTTGGTTGGGCCGTGGATGCTTATGCTTTTTCAGAAAAGCGGCCATCTCCGGAACGGTAGCTTCCCTGACCAGATCCGGGGTGGGGTAAAGCTTGAAAAACTCCAGGGCTACCGGCAGGGTTGGCTTCGAGAAGAACTCCAGGGCTACCGGGTAATACTCCTTCAGGCAAGCAATGAGCTTATTGGTGAGCCGGGTGGATTCCTGGATGAGGCTGTCCTGGTCCCGGGTGAGCATCTTTAGTTCCGCGATCAGTTCCGTATCTGGCTTAAGCCTCTTCAACTGCGCCAGGTCGGAGCGGCCGATGTTGGCCAGCAGCCGGGCATCGATGGGGTCGCTCTTTGCCCCGGAAGGTTTTCGCCGGTAATCCACAACCTTCGGGTTAAGCGGGTAAACCGGAAAGCCGGCTTCCAGCAGAAACTGCACTAGAAGACCGTTTTTGGTTTCGAGCAGGCAGGCGAAGTTTTCCGGTTCGGGATCGATGCTTAAGAGCCTTTCCTTTAATAACTCCATGCCTTTCCTGTTGTGAGGGATGGTGAAATATTTAAGCTCTTGCCCCTTTTCATTGAACACAGCTACATCGTGATGCAGGTCAGACCAATCAATCCCTACGAAGTACATGTTGAAAACCTCCGGTATAGAGATTGGCTGCAGACTGGCAGTGGGCCTTATCTAACGTGGTGCTCGAAGCACAACCCTTCTATAAACCGCAGTCTGCAAATTTGATCCGGGAAAGGTAGCTCTTGTGTAAGCAGTCGAACTGTCAGGAGGTGAAATCCTTTTCCCGGAAACTTTGAACTATATTTTGCCAACTTAGTTGAGCATTCCTGCTCTTAAGTTGAGTTTAACAGATAAGG
>NZ_FQUW01000007.1 GCF_900129285.1 Desulfofundulus australicus DSM 11792
CGTTCATTCCGGTGCTGCCTTACATAGTCATCAGCAGCTTCCAATACTTCCTTGCATATATTACGGCCCAATTCATTGAGCACGTCTTGCAGCTCAAGCTGAAACCTTGGATAATCAATCCCCTTCTCAAGTTTCTCAAAAATTAAAGTGGCTACTTGCAGGAAACTGTTATATACGTGCTGAATTATCTTCATGAGAGTGCACCTCCGAGTTTCCGATCCTTCGGTTACTCGCCCTTCCTAGGCGGTGCACTCTCCTTTCTATTTCCTACCGCCTTTTTCCTTCTTCAATTTCCTACAGTAACTTTACACTAAGCTGCTTCACTGGTAACGGGCAGTATGACCGGTTACCCAATATGCACGGCAAAATGGATTGTCCGAAGGGATGGGTAAAGTCATCCGCCATGAAGCATAACCCGCTTTAAATACTTTCCTCCCCCGTTCTGGGGTCCTCAGCCGAAGGCATTTTTATACCGCCAATCTGCAACTGCTGGCGAATTTTCTGTTCAATTTCATGAGCAACCTCTGGGTGCTCGCGCAAATACTCCTTCACATTTTCCCGACCCTGTCCCAACCGCTCTTCACCATAAGAGTACCAGGTACCACTCTTGCTGATAATTTTCATTTCCGTGGCCAGATCCAGGAGCGTCCCCTCCCGGGAAATCCCCATCCCGTACATGATATCAAAATCTGCCTGTTTAAAGGGCGGAGCCAGCTTATTTTTGACCACTTTTACCCTGGTGCGGCATCCGATAATTTCTGACCCCTGCTTCAAAGCCTCCAGCTTACGCACTTCCAGGCGCACCGAGGCATAAAACTTCAACGCCCTGCCGCCGGGCGTGGTCTCGGGGTTACCAAACATCACTCCCACTTTTTCCCGCAGCTGGTTAATAAAAATAGCCGTAGTACGGGATTTACTGATAGCACCGGTCAGCTTGCGCAGAGCCTGGGACATCAAACGGGCCTGCAATCCCACCTGAAGTTCGCCCATTTCCCCTTCTATTTCCGCCTTTGGCACCAGGGCTGCCACCGAATCGATAACCACCACGTCAATGGCACCGCTCCGTACCAGCGCCTCACAGATTTCCAGGGCCTGTTCACCGGTATCAGGCTGGGATACCAGCAGGTTATCAATATCTACCCCCAGGTTCCTGGCATAAACCGGATCCAGGGCGTGTTCCGCGTCAATAAAAGCAGCTATTCCACCGGCCTTTTGAGCCTCCGCAATAATATGCAGCGCCACAGTGGTTTTACCCGAAGATTCCGGACCAAAGATTTCCACCACCCTGCCCCGGGGTACTCCACCCACCCCCAGGGCAATATCCAGGGACAGGGCACCAGTAGGGATAACTTCCACGTTAAGCCTGGCAGTTTCCCCCAGCCTCATAATAGCCCCTTTACCAAAATTTTGCTCAATTTTACTGAGAGTTGCTTCCAGGACCTTTAATTTCTCACTGGACATAAATGCACCACCCTTATTAAATCAAAGTAATAACATGGGACCTGCCCGGAGACCCTGGTCAAAACCGGGCAGATGAATTATTATTATAAAAGGTGAGAAAGGAGAACAGGCAGATAAATGAACAAAAATCATTTTTTCCTGGGAGCCAGAGATGCCCTGCCCATTGTACTGGGTTACTTCCCCCTGGCCATGACCTTTGGAGTACTGGCCCGTTCCAGCAATCTCTCCCTGGACCAGATAGTGGCCATGTCATTGATGATTTACTCCGGTTCGGCCCAGTTTATTGCTGTGAGTATGCTGGGCAGCGGTGCTACCCCGCCCGGCATCATAGCCACAATTTTACTGGTTAATTCCCGGCTGATCCTCCTGAGTGCCTCCCTGGCACCCTATCTTCCCCGTATGGCAGCCCCTGTCCTTTCATTCCTCGCCCACGGACTTACTGACGAGACATACGCTGTAGCAGTAAGCCGGACAGGCGAACCCCCACCCACCCGGTGGTACCTGAGCGGGCTGTTCATCACCTCTCACCTGGCCTGGGTAGGCGGCAGTGCGCTGGGCGGATTTATGGGTGCCCTGCTCGGTGATACCTCCAGGTGGGGGTTCGATTTTGCCCTTACGGCTATGTTTATTTGCCTTTTAATCATGCAATTAAAAAATAATATTACCATTGCGGTAGCCTGCCTGGCCGGGCTGATTTCGATTACTGCCGCCACCATGCTCGGTAGAGGCTGGAATATCATACTGGCTACCGTTCTTGCTGCTACCATAGGAGTGCTGATGGAAAAATGGAACAAACCGTCTGGATAATCATCCTGGTTATAGCTGCCGCAAATTACCTGTTTCGCGTAACCCCGCTTTTACTTCTCAGCCGGTTCCGGATTCCCCCATCCTGGATCAGGTGGCTGGGTTATGTGCCGGTAGCTGTTCTGGCGGCCCTGGTTGCTCCGGAAATATTTCTCAAGGGAGATATACTGGTACTCACGCCGGAGAATAAAAATTTAATAGCTGCCATTCCTGCTTTTGGAGTGGCCGTTAAAACCAGAAGTTTACTTTTTACTCTGCTGGCGGGTGTAGCCTCAATGGCCCTTCTCAATTCCCTGCCTTAAGCTGCTCCAGTAAATGCAGGCGGATCATGTTCAGGGCAGCGTTAGCTGCACCCTGCCTTACTGCCTGGCGATGGCCGGGGAAATGAAATTCCTGACAGGTAGTTCCTTCTGCGGTAGCCAAAGCAATATATGTCAGGCCCACTGGTTTCACCGGTGTGCCTCCACCAGGCCCGGCAATACCGGTAATGGATAAGCCTAGATGCGTGCCCATAAGGTTTCTTACTCCTTCAGCCATGGCAATGGCTGTTGGCCGGCTAACAGCTCCGTGGGTTTCAAGAACCCCGGCCGGAACTCCCAGAACCTTTTCTTTAACCCGGTTATCGTAAGCTACAACGCTGCCCCAAAAATAGGCAGAACTACCCGGTATGGAGGTTAAACGCGCGGCTACCAATCCTCCGGTACAGGATTCTGCCAGGGCACAGGTCAGGCCCTTTTTAACCAGTAATTTACCCACCACTTCTTCCAGAACCTCGTCATCCATTCCAAAAACGTAGTCGGCCAACCGTTGCCGTACTTTCTCCAGCAATTCATCGATCATCCGGTCAGCAACGGCAACACTGGGAGCTTGAGCACTGATTCGCACATGAACCTCACCCGGCTTGGCCAGGTATGCTATTCCGGGGTTACCCTGTCCTCCCAGGTTACCTATACGTTCCTGAACTTCTGATTCCGAAATACCGGTCATCTTGAGCAACCTGGTACGGGTAACCATACCCCTGTTCCCCAGCGAAATCAGGTAGGGAACAACGGAAGCTTCAAAAATGGCCTTTAATTCCCGCGGCGGACCAGGGAGAAGGATTATTATCCTGCCCTGATATTCCAGCAGGGCACCCGGAGCAGTTCCCGCAGGATTGGGTAAAACCCTGGCTCCTGCGGGGAAATAGGCTTGCCGCGCCATACTTTCGGATAGAGAAGACCCCCGCCGGTCCACAAATTCCCGCAGCAGCTGAAGAGTTTGCCCGTCAGGTAGCATGGGCAAACCCAGTACACGGGCAACAATATCCTTGGTCAGGTCATCGCTGGTGGGACCCAGGCCGCCGGTAATAACAATTAAATCCGCCCTCCGCAGGGCAATCTCAAAAGCTTCTGCCAGCCGGTCCCAATTATCACCCACAGTAGTATGTAAAATGACCTCAATCCCAAGGGCTGCCATTTGCTGGCTCAAGTACTGGGCGTGGGTATTTAAAACCTCTCCCAGAAGCAATTCGGTTCCGGTAAAAATTAATTCGGCCTGCATTTGATCATTACCTCACTCTTCTCCCTTCCTGCCTGCCCCTTCCATATTGTTTTCGCCAGGATCTCTTTAAAACCTGCCGGGGCCTGAAAAATGTAATACAGGGAGGTCAAGAAGACCTCCCCCCGTTATGCAGCCGGCAGGTCAATCAAGCTACGGAATTCCTCGCCGGTAATCTTTTCCTTTTCCAGGAGCAACTGGGAAACCCGTTCCAGTACATCCCGCCTTTCGCTCAGGTAAGAACGTACACGTTCCTCCTGCTCCCGCAGGATTTCCGTAAGTACACGGTACCTCAATCCACCGGGAAGATTGTCCACATCCACTACACCCAGGCGGGACATACCGTTCCTGATAATCTGTTCCGCCACCCTGGTGGCTTCTCGAAAATCGTTACCGGCACCTGTACTGCGATTGCCAAGAATTATTTCTTCCGCCACCGCTCCGGCCAGCATAATGGCAATCTGATTCTCCAGGTAATCCCTGGTATACAGGTAAGTATCATCCTCGGGAATCTGGCGCATGTAACCCAGCGCCTGCCCCCGGGGAGTTATGGTCAGGGTGGAGACGGAACCGCTTCTAACCAGCTCGCTAACCAGGGCGTGACCAGTTTCATGAATAGCTACCCGCCTTAATTCGGCCGGAGCAGGTCTGCGATCCAACCGGTCGCCCATCATCACCTTATCCACCGCTTCATGGAAATGCCGCTGGTGGATGGCCTCACATCCCTCGCGCATAGCCAGGATAGCTGCCTCATTGGCCAGGCTCTCCAGGTGAGCGCCGCTAAAGCCAAAGGTCTCCCTGGCCAGTTCCTCCAGAGAAACATCCTCTGCCAGGGGTTTATTTTTGGTATGCAACTTGAGTATCTCCAGTCTCCCCTGCTTATCCGGCAGTTCCACCCTTACCTGGCGGTCAAAGCGACCGGGCCTTAACAGCGCAGGGTCCAGCATATCCACCCTGTTGGTAGCCGCCACCACCAGAACCTGTACCTTATCGTCTACCTTCAAGCCATCCATTTCTACCAGTAACTGGTTAAGAGTTTGATCGTATTCATGGTGGCTGGTAGTTTGCCCGCGCTTTGCCCCGAGAATATCTATTTCATCTATGAAGATCAAAGCATGCTTTTTGCCCTGTCTTAAAGCGCTTTCCCGGGCTGTTTGAAACAGGCGTCTTACCCGCTGTGCACCTACCCCTGCATACATTTCAATAAATTCCGAGCCGCTACAGGCTACAAAAGCAGCATCTGTATAGCTGGCTGCAGCCCTGGCCAGCAGGGTTTTCCCCGTACCGGGCGGCCCTGTTAATAAGATACCCTTCAATGGCCTGATGCCCAGCTTCTGTATATATTGATAGTTTTTTATAAAATCAAGGGCCTCACGCAACTCCTGAATGGCAGTCGCCTGGCCACCGATATCAGCAAAGGATATCTCCTGCCGGGAAACCACCTGTTCACCTGCAAAATTACGGGCCAGCAGGCCGCGGGAACGGGCTACATAATATAAACCTGCCGAGGCTACAGCCAAAAAGATCAGGGGAGTTACGTCATGACCATTTATAAGCAGGAAAAGGATACCGGCCAGCACCAAACCCAGGCCAATTTCCTTCAACATGAGCTACCTTCCCTTCAAACCAGCTGATTTACCGGCAAGTTAATTGTCCAGAACATTAATTATTATATCATACACAGGCTAAAGACCGTTCAGGGAATCTATACCATATACACATGGTGACGGGACCGGCCTCTACCGGTAGGAATCAGCCGTTTCCGGGTTCAAATTAACCCTCCGGGGTACCACCGCATAAAGATGATGTTCCCCGTGCTTCATATGCACATAAATGTTTTCATCATCAAGGGAAATATTGGCCTGTGCCCCTACCGATGCCGCGCGTTCCTCAATATAACGTACCATTTCCCGGTAATTACCCCGTACTTGAGCCTCATACAGGGCAAACTGGCTGTAATAATAGGCATTGTTCAATTCCTGATCACGATTATCTCTTATTTCTAAAGTATAAGGATGGCGCCCCAAAACATCCTCAATGGATTTTTTCAACTTGCGATAAGTTTCCCTCAGGTCAGCCGTACCTTTAAGCTGTACGGTAATATTAAAGAGCCCATCCCGCTTTTCTATAGAAAAACTCTGGACCGCTTTTTCCGCTCTTAAAACCCTGGACAGGGGTTCTTGATAATTGTAATGGTTATAAAGCCATTGAACAGCAAAGAAAAAGGAAAGACCAACCACCAATGCTGCCAGGATAACTGGAACACGCCAACCGTACCACTGCATATACCCGATTCCCTTCAATCTTATATTTCAAGTATACGGCAGTTAAAACCACTTTCCTAAAAGCCGCCTTTTTTCAAGATACTCCAGCCCCGGTTTAGATAATCCAGCCCCGACCAGATGGTAAAAATAATGGCTACCCACATGGCCAGGTTACCAGGAGTAAATCGCATTACGCTGAAAGGAGTATCCTGCAAAAGGAGGCTAACAATGGCGATAATCTGGGTAATGGTTTTAAGTTTACCCGGAATACTGGCTCCAAGAACGACCCCTTCGGCGGCCATCAAGGAACGCAAACCGGTAATGGCAAATTCCCGCCCGATTATAATCATAGCCACCCAACCGGGCAGGCGATGCAGTTCAACCAGTGAAATCAGAGCACTGGAAATTAAAAGTTTATCTGCCAGGGGGTCCATTAACATGCCCAACCGGGTAACGAGATGGCATTTCCTGGCAATATAGCCGTCAAGGCCATCGGTGCTTGCGGCTAAAATAAAGACGGCGGCAGCAAGATAATCACCATAGGGCACCTGGAGAGAAACCACCGTTACAAAAAGGGGAATTAAAAAAATCCTGGCCAGAGTTAAACGGTTGGGCAAATTCATGGAAGCTCCCCCATCAGGTCGTACTCACGGGCCAGGGTTATCTTAACCGGTACAAAATCGCCCGGTCTGGGAGAAATCCTGCCGGCAGTAAAATAAACCTGGCCGTCAATCCCGGGAGCGTCGGCTTCAGTACGGCCAGAATAGTAATTGCCCTTTTTACCTTCCACCAGAACTTTCAGCTGGCTGCCCACCAGGGAACGATTGTATTCCAGGGATATTTGTTGCTGCAAAGCCATGGCCCTGTGGAAACGCTCCTCTTTAACATTTTCCGGCACCTGGCAGTCCATACTGGCAGCCGGGGTACCCTCTTCGGCACAAAATTTAAATACTCCCACCCTTTCAAACCGCATTTCCCGCATAAAGTCGAGCAGCTGTTGAAAATCCTCCTCTTTTTCCCCCGGAAAACCAACCATAAATGTAGTGCGCAGGATCAATCCGGGAATATCCCGGCGCAACCTGTGGAGCAAGGCTCGTAACCCGGCAGTGTCATTACTGCGGCCCATGCGGGCGAGAACCGGGGGACTGGCATGCTGTAGAGGTAAATCGAGATAGCGGCATATTTTCTCACATGACGCAAAAACATCAACAAGTTCATCGTTAATCCCGTCGGGATGGCCATAAAGAACGCGGATCCAGTAAATTCCGGGTATCCTGTTTAATGAACGCAAAAGAGGGGCCAGCATCCTTCTCCCGTAAAGGTCAAGACCATAAAAAGTGGTATCCTGGGCTACCAGGATTACCTCTTTAACCCCTTTCGCAGCCAGGTTTTCGACCTCCTGCTGGATGGATTCCAGGGGACGGCTGCGGTATGGACCGCGAATAGAAGGAATGGCACAGTAAGTACAGCGGTTACTGCAACCCTCGGCAATTTTTACATAAGCCGTATGTTTCCCCGTGGTCCGGATGCGGGGTAGATCTGCGCCATATTCAAAACGCGGCTCTCCTACGTTCAAAACCCGCTCTCCAGCCAGGGCCCGCTGGATCGTTTCCACTACCTGGCTAACCATCCCGGCACCCAAAATAGCATCTATTTCGGGTATTTCCTTCATCAAATCCCCGGGGTAACGCTGGGCCAGGCAACCGGTTACCAGAAGTACCCGGCAACGTCCTTCTTTTTTATACCTGGCCAGATCCAGGATTTGATCAATGGATTCTTCCTTGGCGGGAGTAATAAAGCCACAGGTATTAACAATCAGGACATCGGCTTCCCGGGGGTTGGGGGTGATGATAAACCCGGCAGCATCCAGTTGTCCCAGCATTAGCTCCGTATCTACAAGATTTTTGGCACAACCCAGGCTAACCACACCAACACGATAGGACATTTCTTTCTCACCAGCCCACGATAAGTATAACTTAAAAAAAACGGCCCTGTCAAAAAAAGGTGCGGCCCGCAAGGGCCGCCCGGAGGAAAACCGGGATTATTCGCCCAGCAAGTTGGCCATCCCTTCATGAATATGGGAACTGATCTGAATAATGATTCTTTGTAGAGAAGAATAATCTTTAAGAACGTAACCTTCGCCCCACCGGGTCAACAGGTACTGAACGAAAGCAAGGTACCCCTTGACGGATGCTACCCGAAAGAGCTCACGGGAAACATTGTTGCCTGGCTGCCCCAAACAATATTGACCGGGGCGGTGGGTAATGGTAAAATTACCCAGTTCCTGTCCTTCCTGATGCCACGAAAGAATGCCATCAAAAAGGCCAACCTCCCGGCCACAGGAGTCACAGATGAAAAACCCCATTCCGAGCCCTCCTTATTCCAGGGCGGCAGCGGAAAATTCCCGGCTTACCACCTGCCCACGTTTACCCAGCACTCCCAGGTCCCGGCCGTTAACCTTTACATTGACCACGCCGGCATTACCCAGTTTAATCCAGATACGTTCCCGGCCCTGAAATGATTTGGACTGGCTGGCGGCTACTTCACCGGTAAACATGGTCCTGCCATCAACCATCACACTCATCCAGCATGTTTCATCGATTACATTGAGCACCAGGTGAACTCCTTCCGACGACTTATCTTCCGGACGGGGTGCATCCGGCTTATTATTAGCCCGGTCACCGTCCCTGGAAACCCGGTTTTCGGGAACATTTACCTGTTCCCCCTGAAATGCAGCAGGCTGTTTTCCCGCTCGATCATCAGGAGCTGTATGCCCGCTACCCCCTAAAATCCACCAGCCACCCCATAAGAGCAAGAATACCAGAAGCATTCCTGCCATTATATAAACCGCTCTACCGAGAGGTAGACGACGTAGTTTTTTTCCTGTTCCAGGAATCGCCCGTACGACAGGCTCTACCTCTTCTGGCAGCATTTCTTCCAACCGGGCCACCAGGGCCTCGGCATCCAGCCCCAGATACCTGGCATAAGTACGGAGAAAGCCGCGTACATAAACCCTCCCCGGGAGCAGATCAAAGGCCTCTTTCTCCAGGGCCTCCAGATACCTGCGGCGGATCTTCGTTTCTTTTTCAACCTGCTCCAGGGACAGGCCGCGGGCCTGGCGGGCCTCCTGCAGTATTTTCCCCAATTCCATCGAGTTCACCCCCCTTAACCCGCTCATACTCGGGTAAACTCATGATCCATCTCTTAACCCGGCTAACTGCTTCATCCATATCAGCCGTGGACACACACAAATCATAATCCGGGCTGGGTTCAGCCGGGTATTTATATAAGGGATCATAATGTCTGGTTAAAAGAAAAGAAAAAACCTGGTCAAATTTCTCCCGGGCCAGCAACTGATTTAACTCCGCCACGCGGCGAGCCCCCAGATATTTTTCCAGCGCAGAAGTAGCTTCCTGCAGGGCCGGTACATTTTGCTGAGGCCCACGGGTATATTCCTGGCAAATGCGCCTCACACGGTTTTCCAGCGTATCATAAAGCAATACCCGGTATCCCCTCTCCATTGCCCTCAATATTACTGCCGGAACCAGCAGATTACCCAGGCGACGGCTCTCACATTCCACAATAAATATACCCTTCTTTTCTGCTGCCATAAGGTCCCGGACAATAAAGCCTTCAAACATTTTCTGGCTGGGAGAAGGGGGCAGGCCAATCTTGCCGTAAACTGAACCCCGGTGCCGGGCAAGGCCCTCCAGATCCAGAACAGGCAGGCCTTCCTCCGCCAGGCGACGGAGCAAAGCGGTTTTGCCCACCCCGGTCAGACCATGAATGACCACAGCTTTCAACGGCAGTTCTTCCACTCCCAGATAGGAGTTAACATAACGCCGGTAGGCTTTATATCCCCCCAGGATGCGGTATACAGCAAAGCCCATGGTATCCAGGACAGATGCGGCAAAATGACTGCGCAGCCCTCCCCGCCAGCAAAAGAGAACTACTCTTCTGCCGCAGGCCAGGCGATCAACAGCCTCCACCCAGCGGGCAAGGCGGGGAGAAACCAGTTCCAAACCCAATTTCCGTGCCTGTGCCGGGCCCTCTTTTTTATAAACTGTTCCAACCAGCGCCCGCTCCACATTATCCAGCAGGGGAACATTTACTGCTCCGGGAATGGTTGCTTCGTTGTATTCGCCTTCCGAACGCACATCCAAAATCAGAGCATCATTTAAAGACAGGGCTTCTGTAACATTAATTTCTTTAATCATAATGCCACCTTAAAAAATCGGCTGTATTTTATTGTTCTTTACCTTATTATACCTTAAGATTATACTTTTTACTTTTTTGCTCTTAATGATTGGACCGGTCTAAAATCCAACACAGTGATTTCTACGCTTAATTGCTGTTTCCTTTTTTCTTTATTCTTTTAATCTATCTTTTTTTGAAAGTCTGCTTGAACTGTTCCGGTGTTATCAGTACGGAGCGTGGCTTACTCCCCTCATATCCTCCTACAATGCCCTTTCTTTCCATTATATCCATCAGACGGGCTGCCCGGGCATATCCCACCCTCAGACGCCTTTGCAGCAGGGAAATGGAAGCGTGACCTGTTTCCACGAAAATCTCTACGGCCCGGGGCAATAACTCATCTTCCAGATCCTCTTCCTGTTCACCTCGACTTTCTTCCTGAACAAGCTCCGCTTCGAAATGAGGGCCAGCCTGCTTTTTCAGAAAAGAAACCAGCGCCTCCACTTCTTCATCTGACAGATAAGCCCCCTGCACCCGGATGGGCTTGGGTGCCTCCACCGGGAAAAAGAGCATATCACCTTTTCCTAATAGTTTTTCCGCTCCCGCCATGTCCAGAATGGTCCGGGAATCAATCTGGGAGGACACAGCAAAGGAAATCCTGGATGGAATATTGGCTTTAATCAAACCTGTAATTACATCCACGGAAGGACGCTGGGTAGCTACCACCAGGTGGATACCTGCAGCCCGGGCCATCTGGGCCAGGCGGCAAACCGCGTCTTCCACATCAGCAGGTGCTACCATCATCAAATCAGCCAGTTCATCAATTATTATTACAATTAACGGAAGGGGTAACCGGACCTCTCCGTTAATTTCCCGGTTGCTGCGACAGAATTCATTGTAACGGCTGATGTCCCTTACCCCAACAGCGGCAAATAATTCATAACGGTGCTCCATCTCTTTGACGGCCCAGCGCAGGGAGGTAGCTGCTTTCTTGGGATCCGTAACCACGGGAGACACAAGGTGGGGAATGCCGTTGTAGGTAGCCAGTTCCACCATCTTGGGATCGATAATTAAAAATTTAACCTCCTCCGGAGTGGCCTTAAAAAGAATGCTGGCAATAATGGTATTCAAACAAACGCTCTTACCGGAACCTGTTGCACCGGCAATAAGCAGATGGGGCATACGGGCCAGGTCGGCCACTACCGGGTTGCCCGCAATATCCTTACCCAGGGCGACAGTAAGCCGGGAGGATGCTTCCTGGAATTCGGGTGTTTCCAGTAACTCCCTTAAATAAACCATGGAAATTTCCCGGTTGGGCACTTCAATTCCTATAGCTGCTTTACCCGGAATAGGTGCCTCAATGCGCACGTCCGGAGCAGCCATAGACAGAGCAATATCATCGGCCAGGCTGACTATACGGCTAACTTTAATCCCCGCCGAAGGCTGAATTTCATAACGGGTAATGGCGGGCCCACGGGAAACCTGAATAACCCTGGCCTTGACTCCAAAACTGTTCAGGGTTTCCTCTAAAATACGGATATTTTCCGTAATATCCCTGTTGTTCTTGATCCCCCTGTTCCTCAGTGGCCTGGCAAGCAGGCTTAGAGGAGGAAACTGGTAAGCCGGTGAAACACCTGAAATAGCCACTTCTTCATCTCTTACGTCAGAAGAAGATGTGGCAGGAGGGGCAAAACGTAAAACCCCGGGCGACCCGCTTTTAACTGCATTATCCCGGTTCTTCTCTTCAGTTACCTGCGATGCTGCTTCTTCCCGAGCCGGGGACCCGCCCTGATCGATGATTACCGGTCCCGGTTCAGGCTCTTCCACTTCTTCTTCCCCTTCTATAAATAAGAAACCACCAATACGTTCATATAAACTTCTCAGAACACCTGCCAGGCCGGCAAGAAAGGTATGCAAAGAAATATTACAGCTCAAAAGTGCTCCCATTATAATTAACGTAGCCAGGATAATCCAGGTTCCCACCAGGCCAAATGAACGCTCCAGCAGGAATAAACAAACGGCTCCGATCAGGCCACCCCCCTCCCCGGCCAGGCCGTCCTGCAGGGAATTTTCTCCGGAAATCAACATGTGCAATAAAGTAAGAGCAACCACCAGGAGCAGGGCACTTCCATATAAGCGCGGGGCGAGCCCTTTTTTAACTGTCTTCCCCTGAATTAATCTCAAACCCCAAAAAGCGAGCAGGAGGGGGAAAAAATATCCCCCCATACCGGCAACAGACCTCAGCAATCGTTCGACTCCCCGGCTAACCAGCCCAACAGCAGGATTGACCAGGCTGATCAAAGCTAAAAGGGCCAGACAGAGCAAACCAATACCGAGAATTTCATATTTTTGCAGGTCTCCGGCCGTCCTTACTTTCACTCCAACCAGCCTCCATCTTCGTACATAATTATACCATAACCATTTGGGATTGTACTACAATAATACTATATATTACCACCAGGCGAAACGATGAAGGCTCCTGTATTCAAACGGCCAGTACCGCTCAAGTAAAGTCAGCCAGTTACAATACAAAGACTCCGGAAAATCCCGGAGTCCCGTAGAAAGTAACTTTATTGCACCCGGCCGTCACTGGCAAGGCAACGGGCAAGCACCTCGGCCGTATGCATAACCTTAACCGGCAAATTACGGCAATCCAAACCACCTTCAATCTGCAAGCGGCAGCCGGGGCAGTCCAGGGCCAGTATTTCAGCACCGGTTTCCAGCAAGGATTCCAGCTTGCGGTCCAGGATGGAATTGGAGAGTTCGGGGAATTTGAGAGTAAAAGATCCCCCAAAACCACAACACACGTCCGGCCGGCTCATTTCCACCAGGTCAGCACCGGCATCTTTAAGCAACTGGCGCGGCTCCATGGTAACCCGCAGGTAGCGTTTGAGGTGGCAGGAGTCATGATAGGTAACCTTATGCCGGAAAGGAGCCAGCTGCGGGATTAGTTCTTTTTTCTTAGCATATACGAAAGAGGAAAAATCCACCACTTTTTGCGCCATTTCCCTGGCCCGCTGGCTCCATTCCCTATCACCGGCCAGTATCTCCGGGTACAGGAACTTTAACGCTTCCGCACAGGTAGGGCAGGCGGTAAGTATATGCTCAGCATCTATATCCATAAAGGCCGCAATGTTCTGGCGGGCCAGCTCAGCAAAATTGTCCATTAAACCCACCTGTTTGGCTGGAAAACCACAGCAGGTCTGATCTTCCGGGTGAACCAGCTCAAATCCCATGGCTGCCAGAACCCCGGCCACTGCCTTTCCGATACCGGGATAAACAAAATCAATCAGGCAGCCTGAAAACAGAGCTACACGACCATTTTTTTTCTTCGGGCGGGGCGGGGTAGCGATCAGATCCCGGAAAGGAACATCGGCAAGGGCAGGTAAAGTGCGCCCGCTGGTTAAACCGGATAAGAACAGGGGCAAATGCCTGATTTTCCCTGCCCGGACGAAAGGTTTTTGTAGTCGAGAGGCTGTCTTTAAAAATCTATGGAATAACCTGCGCCTGGGTAAAATTTTATCAAATATTATCTTTTCAGCATACCCTGCTCCTTTACTCTCCACCGTTCGCCTTCTGAGCTCGCCAATTAAAGCCGGAAGATTAATGTTGCCCGAACAGTAGTCCCGGCAACGCCCGCAATCAATACACAGATTTTGTAATACCTGCGCTTTTTGCGGGTTGGTGAAAAAGGCGGTGAGCAGGGTACCTATAACCCCGGTGTAAACGTCGCCATAAACTCCCCCTAATTGCTGGTAGACAGGACAAACGTTTAAGCAGGCAGCACAGCGCACACACTGCATCGCTTCTTTAAACACAGGATCGGCAGCCATCCTGGTACGCCCGTTATCCATAAGGATAATATGCAGTTCTTTTTGTTCATGGTATTTACCCTCAGGATCTATAGCAGGCACGGCACCGGTAATCATGGTCACATAAGAAGTTATGTGCTGGCCCGTGGCGCTGCGCGGCAGCACTTCCAGTATGGGTACGATGTCTTTAAAGCGGGGCACCAGTTTCTCCAGGCCGACGATGATTACATGAACCGGAGGCAGGGTGGTAGTCAGACGCCCGTTACCTTCATTGGTGACCATGACAATGGTGCCTGTCTCAGCCACGGCAATGTTGGCTCCGGAAATACCCATCCAGGAGGAAAGGAATTTCCGCCGCAATTCCCTGCGGGCCAGCTGGACCATAGAAGATATTTCCGGTTCCACCGCCTGTTTTATTTCCCTTCTAAAGACTTCAGCCACCTCGTTCCGGCTCATATGAATAGCCGGCATAACCATATGAGATGGCCGCTGGCGAGCAAGCTGGATGATCCATTCACCCAGATCTGTTTCCACAACATCCAGATCCTTTTCCTTTAAATAATCATTCAGGTGAATTTCCTCACTGGCCATGGACTTGGACTTGACGATGGTTTTAATTCCTTTGGCCCTGGCCAGACGAGCAATATATTCCCGGGCCTCAGCGGCAGTGGCAGCCCGGAAAACAGTGGCACCGCGCCGGGTGGCTTCGCGGGCAAATTGAGCGGCCAGTTCTTCCAGGTGTTCTACCGTTTCCTGCTTGATCCTGGCTACCTCCCGGCGCAACTCCTCAAAATTTTTATGCTGGTATACCTGTTCCCGGGAGATAACATAACTATCGGCAAACCTGGTCAAAGCCGATCTGACGCTTGTATTGGCCAGGGCTTCCCGGGTCGCCTGCCGCAGGGTTGCCTTAGACAACGATATCTCCCCCTTCGTCAATGAAAATAACTGCCAACCTGCCCGGCCCGTGCACACCGATGGTGAGGACGCGCTCGATATCGGCAGTGCGGCTGGGTCCCGAAACAAAAGCTACGTAACCGGGAACCTGTCCCCTGGCCGCCAGGTTGTTAATTGCCTCTTTTAGAGTGGCCACCAGACAGCCGGTGGGTACCAGGGCCAGGTGAACGGGAGGTAACATGGATACCAGCCGCCGGTTGATATCAGTAGCATCCTGTACCAGGGTTCCGGTCTCGGCAACGGCCATTTCAAAAGAGGAAATACCCACGTCTGCCGTTTCAGCTACCTCCCGGGGGTTACCTTTAATAACTTCCGCCCCGCATCCGGCAACCGCCCTGCCAAGATCAGCAGCACTTAAAAGAGGTGATTCAGACAGGGCAACTTTTTGGGCACCCATTTCCTTAATTAACCTGCCAATCAAATCCCTGGCCTCAGACATACCACGGACCCGGTAAACCTCAGTACCTAAAGCCCGGGCCCTAACTACAAATGTTTCATACAATTGTTCTAAATCCCGGCCGACATCCGGCAATAACGCCTTGTTCAAAGCCACGTACTCCTTCCTTTCCATGGTGGACCCCGGCCGGATCAATACATCCGGCCGGGAAAATTTCCACAGTGTTTTTTAAGCACTCCGGCGGTCATTAAAACTCAGGTTGCCCTTCTGCCGGGAAGTAATCAACCCCAGAACCAGGATAAACAATGCCGTTAGCAGCAGGATGGTTACCCCACCGCTGGAAGTCACGCTGGTTGAAGCAGCAGCTTCAGCAGCTCTGACCATGGCGGGTATCATCCATTCAAAAACATAGGCCTGCAGCAAGGTAATTACACAGATAATCAGGGTGAAGAAGATACTGTGACCGACGGTGAAACGGAACAATTCCCCTTCCCGGCCGACCAAACCCGTGGAAGCTGCACCTACGGCAATGCTCTGGGGTGAGATCATCTTGGCCGCCACACCACCGCTGCTGTTGGCGGCTACGGTAAGCACAGGGTTGACCCCAATCTGTTCGGCCGTAACTTGTTGCATCTTACAGAACAAAGCGTTGGACGAAGTATCACTACCGGTAACAAAAACACCCAGCCAGCCCAGGATGGGAGCTACAAAGGGGAAGAACGCACCGGTAACCGTAAAGGCCTTCCCTAGAGTGGGGGTCATTCCGGACCAGTTGGCCACATAAGCGAAGCCCAATACCGCAGCGATAGTTAATAGAGCAAAGCGCAGATCCTTTAAAGTTTTTGCAAACACTTCCATAAACTGGCCGGCACTGACCCGCAGGATTATAGCACTGATGATGGCTGCAATAAGAATGGCCGTACCACCGGCAGATAGCCAGTTGAAATTATAGACTACGGACAGGGGCTTATCGCCGGCTATGATGGCCTGGTCCAGCCCGCCGAATACAATCTTGATGCTGACTTTATCCAGAACAGCCTTGACGGACTTGAGGCCCCAGTCACTAATCAGTACCGTCAATACGATAAAGGGCGACCAGGCCTTCAAAACGGCCCCTGGGGAATGCTTTCTTACCTTTAAAGTAGCCTGAGGCTCATCGGCAAAACGCCAGACCGATTTCGGTTTCCATACCCGGAGCAGCAACACCAGGGCGACAATATACCATAAACAGTGGTTAGCAGCGCCATGTTTAAAGGCATCCCATGAACGCCCACGGCCAGTACCAGAGCCAGAGCCAGGGTGATCAGACCGGCAATATGACCCTTCATTCGCCATAAAGCCAGGGCGCAGAAAAGGAAAATGATGGGCAGGGCATCAACCAGAGCAGAAAGACCCAGGTTGCCCAGGGGGTTAATTGCCTGTGTCCACGTCATGGCTTGGATCCTCCTTAATTACAGATTTGTTACAGTCAAATTATTTTTGTACATTGTTTGGCTACCAGAAGCGAGCTCAAAAATTTTACAAGAAAGTGATTAGTCCTAAAAATCAACTTAAAGAAATAATGTTAATTATCAGTCCTTGTTAATCCCACCACCTTCCGATAATCAATAGTAGGGATGGCCTGACCACAGGATCTGTATTCGCTCAGGTCACAAAAAATCCTGCTCCTATCAACATTTTTTTAAAATCGCACGAAATTTTTAAAAAAGTGACCGTGGGGGCCGGAGCCGTGCAGCCCCCACTGCCCCGTTTCTAAAACACATCCACTACCTTGCCGGGGTTCAAAATTAGATTGGGATCCAACGCCTTCTTAATGGAACGAATCATGTTGAGCTGTACGGGATCCATGAACCGGGCCATAGCATCCTTCCGTTTAGCTCCAATGCCGTGCTCACCGGACAGGTTACCACCCAGGTCATACACCACCCGGTACATCTCTTCCAGCACCTTTTCTTTAACCTCATGCCAGCTATGTTCACCCCGGTTCTCCCGCAACAAAGTGGCATGAATGTTACCATCCCCGGCATGGCCGCAGCAGGGAATTTTGATCTGGTACTTTTCCGCTATCCGGTTAATGGCCTCCAGTGCCCTGGGAATTTGACTGACCGGAACGACAATATCTTCCATACAGTAAACCGGGCTGATCATGCGCAGGGCTTCGGCATAACACCGGCGGGCCTTCCAGATGCGCTCCTGAGTGGATTTGTTGTCGGCTACAAAAACTTCCAGCCCGCCATTCTCCAGGCACAGCTTCCCGATGGTTTCGTAATCCTCCTGCACCTGCCGCTCCGAATTGCCGTCCACTTCCACGATCACATAGGCCGCAGCATCCCCATAGGGCAGTTGCTGGTTCAGGTACAGCTCAGCTGCCTTGATGGACAGGTTATCCATAAATTCCAGACAGGTGGGAATAATTCCACCGTGGGTCATAATAACCGGAACGATATTGATGGCTTTTTCAACGTCATCAAAGGGAACCAGCAGGTCTGCCACATATTTGGGGAGGGGCATCAGTTTGAGATAAATTTTGGTGACAATACCCAGTGTCCCTTCGGAACCAACCATCAGGTGCACCAGATCGTAACCCGTAACGTTTTTCACACATTTACCGCCAAGGGTAACTATATCCCCATTGGGCAAAACCACTTCCACCCCGAAGATGTGCCGGGAAGTGGTACCGTACTTCACCGCCTTGTTGCCCCCGGCATTGGTGGCTACATTGCCTCCAATAAAAGAACTATCAGCACTGCAGGGATCGCCGGCATAAAGATATCCCTCGGCCCGGGCGGTACGCTGCACCTCACCGGTGGTTACCCCGGGCTCGGTAACCATGAAGAGATTTTCTTTATCCACTTCCAGGATTCTGTTCATCCGTTCCAGGGACAGAACGATTCCACCCAGCACAGGGACCGCCCCGGCAGCCAGACCCGTTCCTGCCCCCCGGGGGGTAACCGGCACCAGTTCCCTGTTGGCCAGTTTCATAATTTCGGAAATCTGCCGGGCATTTTCCGGTTTCACCACCACTTCGGGCATGTGCTGCCACATAGCCTCGGAGACTTCATCCCTGCCGTAAACTTCCATTTTTTCACGATCCACAATTACATTGGCCTCACCGACTATTGATTTCAGCTCATCGATAATTCCGGTGGTAATCCGATTGTAGCGCATCTACCTCAGCCCCTCCCTTCTGCTCAGGCACCGGTTCTCAATTTTTTAAGCGCATCAATTAACTCCGGAACCACTTCAAAGGCATCCCCAACAATACCAAAATCAGCCACCTGGAAAATTTGCGCATCGGGATCTTTATTAATGGCCACTATGGTTTCCGAGGTTTGCATGCCGGCCAGGTGCTGCACCTTACCGGAAATACCAACAGCTATATAAAGCTTGGGAGAAACGGTCTTCCCGCTTAAGCCGATCTGGTGAGAGTAAGAAATCCAGCCCAGTTCTACCGCATCCCGGGTTGCACCTACACCTGCGCCCAGCACCCGGGCCAGTTCTTCCACCAGTTTAAATCCTTCCCGGTTCTTCAATCCCTTTCCGCCGGATACAATAATATCGGCATCCTGTATATTAACTTCCTGGCTCGGATCGGCCATAAATTCCAGGAAACGCTCGGTTAGAGAAACCAGCATATCGCCATAATTCTTCACCGTTATCTCGCCGGTCCGGGATTCATCCCGGGGTGCCGGCCGGGTTGAACGGGGCCTTACCGTAGCCATCTGGGGCCGGGTAAAGGGCGTCTTTATGGTGGCCATGATATTGCCCCCAATGGCCGGCCTGGTTTGCAACAGAATTCTTTCCTCCGGGTCAATATCCAGATAAGTACAATCCGCCGTCAATCCGGTTCCCAAACGGGCTGCCACCAGGGGCATTACCGTGCGGCCGGTGGTGGTGGCTGCAGCGATGATAATTTCGGGTTTTTCTTCCTGAATCAACTGCACCAGTGCTCTGGTATAAGGCCCGGGAAGAAAAGTAGCCAGGTCCTGGCTGCAAACATGATAAACTTTATCTGCTCCCCGCAGGATTACTTCTCCCAGATCGTCCACCCGGTCCCCGAGTATAGCACAGGACAGCTCAACACCCAGTTTATCCGCCAGGGAACGTCCCCGGTTTAAAAGTTCAAAGGTCACCCGGTGAATGGTTCCATTCCTCTGTTCCCCAAGAACCATTACGCCCCGATACTCTTTCACATCCACAACCCACACCTCCTTAAACAATAATTTCACGAGCACCAAGGAAGTTAATTAGCTCGCTAATAGCCCTTCCTGTATTATCGTGACGGTACATAATTGTATCCCGGGAAAGTTTAGGGCTAAAGATTTTGACCACCCGTGTAGGTGAGCCTTTCAAACCAATCTCATCCGGCACCAGTCCTACATCCTCAGGGCCCCAGACGGGCACCTGCACTTCCTTAGCCCGTAATTTTCCAGCCAGGGTTGGAAAGCCGGGCTGGTTGATCCCCTTGACAACTGTAACCAGGGCCGGTATTTTTACTTGAACGCGCTCAAAGCCGCCCTCCACCAGCCTTTCTACCGTAATGATGCCGTCCCCCACTTCCAGTTTCTGCACATAGGTCTGTACGGGAATGTCCAGCATGGCGGCAACCATGGCCCCGGTTTGACCGGTTTCACCATCGGTGGCCCGTTCACCGCAAAGGATCAGATCCACCGGCCACAGTTTCCTAATGGCACTGGAAAGGACCCGCGCTGTGGCTATGGTGTCTGAACCAGCAAAAGCACGCCCCGACAAAAGTATGCCGCCATCGGCACCCATGGCAATTGCTTCCTTTATGGCCTTCATCGCCGATTCCGGACCCATGCTGACGACCGTGACGGTTACATTTTTCAAGCTCCGCTTCAGCCGCAAGGCTTCTTCCAGCGCATTTTCGTCCAGAGGGTTGATAATATTATCCTTACCGGTGCGGATCATGGTACCAGTTTTTGGATCCATTTTTACATTATCCGTTCCCGGCACCTGTTTAATGAGAACAACAATATTCATGGCACACCTCCTGACTCAGAAAAATAATGAGGTTAAGACAACAGAATAAGGTGACATCATACCATTTTCGTGCAAGACCATATTATATTCTGATGGTCTGACCATTTAAATCATTCTATACCGGTTATCAAAATCCTTCCGGAATATACAATTTTCGCAAAAAAAAGTTTCCCTTAAAGCAAAAATATTTGAATTTAATTTTAATGAAATACGTAAAAAAAACACCGGGCTTGCCGGTGTGAGAGATCAATTTTACTTCTTGTTCAGGTTGACCCGCGCCAGTTCAACCTCCACCTTCCACAGGTGACGGTACATTAACTCCCTGGCCCGGTCCCTATCCCGCGCAGCCACGGCCAGGTATATATCACGGTGCTCCTCAAATAACCTGCGGGTAGTACCTGATGTAGCGGAAAGCCACAGGGCACGTGTTACCTTCAGGGTCTGACCAATAATTTCCTGAACCGTATTCATTAAACGGCTCAACAGGGGATTCTGGCTGGCCTGGGCCAGGGTGAGATGAAAGCTAAGGTCCAGCTGTTCCGCTTTCTTGCCTGCCGGGAGATCCTCTTCCATTTCCTGTACCACTTTTTTCAATTCCTCCAGCAGTTCCGGCGGGCATCTCTCTGCAGCCAGGCCGGCCGCCTCTACTTCCAGAGCTTTGCGTACCTCCAGGATGTTCTGCAGCTTGTCCTTTTCCAGGAGCAAAATAAAGGTTAATGGTTCTATGATGGAATCAGGCCCCGGCCTCTTGATATAAATGCCTTCCCCATGCTTTATTTCCAGAATACCTGCCAAATTCAAGGCCGACAGGGCCTCCCTCACCGAAGCACGGCTAACCTGTAAACGTTCGGATAACTCCCTTTCCGTAAGCAACTTATCACCGGGTGCCAGCTGGCCTTCTATGATTAGCTTTTTGATTTGTTCCAGAATACTTTCGGAAGTGCGTTTGGTTTTAACGGGCCTGAACTCGGTCATAACTACCCCTGCCTTAATCTTACCTGCCCCCGGCAAGTGCCAGGAAAATAACCGCCAATCCTAAAATCATGCGGTACCAGATAAAAATCTTGAAGCTATGCTGGGTTAGAAAGCGTAAGAGGAATTTAATGGAAAGAAAGCCCACAACTGCTGACACAATAACACCTGTTAAAAAGGGCAGATTCAGGTCAGCAGGTGTTAGCTTGGGCAACTGCATTATCCCGGCACCAAAAATTATTGGTGTGGACATAAGAAATGAGAAGCGCGCTGCTGTCTCCCGGTCCAGTCCGGCCATGCGACCAACGGCCATGGTTATGCCAGAACGGGAAACCCCGGGAATAATTGCCAGAGCCTGGGAAAAACCGATCCAGATACTTTCCCCCAGTCCAATATCATCCAATCTTTTATAGGCCGGGGACCGGCTATCGGCCAGATAAAGAATTATTCCCATCACAATGAGCATAACCCCTATAATCAGCGGCTCCCGGAAAACGGTTTCTGCCTGCTCCTCAAGCAAATAACCAATTGCTGCGCCTGGAACAGTAGCAACCACCAGGTACCAGAATAAACGCCCTTCAATAGTTTTTTGCCTTAATACCCCATCATGAAGTAAAATCAACCAGTCTCTCCAGAAGTAAGCTACCACTGCCAGAAGGGTTCCCATATGTAATGCCACATCAAAGGTTAACCCTGCATACTGCCACCCCATCAGCCAGGGAACAAGAACCAGGTGTGCCGAGCTGGAAATGGGTAAAAATTCCCCTACCCCCTGAACAATGCCCAGTACAATAGCTTCGAACACTCCCAACCGGATCACCCCGTATACTTATGTTTACATCTATAACGCCAGCTATACAATTATAGCATACGGGGAAAATACATGCCAGCTAATTATTTTATTTTATACTTTAAGAAATTTATTTAATAAAAATATATTGGCGTAACGACCGGAACCGGCCGTCACGTATAATATCCTTCTTTGCTGGTGCACTGGTATAACTTTACGACTGCACCCGGGCAAAGATCGCTCCTCAAATAATCCCTGGGATCGGTACTTAACAGGCGTACCACCTTGCCTTCCCCTGGCCCGGTATCCTGGACCAATACAGGTACGCCCCTCACTTTCACCTCCCGGACGGGAACATGCTGCATCTCCTCCAGACCATCAAAAACCAGTTCCAGCTGCATGGGTGTATACAAAATCACTGCACCGGCACCCCGTTTCGTAATTTATACTCTTCAATCATAGACTTAAGCTTATTTACTGCCTGCCCGACACCTCCTACCTCATCAATCAGGCCTTTTTCCACTGCCTCCCTCCCGATGAGAACGGTGCCAATATCCCTGGCCAGCTCCCCCGTACGGAACATAAGATCGCGAAAAGCAGCTTCACTGATCCGGGAATGCTGCGTCACAAAACGTACCACCCGGTCCTGCATTTTATCGAGATACTCATAGGTTTGAGGCACACCTATTACCAGGCCATTTAAACGAATGGGATGAATGGTCATGCTGGCCGTTTCGGCAATAAAACTATAGCGGGCAGCAACGGCTATCGGCACCCCGATGCTGTGCCCTCCACCCAGTACAATAGATACTGTGGGTTTGGACAAGCTGGCAATCATCTCAGCAATAGCCAGGCCGGCCTCCACATCTCCCCCCACTGTATTCAAAACCACCAGTACCCCTTCTACTTCCGGGCTCTGCTCCAGGGCTACCAGCTGGGGTATGACGTGCTCGTATTTGGTAGTCTTATTTTGAGGAGGCAGCACCAGGTGGCCTTCAATCTGGCCGACTATAGTTAAACAATGTATATTGCTCTTTACCTCAGGAACAGGACTCGTCCCCAGCTCTTTAATGGATTCCATGCTTTCTTTCGGGCGTCCCTGTACCCGCTGGGGTACCGGGGAATTGCCGGGATTACGGGGATCTTGCTGAGGAGCTTTGTCGGGTTCTCCCGGAGGAGCCTGAGGTGGGGTGTGGGGGAATTCCCCTTCATGTCCCCAAATACTATAGTAATCATCAAACATGCGACCCATCTCCCCATCCTTTTTTCACTTTTAGTATGGTTTATGTTACAGATAAAATACATAAAGAAAAATAATTCGGGTCGCTACGATCGTAAGAAATCTGTACATCCTGCTCCGCCCAAGTTTAAAAGCGACAAATAAAACAGCCGGAGAGTCATTTTGGACTCCCCGGCCCCTGGTAAAGACGGTGTCATACTTCCATAATGATGGGCAGTATCATTGGCCTTCTCCTTGTTTTTTCATAGAGGAACTTACCCAGAACATCCCTAACCTGAGCTTTAATAGCCGCCCATTCTGAAAGACCCCGATCGTTGCATTTCTCCAGGGCCTCCTTCACTCTCTCCCGGGCTTCCTCCATCAACTGTTCTGACTCACGAACATAAACAAAGCCCCTCGATACAATATCCGGGCCGGCCATAACCTGACCGAGTTCCCGACTAATGGTTACCACTACGATCAGGATCCCGTCCTGGGAAAGCTGCCTGCGGTCCCGCAGTACAATGTTACCCACATCTCCAACGCCCAGGCCGTCCACCAGTACGCGCCCTGCCGTTACCCGCCCGGCAATACGACCGGAACGACGGGTAAACTCCAGTACCTGGCCGTTTTCTGCCACGAAAATATTTTCGGCCGGAATACCCATGCTGCGTGCAAGTTCCGCATGCTTGATTAACATTCGGTACTCACCATGAACCGGCACAAAAAACCGTGGCTTAACCAGGTTGATCATCAACTTGAGTTCTTCCTGGCTGGGGTGACCACTCACATGGGTACCTGAAACTGCCTCATAAATTACATGGGCACCCTGCTTGAACAGCTGGTCGATAATCCGTGCCACCAGCTTTTCATTCCCCGGAATAGGGGTGGCGGAAATTATGATGGTATCACCGGAGAGAATTTCCACCTGACGGTGGTCCCCCAGGGCCATCCTTGTCAGGGCCGACATAGGTTCACCCTGGCTTCCCGTGCACAAAAATACCACTTTATTCTTGGGTAAACGGTTAGCTTCTTCCAGCTCCACGAGGGTTCCCTCAGGAACATGCAGGTAACCCAGTTCGTGAGCAATATTAGCTACATTTATCATGCTTCGACCAATTATTGCCACCTTACGATCATAACGGTAGGCAGTGGTAATGGCCTGTTGCAAGCGGTGCACGTTGGAAGCAAAGGTAGCTATAATAATGCGCTCTCTAGCCTGCCTGAAAATATCATCAAAGGTGGCCCCAACCATCCGTTCCGACATGGTATAACCCGGGCGCTCCACATTGGTACTGTCCGATAGCAATACCAGAACGCCTCGTTCACCTAACTGGGCAAACCGGTAAAAATCCGTTACTTCTCCATCCACTGGAGTCTGATCGATTTTAAAATCACCGGTATGCACAATTACCCCTACTGGTGTATGAACAGCCACAGCAACAGCATCGGGAATACTATGTGAAACCCGGATAAACTCCACTTTAAAAGGGCCGATCGTCACTGTATCCCGGGGTTTAACCACATGCATATTTGCCTCACCGGCCACCCCCTGCTCCTTAAGCTTACCCTGAAGCAGGCCGAGGGTAAGCCGGGTTCCATAAATGGGCACGTTCAACTGCTTCAGTACATAAGGCAGGGCACCGATATGATCCTCGTGTCCGTGGGTAAGCACTATACCGCGCACAGCATCTTTATTTTCCAGAAGATAAGTGATATCGGGGATCACCACATCGATCCCCAACATCTCTTCCTCCGGAAACATCAAACCGCAGTCTATAACCAGAATATTTTCCCCGAATCTCACCGCCATCATGTTTTTCCCGATCTCACCAAGTCCCCCCAGGGGGATTAACGCCAATTTCGGTTCCTTGGCCAAACACGCACCTCCTAACCTGTTTTTCAAAAAACATGATCAAGCAAAATATACCGGTGAGAAAAAACAGGAGAAGGCGGGGAAAATATTCCGTTTTTCAGTTTTAAATCACTCAGTGCTTAATTGAATCCCCAAGCTATTATACTGGATCCCCTCCCGCAAGACAAGGGTTGCCAAAGCAGGGCCTAATAAAATATTGGCCAGAAAGCCATAGCTCTATTACCCCGATAAAAAAATGGGGCTTTTATTCCCCAAAATTATCCAACAGCAGCAAAGGCGGCCCACCTTTTTCATGCTGGCCGCCTCCGGGCAGTTTCCATTTCTATCCACCTTTAAGTTAAATTAAGTTTAAGCCAGCCAGTACATTTTTAATGGCTTCCTTTTCTTGAACCGTAGCCTCAACCAGGGGTAAACGGGGCGCCCCCACCTGATAACCCAACAAATTCAGGGCTGTTTTTACAGGTACCGGGTTGGTAGTAATGAACATAGTTTTAAATAACGGGAAAAGCTCCAGGTGAATTTGTGTGGCCAGAGTAGTGTTCCCAGCAGTAAAAGCATTAACCATCTCCTTGATTCGCGGACCCACAACGTGGGAGCAAACGCTAACCACGCCCCTGGCCCCCAATGCCATCATGGGAAGGGTCAGGGAATCATCCCCGCTGTAAATGGCAAAGTCATCAGGCAGGGATCTGCGCAATTCACTTACCTGGTCCAGGTTGCCGGATGCCTCTTTAATAGCTACAATGTTCTCGATCTGTGCCAAACGTACCACCGTTGCGGGAAGAATGTTAACCCCCGTCCGGCCGGGAATATTATACAGCATAACCGGAAGGTTGGTATTGCTGGCCACAGCTTTAAAATGTTCATAAAGCCCATCCTGGGACGGCTTGTTATAATATGGCGCTACCAGCATTACACCATCTACCCCTACCTTTTCAGCCATCTGGGTAAGGGTTATACTCTCAGCAGTATTATAACTCCCGGTTCCAGCAATTACCGTGGCCTGCCCGCCAACCTCTTCTACCACCACCCGAAAAAGTTCAATTTTTTCGTCCCTTGTCAGTGTAGGCGACTCACCGGTAGTTCCGCATACCACCAACCCGTCGGAACCAGATTGCACCAGATAACGGGCCAGCTTCCTGGCTTGCTGATAATCCACCGCCAGATCCTTGCCAAAGGGCGTCACCATAGCGGTGAGCACACGCCCAAAATCAACGGCCAAAATATTCACCTTCCTTCTTCCGTTTTAAGGCTTAAGGCCTGCCGATATAAACCCTACCTGGCACCATTGATAAATTCACGGTGTAGTGCCTGCACAGCCTTTTCCATGTCCTCCTGTCTGACCAGTACCCAGATGGTTGTATGGGAATCGCTGGACTGCAAAATGGGTATATTTTCCCTGGCCAGAGCGTCCACAATTGATGCCATTACCCCGGGAACACCGGTCATACCGGCACCTACGGCCGCCACTTTGGCACAGCCTGGTATTACCTCGGCGATAAAACCCGTATTTTCCAGCACCTGGGCAGCTTTCCCGGCTACCTCCTCCTTAACAGTAAATACTACCTGATCGGGATAAACATTAATAAAATCCAGGCTAATTCCCGCCAGGGCGAGCCCTTTAAAGAGACGACGCTGTTCTTTTAATCCCTCCGGACCCGCACTTGTGTTTACTTTAAATTGTACTATATTGGGAATCTGGGTGATACCGGTAATTGTACGGTCCCTGGTTATATCAATGGTTCCTTTATATACTTCCCCGGAACTGGTCACTAGCGTACCCGGAGCATCGCTAAAAGTAGATTTCACGCGCAGGGGAATATTTTTCTGTTTCACTATTTCCACTGCCCTTGGATGCACCACCTTGGCCCCTTCCTGGGCCAGCTGGCATATTTCATCATAGGTAACCACTTCCCTGGTCACCGCATCGCTTACAATGCGGGGATCAGCAGTCATTATTCCCTCTACATCGGTATAAATGTCAACATATTCGGCATTAAGAGCCACTCCCAGTGCGGCTGCGGTAGTATCGCTCCCTCCCCGACCAAGAGTGGTAATTTCACCTTCTTCACTGATTCCCTGAAAGCCGGCCACCACCACTATCTTACCCTCCCGGGCATGCTTTAAGACAGCCTCGGGTTTAACGCGAAGAATTCTTGCTTCTGTGAAATGGTTATCGGTAATAATGCCGGCCTGGGCACCGGTAAGAAAAATTGCCGGGTGTCCCATTTTTTCCAGGGTAGCTACCATTACCACTCCCGAAATAATTTCCCCACAGGACATTAATAAATCCAATTCCCGCAAACTAATATTGCGGTTCACCTGCTTTACCATATTGATCAGGGTATCCGTAGCATAAGGATCACCGTTACGCCCCATAGCAGATACAACCACTACCGGGATATAACCTTCTTCCTTCGCTGCCACCACCTTGGTAGCTACCATCTCCCGCCCTTGCGATGTAGCTACAGAGGTACCGCCAAATTTCTGGACTAAAAACTTCATTTACTACCTATTGCCTCCCCGTAGACAGCGGTATTTAATTAATAATTCAGCAATCTGAACTGCATTGGTGGCTGCACCCTTGCGCAGCTGGTCAGCCACGACCCAGAGGTTAAGCCCACGTTCCACGGAGTTATCCTCCCGGATACGACCCACAAACACTTCATCCCGCTGGGAACAGAAAAGTGGCATGGGATATTCTTTCCGGGCGGGATCATCCAGAACAACTATACCTGGAAAACTGGCCAGTACCTCTTTAGCTTTCCGGGCAGTTAACTTTTCCACAGTTTCAATATTGATGGATTCGGAATGGCTGCGGTAAACCGGAACCCGCACTGTAGTTGCCGTTATTGCCAGCTGGTCATCATGGAGAATCTTCCGGGTTTCTTTAACCATTTTCCATTCTTCTTTAGTATAGTCCATCTCTTGAAATACATCAATGTGGGGAATGAGGTTAAATGCTATCTGGTAGGGAAAAACTTTGGGCGGATAATCCTGACCGTCTAAAACAGCCCGTGTCTGGGCAGTTAGCTCATCAATGGCCTCTTTTCCTGCACCTGAAACAGCCTGGTAAGTAGATACAACCACCCGTTTAATCCCCGCCACATCTTTAATTGCCTTTAAAGGAATCACCATAATAATGGTGGAACAATTCGGGTTAGCAATAATTCCCTGATGCCATTTCACATCTTCAGGATTAACTTCCGGTACCACCAGGGGAACTTTTGGATCAAGCCGGAAGTTACTGCTGTTATCAATAACCACGCAACCACGTTCCACAGCTGCCGGGCCAAACTCTTTACTGGCTGCTCCCCCGGCAAAAAGGGCAATATCCATCCCTTCAAAAGAATCAACACTGGTTTCCTGGACTGTATATACCTTGCCCCGGAAAACCATTTGCTTTCCGGCTGAACGACTGGTTGCACAGAGCCTCAGTTCCCCAACGGGAAAATTTCTTTCCTCCAGCACCTTTAAGATTTCCTGTCCCACTGCACCGGAAGCACCTACGACTACTACGTTATACAAAGAAAAAATCCTCCTCTCAAAAATATTACTTTATTTCTGGATGTAAATTGCTCTAGAACCACTAAATGGCACGTCCATACTAAAATCAAAAATCAAAAAACCGGCCCGACAAATTCATGGTACGGGCCTGCCGTTACCTGGGAATTTCCTTAAATTTACATCCCTCACCGGACCTACGACACATTTACAAGCACGGGCTGTATTTGCTTTCCCTCCAGCGCCAAAAGAACCGTATCGATAATAAGATCCATCCTTGCTTTCAGGGAATTGGGTTTCTCCACAGGATTATCCTGACCAAAGGGAACCAGATAAATATTCTTCGTATTTAACAGCAAACCCAGGTTTTTGGCATTCATACCCAGACCATCATTGGTCGATATAGCGAGTACAACCGGACGCTGGTTACGCAGGTGAGCTTTAATGGCCATTAACACTGGCCCGTCGGTAATACCGTTAGCCAGCTTGGCCAGCGTATTTCCTGTACATGGCGCCACCACCAGCACATCAAGAAGCTTACCGGGCCCGATGGGTTCAGCGCCGGTAATACTGTTTATAGGTGCACGACCGGTTAATTCCTCCAACATGTCTTTCCACTTTTGAGCCGGGCCGTACCTGGTATCAGTGCTATCTACCATTGTGCTGATGATGGGGTAAACAATAGCACCTTCCTTTACTATATTTTCCACCTGAACCATAACTTCGTCAAGCGTACAATGGGAACCGGTAACGGCAAATCCCACCCGGACATCCTTCAAACGCATGACTAGCACCTCCGCTGGAAAGCCATAAGCTAGAGGGCCAACTGTTCAGCCAGCAGCCGGGGGACAACCTTAGCCAGGATTTCACCTGCTGTTTGGGGTGCTACCCTGCCGGGCAATCCTGGAAGTAAAAGTGCAGTAATACCTAACCGCCTTGCTGCCTCAAAATCGGTACCACCCGGGGAAGATGCCAGATCCAGAATTAACGTACCGGGCCGTACCCGTACCAGGACCTGCTCATCCAGTACCAGAGCCGGAATGGTATTAAAAATAACATCCGCCTCCGCCACCACTTCCGGCAGTCCTGCCAAATCAGCTGTTACCAGCCCCATCTCATAAGCCCTGGCACGCTGGGCAGGGTTACGGGCCACCACCACGGTACGAGCTCCCAGGGCATGTAACATACGGGCCAGCGTAATTCCCGTCCGTCCAAAGCCCAGGACTACGGAATTACTCCCGTGAATGGTAATGGGCAATCTCTCCATGGCTACCTGAATAGCTCCTTCAGCCGAAGGAATGGAGTTTAAAATAGCCACTTCATCCATATCCATTAGTTCAATGAGGCGGAGATTTGCCCGGGCCACCATTTCCTTGAGCTTTGGCCTGGCCATACCTACCAGAACCGGGGAACCGGGAACCAGCAAGGTCAGGTGTTCTTCCAGTAAAATAAGTGGCTGTTCCAGGTACTTCGAATGAATACGACCCCCGTCATCAATCCCGGGCACAGGCAGAATTAAGGCGTTAGCACCAACCAGGGCCCGGGCGATTTCATGGCAGGAGACAATCTTCTCTCCCGCAACTGGCAGTCCCACCACTTTCAGGTTTGCCCCTGATGCCGCCAGCCGTTCAACCAGGATCTTCTCCCTGGCATCACCGCCAAGAACGGCTACTGTGACCCCGCTTAGATCTGGCTGCATGGCCGGCAAACCCTCCCTGGCCTTTATTTACCACCAATATATGAGGGCCAGAAAATGGAGGTGCTTGTCATAGTTTACTCGAAGAGGAGGTTCTCCAGGCCGTATACCACTCCTTCCAGATGCATCACCCGGCGAACAGCCAGCAATACACCGGGCATAAAGGATTCACGCGAAATAGAATCATGTCTTATACTCAGGGTTTGTCCGAGGCCACCAAAAATTACCTCCTGGTGGGCTACCAGCCCCGGCAGGCGTACACTGTGAATGCGGATACCACCCTCATAGGAGCCGCCACGAACACCAGGTATTTTTTCTATTTCCGTTGGCAAACCCTGCTGAAAATCTCCCCTGGCGGCAGCCACCAATTCAGCAGTTTTAATGGCCGTACCCGAAGGAGCATCCAATTTTTGATCATGATGCAATTCAATAATTTCTACATGGGGCAGGTACCTGGCTGCTTCAGCTGCAAATCGCATCATTAAAACTGCCCCGATAGCAAAATTAGGGGCAATTACACAACCCAGCTTGAGGCTTTCCGCAAGATTACGGATTTCTTCCAGCTCACCGCTGCTCATCCCGGTGGTTCCCACCACGGGACGTACGCCACTTTTAAGAGCTGTCTTAATATTCCCGGCTACCGCGTCGGGAGTGGTAAAATCAACCATAACATCGGGGCGAGCTTCGGCCAGTACTTTCTCCAGGTCCCCCTCCAGGGTAATTCCCATTTCTGGACCACCCCACAGGGGTCCCACATCCTGTCCTTCTCCCCGCACATCCACTGCTCCTACCAGAATCATATCTTCAGTTTTATAGACAGCTTTTAAAACCTCACGGCCCATCCGGCCATAAGCACCAGCTACTACAACCCTGATCAATTTTAAACCCGGTTTGTGTTACCGCAAACGGCGAATTTTTTACAGCTCCGTTGCGGTATAAACCAGTTTCCCCCTTCCTGTCATTTGTTAAAATTTAAACCACATAACCTGGATTATGTCAAGATAAAACAAAAAAAGTACCAGGACAGGCAAGTTACAGGATAATTAAAATTATAAAGTATACCGTCTTAAGCTAAGATGGGCCTGGTCAAGATCAACAATAATAACTTCACTGCCAATTTTGCGCACAGATTCCCAGGGAATTACCAGGCTCTGCCGGTCCAACCAGAAACCCAGGGGATTTCCCCGGCGGGGCACAATTATGGACTGTACCTGCCCGGTCTCAATATCAATGGTCAAGTCACTTTCCCCTACCACTCCCAGACGGGCGCCATCATAAATATTTACTATTTCCTTGCCGGCCAGCTCTGTTAACCTCACCATATCCCCCCCCCTGTTAGAACCTGCGTCTTAGCTGGAAAATCCTTAGGAAGAAAGGCTGCACAACGGCTAGGGCAATGGACAGCGCTGCCAGGGGCTCCACCTGAATTTTTCCCAGATAAACCCGCTCGGGCAATTCATAGCCAAGGAAGGTAAACAATAACACCAGGGAAAGGTAGATCCCCCCCGCCGTTCCCACAAGCCCTGTCAGAGCCTGGGATAGGGGGGATGGTGTGCTCAACTCGGATACATCCCACGCTTTACTCCTTAAAACCGCCAGGCGCATCCTTTCCCGAATGGAAAGGATAATCAGGACAACCAGGAGAAGCGTGAACGACATTATTAACATCTTGACCCCACCCCCGCTAGCATTATATGGGAGTGGGACATGTTTTAGAACGCCATTTAAAAACCTGAAAGCTTTAACAACAAGAATTACTTCCCAAAAAAGATTTCAAGGTGCCACCATCATCCCACGGACCTACCGTGGCAATGGCAAAGGACTCAGGATTGAGCATTTCACGTGCCAGTTCCCGGACATCTTCCAGGCTAACTTTTTTCACCTTCTCGGCTACCTCTTCCGGAGGTAATACCTTGCCCAGGTAAAGCTGGGACTTGGCCAGCCTGCTCATCCGGGTGCTTACACTTTCCAGGCTCAACCACAGATTTCCGATAATCTGCTCCTTAGCACGCCGCAACTCCTCATTTTTAACCCCGTTTTGCTGGATATCCCTGATTTCTTTAAAAATAAGCTCCATCACCCCGGGCAAGTTTTCCTTACTTAACCCGGCATAAATACAAAATAACCCTGCATCGTGATAGGAGCTGTGATAGGAATAAATGGAATATACCAGCCCCCGCTGCTCCCTGATCTCCTGAAACAGGCGGGAACTAATACCCCCGCCCAGGATGGTGTTAATTACCTGAAACACGTAAACCTTTTCATGATCCAGGGGTAACCCGGGCGCACCCACACATAGATGAACCTGCTCCGTATCCTTGGCCCGGCAGGTAACCATCCGCCGGGGAACCGGACGTATTAACCTGCGCGTAACCGGTTCTCCATTCAGCGGCTCAAAAATAGGTCGCAGCTTTTCTATTACCCGATCGTGAACAATATTTCCTGCCACGGCCACAACCATATTCTGCGGGCGATAATGGTGGCGATAGTAGTCCAGTATTTCCTCCCGGGATATCCGGCTGATTACCTCCGCATTGCCAATAATTGGCCTCCCCAGTTCATGACCCTGCCAGATAGTGGTGGCAAAGACGTCATGGACCAGTTCATCCGGTGCATCCTCATACATCTTTATTTCTTCCAGGATCACATTGCGCTCCCGTTCGATATCCCCGGAATCAAACCTGGAGTGAAACAACATATCCTGCAAAATATCAAGGGCCAGGTCAAAATGCTCATCCAGAACCCGGGCATAATAACAGGTATATTCCTTGGTGGTAAAAGCATTTAACTGCCCACCAACGGCATCCAGTGCCTCTGCAATATCCCGGGCGGTTCGGCTTTCCGTACCCTTGAACATGAGGTGTTCAATGAAATGGGAAACACCTGCTATGTCCGGACTCTCGTCCCGCGAACCCGCCTTTACCCATATACCCAGAACTACAGAACGCACGTGGGGAATATCCTCGGTAAGTATGGTAACCCCATTTTTCAGCCTGACGGTTTGAAACAACCAGCCGCACCTCCGATTCAGTCTGGGCCAGACTCACCCACAAATAACAGGTTACTTTTCTCCACCGCCCACAAAAAATCCTCTAAAGTTCGCTTGAAAGCAGGTAAACCGGCAGGACATTTTTCTTAAACTCATACTGGCCTGAAGCGGGCACTTACTCTCTTCCACCATAACCTGCAGGCCGGCAGCCTGTGAACTGAACTTCCGGTTAACAGGCGGGCCCTGGCAACCGGTTGGCCTTCCACCCAGATATCAACAGTACCTGCAGGCCAGTTCTTGAAGACCGGCGCATTCACTGCAGAGGGTACATGAAATTGTTTTTTCACATCAGGCAAACGATGCACCGGCACAGCTACTGCCAGGGTGCGATCACTGACCAGTGGTACTGTCAAAACAGTACCCTCGTTTACTGGCAGTTTATAACAGGGTCCTCCTCTTTTCGTTACAACCAGTGTTTTAAAACAGGAGAATCCGTAATCCAGAAGCGCCATGGTGTCACCATAGCGATCATCGCTGTGCAAAACCACGCTGATTAATTGCCTCCCCCCCCGGCTGGCCGATGCAACCAGGCACATTCCCGCCTCACTGGTAGTGCCGGTCTTAACCCCATCCGCTCCCTGGTAGCTCCACAGGAGACGATTGGTATTATGAAGATGATACTCTCCCCAGGGAGGATTTACAAAACCATAATAACGGGTGGATACCAGTGCCCTGAAAGTGGGGTTCCGCAGAGCGTATCTAGCCAGAAGGGCCAAGTCATACGCCGAGGACACATGACCCTGAGCTGGTAAACCATGGGGATTGCAAAAATGGCTCTGGCGGGCACCCAGTTCCCGGGCTTTTTGGTTCATCAGAAAAACAAAATTTCTTTCACTGCCCGCTATATGTTCGGCTATGGCCACACAGGCATCATTTCCTGAACGCAGGAGAGCGCCGTACAAAAGTTGCTCCAGGGTAAGACGCTGGCCGGGGAACAGGTGCATGCTGCTCTCCCCTACCGCCGCCGCCCGGGAACTCACCGTCACCACTTCATTCAACCGGCCACCTTCAATGGCCAGCAGAGCAGTAAGAATTTTGGTGGTGCTGGCTGGTGGCCGTGCTTGATGGGCGTTTTTAGCAAAGAGAACCTGCCCGGTGGAAGCTTCCATCAACACCGCTGCCCCGGCAGTTATTCTGGGCTCCTGTCCTCCAAAAGAAGAAACGGGCAATTCCCCTAAGTTTAAAAATACCGGTAGAGCAGGCTGCATACAGGGCCCTGATGCCCCCGCAGCCAGTGCAGGGGGCAGGCCGGCCCCCAGAACCATATATCCCAGGAAAAGAGAAAAAATCAACCGGGAAAGCACTGCTGTTCACCTCTTAATTACTATAGACATATCCAGACTCTAAGCTTCCCGGTTTGAGGGCAGTTTATGATGTTTTAAAATGCGGTTTATAATCAGCCGTACTAAGGTTTGCTTTCCAGGTGATTTAGAAGTTGTGAAACGGTCACCAGCCTGTAGCCGCGGGATTTTAATTCCTTAATTATAACCGGCAGGGCTTCAACGGTCGGAGCTGTAGGATGCATCAGTATAATGGCACCATTATGAACTTTACCCAGAACCCGTTCAATGATTACCCGGGCTTCAGGGCGCTGCCAGTCCACGGTATCCACACTCCATAATATGGTCCGGTACCCCGCTTCAGAAGCAGCCTGGAGTACAGGTTGCCCGTGTTCACCATAAGGAGGGGCAAACAGCCGCGGGCGCTCCCCCGTTATTTTCACCAGTATTTCTTCTGCCCGCCTGATGTCCTGTAAATTATCGCTTACGGTAAGCTGATCCGGGTGAGGATGGGCATAGCCATGGCTGCCAATTTCATGCCCTTTCTTATAAATTGTCCGGGTAAGTGCTGGAAATTGTTCCGCCCATTGTCCACCAATAAAAAAGGTGGCCTTTACCCTTTCCTTTTCCAGTATACTCAGCATTTGCGGCAGGTACTCTTCTCCCCAAAATACATTTACGGTTAGGGCAACCTCCTTTTCCCTGCCACTGCCCTGGTAGATAGGTAGTGATGCTGCCGGTAATGCCTGCAGGGACTGGTTATACCAGTACCCCCAGGCCAGAAGTGAAAAGCTAAGTACTGCCAGCCAGAAACCTCTCCATAATCGCTGCCGGCTAAAGTAATACACACGCATACCTGCCACCCTTTCCCATTTCATCACCACATTTGTATGCAGGGAAAAGATGCGGTATTGCCACTTTTTTTCTCCAAAATTCTCGGAAGGTGACAGGTATGTCTCTCAAAATAATTAAACCCCTCCACGAAAACTCATGGTAGGGGGGTAAAAAACCGGGTTAATGACGGCCCTGACGGCCCTTGCTGCGCCGGTGGTGAGGAGTTGATTCCTTAGGTTCCGGTGGCAGGGCCTCCTTACGGGATAGTTTCAGGCGTCCCTGATTATCGAACCCGATGGCTTTCACCACAATGGTATCTCCCTCTTTCACCACATCTTCCACCCGGTTAACCCTGTGGTGAGCCAGATGGGAAATGTGCACCAGGCCTTCCTTCCCCGGCATACCAAAGACACCGGGCACCACTTCTACAAAAGCACCAAAGTCGGTAACCCTGGTTACCCTGCCGGTATAAATTTCGCCCACAACCACATCTTTGGTGATATTTTCAATAATCTCCAGGGCTCGCCTGGCTGCTGCGGGATCTACGGCTGCAATATATACCCGGCCGTCATCTTCAATATCAATCTCCACACCTGTTTCATCGATTATTTTTTTGATCACCTTGCCGCCCGGACCAATGACTTCACGAATTTTATCGGGGTCAATAACAGTATGAATGATCCGGGGCGCGTAAGGTGATAATTCCGGGCGGGGTGCGGGAATAACCTCGAGGATCTTATTTAAAATATAGAGCCGTCCCTCCCGGGCCTGAGCCAGGGCTTTACCCAGAATTTCCGTATCAATACCGGGGATTTTAATGTCCATTTGCAGGGCTGTAATCCCCCTGGCCGTACCGGCTACTTTAAAGTCCATATCTCCCAGATGGTCTTCAATACCCTGAATATCGGTAAGGATGGCCACCTTATCTTCCTCTTTAATCAATCCCATAGCCACGCCAGCCACCGGAGCCTTAATTGGAATACCCGCATCCATTAAGGCCACGCAACTACCGCATACACTTCCCATGGATGTGGAACCATTAGAGGAAAGAACTTCAGAAACCAGACGAATGGTATAAGGGAAAGTATCTTCTCCGGGAATCACCGGCTCCAGTGCCCGTTCTGCTAAAGCTCCGTGCCCGATCTCCCGTCGCCCGGGGGAACGCATGGGCCTGGTTTCCCCGGTGCTATAGGGGGGGAAGTTATAATGGTGCATAAACCGCTTGGTTTCCTCTATGCCCAAATCGTCCAGTATTTGTTCATCGGAAATAGGACCCAGGGTAACCACTGAAAGCACCTGAGTCTGACCCCGTGTAAAGAGCCCTGAACCGTGGGTACGGGGTAAAATCCCGGCCTCCACACTTATAGGCCGGATTTCATTTAAAGCTCTACCGTCTATGCGCACTCCTTCCTCCACCACGAAGCGGCGCATAATTTTTTTCTCCACTGCCTCAATGACCGCCAGTATGGATTGTTCCTGTTCAGGGAATGTTTCCCGGAAAGACTCCAGCAGTTTATTTTTAACTTCTTCCAGAAAGGCATCCCGGGTTTGCTTGTCCATCCGCTGTTCTATACATTGCCTTATGGCGGCGGTCATTTCCTCTGTAGCCGGGCCGCTTACCGCCTCCTCCACCTGAGGGTCTACCTCGGCGAGAACAGGAGTGACCTTTTCTTTTGCCAGCCCGAGGGCCAGGGCTTCTTCCCGGAATTCCTCAATAAACTTGACGATTTCTTTTACTTTTTCATGGCCAAAGGCAATGCCCCCCAGGACCTGGTCTTCAGGCACTTCTTTAGCACCCGCTTCAACCATCATCACAGCGTCACGGGTTCCAGCTACCACCAGGTGCATCAAACTTTTCTCTGCCTGAGCAAGGGTGGGGTTGATAACATACTCCCCTTCCACCAGTCCCACTATTACACCGCCAATGGGGCCTTGAAAAGGAATCTCACTGATATGCAGGGCCGCAGATGCTCCAATCATGGCAGCTATTTCGGGAGCATTATCCTGATCTACCGACAGAATAGTAGCTACTACCTGTACCTCATTACGACATCCTTTGGGGAAAAGAGGCCGTATGGGCCGGTCGATTAAACGCCCGGAAAGAATTGCCTTTTCACTGGGACGACCTTCACGTTTGATGAACCCGCCGGGTATTTTACCCACAGCATATAGCCTTTCCTCGTAATCAACAGTCAGGGGAAAGAAGTCAATTCCTTCCCTCACCGTTTTGGACATTGTGGCAGTAACCAGCACTACTGTATCACCGTAACGCACCAGGACAGCTCCGCCGGCCTGCCCGGCCACCCGGCCTGTTTCCAATTTCAATATACGGCCACCAATTTCACATTCTTTAATCAAAATAGGTTTCGCTGACATGTAAAGCTACCTGACCTCCTGTTATATACCTGCCTAAATTTTCATAACTGATAGTTGTTCTACATAATAAATATTATTTCCTGCTGATAAAGCAAAAAATACTGGTTATCACCCGGGCGTATTTAAAAAGGCGGGTTAACACTCCCGCCCTTCTTATTTTCGCAAACCCAATTTTTCAATCAGTGCCCGGTAGCGGTCAAAATTCCTGCTTTTCAGATAGTTAAGCAATGCCCGCCTCTGACCCACCATTTTTAACAGGCCCCGCCGGGAATGATGATCCTTTTTATGCACCCGCAGGTGCTCCGTCAGGCTGTTAATCCTTTCGGTCAGGATGGCGATTTGCACCTCGGGAGAACCCGTATCGGTTTCGTGCAGTCTGTGTTCGGCTATAAGGGCCTGCTTCCTCTCAGGAGTCAGTGCCACCGAGAACTCACCTCCTTCTAACCATAATCGCTGCTGGCCAAGCTAACCGCCGGAGAAACGAGTTCCCTAGCCAACAGTTCACGGGAAACTACTTCCCGATTATGGTAATTACCAGGCGTCCGCCCGGTATATCTTTGGCCACAATATCAAAAATTCGACCAGAACGCGCTATAAAACCGCGAAAACGGGTTGCCGTAGGAATACGTCCGGGAATATTGCTGGCAGCCACTGTAATATCGGCGATGGTAATACCTTCCTGGCGCAAATCTTTGAGCCGCTTTTTAGCATGCTCGGTAATAATAACACGCATGGCTCTATATTATTAAAAAATATCACAGGGTTCCGGACTGGCAAATCAAATTTTCCTCTTCCTGGGCAACAAAAGCATACAACGCATCTACAAAGGCCGCAAGGGCATAATTTTCAACTTCTGATTGGCGGTAAATCTGCTCCAGTTCCTTTTTGAGTTCCTGGAACTCTTCACTCAAGCAAATCAGAGCTATATGATTGAGCCACCTTTTAATCTCCTCATCCTGGAAACCCGGTCTGGGAATCCCCATTGAAAAAGTCACCCTTCCCCATATCCGGGAAGCTTAATGGCTTCATTTTAGCATATTTCCATTGAGAAGTAAACTCTACTTGTATTTATATGTTCTCTGTTCTCCGCTGTATTCCATCCTGGCTTGAAGAATATCTTTTTGAATCTGCGCAATTAGTTCTGCTGCCGAGGCAAAACGCCTTTCTTCCCGCAGGCGCCGCCTGAAACGCACAAGGATCTGGCGCCCGTATAAGTCACCATGAAAATCAAGTAAATGCACTTCGATATTGGGGCGGAGGTTTCTGGTATTGAAGGTGGGTTTTGTACCTATATTGGCAACTCCAATATAATAATCACCATCCACCTCCACCTCCACCGAATATACACCATGTGCCGGTATTAAAATTCCTTCCTCCGGGTTTATGTTAGCCGTGGGGAAACCCAGTTTTGCCCCTCGCCGGTCACCGGTAACTACCCGGCCTTCCACAAAGGGGTAATAACCCATAAAGCGGGCAGCCTCTGCAACTTCCCCGCACAGCAACAGGTTGCGAATAAGGGTGCTGCTCACCACCTGGCCGTCCACGGTAACCGGGGGCATTACATGTACCTCAAAGCCGTATCTACGGCCATACTCCTTTAACAGTTCCGGATTGCCCTCTCCCCGATAACCAAATGTATAGTTATAACCAACAAACACAGCTTTAACACCCAGCCCCCGGAACAGCACTTCTTCGACAAACTCCCGGGGACTGATCCGGGCAAATTCGACAGTAAATGGAACACGCAGCAGAACCTCCACTCCCAGCCGGCACATAATTCTTTCCTTTGCCCGGGGAGTAAGCAACAACAGGGGAGCATGTTCCGGGTCCAGCACAGCCAGGGGATGGGGATGAAAGGTAAAAACTGCCGGCGTAGCTTTCCTTTCACGAGCAGTAGCCACCATTGTAGAAATCAGCTGCCGGTGCCCCAGGTGCACTCCATCAAAGTTCCCCAGGCCGACCATCAAATTGGCGTAACGATCCTTTATTCCTTCCCATGTTTCGTATACTTTCACGACCATCATCCCCCTGGCAAGAACAGCAGAATTCTATTCTCAAATTAAGCAAGTATTCTCACGGGCTTAAATTGATAATAACCAGGCCGTTTGGAATCGGCAACGGTCCTGGCCACAGCCAGTACGGCCCTGTCAGTGCACAGCCGAACCAGCTGACCTTCCTGCAAAAATTCCGGCGCCGTAGCCACTCCCGGCCAGTACAAAGGGCTGCCTGATTTGATGCTGTTTACTGCTCCCGGCCGGACATAGATGGCGGGAAAATGCTCCAGCGCCTGCTCCAGCCTGACCAATTTACCGGAAAGCCTGCCCTCCCGGAAGAGTTCCTCCACCTCTTCCAGGGTAAGCGCTTCTTCCAGGGAAAAGATACCTGCTCTGGTGCGTAAGAGAAAGCTCATGGAGGCACCACACCCCAGCAAGTGGCCTATATCGGCGCATAAGGTACGTATATACGTCCCCGCAGAGCAGGCCACGTCTACCAGAGCCCGGGGGTGGGGCGTGCCTGTCCCATATAATTGCACCAGGCGCAATGAGTAAATGCTCACCTGCCTGGGCTCCCGGTGCACCTCTATTCCCTGTCTGGCCAGCTCGTAAAGCCTTTTCCCCCGGTAACGAACAGCTGAAGTCATAGGGGGAACCTGAGCAATTTCGCCCACAAAAGCCCTTAAAACTTCTTCCAGAACCTCGCTGGTTAGTGAAGAGGCACTATTCCGGGAAATTACTTCCCCAAAAGTATCTCCCGTGGAGGTAGCCAGCCCGAATATAATTTCTACCCGGTATTCTTTATCGTTGGGTAGAAACTGGATTACCCTGGTGGCCCGCCCCAGGCATACCGGTAATACTCCCGCTGCTCCGGGATCCAGAGTTCCGGTATGACCCGTTTTAATACCGCCCAGCAAGCGCCGGATAAAATCCACCACATCATGGGAGGTCATCCCGGGCGGCTTTAAAATGTTCAGAATCCCATCCATTATTAATCCCCCTGCATGACCTCCAGTACGGCCCTTACCACCATTTTAATAACCGCTTCCCCTTCCCCCCTGACTACCGCTCCGGCAGCCCGGAGATGTCCTCCGCCATTAAACCTGGAAGCCACCTGCTGCACATCCACCTGACCCCGTGAGCGAAAACCTACTTTCCAGCAGCCGGATTCGATTTCCCTGAACAGCAGGGCCACCTCCACCCCGCGCAGGGAGCGCACATAGTCAATAAGCCCATCGGTATGTTCTTCCCGCGCGCCCAAACTATCCAGGGTCTCGCGGGTGACGCTCATCCAGCCTACCCGTCCACAGGAGGTAAAATCCAGGGTCTGCAGGGCTGCCTGGAGAACCCGCAGGTGTAATAATGATTTCTGCTCAAAAAGCAGTACGCTTAGCCGGGCGGCGTCAACTCCTTCTTCCATCAACCTGGCCACCCGGCGGTGGGTAAGGGGAGTGGTATTCTGGTAGCGAAAGGATCCGGTATCGGTAACAATGGCCGTATACAGGCAGCTGGCTATATCTACCCGGGATGATACATGCAGCAGATCCAGTAGATCCTGAATAATTTCCCCGGTTGCCGCGGCTTTCGGGTCTACATATATAAAGTGACCAAAGTCATGATTGCCCACATGATGGTCAATAACACAGACCACCAGATCACGAACAAGCAATTCCTTTAACGGCCCCAGCCGGTCGGGAACAGAGCTATCCAGAACCACAAAGGTATCATAAGTTCCTTTTAGGGCCTCTTCCCCAATCAAAAAGCGATCCGCCCCGGGTAAAAACTGATACAATTCAGGCAGGGGATCGGGGCTGGCAAGGGTTACCTGCTTACCCAGTTCCATAAGACCGAGGCCCAGGGCCGCCACTGAACCCAGGCAGTCCCCGTCAGGCATGACATGCCCGCTCAAAATAACCTGCCTGGCTTTTTGAAGGCATTCCGCTATCTTATCCAGGCCAGTCATTACCCGCGGCACCCCGTTCTTTCACGTCTTTTAACAATTCCATCACCCGAATACCCCGCTGAATCGAGGGATCGAGCTTGAAAGATATCTCCGGAGCATGCCTCAAGCGGATCCGCCGGGCCAGTTCACTGCGCACGTAACCACGGGCGCGATTCAAGGCTTCCAGGGAGGCCCTGGCCTCCTCCTCTGAACCCAGGACACTGAAAAAAATCTTGGCATAGCGCAGGTCAGTGGAAACCTCAACCCCGGTAATAGTGACAAAACCAATACGGGGATCTTTAAGTTCATCCCGCACCATATCAGACACTTCTTTTTTAATGATCTCGGCTAAACGTTCCGGACGATAGGACATGGTCCGCACCTCCACTTTTACCTGCACAGGGGCTAGGCCAGTTCTCTTTTCACTGCCTCCATGGTAAAGGCCTCGATTATATCACCCTCTTTGATTTCATTGTACTTTTCAATAGCCAGACCGCATTCGTACCCCTGCATTACCTCCCGGACATCATCCTTAAAGCGTTTTAACGACTCCAGCCGGCCTTCATAAACAACCACGCCATCCCTGATAACCCTGATGCCAGCATCACGGGTAATTTTACCGTCGGTGACATAACAGCCAGCAATGGTGCCCACTTTGGAAATCTTAAAGGTTTTTCTTACTTCCGCCCGGCCCAGAATCACTTCACGGTACTCAGGCTCCAGCAACCCGCTCATAGCCTTCTTAACATCTTCTATGGCATCATAAATAACCCGGTAGAGCCGGATGTCCACCTTTTCCTTTTCTCCTACGCGGCGGGCATTAACATCGGGACGCACATTAAAACCGATGATAATAGCGTTGGACGCAGAAGCAAGCATGATATCCGACTCATTAATTGCCCCGACTCCCTGATGGATGATATTTACCTTTACTTCATCCGTGGATAACCGCTCCAGGGCCTGCTTTAGAGCCTCGGCTGAACCCTGCACGTCAGCTTTAATGATCACGCGCAACTCTTTGATTTGCCCTTCCTGAATCTGGTTAAAGAGATCTTCCAGGGATACCCGGGGCATGGCCGCTCTAAACTCTTCTTCACGCTTGCGGCTGGCCCGTTTTTCTGCTATCTGGCGAGCCGTTTTTTCATCGGGTACAACAAAAAACTGATCACCGGCATAGGGCACTTCCGAAAAACCAAGAACCTCAACCGGCATGGAAGGGGTAGCTTTTTTAACCCGTCGCCCCTTATAATCCATCATGGCCCGTACCCGGGCCCAGGTGGTACCTGCCACCAGATTGTCACCCACGGAAAGGGTACCATTTTGCACCAGTACCGTGGCCACCGGCCCGCGTCCCTTATCCAGCTCTGCCTCAATAACCGTTCCCCGGGCAGGGCGGTTGGGGTTGGCCTTCAGCTCCAGCATTTCTGCCACCAGCAAGATCATTTCCAGCAGATCCTCGAGGCCCTGGCGGGTCTTGGCGCTAACGGGAACCATGATCGTATCCCCGCCCCACTCTTCAGCCACCAGGCCGTATTCCGTGAGCTGCTGTTTAACCCTTTCCGGGTTGGCGTCCGGCCGGTCGATTTTGTTAATGGCCACGATGATGGGTACGCCGGCAGCCTTGGCATGGTTGATAGCCTCCACGGTCTGGGGCATAACCCCGTCATCAGCTGCCACCACCAGTATAGCGATATCCGTAACCTTGGCTCCCCGGGCGCGCATGGCAGTAAAAGCTTCATGCCCGGGTGTATCAAGAAAAGTAATCTTTTTGTTATTATGCTCCACCTGGTAAGCACCAATATGCTGGGTAATCCCGCCAGCCTCCGTTGCCGTAACGTTGGTTTCACGAATTGCATCCAGCAGAGAAGTTTTTCCGTGGTCCACGTGTCCCATAACCGTAACCACGCATGGACGCGGTTGTAAATCGGCAGGATCATCTTCTGGCTCCTGCATATAGAGAGTCTCTGCATCCTGTTCCACTTTGACTTCTACTTCAAAACCGAACTCCTGAGCAACAATGGTTGCTGTATCGGCATCAATTTCCTGGTTGATGGTCGCCATTACACCCAGCATCATCAACTTCTTAATTACCTCAGCCGGGCTCTTTTTCATTTTTTCGGCCAGTTCTTTTACCGTAATGAATTCACCAATAACAATGGGCTTTTTCTCCACTGCAGGTTTGGTTTCCGGCTCTTCGGATGCTGCCTTCTTTTTCTGGCTGGCCAGAGGCCGCAGTTTACGGTCAGCCAGCGTTTCATGTAACAGTTCTTTTCTATCGCGCACCCGGGCCGTATGCTCTCTATCCTGCTTCTTTTCCCCTCTGGTCTTATCGGAACGAACCTTTTCGCTAACAGCCTTAACTTCCTGCGGAACTTTGGGTACTTTCAGATGTTCTGGCCTTGCTTTAGCCGGCTGGCGGCTGGATATTTCTGCCGGAGCGGGGCTAACCTGGGCCTTTCTCTCGTTGGGTGTCCTGCGGGTTGCAGGCGGCTGTCCCTTATTAACCATCTGTTGAGCCTGCTGCTGGGCCTGCACCCTTGGTAACTGGGGCGGCTCCACCTTTAACGGCCGCTCCTGGAAGCGCCGGTCCGGAGGACGGGCTGGTACCCGGTCAACCAACCCCGGGCCACGATCATAGCGCCGGCTATCATGGTGATGGCGCGGGCGTTCCGGAGAACGCTTTCTCTGGTTAATATTGTTTTTGACCTCTCTGGGTTTATCTGTTTTGACCTGTGCCTGGGGCGCGGTTACCCTGGCTTGAGACGGAGATGTTTTTTCGTTTGTATCTTTCAACTCCGCCATTACCCGTTCTACTTCTTCGTCCTGCAGGGTGGAAAGAGGCGACTTTACTGAAATACCCATATCACCAAGTTTTTGAATTAATTCCTTGCTTTCCAGGTCCAGTTCCTTGGCCAATTCATGCACCCTTTTTTTAACCATGCAAACACCTCCAGATTGGGTGGCTGGTGGTTAGTCATCAGTCGTTAGTTGTAGCTGTTAGCTGCCACCAACCACCAACAACCAACAACCAACGACTAGCCACTATCTCTCCTTTCCAAATGTTGTAAAATACCCCGGGAAAAATTTTCATCAGTAATGGCCATAACGGCACAGGTAGCGCGATTCATGATGCGTCCCAGCTCTTCCTTCAGATTCCAGATGATTACAGGAACCCCCATGGAACGGGCCAAAAACAAAAAGTTTTTCCTGGTACGCATGGAAGCATTTGTAGCCAGGAGTACCAGCCTTGCGCTACCCCGCCGGATAGCCCATCGCACAGCCCTATCTCCCCCAACGATGCACCCTGCACGCCGGGCCAGATAAAGCATCTGTTCTGCTCCCCTGTCCAGCATCATTTTTGCAATCCCTCAACCAGGGACTGGATGATTTCCGGAGCCACAGAGCGTTGCAGGGCCTTCTCCAGTCTCTTACCTTTTATGGCTTTCTGTAAGCACTCTAACCTGGGGCAAAGGTAAGCTCCGCGTCCGGAACGCTTGCCCGTGGGATCAATTTCAATGGTATCCTGGGGTGTACGTACAACCCGGATCAACTCCTTTTTGGGCTTCATTTCCTGGCAACCCACACACATACGCAGAGGTACCTTTTTTACCCTGGGCAAACGGACCACCTTCCTTCTGCCCGGAATTTACAATGCGCTGTCATCACCATAGTACTCCCTGTATTCCTGGGCATATATCTCCTGCATCTGGGATTCGCTTTTTATATCTATCTTCCATCCAGTGAGTTTGGCTGCCAGGCGGGCATTTTGACCCTCTCTTCCAATGGCCAGGGACAGCTGGTAATCCGGCACAATTACCCGGGCGATTTTTTCTTCTTCCCAGATCTCTACCGCTATTACCTTGGCCGGGCTCAATGCTGCGGCCACAAACTTGGAAGGATCGGGGTTCCATTTAATTACATCAATTTTTTCCCCGTTTAACTCATTGACAATAGCCTGGATGCGTGCCCCCTTCGGTCCCACGCACGCACCAACGGGATCAAGTTTTTCTTCCCTGGAATAAACGGCAATTTTGGACCGGTAACCTGCTTCCCGGGCAATGGCCTTCAATTCCACCAAACCTTCCTGGAACTCGGGTATTTCCAGCTCGAGAAGCCTTTTTAAAAGGCCCGGGTGGGTACGGGAAACCAGTATCTGCGGACCCTTGGTGGTCTTGCGCACTTCCATGACATAGGTCTTAATCCTGTTGCCGGGGCGATACATTTCCCCGGGCATCTGCTCTGGAGGAGCCAAAATCGCTTCTGTCCGGCCCAGACTAATGTAAACGTTCCTCTGCTCCACGCGCTGGATAATACCTGTAACGATATCACCTTCCCGGCTGGCAAATTCCTCATAAACTATATTACGTTCCGCCTCCCGGATACGCTGTACCACTACCTGTTTGGCCGTCTGGGCAGCGATTCTTCCGAAGTTTCTCGGAGTGACCTCACTTTCAATGACATCCCCCACCTGGTAGCGGGGGTCGATCTTCCGGGCCTCCTCAAGGGAAATTTCCAGCCGCGGATCCGTCACTTCCTCTACCACCGTACGCTGGGAGTATACTTTGAAGTCACCGGTCTGGCGATCAATAACCACCCGGGCATTTTGCAGGGAGCCGAAATTGCGCCGGTATGCAGAAAGCAGAGCCGCCTCAAGGGCCTCAAAAAGGATTTCAGCCGAAATACCTTTTTCTTTTTCCAGTTCCTTAACAGCTGCTAAAATCTCGGTATTCATTTTTCGCCTGCCTCCTAGAGCCAGCTTGCCTTCAACCTTGCAGTTGCCACTTCTGAAAAGGGGATGCGCCGCTCCTGCCCATCATCCAGGGTAAGCACTACCATCTGGTTTTGTAAGCCCTCCAGGCGACCGGTAAATTTTCGCTGCCCATCCTGTGGAGTAAAGGTAGTAAGCTGAACCCTGCACCCTGAGAAGCGTTCAAAATCGGCAGGCTTCTTCAAAGGCCGTTCAATGCCGGGGGAAGACACTTCCAGATGATAGGAATGGGGTATGGGATCAACTTCGTCTAAGATGGGATCCAGGGCCTCTGATACCGCCTGGCAGTCATCAAGAGTTACTCCTCCGGGCTTATCAATAAAAATGCGCAGGTACCAGCGTCTTCCCTCCTTTACATATTCCACATCCACCAGCTCCAACCCCAGGCTGTTTACCAGGGGGGTAGCCAGCTCCTCCACCGTCGCCACGACCTTATTTTTAGTCACGGCCGCATCCTCCCTCTCAAATCTTTAAAGGAATCATATACTGGCGTTTTACTTGCTGTACCTGTATTATAAGACGAAAGAGTGGGTATTACCCACTCCTGTTCCTGACAAAAGGCAGCTGACATAAACCAAATGATAGTATACCACATAAAGCGGTTACTGGCAAGGTCCTTAATTATGCCGGTGTTCGACCCGGTAAACACCGGGCAAGGAGGCCAGCTTGTTTAAAATCAATACACGGTTCACATGCGGGCGAAACTGAACGGTAATTTTTAACAGGTGGCGCTCTCCATCACCCATCTTTTCCACTTCAATATTTTTAACTATCAAACCAAATTCCCCGAGCAGGGTTCCTACCCTCTGAATGTCTTCCGGAGCACTGGCCACCACCAGATTTAATACATCTTCCTGCTGTCTTTTACGTACGTAATCTTCTATTGCCCCCAGGATAACCAGGGCAAACAGAACCAGAACGGTACCCAGAGTGGCCGCCAGGTAAAACCCTCCCCCCGCTGCCAGACCCACGCAGGCCACCACCCACAAACTGGCAGCAGTGGTAAGGCCGCGTACCAGGGGACCTTCCCTTAAAATGGCTCCCGCACCAAGAAAACCAATTCCACTAACCACCTGGGCCGCCACCCGGGCTGCATCACCCCTGAACTGGTAATGGAGGCCCTCCGAAACAACCATGGCCAGGGCCGCACCCACACAGACCAGAATATGAGTGCGAAAACCCGCTGAATAGGTACGGATGGAGACATAAAGCCTTTCCCGTTCCAGGCCGATCATCCCACCCAGAACCACTGCCAGCACCAACCGCAGGATAATCTCCTTCTCCGTTAGCACTAATATCCCCCTCGCCCCTATTCCCGCGCTGCAGCCGGGATTTCCTGCTCTAAAATCCTACTCATCAGTTCCACAGCCTCCCGCGCCGCACAAGGTTTACCCAAACGGGCAGCCGCTGAAGACATGGCCTGAAGGCGTCGGGTATCTGACAGACAGGACTGGATCTGCGGGGCTACATCCTGAACCCTGTCTACTTTTACCGCAACACCAGCCTGACATAAAAATTCCGTATTACGTTCCTCTTGACCGGGCAGGGGATCCACAATACATATGGGCAAACCTTTGGCCAGAGCTTCCGCACAGCTCAGCCCGCCTGCCTTACCCACCATGATATGAGCTACAGACATAAGCTCGTGAATATTATCGACGAACCCAAAAATTCTGATGGGGTGACAGCAGGACCCGGCCACCTGCATCAGTCGTTTGCGCAGTTGCTCATTATGCCCGGCAACCACCAGCAGCTGGCAGGGCATGGAACCGTTACCCAGGTATTGCACCACCTCGGCCAGTGGACCCAACCCCAGGCCGCCTCCCATAACCAGTATGGTAGGGAGAAAAGGGTTCAGCTCAAGTTTCTTTTGAATACTCAGGCGATCCACCGGCCGGGCAAATGCAGGATCTATGGGAATTCCTGTGGCAAACACTTTCTCCAGGGGAAAGCCAAACTCGGCCACCGGGCCTTTTAAGTCTTCACAGGCTACCAGATAAGCATCCACCCCGGGGAAAATCCAGAAGGAATGGATAGTAAAATCAGTAATGGTGGCCACCACCGGTACACGTAAAAGGCCCTGGCTTTTCAACCGGTCCAGAATACCAACCGGGAAAGGATGGGTACAGACAACCAGCTGGGGGCGAGCCTGATTTAAAAATTTAACCAGCTTGGGGGCGGTCAATCTGTTTAAGATACGGTTGAATTCCTGTTTGGCAAATACCGAAAAGGGCTGACTTTTTTCCGCCCGGCGGTACAGGTAGCCGTAAACCACCGGTGTAATCTTAAGCATCTCCATATAAGTACCCAGAACTACTTTTTCTAAAAAAGGGGCGGTATACCGGAAAGTATCCAGAACAATTACTTCTGCCGCCGGATTGCTTTCCCTAATGGCCTCCCGCAGGGCACAGGCCGCCCGCATATGGCCCGTACCCGCCATAACCGATAAAATGACCACCCGTTTAAGAGCAGGCATAATTATCCCCTCACAATAACATCACAATACCCTCACAGCACGGTCAATATACTCCCGGATATGCCCGGCAATCTGTTCCCGGGACACCAGCTGCATTTCCCTGGTGGCCCGGTAGCGCAATTCCAGTTCTCCCGTCTGTACCGCCTGGTTCCCTACAGTAATGCGCATGGGATACCCCACCAGATCCGCGTCTTTAAACTTTACTCCTGCCCGCTCAGCACGATCGTCCAGCACCACTTCCACCCCGCCTGCCTGCAACTCCTGATAAATCTCCTCGGCCAGGTTCATCTGCTGTTCATCTTTGTGATTAACCGGTATGACCACAACGTGAAATGGAGCAATGGAAACCGGCCAGATAATCCCATCCTCATCATGGTTTTGCTCCACGGCTGCAGCCATGGTTCTCGTCACACCAATACCGTAACACCCCATGATCATGGGCCTGCTCTGGCCCCGTTCATCCAGATAGGTGGCTCCCAAAGCGCGGCTGTATTTATCCCCCAGCTTAAAAATCTGGCCCACTTCAATACCGCGGGTTTCCCGAAGAAGGGCGCCGCATTTGGGGCAGGGATCCCCGGCCCGCACCACACGAATATCCGCCACCATGTGAGGGACAAAGTCACGTCCTGGATTTACATTGACCAGGTGAGCATCGTCCCGGTTGGCACCGGCAACGGCATTGACCAGCAACATCACTTCATCATCGGCCACCAGCCGGACATTTTGGAGCCCCACCGGGCCGGCATAACCCACCCGCGCCCCGGTGATCTTTTCCACGGTAGGAGCATCGGCCAGTTCCAGGCGCAGCACGTCCAGAACCTTTTGCAGTTTAACTTCATTAACATCCCGGTCACCGCGCACCAGCGCTGCCACCACCCCTTTTTCAGTCTGGTAGAGGATAGTTTTTATAATGCGGCGCGCATTTAATCCCAGGTAGGCGGTAACCTGCTCCACCGTGTGCATGCCGGGAGTATCAACCAATTTAAGGGGTTGAGAGGTTTCTTCCTCAACAGTATCACGCTGTACCGGCGAGGTAGCCCGTTCCACGTTGGCTGCATACCCGCATGACTCATCAGGACAGAAAACCACCAGGGCCTCGCCGGAATCGGCCAGCACCATAAATTCGTGGGTATCATTGCCGCCAATGGCACCAGAATCGGCTTCCACCGGGCGGAATTTCAAACCACAACGGGTAAATACCCGGGTATACGCCTCATACATTTTTTGATAGCTCACTTCCAGGCCTGCTTCGTCCCGGTCAAAAGAATAAAGATCCTTCATGATGAACTCCCGCCCTCGTAGCAGGCCAAAACGGGGGCGTCGTTCATCGCGATACTTATTTTGAATCTGATAGAGCAACTGGGGCAACTGGCGGTAAGACCTGATTTCCTGCCGCACCAGGGCCGTTATAATTTCTTCATGGGTCGGCCCGAGGCAGAAATCCCGCCCGTGCCGGTCTTTCAAACGGAAAAGTTCCGGACCGTAAACATCCCAGCGGCCCGACTCCTGCCAGAGCTCCGCCGGTTGAATAATGGGCATCATTATTTCCTGCCCGCCCTGGCGATCCATTTCCTCCCGGATGATCTGTTCTATCTTCCTGATCACCCTCCAGGCCAGGGGTAAAAAGGTATATACTCCGGCCGCTGCTTTACGGATAAAGCCTGCTCGCAGCAATAGCTGGTGACTGATAACCTCTGCCTCAGCCGGTACTTCCCTTAAGGTCGGTAAAAACAGTTGACTGATACGCACTTTATAATGCTCCCCCTTGCCAAATCTAAAGTGTGCTCAAGCAAGCAGAATATGGAATGGGAAAAGAAACAGCTGGCAGTACCTCAATCTGAAGAATTCTTTTCCTGCAAAATTTTTTCCACTTCCCGTACCAGGGCATCTACCAGGTCTTTTTCAGGAAAACGGCCGATAATACGACCTCCTCTGAAGAGCAACCCGAATCCCCTACCCCCGGCAATGCCCACGTCAGCGTGGCTGGCCTCACCGGGACCATTTACCGCACAGCCCATAACGGCAACCTTGAGAGGTTTGTCCACCCAGGACAGGCGTTCCTCCACTTCCAGGGCAATACGCTCGAGATCGATGCATGTCCTCCCGCAGGTAGGGCAGGAAATAAGATCAATTCCCCGCTGGCGCAAGCCCAGGGCCTTAAGAATAGCATAGCCCACGCGCACCTCCTCCACCGGATCACCGGTTAGAGATACCCTGATGGTATCGCCAATTCCCTCTGCCAGCAGGGCACCGATACCAACAGCAGATTTAATTGTACCCGAGCGCACAGTTCCTGCCTCGGTTACACCAACATGAAGGGGGTATTCCACCTGCCGGGCCAGCAAGCGGTAGGCTTCAATCATCACCGGCACATGGGACGCCTTTAACGAAACCTTAATTTCCCGGTACCCCATTTCTTCCAGCAAACGAATATGGCGCAGCGCACTCTCCACCATGGCCCGGGGAGTTGGCCCACCATACCGGGCAAGCAGGTCTTTTTCCAGGGAACCGGCATTAACCCCTATACGAATGGGAACCTTTTTTCCCCGGGCAGCATTTACTATAGCCGCCACCCGTTCCCGTCCCCCGATATTACCCGGGTTAATCCGCAGGCCATCGGCACCACTTTCCAGGGCTGCCAGGGCCAGTCGATAATCAAAATGAATATCGGCCACCAGGGGAATCGGACAACCCGCCTTTATTTCTTTTAATGCCCGGGCCGCCTGCAAATCGGGGACGGCCACCCTTACGATTTCACAACCTTCCCGCACCAGCCTGTGAATCTGGTCCAGGGTGGCCCGGACATCACGGGTGTCGGTATTGGTCATGGACTGTACCGTAACAGGTGCCCCTCCACCTACCTGCACATTGCCAAGAATTACAGGGCGGCTGTATCTCCGCTGCACTAACCTCCCCCCATTAAAGCAATCCCAGGATATCTTTATAGGTGATCACCATAATCAGGAGCAACAACAGACCAAACCCTACCAGGTGGACAAAATTTTCCTTGGCAGGATCTACAGGTCGCCCTCTCAACCCTTCCAGGGCCAGGAAAATAAGCCTGCTGCCATCCAGGGCAGGGATGGGCAGGAGGTTGAACAGACCCAGGTTAATACTTAAGAATGCTGCCAGCTGCAGGAGATAAAAGAACCCCATCCGGACAGCGGTATGGATTTCCTGAACGATGCGTACCGGTCCACCAATTTCTGCCGGAGCCTGCCCGATTATCATCCTGCCTATAAATTCAAGGATCAACCCGCTGAGGCGCACCGTATACTCCATACCCCGGTACAGGGCTGCAAGGGGCCCCAGCTGGCGCATCTCCTGCCGAGGGTAAATACCGATCATTCCCTTTCCTTCGTTATTAACGGCTGTTACCAGTTCAAATCTCTTTTCCTCCCCATTGCGCAACACAATCACGGTAATAGGCTGGCCGGGATGGGCGTTGACCAGGGCAGTAACATCTTCCCAGCGCTCCACCGGTTTATCGTTGATGGCAACGATTTTATCCCCTGGCTTTAAGCCGGCATTATCGGCAGGCTGGCCGGAAACCAGTTTGCCAATGGTGGTAGTAGGCGTAGGGAAGCCATGAACCATAAAAATTATCATTAGCAAAAGAGCTGCCAGGAGAAAATTCATTAATGGGCCGGCAGCAATCACGACTGCCCGCTGGCCAACGGTTTTGTTCTGGTAACTTCTTTCTTCTTCCTCCACCTCTTCCGACGGATCCATGCCGGCCATACGGACAAAACCTCCCAGGGGAAACAAACGCAGGTTATAGGCAGTTTCTCCCCTGGGAAAACTTAAAAGTTTGGGGCCGAATCCTACGCTAAACTCGTGTACCTTAATACCCACCCGCTTGGCAGCAATAAAATGGCCCAGTTCGTGAAAAATAATCAGCAACCCGAAGACAAGAATGGACGCCCAAAACGTCTGCACTACCATCACCTTCTTATTTTTTCCCGCGCCACCCGGCGAGCCCACTGATCGGCAGCCAGAATTTCCTCCAGGGTGGGCCTGGAAATAACCGTATGTTCATCCATAACCCCGGCTACAACCCGGTATATACCGGTAAAGGGAATTTCCCCGGATAAAAATGCCTCCACGGCTACTTCATTGGCTGCGTTCAGTACTGCCGGCATGGTTCCACCAGCACGGCCCGCGGAATAAGCCAGGGTTAAGCAGGGAAAACGCCCGGTATCGGGGGGCTCAAAAGTAAGTTCACCTACAGCAAACCAGTTAACCCGTGGCAACTCACCGGGCCAGCGATCGGGGTAAGAAAGGGCGTATTGAATGGGCAGGCGCATGTCTGGAAGGCCCATCTGGGCGATAACCGAACCATCTACAAATTCTACCATCGAATGGATTATGCTCTGGGGGTGAATCACCACTTCAATCCGATCATAGTCCATATCAAAAAGCCAGTGAGCTTCCATCACTTCCAGGCCTTTGTTCATCAGGGTGGCCGAATCGATGGTTATTTTCTTACCCATCTTCCAGTTGGGGTGCGCCAGTGCCTCGCTTACCGTAACCCTGGAAAGATCCGGAGGTCCTATGCGAAAGGGGCCCCCTGAAGCCGTAAGAATAATTTTCTCCACTTTTTTTAAGGATTGACCCGCAAGACATTGCCAGATGGCCGAATGTTCACTATCCACCGGCAGGATACGGGCTCCTCTGTTGCGGGCTAGCTTCATAACCAGCTCACCCGCAGCCACCAGCGTTTCCTTGTTGGCCAGAGCTACGTCCAGGCCCTTTTCGAGAGCCGCCATGGTGGGTCTTAATCCCGCAGTACCCGTCAGGGCATTTAAAACCATCCCATCATCTATAGAATTTACCAGAGCCAGCAAACCCCCGGAACCACAAAAAATTTCAGGCCGCTCCCCTGGAGGAAGATGCCTGGCCAGTTCCCGGGCAGCTTCTTCCCGGGCCAGGGCAACCACCCGGGGCTTAAATTCTCCGATCTGCTCAACCATGAGAGACCAGTTGCTGCCGGCAGCCAGGCCAATCACACGAATTTTATCCGGGTAACGCCTGGCCACGTCCAGAGCCTGGCGACCAATGGAACCAGTGCTTCCAAGAATAACAATATTTTTCATACGTGAACCGTCTCCTACTTGTGATTTAAAGGCCTGATAGTGCCTACAGCAGCCTGCAAAGCAATAAGGCTCAGAGGGCCCAGTACCAGACCCACCACCCCGATGGTTTTAAGCCCCACGTACATGGCCACCAGAACGGCCAGTGGATGCAGACCCAAACTGGCCGCCACAACACGGGCCTGCAGGACTTCCCTTACCCCCCACACCATAAGATAAAGCACTACAAGCTTGACCCCAAAAGCAAATTGACCGGTAAGAAAGGACCAGATAGCCCAGGGTATGTAAATGGTAGCAGGTCCCAGTACGGGGATAATATCAAAAAGTCCAATCAGTAAACCAACAGTCAGAGAATACTTCGCCCCAATTATATAAAGTCCTACAATGCTCTGCACGGTGGTCAGGGTTACCAGAAAAGACTGCGCACGCAAATAACCGAAGGAAGCTCCCACAACCCTCTGGCTTACCTCCACCACCCGCTGGCCCCAGGGTTCAGGGGAAATCTTAAGCCAGAACTGTATGAGCAACCGGTAATCCCGGCTTATAAAGTAAGTAGCTATAAGCGCCACTATTATGGCCACCAGCGCATTGGGCAGGGAAGTGACCAGGTGGAGTAGTGAAGTGGCCAGCAGACCGGCCACATGAGAAAGCCAGCCCGTAAAGGTACCTAAGTTTTCCTGCACGCGCTCGGTAACCAGCGGCGGCAGGTGGAAATAAAATACCCTTCCTTTCTCCACCAGCCGGTCAATTTCCGCCTGCAAAGGCCCCAAATATTGGGGAAGGCGTACCGAAAGCTCGGCTAACTCTGTGGCCAGGCGCAACACCAGCAGGACCAGCAGGGCCCCGGCCCCGCCAATAACCATCAACATGGACAGGCCGACAGATAAGGAGCGGTTCAGACGACAGGTTTGTTGCAAAAAGCGTACCACTGGTTCGATGAGTACAGCTATAACCACCGCCAGAATAAAAGGAATAAAGGCCGTTAACAGGAAATTTAAAATAGCTATTATTTCTGGAACAACGTATTTCCAGGCCAGATAAACAAGTAAAACAGTTGTAATTAAAATGGCTACCCGCAGTGACCTGGGCACCCGTGTCACCTCAGCTTATTATAAACATCCCTACATAGTAGTATACCAGTGGAGCAGTGAAGAGCATACTGTCAAAACGATCGAGGATGCCACCGTGACCGGGAATTATATCCCCCGCATCCTTAACTCCTGCCTGCCGCTTAAAGGCCGATTCAACCAGATCCCCCAGTATAGCCGCCACCCCCAGCAACAAACCCAGAAGAAGCAAGAGACCACGGGGAAGAAAAGGATAAATGATGATAAAAGCTACTGCTGCCAGTATACTGCCAACAATGCTCCCCAAAGCCCCCTCCACGGTTTTACCAGGGCTCAATGCCGGGGCCAGCTGACGGCGGCCCCAGCTTTTCCCGGCAAAATAAGCTACGGTATCGCTGGACCAGGTGCCCACCAGGGTAAAGGTCAACCATACCCAACCGTCAGGCAACAAGCGGAGCAAATAAATATAAACGAATAACCCGGTATAAAGTATTGCCAGCAGGGTAACCGCACCTTCCACCGGGGAGAAAGCGGGATATAAAAACACCATAAAGATAAGGATAATAAATAATACCAGCGCCACTGCTCCCGCCAGGCCGGCATCCCTGTAAAGATATGAACTACCCAGCAGGAAAAGGCTTCCTAAAATAGCCAGCCCGTGGGGAGGATACAAATTTATACGTTGAAACAGGGCAACTATTTCCACGGCAGCCAGTACCATTAATAACCCCGTAAAAACGAGGAGAAACAGGTTTCCATACCATACAGCAGCAATAAAGAGGGGGATACCTACCAGCGCACTCAAGATTCTGTGCCCGAGCACTTTTGTTCACCTCTAACCAGGCCGCCGAAACGCCTTTCCCGCCGTTGAAAATCCACCAGGGCCTGTAAAAGGTGGACCCGCCTGAAATCTGGCCACATTACACTGGTCATCCAAAACTCGGTGTAAGAAAGCTGCCAGAGTAAAAAATTACTGATCCTGTAATCACCGGAAGGACGGATTAACAGGTCGGGATCCGGCTGCCCGGCTGTATAGAGGTGACCGGAAATGGTTGATTCGTCAACCTGGTCCGGAGTTATTCTTCCAGCCAGCGCTTCTTTAACAATGGATCGCACGGCATCTACCAGTTCAACCCGTCCACCATAGTTCAAGGCCAGATTGAGGGTCATTCTCCGGTTATTCCTGGTGCGGTGGGTGGCCATCTTTAGAGCTTCCTGCGCACTTAAGGGTAGCTCTTCAATGCGTCCAATGGGGTGAAGACGAATGTCGTTGGCACAGAGTTCATCTATTTCTTTATGCAGGTATTCTACAAGCAAATCCATTAATACATCCACTTCATCCCTGGGTCGTTTCCAGTTTTCCGTTGAAAAAGCATAAACGGTAAGATAGCCAATGCCCAGTTCGGCACAGGTGCGTACCGTATCCCGCAAAGACTCCACTCCAGCACGGTGCCCGTAAGTTCTGGGCAATCCCCTTCTCTGCGCCCAGCGTCCATTTCCATCCATAATAATAGCCACATGACGGGGCAGGCGACTTAAATCCAGCTGCGCCAGAAGTCTTTCTTCTTCTAAATTTTTATTTCCACCGCGTTGCCAAATACGCACCAGGTTCTTCAGCAGCAAATGGCCCTCCCCCTCTTCAAACAGATAAAGAAAGGCATTACCATAAATTATATGTAATATTCTTATTAAAACAACCCCCTCCGGAAGAGGGGGTTAACTTAATTACTCTTCAATAATGGCTCCGGTAGGACAGGCCTCAATACAGGTACCACAGCTCTCGCATTTGTCGGGGTCGATCCTGTAAATATCACCTTCAATGATGGCTTCGTTCGGGCAGGATTCAAGGCAGGTTCCGCAAGCCTGGCAGTCCTCGGTTATACGATAGGCCAATGATCACACCTCCTTCCCCGTTTTTTCCCGCGCCACAGTCAACACACCTTTACCGGGCGCAGTTACTGTAAAGCGTACAACCCTTTCCGTTCCCCCGGAAATCCCCCGGGGAGGAGCTGTCGTTTGCACCTCAACCTGCCATCCCATCTGGTTACATATGGCTAAAGCTTCTTCCAGTTTAAGAGCCAGCACATCCGGAATTTGCTCTTCCCTGGGCATGACTTTATATCTGCATAATCTCCTGTTCTTTGGAATTCAAAAGCTGATCAATTTCCTTAATGTACTTGTCCGTAAGCTTTTGAATCTCATCCTGTGCACGGCGCAGTTCATCTTCGGAAATCTCACCGTTTTTTTGCAGCTGCTTTACCTTATCATTAATTTCCCGCCGGATGTTTCGAATGGCAACCCGACCCTCTTCTGCTTTCTTCTTGACTACCTTAACCAGTTCAGCCCTGCGCTCCTGGGTTAGCTGGGGAATAGCCAGGCGTATAACAGTTCCATCGCTGGCAGGTGTAATCCCCAGGTCAGATTTTAAAATAGCCCGTTCAATTTCCGGAAGAACGCTTTTATCCCAGGGCTGAATCACCAGAAGACGTGGTTCGGGCACAGATATAGTGGCCAGCTGGTTGATCGGGGTAGGGGTACCGTAATAAGATACCATAATCTTATCCAGAAGGGCAGGGGTGGCACGACCTGCCCTCAAGGATGCAAATTCCTTTTTTACCAGCTCCACGGTTTTTTTCATATTGCTTTCTGCCTCGGCAATTCTGGCATTAACCACCATATTCACCCCCGACATAGGTACCTACATTTTCACCCAGTACCGCACGTTTAATATTTCCTTCCTGATTAAGGTTAAAAACCACCAGGGGGATCCGGTTATCCATGCACAGGGAAGTAGCTGTAGAATCCATAACGGCCAGCCCTTTATTAAGGAGTTCAATATATGTAAGCCGTTCATAGCGCCGGGCATTGGGGTTCTTAAGCGGGTCAGAGTCGTAAACCCCATTAACCCTTTTGGCCATCAAAATGACATCCGCTTCTATTTCAGCTGCCCGCAAAGCAGCGGTGGTATCGGTGGAAAAGTAAGGATTCCCGGTCCCCGCCGCAAAGATAACCACTCGTCCTTTTTCCAGGTGCCTTATGGCCCGCCGGCGAATGTAAGGTTCGGCTACTTCCCGCATTTCAATGGCCGTTTGCACCCGCGTGTTCACCCCTTGCTTCTCCAGGGCATCCTGCAGGGCCAGGGAATTGATTACTGTGGCCAGCATACCCATATAGTCAGCGGTAGCCCGGTCCATCCCCTTGGCACTGCCGGCCACTCCGCGCCAGATATTCCCTCCGCCAACTACAACCGCCACCTGCACACCCATACGCACAAGCTCGTCTATCTGCCTGGCAATGGACTTGACTACATCGGGGTCTATACCATAACCCTGGCTGCCGGCCAGAGCCTCACCGCTGAGTTTCAAAACTACACGTTTATACCTGGGTACCTGAGTCACCGGCAGAACCTCCAATTTACCCAGTTTTACTTCTACAGCGTCAGGAAAAATCCTTTTGCCAGGACGGGAATTTTATCCTATATCAACTCCTGGCCATAGCCGCAACCTGTTCTGCAAAATCGTCCTGCCGTTTGGCCAGCCCTTCACCCAGCTCATAACGGGTAAAACGGCGAATAACAATATTCTCACCAATTTTAGCAATTTTCTCATTCAACAAATCCTGCACTGTAATATCGGGATTTTTAATAAAAGGCTGTTCCAGCAAGCATACCTCTTTAAAGAATTTTTCCAGCCGTCCCTGTACTATTTTATCGATTATTTTTTCCGGCTTTCCTTCATTGGCCGCCTGGGCCTTTAAGATTTCTTTTTCCCGGGCAATTACGTGTTCAGGTACATCTTCGCGCCTTACATATTCAGGCCGGGCTGCAGCCACCTGCAGGGCAATATCACGTACAAAAAGTCTAAATTCATCAGTCTTGGCCACGAAGTCGGTTTCACAGTTCACTTCAACTAAAACTCCAATACGTCCTCCTCCGTGAATGTAAGCATCCACCACGCCCTCGGCAGCAATACGGCCGGCTTTTTTGGCCGCTGCAGCCAGACCTTTCTCGCGCAACAGGTCTACTGCTTTTTCCAGATCTCCATTGGCTTCCATAAGGGCCTTCTTACAATCCATCATGCCCGCACCTGTGCGCTCTCTTAATTCTTTGACCATGGCCGCTGTGATTTCAGCCATTGATTACCCCCCCTTTAATTATGCCAGGTTTTTCCTTCGTTATTATATCCATTAAAAAAGCAGATCAAACAAGAGGCCTCAGAAAAAAGCAGGGGTTCCCCAAAAGCAGTGATCTCCTGCGGGGGCCCCCACCAAAATCCACCCTTATTGCGCTGCTGCCTCAACCTGTTCCCCCTGCCGCCCCTCCAGGACAGCATCGGCAATTTTACTGGTAAGCAGGCGAACTGCCCTGATGGCATCGTCATTACCCGGGATCACATAATCAATTTCGTCAGGATCACAGTTAGTATCCACAATGGCTACAATGGGTATTTTCAGCTTCCGGGCTTCAGCCACTGCAATGCGCTCTTTACGGGGGTCAATGATAAAAACAGCATCGGGTAATTTGCGCATATTTTTAATGCCGCCGAGAAACTTCTGCAATCTCTCTTTTTCATGCATGAGCTCGGCTACTTCCTTTTTCGGCAGCACGGCCAGCGTCCCGTCAGCTTCCATACGCTCCAGCTCATGCAGGCGCTCGATGCGCCGGCGGATGGTCTGGAAATTGGTCAGCATCCCACCCAGCCAGCGCTGGTTAACGTAAAACATGCCGCAGCGCTCAGCTTCCTCTTTTACCGATTCCTGCGCCTGCTTTTTGGTGCCTACGAAGAGAATTGTTCCCCCTTCGGCGGCCAGATTGCGTACAAAATTATAGGCCTCTTCTATTTTGCGCACAGTTTTTTGCAAATCAATAATGTAAATCCCGTTCCGGTCCGTAAAAATGTACGGAGCCATTTTGGGATTCCACCGACGGGTCTGGTGTCCAAAATGAACTCCCGCCTCCAGAAGCTGTTTCATGGAAATGATAGCCACCCTCACACCTCCTCCCCTGCTGGTTTTATTCCTCCGCCGCCATCATTCTTCTACACAGCCCTTTCGGGCACCCCTGTAGAAGTCTGGCGGCGTGTGTAATTCACACCAGGATGTATTCTAACATAAACCGACCGCCCATGCAAGATTGAGTGCGCAAGTAGCGGATACTAAGGAAGAGTGGCGTAAGCTTCGTCATCAAAGTATAATTCACGCCCGGCCGGGACATTTTCCTGTTCGGGTATATCAGGCCTGGCTATTGCTTCCAGGCGGAAAAAGTTAGAAGTATACCAGTTGATGTCCGGTACCGGTAAGGGACCGAAGGATTTTTGAACCAGCGGGTAGTTTTTATTGATAAAGCCTTCCCTTTCCAGTTCGTATTCCTGGAAATCGTGGATGATATCGGTAATCACAAAATTCATACTTAATATCAATCTTTGTATAGCATGCCACTTATCTCTGGAAGCCTCCAGGTGAGTTAACCCAAAATAACCGGCACTACCCCTGCCGCGCAGGGAGAGAGCACAGCGGGAAAGAAACAGCCGGATTCCCGGCAGGGTTTCCACCGGGTCGATTAAAAATGTATCAAACTGTCCCTCGAGTTCCCGGGGGAGTGGATCGCGCACATCATACCTGTAAACGGAAAGATTGGTCCAGCCCTTTTCTCTGGCCTGTAAAGCTATGAATTCAACCAGTCGTTCATCAATCTCCAGAACAGTGATCCGCCTGGCCATACCGGTAAGCGCAATAGCAATGCTGGTTAAATCATCATCTCCTATAAGCAAAATATCCTGATTTTCCAGATCGCCCCGCTGATACATAACAGCTACCCGGGCTACGGTGCTCACGGGATCCACATAGCCCTGGTCAAATTCAGCCCGGGCCGGCGGCCTCTGCCGGACTATCTTCTCAAATTCTTTAAGTATGCGGGAAAAGCTGCCCTGCAGGGTGACAGTTTTTCCGGCACATACAGGGCAGGTCAGCGGTTGCAAAGGCGACAGACCCTGGTTGTGACCCTCCATTTCTCCTTCCGGGGTGAGATGAATATACCCGTTATGATATTTGATCAGGCCCCGGCGAAACATATCTTTGATTTCCTGCGTAAAACTGGCCAGGTGTCCATCCTGTTCCCTGATGAGTCTCCAGTATGAGCTGGGCCCGGCCATTAGAGCTCGAATGATCTGTTTCTGTGTCCTGTTCAACATCCCACCTCCGTTTACTTAATTAAGATGGCCATATTCTTTTATACCATAGGACGATGAAAAATAAAATCTCGATTATTATCAGGAAATGTCTGACACCAAAGGCAGGAAAATGTTAATATGCGTTGAAAAATTAGTTCTTTGAAAGGTTGAGCAAAGGGTGAAAACAGGTTGTTTGCTCGCATCTGGTTACCGGTCCTGAAAACAATTCCTTTAATTGGTTTATCTTATCTGATCTATTCTTTAATTTCTTCCTTATCCAGACATGATTTACTTGACATTTCCAGGAATTTTATCACTCCCCTGGGTTACTTCATATTAATCCTGGGAACGATAGTTCTTATTTTTACCAGATACAAACGCCGCCAACTGCACCGGTTTCAACTCCCCGCTATTGCCGGCCGTGCCAGATCCCGGGCACGCCAGAAAATTTATAACGTACTTGATACCACGCCCCTGGCAATAATGATTGTAGACGGTAAGTTAAATGTAAGCTACGTCAACGATGCGTGGCAAAATATGACAGGATATACTGCTGAAGAAGTGGTGGGAAAAAAATTAACGGAATTATTTAAAACCCTTTTGAAAGAAAATAATACCGGCCTTCATAACTTAAAAGATAACCTGTCCCTCCCCCTTTACCGGGAAGTTGAAATTATCGGCAAAAACGGTGCCGCAATCCACGCAGTCCTGGAAGCAAAATCCCTCATACCCGGAAACATCAGAGAAGGCATAGTTATTTATCTCCAGGATATTAAGGTCCGGGTTAATTATGAGCAACTAAAACTCATTTTTGATACCATCCTGCACCAAATGGTGGGTGGAGTAATTGTTGTTGACTCCACCGGGAAAATACAAATCGCCAACCAGGAAATAAAACGGCTCACAGGACAGGAACAAGAAGATCTAACGGGTAAATTTATTTGGGATATTTTCCCGGATATGGACAAAAATAAACTGGTAACCATGGTGGCCCTGCAAAAAGGGCAAGCAGTAGGCCCCCTGGAATTATGCTATAAAATTAACAACAAAAACTTCCATCTGCTGATCCGTTCCGATGTCCTCCGGGACAGACATGGTCGGATAAGCGGCGCTGTTACCGTTATCCAGGATGTCACAGAAATTCATCGTCAGCAGGAATTGCAAAACAACCAGGAAAAGCTGGCTGTGGTTGGCCAGATGGCTGCCGGCATGGCCCATGAACTGCGCAACCCACTTACATCCATTAAAGGATTTGCCCAGATTCTCAGTGAACGGGTGAAAGACGCCAAAAACAAAGAGTTCCTGGACGTAATTATCCAGGAAGTGAATCGAACAAACGAAATTATCAGTGATTTTCTGGTACTGGCCCGCCCCCATCCTGCCCGCAGGGAGGAGGAGGTTAACCTGAATTTACTGATCCATGAGCTTTTACCCCTGGTTGAAAGCCAGTGTCTCCTGGCTCAGGTAAAGCTCATCCTGGATCTTGCCCCGGAACTACCATCCATCAAAGCACAACCGGACCAGATTAAACAGGTGCTGCTGAATTTAATCCACAATGCCCTGCAGGCCATGGAGAGGCAACCGGTGAGAAACTTGACCATTATTTCCCGCTGGTCAGCCGGTACCAGTGAAGTGCTGGTGGTTGTTAGGGATACAGGACTGGGCATGTCCGATGAGATTTTATCCCGGCTCAGCACACCATTTTTCACCACCAAGAACGCTGGAACCGGCATGGGATTAACCATCTCCTACCGCATTATAGAAAACCATGGCGGTAGAATTGAGGTTAGCAGCCAGGAGGGGGCAGGCAGTGAATTCAGGATCTACCTGCCCGCACGAGATCCCGGGCAAATTCACTGAGCCAGGCCAGTGGATCCCCGCTTGCACCCAGGCTATGCCATTGTAAACGGGAGGGATCGTACCCTATCTCCTCAAATAACTTCCTGAAACGCTCCAGTTGCTTTTTAACCCGGGCCGCCCCTCCTTTATGACGGCAACTGTCTTCATCACAGGTGATTACAGCCACTCCCCAGGCCCCTGCCTCCAGGGCTTTCAGCAACCACAGGGGGTCAAGAGCACCGGCAGTGGGCAGCGCTACCACGCGGGCCCGGCTCAATCCCGGGGTAGAATAGAGAGCTTCCAAATCCAGCCCCTGAAAATATGCTCGCTGGCAGACAAAAACTGCCAGTGGGGGATCAAGCTCAGGATTTACCTCTTCATTCCAGGACAAAGCCATCTCTTTCTCCGGTAGCCCTTTGATTACAATAGCCCCGGCCGGACAGGCTGCTGCACAGATACCACATCCCTGGCAAGCTTCAACCGGTATACTTGCCCTCCCTTCCACCAGTGGCACCCCGTAGGGGCAAACCCGCTGGCAGGTCAGGCAGGCAGCACAACGTTCTTTAATCACCTCTGCCCCCAAACCACAACGCAGGCAGCGTTCTGCTTCCCGCAGGGCCTGGACCCGGGGAAATTCCAACTCCTGTACTACAAAGGAAGAGCAGCGCTGTTCTGCAGGAAGAACAGGTACTTCTTCCCGCGGGAAAGAAGGCAGGCGGGTGCGAATTCTTGCGGGTAAATCACCAATACTTACCACATTATGGACCGCAGGGGATGTTCCTTCCAGGTAAGCCCGTACGGCAGCTGCGGCACGGTGGCCGCTGGCCACAGCAGCAATAGCCGCACCGGGGCCGCAGGCCAATTCCCCGCAGGCAAATATCCCGGGCACACTGGTTTCCAGGGTATCACGGTTCACCACCAACCGCCCGTTTTCCACTGCCACAGGGCTACCCGCCAGGAACGATAGATCAGCGCACTGGCCGATAGCCTGGATAATCATTTCCCCGGGAATAAATGATGTTTTCCTTTCGTCAAAAGAGGGGTTAAAACATCCGCGTTCGTCAAATACCGACAGAACACCTTTTACCTGGAGTCCCTTAAGCAACCCGTTCTCTACCACCGCCTCCAGGGGCCCCCAACCGGGGTGCAGTTCAATCCCTTCTTCCAGGGCTTCGCGCACTTCCCAGGGATGAGCGGGCATAATATCGCGGGTCTCCAGGCAGACCACCCGTACCTCCCGGGCACCCAAACGCAAAGCAGTACGGGCTACATCCATGGCCACGTCGCCGCCGCCGATGACAATCACCCGTTTTCTAATTTTCACCGGCCGGCCCATATTAACACCCTGCAGGAAAGGGAGAGCCAGCAGTACATCGGGGTGATCAAATCCCGGCAAATTCAAGCTCCGGCTTTTAGAAAGACCTGCAGCCAGGATTAACGCATTGAATTCCTTGATCAGATCATTTAATGAAACATCTTTCCCGACTTCAACACCCGTACGAATTTCCACACCGGCAGCAATGATGCGGCCCACATCTTCTCTCACCACCCGGCGGGGCAGACGGTAAGTGGGTAATGAAGTATATAAATGCCCCCCGGCCTCCGGCTGGCGCTCAAAAACCGTCACGGAATACCCGGCCCTGGCCAGATCCCAGGCCGCAGTCAATCCCGCCGGGCCAGCCCCTACTATGGCCACCCGGTAAGGAAGGGATTCCAAAACCGGGGCAGGAAGAACCTCCTCTTTCCCGGCCTTTTCCAGGGCAAACTTTTTCAAAGCCCTTATTGAAAGGGGGGCATCCACCTGTCCCCGCCGGCAATGTTCTTCACAGGGATGAGGGCAGACCCAACCGCAAACCGAGGCAAAAACATTGTTGGCCCGGATTAAGCCTGCGGCTTTCTTATAATCTCCTCGAACAATGGCCGCCAGATAACCCGGTACATCAGTATGGACCGGACAGCTGGCACTGCAAGGGGGTAATAACGAATACATGTTTGTAATCCCTCCTTGAAACAAACAAAGCATCCCTACCGGAATATTTAAATAATAAAAGTTCTATACAAGAAGTTTAACTCCTTCATTCCCGGTTCAAAGCAAATTGTAAATTCTTAAATTTTAAAACCACCCGGAAAAGGGATGGGGTGGCAGCTTTTCAGCGCATAGTGCTTTATGTCACATTTAGCCTGCCCGGTTGCCCGGACCCGGCCCGTTCTTGCTCTTGTCACGCCAGTTTTTGCATTAAAACTCCTGCCCAATAAAATTATCGATAAAAAATGGGGCTTTCCACCTGTCCAGCCGTTGCAATAATAATTAACTTATGGTATTATAGCGTAAAAATATGTGCTAGTTATCACATGCACACAACCCGGTGACTTTTCTGCTTCCAGGAAACCGGGGAGGGTTTTCCATGAATCCAGCTCTTTGTTTCCTGACCGGCATTGCCGGAGGATATTTATTGCGCGCCGGCGGACCGGCCTACCGGCTATTAACCGTTCCCCTCTTAATAATAATTGGTTTCCCCTTACCCGCAGCTGTAGCCATCGGTATTCTCCTCAACGCAGCCGGAAAACTCAAGTTAATATACCAGCCCGATATTACCCGCCAGGCCCTTAAGCGAACAGGTATAACCATATCCGCTGTAACCATTCCATTTATATTAACGGGAAAACAGCTTCTTCTCTGGTTGGATACAATGCTTCAGGGTAAAGGGTTTATCCTTTTTATCTACAGTATTATTCTCCTTACCGCTGCACTAATAGCGGGCGGGCGTTACTGGTGGTACTACCACCATTCACTTCCCAGGGACGCATCCCAAACCCTCCCGTCAGTCCCATTACTTAAGAAAAATCCCCTTGCAGTACCCGGTTTTGCCTTTCCCAGATATCTCACCATAGGTAGAACGGGACTGGTAGGTGCGCTTCTCGGTCTTGGTACAGGATTGCTTGGTTTAAACACCCGCACCTTTCTGGAACCACTTTTGATGTACATAACCGGTTTGCCCCGCCGCCGGGCCCACGCCACCGCATCTTTTATCCTGTACTTGACCGGTGCATTTGCCCTGCTTATTTATCTTCCTGATCTGTTCACCTTTCCAGGGTCAGGAGCTACCATCACCTATCTTTGCTGCGGTTACCTGGTCGGCTACATCCAATTCCGGCATCACCATTGGAAATTACAGCAAAACCCGGAAAATAATATTACTTTTGCCTGCTGGGGATTTAGTTCCGCCATAATACTGCTTGGCAGCCTGGCATCCGGATTGACACCAGCTTATACCATCATGCTAATGCTGGGACCGGCCCTGGCTACCATGATCAACCTGTTTTTAAACCATACTTTTCAGAAAAATTTTTAATATGTTAAATAAAATATATCCGTAAAAAGGGGGGCGAAGGTATGTTACGGGTCATTTTTAACAGCAGCCAGCAACGGAAAAAACAACCTGCTTTCCACCGGAGAAAAAATCTCATCTATTTGTTTCCATCTTCCAGTTATCCGGTGGTACCCCCGGCATTTTTACCTCCGGGCAACTGGGAAAAAAAACTGAGCCACCCATTTGCAGCAATTGAAATTTCCCGGGCTTTACGGGCGGAAAAGGATGCTCGGGTTAATCAATGGCAAATTCTCCTGCCCGTACTCACCCTGAGCATACCCACCGTTCTCTGCATATATGGTCTTGTGAAATATTTCATTCATTGATCTTGTGATATCAATTACATATCGGCCAGAAGAAAACGACCCTCTTGCCCGGATCTTGGAACACCTGGCACCAGGGCCGCATTCATAAAACTGCTCTCCCGCTCTTTATCAGTGCCCGCCCACTGCAAGAATACCTGAAGCCGCCAGTACCAGCACCACTATCTCGGTGAGAACTATAAAAGTATAGGGCATATCCTTTTTAGATAAGTAGGCCGGCAACAGGATCAAGTACCCGATAATAGTCAGTGCGCCCAGAAGCGCCATACCTATAAAATTCAGAAAATCGCTGTAACCGAGCATGCTTATCCAGCCCCATCCGGTGGGTATATGCGCTACCTGGACAAATTCACTGGCCTTCATTCCCCAGTACTGTGGAAGCATGGACGGCTCAATATACGGCCTGACCAGACCAGTTAGATAAATAACATTGGTTAAGAGCAAAAGAGCAATACCCAACCAGGATCCATATAGAAGTACGTTGGCATAAACAAGCTGTTCCGGTGCTACTTCCACCTTGGGCACGGCAGGTGCTTTTACCACTGCTTCTTTCGGAGCATGGCTCTTCAGCATTTCTGCCTGCGGTTTGGCCATTTTTCTCCCTCCTCCCTCAATTTTTAGATACCGTTTTTTAAGACTAGTTCCAGATTCCCAGACCCTTAAGTAAAGATCTCAAGCCGGAAGCCAGCAGCAGGATAATAACCAGATATTTTACGGCTTTAGGTTTGGCTTTAGCCAGCAGCCTTACCCCCACAAAGGAACCCAGCATAATACCCACGACAGAAGGTACAGCTATAACGGGCAATACAGCTCCCTGGTTCAAATAAACCCAGGCTGCTGAAGTATCAGTAATGGAAAGGAGAAATTTACTGGTGCCTACAGCTACTTTCAGGGGTGCACCCATGAGCAGGTTCAGCACCGGAACGTTTGCCCATCCGGCACCCAGACCAAACATACCGGCCATAATACCTATGGCAATAAACAGGAGAAAACCTTGCGGTGTTCGCCATACCGACCAGTTCACCGTTTTTCCGGAAGAGTGCTCATAATAAGTACCGCCCAGGTTCAGAAACCGGGCCAATCTATCGCTATTCCCCACTTGGGGAAACTCGGTATTTTTCGAAATAACGAATAAAATGGCAATAAGTACAATCGTCAGGCCCAGGGCAGCCTGAACCACATTATTGGGCAAAGCCAGGCCAATAAAGGCTCCCACCACACTGAAAGTGGAGGCGATCAGGGCCACCGGCAGGGCAAGCCTTAGATTGGCCAGGTTGAGTTTTAACAGCCCCGGTCCCGCCGCCAGGGCTCCGGCAAGAGCTACCAGCAACCCGGCCCCACGCACAAAGTCCAGGTTAAAGGGGAAAAAGCTACCTACAATAGGTACAAATAAGACACCGCCGCCCACGCCTCCAAGAACTGCCACAATACCCAGGACAAAAGTAGTAACAAACAGGAGTAACGGCCACACCCACCAGGGTATAGCTGTATTTCCGGCAGCATTGCTTACCGCTACTCCAGTGGTGGTAACTGCTGCAGTTGCCTTAGCCGCCAGGCCTCCACCTGCAAAGGCAGCCAACCAATCAAACATTCCTATCCCTCCAGAATCTTAAAATCAGTGTGGCCTTAAATCTCGTTCATATCCGGGTAGTTTACCAGAACTGCCCTTTCCTATTGTCATTATTTGCCAGCCATTCCACCCCCTCTTCACTGCCATCTTTAAGCCCCGGATTATTAATGCTGGTTAGTGTATACCCAAACTGTTAATTAGCGGTTTGGTTACAGCAACAAAATCGGCGAACTTGCGAGCTGCCAGCCAGGTATCTCCCTTGTGGACCACCTCAAATGGCAGGATTACTTTCAGGCGGTATTTACCTGTCGCCTCCACTCTGGGCAGTTCTCTTTCCAGCATAGCTCCTATACGCTTTTCTATTTCCGACTTCAGTTCTAAAAGTGGGAGAAAAACCTGCTTTTTATAGCCATCCATTACCAGGTCAATAACCAGCAACTCCTGACCCCGGTAAGGTCCCTTACGTGGCCGGGTCCGTCCTATCCGATAGTAAATATTGTTATTACCAAAAACCTTTACACATTTCCACGATTCGCTGATGCCCAGGTTTTGACCGGGTAAAGTATAAGTAACATCGATATTCTGTTCAGCCAGGATCCGCTTGGTTTCGGCCAGCACCTCATCTAAAAATTGATCAAAAGATTTTTCCCCGGGGAGGGAAGTATCTTCTTCTATGCCTTCACTATCCTCGCTCTGGAGCCAGTGCTCAAACCGGTCCAAAAACTTCTTAAATTCCTGCCATACCCTGGTCCTTTCTTCTCCATCTCCCCCGTCCTGCTGGGAAAATTTTTTTAGAAACTCTTCTTTATACCGGTTGAATAGTTGTACGATGTCCCTCTCTGCCATAACCCTTCCTCACCTCACCAGACCAGTACCGCAAAAGTATGTGCTTGTAACCCCATGCACATGGGTGGCTATAAATACTTCAGGAAATAGTCTCCAGCGATGCTTCTTAGAGGTTCCTAAAAGGGCCCGTGCATGATATAATACAGACAGGGGCTTGTGAAAAAAGTTATAAATTCCTAATGCATTTTACATACCAGCTACAGGCCCCGAAAAATATAGGGAGTTTTGCTTTGCGGCCAGAGGGGTATGTTTAAAAACATACAGTCCTTAAAAATAAGCAAAACACTTGGGTAATAAGTAATATGTGAAGGTGATTACATAAACATGGCGCTGTCTGTTTTCAGACAACAGGTGTCTGTTATCCATCACCCTGGCCGGATGAAAGGGGTGGAGTATGTTCAAGGCAAACTGGCGCAGCCTGCGTTTTCAAATTATGGCCATAACTGTGGTACTATTGCTGATTCCAGTTCTATTGCTTCTTTATGACCTTATTTTTGCAACCAGAAGCGAAGAAGCAATGATCAGCTCCCTGGAAGAACGACTGGGTTCTCTACTGCACAAGCAAGTTGTCCCCGGCCTGGAGCAAGCTTTACAGAAAAAGCTGGAGGGTAAAAATTTTCACAACCTGGAACCCGAAACACAGGTCAGATATCTGCATTCCAGCTTCGAAGAAGTTACCAAACCCCTGGTCCCAAACCATCCCGGTGTAAGATTCGGCCTTTATCTTCCTGAACAAAAGCAGATTTTTGTGCAGGGCTTTCTGCACGAATACCGCCAGCTTTCTCCCCAGGAAAGCCGGGAAAGGGAAAGGCGCATTCTAACTGAGGCTGACTCCGGTTTAATGGCTGTAGTGGCCAGCAAGCGTCCCCTGGCCCGCCTCACCACCAGCTTGAACGATGAAACTTTTGAATACCTGACACCCGTAATCATTGATGGAAAGCTGGCTGCGGTAGCATGGGTTGATGAACGCCTTCATCCCATTTTTGCCCAGAGCCGTTACTTCCGGCTAATTTCCCGCTACGTGACCCTGTTTGTTTTCTTTGTCTGCACCGGCGGAGTTCTCTTCCTGGTTCATAACCTGGTAAAATCTGTTAACCAGATTAAAGAAGGCTTAAGCTACCTGGAAAAAGATTTAAACCACCTGCTTCCGGATTTACCCGGGGAAGCCGGTCAAATTGCCCGGGCCATAAATCGTATGGCCTGCACCATCGCTGAAAAAGAAAAGCTGGAGGAACAACTGCATAGAAACGAACGCCTGGCCGCCCTTGGCCGCCTGGTAACCGGCATCGCCCATGAACTGCGCAATCCCATCTCTGTGGTAAAAACCATCATCCAGGTAATGGAACAGGAATTTAAAACTATCCCTGATATAAAGCAGTATACTTCCATCATCAAAGAACAGGTTGACAAGCAGAACAGGATTATTCAGGAATTACTGGATTTTGGCCGGCCAGCCAAAAACTTTGTTCACCCGGTGTCGATAAATTCCCTGCTGGACAAAGTGCTCACTTTTACTACCCCCATGCTGAGACAGCACGGGGTACGGCTCAACGTGGTAAAAGACCCCGATATTCCGCTTATCGAAGTGGACAGTGAACGTATCAAGCAGGTATTCGTCAATTTAATCCTGAATGCCATTCAGGCCATGCCCGGTGGCGGCAGCCTTACCATTAAAACGGGTACTTGCAACAACCGGGTATGGATCCAGTTCACCGATACCGGACAGGGAATCGCCAGCGAGGATATTTCACGGATCTTCGACCCTTTTTACACCACCCGGAAAGATGGAACGGGTCTGGGCCTGTCCATCAGCCACCAGATTATTACCAGCCATGGCGGGACCATTGATGTGACCTCCACGGAAAAGGGAGCCACCTTCACCATATGTTTACCCATTACGGAATTGACGGGAGGGCAAGCCAACCATGGTACCAACAATTCTAATCATTGATGACGAACAGCACCTCTGCTGGGCCCTGGAAAGGGCCATGCAACAGGAGGGATATCATGCCCTATCCACAACTTCCCCCTTAAAGGGGCTGGAACTCATCCGCGAGAAACAACCTTCTCTGGTAATTCTTGACCTGAAAATGCCTGAAATGGATGGTATGGATGTGCTCCGCAAGGCCAGGGAAATACAGCCCAAAATTCCGGTGGTCATCCTCACTGCCCACGGCACCATAGAAACGGCTATAGAAGCTATGAAAATAGGGGCGGCCGATTACCTCACCAAGCCTTTTGATCTGGACGAGTTAAAAATGGTCATCAAACAGAACCTGGTGATTACCCAGCTGACCACGGAAGTTAATTTCCTGCGCTCCGAATTGACCAAAAAATATGGCAAGCTGGTGGGAAACAGCCCGGCCATTCAAGAAGTCAAAAAATTAATTGAGCGGGTGGCCATAAGCGATGCCACTGTATTGATCACCGGAGAAAGCGGTACCGGTAAAGAAGTGGCCGCAGTAGCCATTCACCAGAATAGCCCCCGCCGGGATGGACCCTTTATTGCCGTTAACTGCGCAGCCCTGCCCGAAAACCTGCTGGAAAGTGAACTTTTTGGCCATGAAAAGGGGGCATTCACCGGAGCCACTGCCCGCAAGCTGGGCCGATTTGAACTGGCTGACCGGGGCACCATTTTCCTGGACGAAATTACCGAAATGCCCCTCTCCATGCAGGCCAAGCTATTAAGGGTACTTCAGGAAATGTCCTTCGAGCGGGTGGGGGGTACGGAAACAATTCATGTGGATGTTCGGGTAATTGCTGCGACTAACAGAAACTTGACCGAAGCTATAGAAAAGGGCATTTTCCGGGAAGATTTATATTATCGCCTCAATGTTTTCCAGATCCACCTGCCACCCTTAAGGGAGAGAAAGGAAGATATCCCTCTTCTGGCCAACCATTTTCTTGAAAAATTACGACCCAAATACCTGGTTAATAAAATCTCCCCGGCAGCTATGAAACTTTTATGTAGCTACCACTGGCCGGGGAATATTCGAGAACTGCAGAACGTTATTGAGCGGGCGGCTATTATTTGCCAGGGCAATGAAATATTACCCGAACACCTGCCCAAGGAACTGCTCCATACCTCCCCGGCTGAAAAGGAACTGGTAATCAACTTCCCCGATGAGGGCATATCTTTGGAACAGGTGGAAAAAGAACTGATCATTAAAGCACTTCAGAAAAGCGGGGGTAATCAAACCCGTGCCGCCCAGTTGCTGGGCATTACCCGCTCGGCCCTCTTATACCGCGCGCAGAAATATGGTATTATCAATTAACAGGATTCAATTTACAGGAAGCCTGTCACCTTAAAAAAGCCGGAAAAACTTTTTCCGGCAGCAGGATTTTGGGTAATTTTATCAGAATATTTTTATAACCGGAGGAACCTCGCCTGGCCGGTAAAGGTTGGGGCAAATTAAAGAGAATTTTAAATGAAAGATCGGTGGGTAACCATGTTAACAGCCAGTGACAAAATAACCGAAACAAAACAATTAATCACACCACGGGGCATGGTTTTTATTGAAGGACCGGTCAGCAAGGAATACCTGGCCACCCTTAACATGAATGACCGGCTGCGTAATTTCCGCAACCCCGCACGGCAAAAAGAGGCTCTAATGATTGCTGCCAGCTCCCCGGAAGGTCTGGTATACATTGCCCGGCATGCCCAGGAAATTATTGGGTATGTGCTCTTTCACAAACCCAGCGAATATACCCGCTGGAGCAGGCATCCCCGCCTGCTGGAGCTGGGAGCCATAGAAGTCAGCCGGAGCTGGCAGAGAATGGGGATAGCAAAAGAATTGCTGCAGCAGGCTTTCAAAAATGAAATGCTGGAGGATTATGTGGTTATAACCACTGAATTTTTCTGGCACTGGGATCTGGAGGGAAGTGGCCTTGACACCTTTGGCTACCAGCGCATGCTGACCCGGCTCTTTGGAAGTGCGGGTTTTAAAAGACGGGGAACCGATGATCCGGAAATTCTGGAACATCCCGCAAACATGTTAATGGTACGGTTTGGTAAGAGGGTAAGCAAGGTTCATGTTAAAGCTTTTGAGGATCTTACCTACCAGAATTCCCTGGTGGATTAAAAATTTTTTATTGACGGAGGTGGAAGTTTTTTGTATACTGTTATGTGAAAGCATTCACAAAACCGCCTCTCCTTTCCCCAGCAAAGCCCCCGGAAATGGGGGCAATTTTTTCTTATATACTGTATGCACCTTCATAACATAACCATAATTGGTACTTGTGAGGTATAATTATATTGCCTGCTTTTTGAATACAGGTTAGCGGTAATTCTTTTACCAACGGGATAATTTCTACGGGCAATTTAAGGAGGGACGAATCATGGGCATTTACGAATTCAAGGGCTTTAAACCTCAGCTGGCGGAAGATGTATTTATCGCTCCGGGAGCCAGAATTATTGGCCGCGTGGAAATAGGCCGCAACAGCAGCGTATGGTTTAATACGGTAATCCGGGGAGATGCGGACAGGGTAACAATTGGCGAAGAGACAAACATTCAGGATGGATGCCAGTTGCATGAGGATCCGGGCTATCCTTTGAAAATTGGAAACCGGGTTACGGTTGGCCACGGGGCCATTCTCCACGGATGTACCATTGAAGATGGCTCACTCATTGGTATGGGAGCTATTATTCTCAACGGAGCCCGGATTGGCAAAGGATCAGTGGTAGGCGCAGGCGCACTGGTGGTAGAAGGCCAGGAAATACCCCCCGGATGCCTGGCTCTGGGTTCACCAGCCCGGGTGATACGGCAGATCTCGGCACAGGAAATGGAAAAGCTCGAAAAACTGGCCCTTATTTACAGGCAACGGGCCGGGGATTACAGGCTCAACCTGTCTTCTTCTTCCTCCCCTTAATAAAAACCGGCAGGTCTTCCCTTAAATAAGACTTTCAAGGGAAATTATTTTGTGTAGAAAATTAAAAAAAATTTTTGTGGAAATGAAGGAGATTTTTAGATTCTACAGAAATATATGCCAAAGAATAACTTTAAATGGCATTATATGGGGAAGACTGTGCCGGGGCGTGAAGCACGATGGGTGGTGTAGTTCTTGATTGCACACTTATTCTTACGTGGAGAGACAACCATGGACAAAATGCCTTTAATAGCCCTAATTTTTCAGTCTATCCCCGAAAGCATCCTCATCCTGACCCTGGGGTTAACCCTCATGGGCGTTGAAATTAAATGGCAGCGGATTATTCCGGCAGCGGTAATTTCTTCATTATGTTCATATTTTGTACGTGAACTACCCATACCCTATGGGGTACATACTTTAATCGGGATAATTGCAATTGCTGTTCTTGTGCATATCTTTTTTAAAACCTCTATTCCTATTGCCATCTGTGTGGCAATGATAGGGATTGTTATCCTGGCAACAGTGGAAATGCTTCTATGTCCTTTATTGTTGTTTCTTATGGGCAAAACAATCACTGAAATTTGGGAATCTAAAACCCTTCGAATTTTATTAGCCATCCCGGAACTAATTGTGCTGGCTCTAATAACGTTTTGGTGTATAAGAAAAAAGTTTACATTAAGGTCACCAAGATTTTACTTTTCTAACCGAACAAGAGACCGGGAGTCTGATTAAGCGATGAGTACACTATCATTTCCAAACTATTTAATGGCAGTTTTTAGTTTGGGTCAGGCATTGCTTATTTGTCTTTTTACTCAGTACCTGGTTTATTTCAATACTTCTATTCCACTGGGTTGGATAGTAATAGTTGACATGGTAATTTTTGGCAATACTGTCTTGGGATTTATTTTATTACGAAAGTCACTAGTTTTAGAAGAACAGGACAATTTAATACGCCAGCAGGCCAGGCACATTCAGAACCTGGAGGAAATGATCCGGAACATCCGGGCCCAGCGCCACGACTTCATCAGCCACCTGCAGGCCGTGTACGGCATGCTGCAGATGGGCAAGCTTGAAAGCGCCCGGGAGTACCTGGCCGAGGTGACGGGGGACATCCGCATCCTCACCCAGACCCTGAAGCTGAAATCACCCGAGGTGGCCGCCCTGGTCCAGCAAAAGGCGGCCCTGGCGGCCGGCCGCAACATAAGCTTCGGCCTGGTTATTGAATCCGACCTGGCCAAACTGGCCGTGCGCCCCCACAACCTGAACCGCATACTGGGCAACCTGCTGGACAACGCCATGGATGCGGTAATGTTTTTAGCGACAAAAGACCGCTACGTCAGGCTGGAAATAAGAGAAAACGAGCAATGCTACATCCTCTCGGTAGGCAATTCCGGCCCCGGCATCAGGGAGGACCTGATGGAAAAGATCTTTGAACCGGGATTCTCCACCAAGGGGGAAAACCGGGGCCTGGGGCTGGCCATTGTGCGGGAGATTGTGCAGCAGCACGGCGGGAAGATAAAGGTCTCCTCCCCGCCCACCATCTTTACGGTAACCCTACCCAAGGCAGGTGGAGAGTGATGATCCACAACCTGGCCCAGAAAATCGCCTCCTGGTTGGGCCAAGAACTGCAGCAGGAGGAGCGGGCGGCGGTGATGGCCTACGGCCTGGAGCTGCTCCTGGGCGCAGTGGTGAAAGTGGTATGCTTTGTGACGATACCGTTGATTTTGGGCATTTTCCACCAGGTGATGGCGGTCCTGCTGGCCAGTGTGGTTTTCCGCCTGGCGGCCGGAGGTGCCCACTGCACCGCCTACTATCGCTGCCTCGTAGGTTCGTTGGTCACCTTTACGTGCCTGGGCTTTCTGGCCCGCTGGCTCCCGGAAACAAACATTCCTGTCCAGGGTATAGCTCTGGCCGCAGCCCTTTTCGCCGTTATAGTTGCCTTAATCTGGGCACCGGCGGACACCCCGGCCAAACCAATCACCGGCGAGGGCTACCGGCGGGCGCTGAAAATAATCTCTCTGATGGTAGCCCTCTGCTACATAGCAGTTACCTGGTTCCTTCCCCTGCGGGGGGACTTGGTGGCCGCCAGCGCCCTGGGCCTGGCCTTTCAATCCTTTACCGTCACCCCGGCCGGCTACCGCTTCATGGAGTGGCTGGACGTTCTCCTGGGCCGGCTGCACTCTATACTTATATCAGGTAAAGGAGGTGTGAACAATGCGGCTTAAGCACTGGCTCTTGGGGGCCGTAGCTACTTTAGCCATGGTAATGGCCGCCACGGGTATTTATCCCGCCAGTTGGGTCACGTGGTACCAACCGGAAGTGCCCGAAGAACTGCGTAAGTAAGGTCAAGTAAAAGCCAGGTATAAGCTAGAGAGAAAAAGCTACTGCTGGAGCGCCACCGGTGGTCATTCTGAACACAACTCCTTAACAGCCAGCTCATTCACAACTCCTGTTTGATAGCAAAAATATAACGGGCGAAAAGCCCGCTTTTTTCTTTACACCCCCACCACGGCCACCTCATCACGGTCCAGCTGCCGGCGTATATCCCTGGCCAGCCCGGCCAGAGCACGGTCTTCCCCGGCCGCCCGTTCAATCTGGCGCAGAAGATCGATCTCCCGACGTATGATGGAAAAGATATCCCCTTCCTGGAGATTGGTCATTTCCAAAAGCTGTTCAAAACCGGTCCCCTGGTACCAGGCTGCAGCCAGAGCGGCAGGGAGGGGTGACCAGATACAAAAATGTTCCGGCACGCCGCTTTCAATTAAAAAGCGGCGCAGTTTTTCCACCTTCTCCAGGGAAAAAGGCGGTGGGCTCACCTGTTCATCCCGGCCGGGCTGGTAATCCACACCGGCCAGGATAGCGGCTACCTCAACGGGAGGAGATTCCAGTAATATACCGGAAAAAACCAGCTCGGTGACCAGTATTTCCTGTACGTGTATGTAAAGGGCAAATTTTCCCCGAGGTAAAAGTTCCCGGCCCTGCACATAGCCCAGCTTTTCCAGGAGAACCCATACGCTTTCAAAATCCCGGACGTAGTCCCGGGCATGCTTATTCAACTGTTTCAAACGTTTATGCAGCAGGTGAATTCTTTCTTCCAGACGGCGTATTTTCCGTGACGCATCCAGACAGGTTTTATAAGGGCATTTCTTGCGCCCTTTTTGGAGCAGGATTTGAATCTCCTGCCGCCTCATCTTAATATCAGCACGATGGCGATACTTGCTTTTCTTAAGCTGATTCAGTTCTTTGCGCAGCTTAACCCGGTAAAGTTCGCAGCGCTCCTGGCCCCGATCAGGACAGAAACAACGGGATAGCTCCGCGGCTTTATTTTCCAGCTTTTCTACCTCCTGGCGAAGCTGGCGGCTCTCCTTAGTGCTCTGGTAGACAGATAAATTCTTTTCCAGTAAGCGCTGGATTTCTGCATCGGTTTTCCAGCATAACAGGCTTAATACCGTATTGGGGGAGATAACCAGCCTGCCCCGGACAGGTTCCACCTCATCCTCCTGGTAAAAGCCGGTCTGGTCGGGAAAACGCTCATCTATACGAACGAAAACACGCCCCACCTCATCATAGCCGCGCCTGCCCGCACGGCCGGCCATTTGAAAAAACTCCCGGTTTAAAAGGGGGCGAAACTCCTGACCGTCCCATTTACGACAGGAGTCAAAAACCGTACTGGCAGCGGGAAAGTTTACCCCCACAGCAAAGGTTTCCGTACAAAAGAGAACATAGACCAGCCGGGATTCATAGAGCCTTTCCACCAGATCTTTAAGCAGCGGCGGCAGGCCGGCATGGTGATATCCAATGCCCTGAAGCAGCAAGCGACGCAGGTTCTGGCGCCGGGGGCTAAAAAGGCCGGGCGCGTTCTCTTCCGCCTCCTGAATCATCTGCCGGACAAGCCGCTTCTCCCTGGAAGTAAGAAAATCCCACTCCCGCCCCAGCTCTTCGGCCAGCAATTCCGTACGCCCGCGGCTAAAGGCAAAATACAGGGCCGGCAGGTAATCCTGTATGGCTTCAATTACTTCATTACAGGTCGGGCTGGAAAATACAACCGCCAAATTTACACCACCTGTCTTTTCCTTTTAGTGATCCTGCTCCCATCCAGCAGCTGTCATCCTATCCCAGCGATGCCGGCGCCAGCGACGAATTTCCTGTCTTTCAGCAATTTCCTCCCGCGCCTCTTCCTCGTTCAGCACATCTCCTCCCGGCGCAATCCAGGAAATTTCCAGGGGGACAGCCCGGCACCTCTCTTCTATCACCTTAACTTCTTCCCCCCGCACCTCAGCTACCCAGGAAGAAATCTCATGAATATTGGGTACAGTAGCGGAAAGACCCAGAATTTTTATATGGGGCGGGGCAAAAATAATGCTTTCCTCCCAGGCCGTACCCCGCTCGGGGTCATCCAGGTAATGCATTTCGTCAAATATAACGTGCGTGGTCTGCTCCAGTTCTTCAGGATTGGCAAAGCACCAGTTACGGAAGATTTCCGTGGTCATCACCAGCAGCGGCGCCCGCTCGTTAATGGAGAGATCTCCCGTAATTAAACCTACTTTGTCTGAACCGAAAAGCTGCCTGAAATCCCGGAATTTCTGGTTGGAGAGAGCTTTAATGGGCGACGTATACACCGCCCCTTTACCCCTGGCCAGTACGTGTTCCAGCAGTTTCTCGGCGATTAGCGTTTTGCCCGTTCCCGTAGGAGCAGCTACCAGAACGGTATAACCCTCCAGCAAAGCAGCTATGGCCTCTTCCTGAAAACGATCAAGTTTAAAAGGGCCTGCAGGTAAAATAAACTTCGAAGGGCGAAATCGAGGCCGGCGTTTTCTCCGAATACCGCTCCCTTTCCTCTGTTCCAAGGCCCAAAACCTTCCTTTCTCCGGTACTTTGCTCCCTAAGCCCATTATACAATATTTACCGGGCTGAGTTAACCGAATAAATTTACTTGTTATAGATTTTTCGCTATAATAGAAAAAATACCCTTGAGGAGTGATTCCCCGTGAACCAGAAACCCCCGGTAGATTACCGGGTCAATTACCTTCCGGATGGACGACTGCTCAGTGTAGAAATTACCTGCTGCGGCCAGTATACAGGTGAAATCCGCTTTGCGGACGGGCAATCCCTTACCTGCTCCCGGTGCGGGACGCGGCATGTTTTGCATATCCAGCATAACCACTTCCATCTCCGTCAATTCAGAAATAAATAAAACCGAAACTTGCCGGGAGGGATTTAAGGTTCCCAGAGAAAACAGCCATGAGCAAACAATGGTTTTCCCGGTTACATCTGGAACCGATTACAATTTACCTGACCCACCAGCTGTTAATAATACTGGCCGGATACGCCGCAGAAATTTTTTTCCCCGGCCATTACCACCCAAAAGAGTTTTTTGCCATTGCGGGTCAGGGCCTTAACCGCTGGGATGCCGGCTGGTACTTGAGGATAGCCCGGGAAGGTTATAACGAAAAATCAGCCGCTTTTTTCCCCTTCTACCCCCTGCTCATATACCTGCTCACCCGTCTGGGGATGAACCCGGCAGCAGCCGGTATCCTCATCTCCAACCTTTCTTTAATGGGCATACTTTTTATTTTCCACCGGCTGGCCAGGATGGACCACGACCCGTCCACTTCCCGGAGGGCTACATGGTACCTGGCCCTTTTCCCCACTGCCTTTTATTTATCCGCCATTTATACTGAATCCCTTTTCCTCCTCCTGGCACTCCTTACCTTTTATTTCCTGCGCCAGAAACGATGGCTTCAGGCCGGACTTTGCGGTATGCTGGCTGCATCCACGCGAAACATAGGTGTTTTTTTGCTTTTTCCCGCCCTGTGGGAATACTTTGAGGCCGCGAAAGGGAAAATAAGCAAGGACATTCTTTTCCTGGCCTTAATTCCCGCAGGCCTGGCGTTCTATATGATTTTCCTGCAAATAGAAATGGGTAACCCCCTGGCTTTTATTGATGCCCAGCAATTCTGGCATCGCAACTTTGCCTGGCCCTGGACAAGTTTTGAACGGACAGTGATATTGTTATGGGAAAATAAGCACTTCAGCCGCCAGTTACTGGACCTTTCCTTTACCCTGGCGGGGCTGGTCATGTTCTTCCTGTCCCTGGGCAAGGAACGCACTTCCTATACATTGTTTAGCCTGGCCGGTCTCTGGTTACCCCTTTTCTCTCCGGCATCCCACGCCCCTTTAATGAGCATGCCCCGCTTCGTAATGGTGTTGTTTCCGTTCTACCTGACGCTGGCCCGGCTGGTTAAAGGAGAAGCTGGACATAATTTTATTCTTGCCCTGAATTCATCTCTGTTTTTTCTCCTTTACCTGCTGTTTACCCGCGGGCACTGGATTGCTTGAGTAGGGAGGTATTTAACCTTGCTTACGATAATCATTCCAACACGTAACGAAGAGCAAAATATCATACCTCTAACCGAACTTATTTGTAGCTCCCTGCAGGGACAAGCCTTTGAAATCCTGTTCGTCGATGACAGCAACGATGGAACCCCCAGGGTTCTGGAAGAACTGAGCCATAAAAATCCACAAATCAGATTCATCCACCGGCATAACCAGCGGGGCCTGGCCACCGCCGTGGTAGAGGGGTTCAAAGCAGCCAGGGGGAATATACTGGCTGTTATGGACGCAGATCTTCAGCACCCACCGGAAATACTCCCCCACATGCTGAAGAGCATCAGGGAGGGGAATGATCTGGTCATAGCCTCCCGCTTTGTGCCTGGCGGAGATGACGGCGGTCTATCCCCTTTAAGAAAACTGATATCCCTGACGGCCCGTTTAATTGGACGGTTGGCCCTCAAAAAAGTGCGACCGGTAAAGGATCCCGTGAGCGGATTTTTTATGTTGAAAAGAAAAGTTATTGATGGTGTTACCCTCTCCCCTCTGGGGTGGAAAATACTTATGGAAATACTGGTACGGGGGCGTTATCACCGGACGGCCGAAATACCCTATATCTTCGAACGTCGCCGGGGTAACCACTCCAAAATGAATATAACTGAACAGGTTAATTACCTGCGCCACCTGGTGCGCCTGGTATTAAGCAGCCCGGAAGACTTGCGTTTCTGGAAATTTTGCCTGGTGGGAACTGCTGGAGTAATGGTCAATATGTTTTTCTTCCTTCTCTTCAATCGTTTGTTTTCCCTGGACGTGGTACTTTCCGCTCTCCTGGCCACCAGTCTGGCTATTTTTGGGAATTTTATGCTTAACGATTTCTTTACCTGGACACAGCAAAAAGAGGATCACCTGCTAAACCGTGCCATAAAATTTTATCTTTGCTCCGGCGCGGGCATGGTTATTAATGTGGCTGTTTTAAGCGCTTTACACTGTTACCTGCGCATACCGGCCATCCTGGCGAACGGGGCAGGAATTCTTGCTTCCACAGCATGGAATTATTATGCCAATAATCGCTGGACCTGGGCAAATACAACTTCCCGGCAACTGGCCAGCGAAAAATCCGACTCCCATTAAAAATTTTCTTAAATATAACAGCCTATTTAAAAACATTAAAAACACGAAACCGGACTGTCATTTTCAACAGTCCGGTCTTTTATGCTGTGAGCAAACCTGTAAGCCGAGTTCTGTCTTGGGTGATCATCTATCTGGGACGCCAGTTGCCTGACGCCTCTAGCGACCTTTACCCGGGGACGGAGCGGGCCACCCCATTGTCCCCCTATTCGGTCTTGCTCCAGGTGGGGTTTACCTAGCCGGCCCGTCGCCGTGGCCGCTGGTGCGCTCTTACCGCACCGTTCCACCCTTGCCCGGCACACAGCCCAGCGGCTAAAGTGCCGGGCGGTCTGCATTTCTGTGGCACTTTCCTTGGGGTCGCCCCCACTGGGTGTTACCCAGCACCCTGCCCTGTGGAGCTCGGACTTTCCTCAGGCACCTGCAAGGTGCCCGCGATCACCCGGTTTACTCACAGCAACTCTCATGCTTAAAGGATTATAACACATTCGAATTGCCTTTTCAAATGTTTTATTTATGCAAATTTCATGCCTTGTTACTTACTTTCCTGCAGCAGTCGTAAGCGCTCCAGTTTCTCCTCCAGTTCTTCAAGCCGCTCTACCATTTCTGCTTTCACAGAATGAGCCGGCCAGCGTCTCTTTAATTCATCAATTTCTTCTTTCAAAAGAATTATTTGTTTTTCTAAGTCTTCGCCACCCATTAAATCACCCCCGGTAAAATATCCCGCAACGGAACGCCCGGAGCAATTTTGTTATTATAAAACCGTCCGGCCAGGACACCGGAACAGTTTCACCGCCTCAACTTGAAGAAAGTATTTCGGGATGTGCCCTGGTTTTAGTCGTCGCTCCCGGGTCGTATTGCTGGCCGGGGCCTGGTCCGGCGGCGCTCACTCCAGGTCGTTCCTCCCATAAAACCAGGGCATATAAGAAGTTTTTACGACAGCCTGAGGGGGCGGCTTCACCGAACCGCATTTTCCTTAACGGCTTCACCGGGTACTGCTCCCTCTTTATCCTCCTCTCTGACCGGGTTAGCCGCCCGACGAAATTCCCTCAAGCCCTTTCCCAAAGCCTGCCCCACTTCCGGCAGTTTGGACGGTCCAAAAATCACCAGGGCAATAATTAAAATTAAAATCAACTCCCACGGTCCCATACCAAACATATAAACCCCTCCTTTACTGATTGTAAATCAGGTGCTAACCTCCAACATACATGCTTTATTACCCACTTTAGAGCGGTAGAACCGGTAGACCAGGTAGGACACCACGACACCTGCCTCGTACAGCAGCACCATGGGCAAGGCCATCATCAACTGGGAGATAACATCGGAACCCGGTGTTAAGACAGCCGCGAGAATGAAATTTACCAACAGAGCGTACTTGCGTTTTTTCACCAGCCAGCGGGGCGTGACCAGCCCCATCCGGGTCAAAACAAAGGCCGCCAGGGGCAACTGGAAAACCAGACCAAAGGGAATGAAGAAAGCCAGCACAAAAGAAAGATAATCGCGCACGGTGATCATGGGCTGCAGCCCTTCCGTTACCAGTACCAGCAAAAACCGTACGGTGAGGGGAAAGACCGTAAAGTAGGCGAAAGCAACCCCGGTTGCAAAAAGGGTCACCGAGAGGGGAAAGAGCACGAGTAAAAGGCGCCTTTCCCCCCGGGTGAGGGCGGGCAGGATAAAACCCAGCACCTGCCACACCATAACCGGAAACGCAAGGATGAATCCCGCCAGGAGGCTGACCTTAATTTTGGTTATGAACGCCTCACCCACCCGGGTGGCAATTACAGGCACATCCAGCTCTTTCAAGGGCCTGGTCAAGAAGGCCAGCAGCTGATCGCCAAAGGCAAAGAAGGTAATGATCGCACAGGCTATTAAAGCTATGGTTGAGACAATAACTACTCTGCGCAGTTCCCCAAGATGCCCCGCCAGGGGCATGGTCTTCCCATCCATCCCCTTCACCTCCCCTTGCTGACCAGCATTAAACCGTCATGTCCTGTGGCAAATTAGCCGACCGTTCCCGGGAACCTGGAGATGGGGCCCGCTTTTTAACCAGGCGATCATACCACAGGGGATGCCGGTGTTTTACGTATTCCAGGTCCACCTTGCCGGTAAACATTCCCCGCAAAAGGGGCCTGTTGGCCTTGAAAAGGAAGGCCGCCAGGTGGGCCAGAATGCCGAAAATCAACATAAAGGTGGCAAAAGTGTGTATATCGGTGACCCAGATCATGGTGTTGCCCGGGAAATTAATGCCCGGCAGATTTTTCAATACCTTGACGATCCCGGTGACAATGATAACCAGAAGCCAGAAGCCAATATAGGCATAGGCCAGTCTTTGCTCGGCCAGAAACTTGTCGCTGGGTGGTTCCTTACCACCGGTAAACATGGCCCTGATGATCATGTATGATTCTTTAAGGTCGCCCCTCCTGGGCAGGATACCATATTCCCTGCGCAGGACATGAAACACAATATGATATGCCACCGCGAACATCAACACAGCTGCAGCTACATAATGCAAGTAGAGGGTTGCCGCAAAATCTGCCGACCAGCCCAGGCCGGGAATTTTATAAATCATGTAACGCCTGTAGACGGGCATCTGACCAATTCCGCTAAAGATAAGCAGAATGGTTGAAATGGCTACAGCCCAGTGAACAAAGAGCACCGAGGCACTATGCCGGCGAATTTTTTTATCTTTTTCCCGGATCCTATCCACCATGGTCTTCTCCCCCTTTTATGGTCCTGTAAGCAGCATAACCGGCCGCAAAGGCTCCCGCCAGCGGAGCTGCCAGCAGGGCGCCGGCAATACCGTTAACCGAATCAAGGAAGTTTCCCACACCCTCCGGCATAGCGGGAAATCCCGGGGCTTCCGGGTTCGGTTGCCTGTTTTTTTGCATCATCAACTGCTCATGAATTTTGGCAAAGGAAACTGGCGAAACGTAAAAGGTGGACGTCCCGCCGTTTTCCTTATCCCCGTAAATATAACCGCCAATTTCCCGGGCCCGTTTCCAGGCCTGCTCCCGCATTTCTTCCTTATCGCCAAAGGCAATGGCACCCCTGGGGCAGGCCTCCACGCAAGCCGGGATTTTCCCTTCTTTAACCCGGTGGTAGCACAGGTCGCACTTGTACATTACCCCGCCTCCCACGTACCTGGGGGCTAACTTCATGTACAGTCCCACCCCTGCCTGCCGGGCGGGTATTCCCCAGGGACAAACATCCCGGCACTTGGCACCCCCAAGGCAAAGGTTGGGGTTGATGATTACCGGACCCTCGGAGGTCTTGCCCTGGGCACCGAAAGGACAGAGATTGGCGCAGGGCGGGTTATCACAGTGCATACACCGCCGGGGGATGAATACATCCACCGCGCGACCATCCTGTTTCACCTGCACATGCTGCACAAAGGTCCAGTTATAGGGCGTCAGGCGTGCAGTCAGATCCTTTTTGTCCCGCCAGTCTTCTTTCTTCTTGTGGGGCCAGTAGTATTCAATGTGTTCGGCTGGTTTTGGAAACTTGAAACTGTTTTCCTCCCGGCAGGCGCTAACACACCGGGGTACCTTCAATCCCTTGCAGCCGTCACATTTCGTTAAATCATAGAAGGTCCCCCGGGGGGTAATGGCGGCACCCCCTGCTGTCTTTTCCAGCCCGAACAGCACCAACCCGGAAGCTACGCCTGCCGCCAGAGTGCGCTTGATAAAATCCCGCCGCGATAACAAGGGCATCTGTTACCCCCCTTTAAATTTGTAAAATAACCGGGTTTCCAGCCCGGAGTTTAAAAAGTAAAAACAGGAACAGTGAATCCGGCCGGACTCAGCTACCTATACCTGTAGGGGTATATGGTGATTATAGATTAGCATACAGCTTCCACCCTGTCAATACTCTTATATAAAAAGACTCAGCAATAATAAATTAAAGAAAATAAATACCCCGCGGGGTAAGGCCAGGCCTTCTACTGCGGGGACATGCCGGGAACAGGGGTATTCTTCTGGGGCAACGCTTCCAGGTAAATAATGGTCCGCTCGGCCACCACTACCAGTTTTACTTCCAGCACATACTTTCTCCCGTCCACATCCACCTGGCGCCGGTCCACCACCCGCGGGATCAGCAGGTGGTCCAGGCGGCTCACCTCCTGCCCCAGTAAAGGATGCAGCCACTCCCGCACGTGATTTTCTATAACCAGACGGGCCCGGGTCTGATCCAACCCGGGTATTTCCTTTTCCTGGACCAGCGTGACGTTAACCTCCAGGGCAGTAATGGTTTGAGGCCGGCGGCTGGCCAAATTTTCCTTCACCTGCTGCAATTCCTTTTCCGTGGCCGCCAGCTTTTCTTTCAACTCGTTGTTGGCCAGGGTAAGGCGGTCCACCTGCTGTCCCAGCAGGGCATTGACCAGGGCCCCGCCTGAAAGCATACCTATCAGCATGGCCGCCACTAAGCGAGTTTTCATTTATTACCTCCGCACAGGGCCAGGATCAGATAGTGAGCAGTCTGGGTTCCCGCCAGAGCACTGACAATATAAAAAAGCTGCTTGATCACCGCGCGGACTTCTCCCTGGAAAAGCCCGCTCTCTAAAATTTCAAAAGTGGAAAAGGTGCCCCCGATGGCGGCGGCAATGGCCCAGATTTTAATGTCCCGGGCCAGTTTAAGCATGGTGATCACCGGCGGTTCCCGAACCAGAACGGCAGCCAGGGACCCTACCAGCGATGCCCCCAGCAGGATGCCCAGGGCCGTAAAATAAATTAACACCATTTTATTGAGAAATGTCTCCACGACGGATCACTCCCGGGACAAGTTTGTAATAAAAGTATTTTTTTGGCAGGAAAAATATGACTGGTCGGAGATTTTTTAAATAGTTAATTAAACAAAGAAAAACCCCCTTTCGCAAATTGGCCTGCAAAGGGAGTTTTTCTATGAATGTGGTGGGGAATTTAAGTGAAATTTCAGAGGACCCTGCTCAAGAAATCCCTGGTGCGGCTCTTTTGTGGCCGGCTGAAAACCCGGGCCGGCTCCCCTTCTTCCACAATGCGTCCCTCATCCATAAAGATCACCCGGTCTGCCACCTCCCGGGCAAAACCCATTTCGTGGGTGACCACGATCATGGTCATGCCTTCCCTGGCCAGTTGCTTCATTACCGCCAGCACTTCCCCCACCAGCTCCGGGTCCAGGGCTGAAGTGGGCTCATCAAAAAGCATCAACCGGGGGTGCATGGCCAGGGCACGGGCAATGGCCACCCTCTGCTGCTGCCCGCCGGAAAGCTGACAGGGATAGGCGTCCACCTTATCGGCCAGCCCCACCTTGTGTAAGAGGGCCAGCGCTTCTTCTATGGCTTTTCCCCTGGGCACCTTTTTCACCATAACCGGTGCTTCGATAATATTTTCCAGCACGCTCATATGGGGAAAAAGGTTGAAATGCTGGAAGACCATACCTACCTCCCGGCGCAAAAGATTGAGATCATCCCGCCGGGGGTCGATCACTTTCCCGTCAAATATAACCTGGCCCTGTTCGGGCTGTTCCAGGAAATTCAAGCAGCGCAGCAGCGTGCTTTTGCCGGAACCGCTGGCCCCGATCAGCACCGCCACCTCCCCCTCCCGCACCTCCAGGTTGACGTCCTTGAGGGCGTGCAGGCGACCAAACCACTTATTGAGATTGCGCACCTTGACCAGGCTCATTTCCCCTTCCCCCTTAACTTTCTATTTTCAAACGGCGTTCCAGGCGGTTGACCAGGAAGGTAAAGAGAACAACCAGGACCAGGTAATACAGGCCGGCGATGGTATAAAATTGCAGCTCCGCAAAGTGGGTGGAAGCCAATTGCATGGAAACACCAAACAACTCTTTCATAGTTACGAAGGCGGCCAGCGATGAATCTTTTAAACCGATAATAAACTGATTGCCTAAAGGAGGTACGACCCGCTTAAAGGCCTGGGGTAATATAACGCGGCGCATGGCCAGGCCGTAGCTCATGCCCAGGGAACGGGCGGCCTCCATTTGTCCCCGGTCAATGGATTGAATACCGCCGCGAAAAATCTCCGCAATGTAAGCGCCGTTATGCACGGCCAGGGCGATGGCCGCCGACCAGAAGCTGCCAAAGTCCACAATGGTAGCCAGGCCAAAATAAATGGCAAAGAGCTGTACAATGAGGGGGGTGCCGCGAATGACGGTAATATACGTGTCGGCGATACAACGCCAGAATCTGCGCCCGGATATTTTCATGAGGGCAAACACCAGTCCAATAACCATGCCCATGGCCAGGGCGGTAGCGGTGAGTTCCACCGTAACCGCCGCAGCCCGGATAAAAAAGGGTATGGAGGTTACCAGGTAATATAAGAAGTCCATTTTGCGTCCTCCCGCAAGTGATGTCTATCCGGGCAGCGCACCGGAGCAAAAACAACACTACTTACTTATATCGGTGCCGAAGTATTTTTTGCTGATGGCCAGATAGGTCCCGTCGGCCTTGATTTCTTCCAGGGCTTGATTTACCTTTTCCCTTAGCGGGTCGCCCTTGCGAAAGGCTATGCCCACGTTTTCAACAAAAAGCAGGTCCCCCACCGGCCTGATGTCCAGCTTTTGCTCGCGGGCGGCAATCGTACCCACAAACCGGTCGGTAATTACCGCCTCCACCCTCCCCCGGGCCAGATCCTGCAGGGCGGTCACATCACTGGTGTAATTCTTGATGTTTTTGGTATATTTCCGGGCTTCCTGGTCGTAAACACTGGAGATCAGCACGCCCACGGGCGTGTTGTCTTTTATGTCCTGGATATCCTTGATGTTAGAATCGTTACGTACAAAAAGTTGGGGGCCGGAAACGTAATAGGGATCGGAAAAGTCCACCTGCTTTTGCCTTTCCGGCGTGATGGTCATACTGCCCAGAATGGCATCGTACTTTTTCGCCTTTAAGCCGCTGATCAATCCTTCCCAGGGTGTGGCAATGGGCACGGGCTTCATGCCCATCTTTTCAGCCAGGGCCCGGCCAATTTCCACGTCAAACCCGGTGAGCTGGTTGTTTTCGTCGAAGTAGTTAAAAGGACGGTACTGCCCGGACATGGCGTAGGTAAAGGCAGGCTCCTGTTCCGTACCACCACCGGAATTGCAGCCGGCCAGGATGACCAGCGCAAAGACAAAACCCAGCAATAAAGAAAGCCACTTATTTTTTCCCACTTTAAGTCCCCCTTATTTCATCCAATTCTTATTTCACCGGTCTAACCCAGATATTCATATTTTCAAACCCGCCATCAATATGGCAGTTGTTGATGAGCGTGCCCCGGAAGACATAACCCAGGCGGTGAAAGACCAGGTTCATTCCGTAAGACGAAGCCCGGGCCAGGCTGTAAAGACAGTGAATATTGCGTTTAAGGCATTCTTTTTCGATGTGCAAAAGCAAAAGGCTGTTCAAACCCATACCCCGGTAGGCGGGATCGGTGGCACAGTTGGTCAGTTCGGCCCTGCGCTGCTCCCATTGAATTTCGGCTGCCGCCACGCTCGCCAACCGGTCACCGTGATAAACAACCATGAAAAGATCTCCCTTTTTCATGGAGCAGGCCAGGTAAAAGGGATCATATACCGGCGTGGGGTAGCTGCGGAAAACCTTTTTGAACAACCTGGCCATGGGGAATATGTCATCCCCTCCCGCCTGGCGCAGGGTGAATCCGGGCGGCAAACTACCCCGCCAGTCCTTTTTGCAGGCCAGTATCTCCCGGAGCACTTTTTGTTCCTGGTTTAAAACCCTGGAATCTCTCCGCTCTGCCCGGGGGAAGGCTGCCAGGAAATAGGCATTCTCCCCTTGAAAATAACCATCGATCATGCCTTCCATATGAAACCCGCCGCCCTGGATTTTGAGCAAATCCCCGGATTTGACTGGAAAGATAATTTTACCCATACCCCGCCTTAAAGCCAGCTTCTTGAGAAAGCTGCGCAATGCCGCCGGATTCCCCGCCTGATAATCAATTACCCAGATCCGTTCGCTGGTTTGGTCCAAACGGGCCGACACCCAAAAATCCTGTCTATAATGCCTGACTACCCGGTCACCCAAGTCAAGTACCCCCTTTGACCTGGGCCACCCTGCTCTCCTTGGTTGCCTGGAAGGTAACCGCCTTTCCCTGTAATAATCCGGCTACTCCCGCGCCCTTGCCGGCGTATCTCTTTTCCTCCCAGCCAGGTTCCGTGTAGACGTGGATGTTTCCTTCAAAGTTGCGCAGGACTATCTTCCCCTGCCCCTGGGATAAGACGTAGTTCGGCCCCAGGGGTATTTTGCCACCTCCTCCCGGAGCGTCAATGACAAAGGTGGGGACGGCCAGCCCGCTGGTATGACCGCGCAGACTTTCAATAATTTCTATCCCGGTGTTTACCGGCGTGCGGAAATGGCCTATTCCTTCGGAGAGATCGCACTGGTACAGGTAATAGGGGCGCACCCTGATTTGCAGCAACTTATGCACCAATTGGAGCATGACGTCCGGCCGGTCGTTTACCCCCCTTAAAAGTACCGACTGGTTGCCCAGGGGGATACCGGCACCGGCCAGGCGGGCACAGGCCCTGGCTGCCTGGGGGGTAACTTCGCGGGGGTGATTGAAATGGGTATTAATCCACAGGGGGTGATATTTTTCCAGCATGGCACAGAGTTCCGGAGTTATGCGCTGGGGCAGAACCACGGGAGCGCGGGTACCAATGCGGATGATTTCCACGTGATGAATGGCCCGCAAATTGCGCAGAACGTATTCCAGCTGCTCATCCGTTAAGGTGAGAGGGTCCCCACCGGAAATCACCACGTCTCGAACGCGCGGATTGTTCTGGATATAGGCAATAGCCCTGTCGAGGTGGGATTTGGGCAAGGGCCGGTCCCGCTGGCCGGTCAACCGCCGGCGGGTACAGTGCCGGCAGTACATAAAACAACGATCGGTGACCAAAAGGAGCACCCGGTCGGGGTAACGGTGCGTCAGCCCGGGCACCGGTGAATCGACTTCCTCATGAAGGGGGTCACGCATATCCCCGGGCACCGTTTGCAGTTCTTCGGGTTGCGGTACGGCCTGGAGCCGTATGGGGCATTTATGATCGACCGGATCCATTAAGCCGGCATAGTAGGGCGTTAAGGCCATGCGAAATTTTTTCAGGCAGGCTGCAATGTCCCTCATTTCACCGGCAGTAAGTTTAATAAACCGGGTCAGCTCATCCACGGTGGTAATGCGATGCTTCAGGTGCCAGCGCCAGTCGTTCCATTCCTCCTCGGTTACCTGCCACCTTTCCCACAAATGGTTATTCATTTGATCACTCCCCAAAATTATTTCTAAAAGATACCTGACAACTTTGCATTTATTTATGGGTTGTCATTACCGTTATTATAGCATACATAAATCCAGCTAAACAGTTAAAAAATCGACCTGTTTTTCCCGTTGGGCTTAATATAGCTTGATTAACAGGCCATAATCTACAAGATGCTTTTAAAAACAAAAAAATCCGGTAATTTATGGTTACCGGATTCCAGCTATATTGTCGTTGGGGATAACAGGCAACTGCCCCACCGGCTAGCCTGGAGTTTAAGAGTAGATATAAGAGTCTTCCTCCGTACTGCTAAGCAAACATTCTACCTCCAGCCCTCTGTTCCGGCATGCCTGGAGTATATATTCCTGGAGAACTGGCAGGATTACCCTTTCGGTACCAAAGTGACCGGCATCCACAAAAGCCAGCCCCGCCGCAAGCATATCCCGGGCGGTATGGTAGCCTACATCTCCAGTCACAAAAACGTCTGCCTTAAGTGACCGGGCTCTGCTCCAGAGATCACCGCCGGAGCCACCGCAAAGGGCCACCCGTTTAACCGGGCGCTCCTGTTCTCCCCCCCAGCGCACTGCAGACAAATCCAGAACTCCTTTCACATAAGCAACAAAATCCTTCAGGGGTAGCGACTCTTCCAGCGTCCCTATCCTGCCCAAACCGCTGGAAGGGGAAACCTGATTGGCCAGGGGATAGAGATCGTAGGCCACCTCCTCGTAGGGATGGGCCTCCAGCATGGCCCGCACCACCCGCTCCACCAGCCTCTGGGGGACGATGGTTTCCAGCCGGACCTCCCTTACCTGCTCAAGGCGGCCCTGCTGGCCGATATAGGGATTGGTCCCTTCCAGGGGCCTGAAGGTACCTGTCCCCTCCACCCCGAAGGTACAATCACTGTAATTCCCAATCCATCCAGCCCCGGCAGCCCCGATGGCTGAGCGCACCGACTCAACGTGATCCAGGGGTACAAAGACCACCAGTTTCAAGTATTGTTCCTTTCCGGGACTCAGCACCTGGACATCCCGCAACCGCAAGCGCCGGGCGAGAACGTCATTTACCCCGCCGCGACAGCGGTCCAGGTTGGTGTGGGCGGCATACACGGAAATACCGGCGCGGATGAGACCGGCCACCAGCGCCCCGCCGGGCCGGTCCGTCCGGATTTGTTTTAACTCTTTAAAAAACAGGGGGTGATGAGCCACAATCAGCTGAACATCCCTTTCCAGGGCTTCCCGGCATACCGCCTCATTTACGTCCAGGCAGAGCAGTATGCGCCGGACTGGAGCCCCCGGATCCCCCAACTGCCAGCCGGAGTTGTCCCATGGTTCCGCCAACTCCAGGGGAGCCATTTCTTCAATAATATTGGCAACGCTTGCACCACTTACTGGCACTTTTTCAACACCTCCTGCAAACGGGCCAGTCTGGTTGTAATTTCCCGGAACTTATTTTCAGTTCTGGGACTGTTACTCCGGGCCAGGGACTCTAGAATATGCTGGTATTCAGATATTAATTTATGTATGTACACAGGGAGGAGGGGATGTTTTTCTTCCACCAGGCGGGGCCCGATCTCCAGTATGAAGGAATCGTTTACTTTTTCCGGACCCGGCTCGGCCACCATAACCACATAAAGACGGCCGTCATCTTCCACCAGTGTTTCATCCACCAGCCGCCAGCCATTCTCTACCAGCCACAACCGTAAATTCCCCTCATCCGCCATGGGCTGCAGGATCAACCGCCTGGAGGCAGCCAGCACCTCCGGAGAGGCCGCCAGGATCTCCCGGATGGTGTTTCCCCCCAGACCGGCCAGCACAATTACCTGCGCTTCTCCGGGAGAAAGGGGTTGCAGGCCGTCGCCCCGGCGCACGTCGATTTTGCTGTCCAGGCCATGCTGGTGAACCGCCGTACGGGCACTGCGGTAAGGCCCGGCATTAAGTTCGGTAGCCACTGCCCGGGGACAGATACCCTTCACCACCAGGTAGATAGGCAACAGGGCGTGATCGGTCCCGATATCCGCCACCACCGTACCGGGGGGGACATAGCCGGCAATGGTTGCAAGGCGCCTGGTTAAACGCAATAAATAGGTCCCTCCACTTTCTTCGTTGATTATTTTAACAAGCGTCACGTCAAATAAAACGCCGAAGTTTAAACCGGGGGGGCCGACCAGGAGTACCGGAGCACGAGGGACAACCCCTGGCATTATGCTACGGTATATTGTAACATTTACCAGCACCCAACCGCAAGAAAAGGGCGGCAAAAAAACTAAGGCCCCCACTGGCGGGGGACCTAATCTTTAACCTCCGGTTTATTTGCAACCTGCCGGTATTGTGCGCACAATCACGGTATAAAGCTCTGGGCCGAAACTTTCCCGACCAGCTTTTTCCCCTTGATAATGTTGGCACCCAGGGCCAAAGCAATCAAGATTAAGCCGATGATATCTGTGTATATACCCGGATGAAGGGTCATCAGGGAACCGGCCAGCAGCAAGGCTCTCTCCGGTACGCTGGCCGCCCGCACCACAAAGCCAATGGTACTCCCGGCCAGGGCCATTACCCCGATAACCGCAGTCAGCACGGCCCAGGCAATATGCCAGAAGTCGCCTTCTGCGATCAGGGTCGGCTCGTAGGCAAACATGAAGGGCACGATAAAGGCGGCCAGGCCAATTTTACAGGCCGTGAAACCTATTCTCATGGGATCGTCCTTGGCAATACCCGCCGCGGCATAGGCCGCCAGGGCCACCGGCGGGGTAATAGCGGAAATAATGGCAAAGTAGAATACAAACAGGTGGGCAGCCAGGGGCAGCACGCCCAGCTTGATCAGCGCCGGCGCGGCCATGGTACCGGTCACGATATATGCGGCGGTGGTAGGCAGGCCCATACCCATGATCAGGGCCACCACGGCTGTCATCAAAAGCGCAAGCCACAGGGTGCCGGCGGAAAGGGCGACAATGAACGAGGAGATCTTCAACCCGGCACCCGTGATATTGATGCTACCGATCACCAGGCCCGCCGCGGCACAGGCCAGGGCCACGGTACACGTATTTTGCGCAGCCGCCACGGCTCCTTCTTTAAAGCGCGACCAGTTTATCCGGGTCTCCTTATTAAAGAAGGAGACAATGAACATGGCGATAATGGCGTAAAATCCGGAGCGGATGGGTGTGTACTGGAGCACGGCCAGGAAGTAGACCAGGACGACCAGGGGGATCAGGAAATGGCCGCCCTCCCTCAACACCTTCCAGACGTTGGGCAACTGCTCCCTGGGTAACCCGGTTAAGCCCAGCCGGCAGGCTTCAAAGTGAACGCCGAAGAGAACGCACAGGTAATACAAAAGCGCTGGGATGATCGCCGCCACCACCACGTCAATGTAGGGAATGCCCAGGAATTCCGCGATGATGAAGGCCGCCGCACCCATAACGGGCGGCATGAGCTGCCCGCCGGAGGAGGCACAGGCTTCCACCGCCCCGGCAAAGTGCGGCTGGTAGCCGTTGCGCTTCATGAGGGGTATGGTAAAGGTACCGGTACCCACCACGTTGGCCACGGCGCTGCCCGAAATGGAGCCCATGAACCCGCTGGCCAGCACAGCCGTTTTGGCCGGTCCTCCGGCAAAGCGGCCCATCAGGGCCATGGCCAGTTTGAGCAGGAAATCGCCCATGCCCAGTTTTTCCAGCATGGAGGTCAGGAAAATAAACAGGAAAATATAACTGGCCGAAACCCCCAGGGGCACGCCAAATATCCCCTCGGTGGTCAAATACATCTGGGATACAACACGGCTTACGGAGTAGCCCTTATGGCCCAGCAATCCCGGGATATAGGGCCCGATAAAGTTATAAAGCAAAAACGTGCCGGCAATGATCACCAGCACCCACCCGGTAGCCCGGCGGGTGGCTTCCAGAATCAATCCGATCATAATGATACCAAAAACAATGTCGGCGGTGTTGGGCGCACCCAACCGCTGCACAATGTCCTGGTAATTTACCACGATATAAGATCCCGACGCCAGGGCTAAAGCAATAAGAACCCAGTCCAGAATGGTGGCCCGGTTCCGTTCACCGCCCCTGCGTGCCGGTAGTGCCAGGAATACTATAATAAGGACCAACACCAGGTGGATGTCCCTTTGTATCCAGGCCGTAAGCATGGATACACCTGCAGTATAAAGGTGAAAGAAGGTCAGGATCAGGGATACGGCTGTGATGGCAAGGGGAGTTAGAAAATCCCTTTTCCTTCTTGCCCCGCTGGGGCTCAATGCGGGATCACTCATAGTGCGCTCCTCCTTTCCAAATAAAACTATTTTACTTCGATACGCACCAGCGCCTGCCCATCAAAGTGGTCGCCCAGGTGAATTTCCCGCCCGCGGTAAAGCAAGGTATGGTCGGCAATGGTACCTACTCTCAACGGCAGGGAACCCACTCGCCGGTACATGCCCTCGATGATGTTCCACTTGCCTTCGCCGCGCAAAAGTCCCTCGCCAGTGTACCCCAACCCCGCTCCGAAAGAAAGGAACCTGGTGCCGGTGAGAACCAGTTCGCCATTGATTAATTGAAACTCTTCGTACACGGGCAGGCGGTCGACGGAGTGTATGTAACGAATCTCAAACTTCTCCCCCTGGTTGATGTAGCCCACCCGTAACTCACGGCCTGAATTAACCTCACGCACCAGCAGCACATGTGGTCGCGAGGCCATATGATAACCTAGCAGAACCAACACCGGCACCAGCAACACAAAAATCAGGAAGAGGCCTGGCACGGGCACCCAAACCTTACATTTACCGGCTTTGATCAAACTACTTCATCTCCGGGGGAATGAGATGCTGGGGAACTTCCAACCCAATTTCCTTAAAGTATTTCACCGCACCGGGGTGCAGGGGTGCCACAGCGTTTTGGATGGAATTTTCGGGGGTGGTGTACTTGGCGCCGGAGTACACCTGGACGATTTCTTCTTTGTTTTCAAAAATAGCTTTGACAATCTTGTAGGCCAGGTCTTCGGACATATTCTTGTGTACCATCACGCTGTTCCATACCGACGGGGCCGTTATTTCCTCGTCGACGCCTTTGTAGGTCCCGGCCTCCAGCTTCATCTCACCGTAATAGGGGTACTTCTCGTGTACCTTGGCCATCTCTTCCTTGCTGAAGCTCAAAAGCTTGATCTGGTGCGTGGTGGCGAGATCCATGATGGAGGACGTCGGAGGGCCGACTGACCATATGCCCACGTCAATTACCTTATCCCGCAAGGCTTCAGTATTTTCGGTAAAGGACAAACGGAATACCTGGAACTGGTCGTAACTCAGGCCGAGGGCGTTTAACACCTGGTTGGCCATGGTCTCGGTGCCGCTACCCGGCGCTCCTACGGAAACTTTTTTGCCCTTCAAGTCGGCCATGGAATTAACTTTGCTGTCTTTCAACGTCACCACGTGGAAAAAGTGGGGGTACATGGCAAACAGGGTACGCAACTCGATGGGCTTGTTAAAAGCCTGCTCTCCCTTGATGGCGTGGTAAACAACGTCGTTCATCATCAGTGCAATTTGTGCCTCGTTGCTGTCCAGCAGGCGGGCGTTTTCCACGGAGGCACCGGTAACTTCAGCCGTAGCCTCAACGCCCTGAACGTGCTTGTTAATTATTCCCGCCATGGCGCCGCCATAAGGATAGTAGGTTCCCCCGGTACTGCCGGTGGCAATGGACAACCGCTGCACTTTACCGCCGCCCTGACCGCCGCACCCGGCCACGGCTAGAACAAGCAAAATGGACAGCGTGACGGCTAACAAAACCCTAAACCTGTTCCTGAAAGGCACCACCATAATACCTCCTTGAAATAATTGTTTGGTGATTAAGGCCGCCGGAGAACTGCAAAATGGTATCCCTGGAACTCCCCTCCCTTCTGCCTTGATTTTTAAATTTTAAACATACTGAACCAATGCAATATTTTTTAATTTTTGAAAATTAAAGTATTTAAAAGCTTTTTCTTAATGTGCAGTCATCGGGACTGCCACTGGGTAAACAGGCCTGGAACAGGACGGGAGAGGGGCCTTCTCAACCTTAATTAGAAGGCCTCTCTCCTTGATTGATGACCGCTTCTTTTTTAAACTGCGACATCAACAGGTCTGTTACAATTGTATAAGCCCTGGCTTTACCTTATTCTAGAGTTAAAATTACCGTATCGGGATTAACCACATCGCCCGGGTTGGCCTTAATCTCTTTGACTACACCGCTGGCCGGGGCGTAAATTTTAACGTACATTTTCATGGCCTCGATGGTAGCCACGGGATCGTTTTCCTTGACCTGATCGCCTACTTTGACATCAACCGAGATAAGTTTGCCCACCATGGGAGAGTTGACGGGAACACTCATGGAACTAAACCTCCTGTGTAATGGGATTCTATCGCGTTATCTACATCTCGTTATCTACATCTACAGGATTAGCTCTTTAACACTCTTTTTCCTTCCCGAGGAGCTTTCTGAACTCCCGGGTAAGCAGGGGCACCACTTCAAAGAGGTCGCCCACGATCCCGTAATCGGCCACCTTGAAGATATTGGCTTCCGGGTCCTTGTTTATGGCCACAATCACCTTGGATGAGCCCATCCCCGCCAGGTGCTGGATGGCCCCCGAGATGCCGCAGGCAATGTACAGCTGCGGGGATACGGTTTTACCCGTCTGACCCACCTGCATGCTGTGCGGCGCATATCCCGCATCCACCGCCGCCCGGGAGGCTCCCACCGCCGCCCCCAGCACGTCCGCCAGCTCTTCCAGTATCCTGAAGTTCTCCGCCGATTTCATCCCCCGGCCCCCGGAGACAATAATGTCCGCTTCGGTGAGTTCGGGACGGGTAGATACCTGGCGAACCACTTCTTTTATGACCTGGCGGATATCCCCCGGTTCCACGTCAACCTGCACCACTTCCGCCGCGCGTCCCCCCTGGGGTTGGGGCACCGGCAGTACGTTGGGCCTGATGGTGGCCATCACCGGCCGGGCTTCCGGAGAGATCGCCTGGACAAAGGCCTTGCCCGCGTAAATGGGCCGCGTCAGGGTTATCTGGCCGTCCTGCAGTTCCACCTTCGTGCAGTCGGTGCACAGCCCCGCCTGCAGCCGCTGGGCCACCTGCGCCGCCAGGTCACGCCCCTGTACGGTGCAGCCCAGGAAAATGGCCGTGGGCTGGTGTTCTAAGGCCAGCCTGGCCAGGGCCCTGGTGTACCCGTCTGTGGTGTATTCGGCCAGGGCGTCATTTTCCAGCACGTATACCTTGTCGGCACCGTATTCCCCCAGGGCGGACGCGAGTTCGCCCACTTCTTTGCCAATGATCACAGCCGCAACTTCTTCAGCCAGCTGGTCAGCCAGCTGGCGGGCGACACCCAGCATTTCATAGGTGACTTTTTTAATCTTACCGTCTTTGTGTTCGGCGTAAACCCAGATTCCTTTCCCCATTTCCTTCCACCTTCCTTAGATGACCTTTGCTTCTTCCCGCAGAAGCCGCACCAGGGCGGCGGCAGCTTCCGCCGGTTCTCCGGGTACGATCTTTCCTTGTGCCCTGGGGGAGGGCAGGAAGTATTTGAGGGCGCGCACTTTGGGCACTACTTCTTCCGCGGTAAGTCCCAGGTCGCTCAGAGCGAGTTTTTCCATGGGCTTCTTTTTGGCCTGCATAATGCCCTTCATGGTGGGATAGCGGGGTTCGTTCAACCCTTTCTGGGCGGTGATCACCGCGGGCAGGGGCACTTCCACCACTTCGCTGCCCCCTTCAATTTCCCGGGTGGCCAGGGCCCTGCCGCCGTCTATTTCCAGCTTGATGACCATGTTGACCACCGGCAGTCCCAGGATTTCCGCCACCCGCCCGGCCACCTGGGCGGAGCCGTCGTCAATGGCCCGCCAGCCGCCCAAAATGAGGTCGTATTCCATGCGGGATACGGCTCTGGCCAGGATGGTGGCCGTGGTGTATTCGTCCATTTCTTCCAGTTCGGGGGTGATGAGCACGGCCCGGTCGGCGCCCATGGCCAGGGCCTGGCGCAGGACGTCCTGGGCCTTTGGCCCGCCCATGCTGACCACGGTTACTTCTCCTTTGGTTTTTTCCTTGATGCGCAGGGCTTCTTCCACGGCAAATTCATCGTAGGGGTTTATGATCAGGCTGACGCCTTCCGGGTTGATTTTGCCCTGATCGTCGAGGGTGATTTTGGCTTCCGTGTCAAAGGTTTGTTTGGTGAATACTACTACCTTCATCTTCCCCCTCCTTAAACGTAAGAGCGGCGCAATTATATTGCAGGCGCAAATCTTCGGTGAACCAGGTTGGATGCGGTGCGCATTTTACGCGAAGCACTGGATTGGGCGAGGACGGCACCGCATCCTTGTCATAACTTTACCTACAGGTTAATGTTGGAGTACTTACGCCACGGCCTGGTTACCTGTTTGTTCTCCAGGATATCCAGCGCCCTGGCGATATACTTCCTGGTATCGCTGGGCATGATGATATCGTCTATATAGCCGCGCTCCGCACCGCGGTAAGGGTTTTCATACATTTCCCGGTATTGCTGGATTCTCTCGGCGGCTACTCTGGCCGGGTCTTCGGCATTTTTAATTTCCTTGGCAAAAATTACGCTGGCCGCCGTTTCCGCACCCACAATGGAGACCTGGGCTATGGGCCAGGCGTAGACCAGATCGGCCCCGGTGTCCTTGCAGCACATCCCCAGGTAGGCACCGGCAAAGGATTTGCGCAGGATTACCGTGACCTTGGGCACCGTGGCGTCGATGTAGGCGTAAAGCATTTTGGCCCCGTGCCTTAAGATACCCCTGTGTTCTTCGTAGGAGCCAATCATGTAACCCGGGGTGTCGTGGAAATTAACCAGGGGAATGTTGAAGAGGTCGCAGAAGCGCACAAACCTGGCCACCTTGTCGGCAGCATCGCAGTTGATCACGCCGCCCATATACAGGGGCTGGCTGGCCACAAGCCCCACCGTCCGGCCGGCAATCCTGCCGAACCCCACAATCACGTTGGGAGCAAAATCTTTCAGGATTTCAAAGAAAACACCGTTGTCCACTATTTTGTAGATCACCTGGTGCATGTCGTAAGGTATGTGGCCTTCCTCGGGTACCAGGCCATCCAGTTCGGGAATTTTCCTTTCTGCTTCGTCGCCGGTATCCACCCGGGGCGGCTTCTCCCGGTTATTTTGCGGCAGGTAGCTCAGGAGCTCTTTGGTTTTGTCCAGGCAATCCCTGTCATCTTCCGCCACCACATGGGTCTGCCCGGTCTTGGTGGCGTGAACATGCACCCCGCATAAATTTTCCAGGCTGATTTCTTCACCCAGCTGGGTCTTTACAAAGGCCGGCCCGGCTATGCCCATGAAACCGGTCTTCTTGCACTGGAAGACGAAGTCCTGCATCACCGGGTGATAGGCCTGCCCTCCCAGGCAGGGCCCCATCAACAGGGCTATCTGGGGAATAATACCGGAGGCAAGGATTTGGGAGCGAAAAAGCCAGGCATAGGCCTCCAGGGTGTCCATGCCTTCCTGAAGGCGGGCACCGCCGGAGTCGTTCATGCCCACAAAGGGTATGCCCATTTCCTTGGCCATGTCTATGGCCTGGGCGAATTTCTTCCCGTGGTATTCACCAAAAGTACCGGCCATGGAGGTGTAGTCTTCAGCCGCCACCATCACGTTCCGGCCATTTACCTTGCCGTAACCCACCACCACGCCTTCAGCCGGAACCTCCCTTTTATCCATCCCAAAGGCCGTGGTGCGGTGTTTGACGAACATGCCGATTTCCGTGAAGGTGCCGGGGTCAAAGAAATATTCTATCCTTTCCCGGGCCGTCCATTTGCCAGCTTTGCGCTGTTGTTCTACCGCTTTGGAACCACCCATTTGCAGTATTTTTTCTTTTTTCTCCTTGAGTTCCTGGTAACGATCCATTTGTGCTTCCTCCTCCAGATGTGATCAGGACGATCGGTTGGCTTTGCGATAACCCAGCGCATCCTGGGAGATAATGAGCTTGTGGATGTTGCTGGTACCTTCCACTATCTGATAATATTTGGCGTCACGGAAGAACCGGGCCACGGGATATTCTTCGGAGTAGCCGTAGGCACTGTATATTCTCAGGGCATAGTCAGCGCATTTATTGGCAGCTTCACTGGCAAAAAGCTTGGCCATGGAGGTTTCCAGGGTATTGGGCACCCCTTTGTCCTTCAGGAAGGCCGCCCGGTAGGTTAATAGACGGGCCGCTTCAATGTCCACGCACATCTGGGCAATCATGTCCTGGATCATCTGGAACCTGCCGATGGGCTGGCCAAATTGCTCCCTGGTATTGGCATATTCAATGGCGGCGTCGAGGCAGGCCTGGGCCACTCCCACCGCGCCCGCGGCCGAGGCCAGGCGGGTGTTGTCCAGTTGCTGCATGCAGATGGCAAATCCCTGGCCTTCCCGTCCCAGGAGGTTTTCTTTGGGCACCTTGCAGTTTTCAAAAGTAATGGTACCCACGGGCGAAGACCAGTTGCCCAGTTTTTCAGTTATGGCTTCGACGGTAATGCCTTCGCTCTTCATATCCACGATAAAGGCGGACATGCCCTTGGCCCGCTGGGAGGGATCCGTATAGGCGTATACCAGGGCTATGTCGGCTACGGGTGCCAGGGAGATCCACATCTTGCTGCCGTTCAAAATGTAATAATCTCCTTCCAAAACAGCGCGGGCTTTCATGGAGGCCACATCTGAGCCGGCATTGGGCTCGGTCATGGCAAAACAACCCAGCAGCTTACCGCTGGTGAGTCCCGGCAGGTACTTTTGCTTCAGTTCCTCGCTGCCGTGACGCCAGATGGTAATGGCCGGGCCAAGGGTGTTGGCCGCAAATATGATGCGCAGGGAGCTGTGCACCCGGGCTATTTCTTCAGCCAGAATGGCCAGTGCCAGGTAGCCCAGCCCGTTCCCGCCGTATTCTTCGGGAATGACGCAGCCCAGAAAACCCAGTTCCCCCATCTTTTCCACCAGATCCCGGCGAAAGCGGTGTGCCTTGTCGTCGGCGTCCACCGTGGGTAATACTTCGCTTACCGCAAAATCGCGTGCCAGCCTTTTAATGTCCTGCAATTCTTCCGGTAAATCGAAATTCATACGATCTCCTCCCGGCAGATTTATTCTTTTTTCCCCGGTACCCCGGGTAATATGGTTCTTTATGTTTGGGAATAACCCAGTTTGCGGGATAACGTCTCCGCAGCCCGCTTCACTTCCCGGATTAATACCGGTAATCGTTCTTCGGGAAAGCGACTTTCTATACCAATGATCCCTATGGAAGCCCTGACGGAACCTGAAAAATCGTAAACCGGCGCGGCAATACCTATACCGTGGTCGAGATAATCGCCGTAGGTAATGGCGTATCCCTGTTCCCGGATTTTTTTAATCTCCTCCAGCAGAATTTCTGGATTCTGGAGTTCCTGGCTTGCCGACATTTCCTTGATATACTGGTGAATAAAATCGTCTTCCATAAAGGAGAGCAGGGCTTTCCTTGCTGCACCCCTGTGCAAAGGCACTTCTTTACCCACCAGTTCCATTACTTTTACCGGATAGGGTCCTTCAACCCTTTCCAGGAAAACACCCATTTTACCCTGAGCTACGGTAAGGTAGGAATCTTCACCGGTAGAAAGGGTAAGCTCCTTTAAAACGGGCAGGGCTGCCTTCCTCAAATCCAGCGTGCCTCTAACCTGCAGGCCCATTTTTAACAGCTGGGGACCCAAGCGGTAATTTTTAGTTTCAGGATCCTGTTCGACTATCCCAAATTCTTTAAATGTTTGCAAAAAACGATGAATGGTACTGGGTGGAAAACCCGTGAGGTGAAAAAGCTCCCTTATGGACAAGCCGTTTTCGGATCCTTTTTCCGAAATAGCCTGAAGGACAATCAGGCCCTTGCGCAGAGTGTTGCTCATCAGAATCAGACCATTCCATATATCGAAATTGATTCCGATAAATAGCTAAACGTATTTTTTTTATTTAGACATTCCTTTCTGTTTCCCTGCAACCCGGCAAAAATATAAAAATTAAAGTTAATTTTCCGACCTCTAACTTCCCACCTCCGACTTCCATTTAGATTGCCCCACACGCCTTTAACTCTTCAATTTCATCCGCAGTATACCCCAAACTCGTAAGAATTTCGCAGGTATGCTGGCCGAGAAGGGGAGGCGGCAGGCGGTATTCAATGGGCATTTCGGAGAAGTTCAATGGACTGCCGAGCACTTTGATTTTACCTGCTTTTTCATGATCCATTTCCACCACCATACCCCGGTGCAGAACCTGGGGATGGGAGACTACCTCCGAAATGGCGTTGATCATCCCGCAGGGCACCTTGTGCTCGTGCAGCAAGTTTACCCAGTAGCTGGCCTCTTTCTGGATGAAAATCTCAGCCAGCAGCTTCTCCAGCTCATCCCGGTGTTTTACCCTCATCTCATTGGTCACGAACCGGGGATCATCCACAAACTTGAGATCTAAAGCGGCACAGAAACGCTGCCAGATGGCGTCGTTACCCACGGCCAGAATGAAATACTTGTCCCTGGCTCGGAAAGCCCTGTACGGCACGATGGAAGGGTGACCCGAACCCATGCGGATGGGATCCTTCCCGGACGCGAAATAGTTGCTGGCCATATAGGTCAACCAGGAAACCTCAGTATCCAGAAGGGAGATGTCGATGTACTGGCCTTTGCCGGTTTCTTTGCGGGCCATCAGGGCGCTTAAGATCCCAATAACGGCATACATCCCCGCTCCAATATCAATTAAGGCCACACCAATGCGGACGGGCTCGCCGTCCTTTTCCCCCGTGATGGACATCAGTCCACCTTCACCCTGCATGAGAAGGTCATAAGCAGGATGATTGCGATAGGGACCGTCCTGACCATATCCGGACAGGGAGCAGTAGATAATCTGCGGGTTTATTTCTTTAATCCGCTCGTAATCCACACCCAGGCGCTGCACCGTTCCGGGCAGGAAATTTTCAATCATCACATCTGCTTCTCTGGCCAGCCTGTAGATAATTTCCCGCCCCTTGGGGGATTTCATGTTAACGGTAATGCTTTTCTTGTTCCTGTTGACGCTTAAGAAATAGGCGCTTTCTCCGTTAACAAAGGGTGGACCCCAGCCCCGGGTTTCATCCCCGACCCCGGGCATTTCCACCTTGATCACTTCTGCCCCCAGATCACCAAGAATCATGGTGCAGAAAGGTCCTGTCAGGACGCGGGATATATCCAGCACCTTAATTCCCTCCAGGGGCAACTTAATTTTTTTCCCCGCCGTCATGCTGTCTCCCCTCCTTGTTCCAAATAATAAAATGGGTTCCAATAGATGAGTTATTATTTAGACAGACATTTGGTTTTTCCTGCTGTGATAACAAAAATTTTTTCTTAATATTCTTGAGAGACTTAAAGCGCTAGAAAGAAAAAAAGAGCCCCCTCTTCAAGGGGACCCTGGTTTTACCGGTGTGCGAAAGTGTGCAATTTGCCTTTTCGCAATCTATCCAGCTACCTTCTATAAGAGAAAGCCTCCGATTCACGGAGGCCTTGATTTCACTGGTGGGCGATGACGGATTTGAACCGCCGACCCCATGCTTGTAAGGCATGTGCTCTCCCAGCTGAGCTAATCGCCCTTATGGTGACCCCAGCGGGATTCGAACCCGCGTTACCGCCGTGAAAGGGCGGTGTCTTAGACCACTTGACCATGGGGCCATAATCTATCGTCAGTCGCGGAAGTCAGAAGCCAGAAATAATTGCCCCCTGTACCTATCATACCAAAAAAAATGACCTAAAAATCAACGATAATCTCTGACTTCCAACTTCCGACCTCCGACTTCCATTCTGGTGGGCCCACCAGGACTCGAACCTGGAACCAGCCGGTTATGAGCCGGATGCTCTACCAATTGAGCTATAGGCCCACAAAGCACTAAAACACATAACATGCATTAATGATTATACATAAAATTACGGCCCCGGTCAATGGCTTTGTAAAGAAAAATTATCCCGGGGCTGGTGTTTTAATCTAAGTAATCTTTGAGTTTCTTGCTGCGGCTCGGATGCCGCAACTTGCGCAGTGTTTTCGCTTCAATCTGACGGATCCGTTCCCGGGTCACTCCAAATTTCTGGCCAACTTCCTCCAGAGTCCGGGCACGGCCGTCGTCCAGGCCAAAGCGCAGGCGTAATACCTTCTGTTCCCGATCGGTAAGGGTTTTTAAAACTTCCTCCAGCTGCTCCCGCAAAAGCGTATAGGAGGCCTCTTCCGCCGGCGCCCTGGCGTCCTGGTCTTCAATGAAATCTCCCAGGTGAGAATCCTCTTCTTCACCAATAGGCGTTTCCAGGGAAACGGGTTCCTGGGCTATCTTCATAATTTCACGTACTTTTTCTTCAGAAATACCCATCTCCTTGGCTATTTCCTCAGGAGTTGGTTCCCGGCCCAGTTCCTGCAGGAGCTGGCGGGAAACCCGGATCAGCTTGTTGATGGTTTCCACCATGTGCACCGGTATGCGGATGGTCCTGGCCTGATCAGCAATGGCCCGGGTAATGGCCTGCCGGATCCACCAGGTAGCATAGGTACTGAACTTGTATCCCTTGCGATAGTCAAATTTTTCTACAGCCTTGATTAGCCCCAGGTTACCTTCCTGGATTAGGTCCAGAAAAAGCATCCCCCGGCCTACATAACGCTTGGCTATACTTACCACCAGGCGCAGGTTGGCTTCTGCCAGCCGCCGTTTCGCTTCCTCGTCCCCCTGCTCAATTCTCTTGGCCAGTTCAATTTCTTCCTCCGGTGTTAAGAGGGGGATACGACCAATTTCTTTCAGGTACATTCTAACGGGATCGTCTATGGCGATACCTTCGGGAATGGAAAGGTCAACATCTTCCTCCGCTGAAGGTTCTATAACGGCATCGTCCATGGGTTCCAGATCCGGAACCTCGGGTACAACCTCGATGCCCATACTGGCCAGTTTTTCATAAATATCGTCAATTTGTTCCGGCGTTAGCTCAACCCCTTGCAGGGTATCCATAATTTCACTATAGGTCAGGATGCCTCTTTTCTTACCTTTTTCGATTAATTCCTTGACGCACTCGAGTTTATTCAATTCATCCCCCAATTTATTCATTCCCCCTTTCCAGCAAGGGTTTACTCTTCTGTAACAATTTCTGCAGGTCGCCTAACACCCGGACTATACGCCCCTGATCACCAACCCGCTCTGCTTCGGCCAGCTCCTGTACCAGCCTTTCCCTCTGCTCCTGGAGATAGCTCCTTTCCACAGCCCGGGTCAGGTCGGAAATCATTTTAACCGGGTCACCCCCGGGTATTTTTTCCATTAACAAGCGGCTTAATAAGTGTTGCTCTTCTTCATTCAGCTCATCCATCCACGCGGCTGGATCAACCCTCTCTCCCCGGCAGACAAGCGTAAAAATCCGGCGCAAACCGGGCTCCCGGGGGAAGGATTCTCCCAGGCGCTGGCGTACTTCCTGCACATAAGCCGGATAATGTAACAACAACTGCAGAAGAAACAATTCCGCCTTATTATAGGCGTTTGCTAATATATTATGCTTATTTTTAGCAATTTTATCCGAATTTAACCATTTTCTTCCCGGGTTTTTATTAAATCGCCGTAAAGCATCTCTCACCGCTTCCCAGCTTAAGCTCAGGCGGGCAGCTACCCGCCTGATACCCTCTTCCCGCTCTGCTTCCCCGGGCATGGCCGCCAGGTTTGGCAGGACCTGAGCCAGCAGGGAAGCGGAACTTCCACCATTTTTTGCAGCCTGGTTTAGTTTATAATCCAGTAAAGGAGCTGCCGTTTCTACCAGTTGCTGCCATTTTTCTCCGCCATGCTGCCTGATATATTCATCCGGATCCTTTCCTTCGGGAATGGTAACCACGCGCACACGAAAGCCAATCTGCTGCAAAAGATCCAGTCCCCGGATAGAAGCGGCAACTCCTGCTGTATCCGCATCGTAAGCAATTACCACATCCCTGGTATAACGGGACAAAAGATGACCCTGTTCCGCAGTAAGACTGGTCCCCAGGGAAGCCACCACGTTACGAACACCATGCTGGTAGGCGGTAATCACATCCATATACCCTTCCATGATGATGGCATAGCCCTTTTCCCGGATAGCAGCTCTGGTCAGATGCAGGCCGAAAAGCAATTTCCCCTTATTGAAGATTGAACTCTCAGGGGAATTCAAATACTTTGGCTGGCTGTCATCCAGCACCCGTCCCCCGAAACCAACTACCCTTCCCTGGGCATTATATATGGGAAAGATCAGGCGGTTTCTAAACCGGTCGTAAAGCTTTCCCCGCTCCCCCCTGGTTAAAAGACCCAGATCCACAGCCCGGTGCAAAGAACAGTTGCGGGAGGCAAGAAACTGTAACAGGGTATCCCACCCGGGAGGAGCATAACCCAGTTGAAATATCTCCCGGGTATGCCGGGACACTCCCCGCCTTTCCAGGTAGCTGCGGGCTTCCTCTGCCTCCGGCCGGTGGATGAGAAAATGGTGGTAAAAGTCCCGCACCATAGCGTTAATTTCCCAGGCCTGTTCCTCCAGCCAGGCCCGTGTCCCCTCCCGGTGCCTTTCAGTACGTGGTACGGTAATGCCGGCCTGCCTCGCCAGCCGGTATACCGCCTCGGGAAAAGTAAGGTTTTCCTGCAGCATTAAAAATTTAAAGACGTTACCACCCGTCCCGCAGCCAAAACAGTAAAAGATTTGCTTCTCCGGGCTTACGGTAAAGGACGGATCCCTCTCCTGGTGAAAGGGGCAAATACCGACAAAATTTTTTCCCTTCTTCTCCAGGCGAACATATTCACCAATTACCTGCACAATATCAGTAGCCTGGCGAACGGATTCCACCACTTCATCAGGGATTAAGCCACCCATGGGAATCACCCTTCTAACCCATCCCAGGAGCGTCACGTCCCTCTGTGAAAGAGGTATTCGCTATCACTATAGATTTTCCTCCCCAAACCTTCGACAATTTTTCTACGACACGGGAAAAGCCCGGGGAATAAAGAGACGGGAGAACTGGGCAATAGCGAAATGATCGGTCATACCCGCAATGTAATCACAGACAACCCTTTCCACTCCCATTTCCTCGACTTTCTTAAGTTGTTCCGGGGGTAAAGCTTCCGGGTGCCTGGTGAAATAGAAGTACAGGTACTGAACCACGTTTTTGGCTTTAGCTTCCTCTTTTTTGGCCTCCGAGCCCACATAAACGCGAGCAAAAAGGAAGGCACGCAATTCATCTGTAGCCTGCTGGACCTCGGAGCTCATGGAAATCACCGGTTTATCCCAGCTGTTGTTGATCAGATCCAGAACCATGGTATTAATGCGCTCCCGGTGTGTACGCCCCAGGACATCAAGGCAGGCCCGGGGCAGATCATTTAAAGTAAGAATGCCGCTCCGGATGGCATCGTCAATGTCATGGTTAATATAGGCTACGCGATCACAAATTCTCACCACCTGTCCTTCCAGAGTAACCGGTCTGCCGGGGCCAGTATGGTTCAAAATCCCATCCCGTACTTCCCGGGTAAGGTTGAGACCCTTTCCCCCTTCCAGTTCATCCACGATTCGCAAGCTCTGCTCGTTATGGCGAAAGCCAGGGGGGTAGACTTCATTTAAAGCTTCTTCCCCAATATGACCAAAAGGGGTATGCCCCAGGTCATGTCCCAGGGCAATGGCTTCGGTAAGGTCTTCATTTAAGCGCAACGCCTTGGCCACCGTGCGGGAAATTTGAGCCACTTCAAGAGTATGGGTAAGCCGGGTGCGGTAATGATCGCCTTCAGGGATGATAAATACTTGAGTTTTTCCTTTTAAACGGCGAAAACTTTTGGAATGGATAATCCTATCCCTATCCCGCTGAAAAGCGGTGCGTACCTGGCAGGGTTCCTCGGGGTACAGACGACCGGCACTGGCCGAGCTGCAACAGGCATAGGGAGATAACTGCTGTTCCTCCAGCCTTTCGGTACGTTCTCGAATGTTCATTTTATCACCCCGACGAAAAACCCCCGGGGCCGTATTAAAAAACCGGGGGTATTGACTCTATCCGCCCGCTGCCCGGGACCTTTTACGCAAATCCCGGGTAGCCAGAGCCACTTCCACCACCCGCCGGGCCAGAATTTTTGCCCGCTGCAATCCCAGGATATCCTCACTGGCGGGATCCTGGGCGCAGGCGCCCTGATGCCCGGCATCATACTCCAGGTAACCGTCCCCCACCACGGTCATTCCCTGGCAGAGCATCATATCGTGCATTGTTCTAAGGGCAGTCTCCTGACCGCCAAAGCGGGAGCCACCTACCGTTAATGCCCCGCCGACAACATTAATAAGGGCTTTTTCCCGGCGCAAAAGACGGGTGCGATCCCAGAAAGCTTTTAAATGAGAGGAAACAGTGCTGAAATAAACAGGGCTTCCCATAATGATACCATCGGCCTGGCGCATTAAATTGAAAATCTCTTCCAGACGGGTTCCGGAAAAACATTTCCCGGTACAGGGATCCGAGCAAACAGTACAGTAAGGAACCTTTAATTCTGCCAGAACCTCGGAAACCTGACAAAAGTTAAATCTTGCACCCGCAGCTTCCACCACTTCCCTGGTGGCCAGCAGCATCTGGGCAGTACTGCCTGTGCGGCGAGGACTGCCGTTAATAGCCAGAACCAGCATCTTCAAACCCTCTCTTAAAAAACTTAAACAATGTTATTTTACCTGTAAAAAAAATTTCCTTCCTTAAAATTTTAAAAAAAATTATTCCCGGTGAAATAAATTTAGACCTTTTAAGGGCTTCTAAGGCGAACTTGAGCCATTAAAGTATAGATAGGACCACCGGGAGTAAGCTTGCTTTGCATAAGGTCCACTGAACCCACCTGCATCCAGCCCAGATTATCATAGTCAGGGCCAAGCTGGCGCACCATGGTCATCAATTCCGGTGCCCCCCGGAGTGAGCGCAACCTGGCCAGGGTCAGGTGGGGTGAAAAAGACCGCCCCGGTAGCGGTATCCCGAATGGCAGCATCGCCCCGGCCACCAACCGGTGAATTTCCCACAACTCATTCTCCCCGCCAGCAACCCCCGCCCAGAGTACCCGGGGATGCCGGGCATCCGGGAATACACCCAGACCACCCAGTTGCAGGGTAAAAAATTTCCGGTCAAGCAGAGCCCCCTGCACCGCTGAAATGAGAGCGTCAATTATAGCCACATCCACTTCACCTAAAAAGTGAACAGTTAAATGCAGGTTTTCCCTTCCCACCCATTTGGCATCCACCCCTGTTCCCCGCAGCTGCTTTTGAATCTCCCAGAGCCGGTCTTTAATCTCATCGGGAAGATTTATGGCCCAGAAAAGCCTTAAGGTTTTACCCATCTCTTCCCTCCTCTTCCTCGCTATATTCACCAAGCATGCGTAAAAAGGCTTTAACCACCCGGGGGTCAAACTGGCTCCCGGCATTGCGCTTCAACTCCTCGATGGCTTCCGGTAACGGCAACGCCGGGCGGTAACGGCGATCGGAGGTCATGGCATCAAAGGCGTCGGCCACAGCCAGAATCCGGCTTAACAGGGGGATTTCCTCTCCCCGCAACCCCTGCGGGTAACCCTTCCCATCAAAGCGTTCATGATGGGCCAGGACTACCGGAACTACATCCCCCAGCCAGCTTATATGGGATAAGATGGCAGCCCCCATTTCAGGGTGTTTGGTAATCAGCTTGAATTCATCTGCGCTCAAAGCTCCCGCCTTGTTAAGAATATTTTCCGGTACACCGATTTTACCCACGTCGTGTACAATGCCGCATATGTAAGCCAGATCAACTTCTTTCTCATCCAGACCCAGAGCCTCCGCAATCATGCGGGCATATTCCGCCACCTTTTCACTATGGCCCATTGTGTACTGATCCCGTGCTCCAATGGCTTCGGCGAAAGCATAGATGGTTTCAAACTGTTCCGAAATGGTGGTCAAACGGTTGCTAATTGTTTTCTTCAGCAGATTCCGGTTCTGGAAGAAATTGTAATATACAGCGCAGGCCCCCAATATCTTCTTGCTGCGGTTAGTTATAAGGGAAGTATCAGCCAGGAAAAATTTGGGTAGCATGTGTGACCCTGTTTTTATTTCTTCCAGGCGTAAAGAAAACTCCCGGCCTGTTTCCAGGGTTTCAATCAAGGCACTGGTATACCTGCCCCTGCGATCAAATTTTTTGCCCTGAAAAAGGATGTCGATCAGGGGACGGTAAGCGGCTTCTTCTTTATTTATTCCCAGTTCCCTTTCTGATGCCCTGTTAAAATAGATTAAATACCCCCTGCGGTCAATAACCAGCACCGGACAGGGCAGGTTGTTCAAGACCTGCTCTTCCAGAGATACCCCTTCATCATCCATACCGCGTCCCCTTTCTGTTAAAGGACTGCTATTAATTTTCTCTCTTTTTCGCCTTTTTCCTGTAAACTGTCCTGCAAATTATGAACCCTCCCAATAAAGGAGGGTTCCAGCTTGTAGACAAAGTATTTCCGGGATGTGCCCTGGTTTTAGTCGTCGCTCCCGGTCGTATCGCTGGCCGGGCCAAAAGGCCCCGGCTCCGGTCTTCGGCGGGTACCGGCCACATTCACACATCCTGTGTTCAGGTGGCCTCCGCGGACATCCTGTCCGCGGCACGGGCCTGGCCCGGCAGCGCTCACTCCAGGTCGCTCCTCCTTTAAAACCAGGGCACATGGGGAGTTTGTCATCAATCTGGGTTCAGGTTTAGCTCAATAATTTGGGCAAGTTACTGTTAGCCATTCTTTATCCTGGCCTGAGCTGCTGCCAGGCGGGCTATGGGAACACGGAAGGGAGAGCAGCTGACATAATTCAGCCCTATACGGTGGCAGAATTCAATGGAGCTGGGCTCGCCGCCGTGCTCACCACAGATACCAATCACCAGATCGGGTTTGGTCTGGCGGCCCAGATCGACACATATTTTCATTAACTTACCCACGCCGGTCTGATCCAGAACGATGAAGGGGTTTTCCGGCAGAATTTTTTTCTCTACATATTCATGCAGGAACTTGCCCTCGGCATCATCCCGGGAAAAACCAAAGGTAGTCTGAGTCAGGTCATTGGTACCAAAGGAGAAGAAATCCGCTTCCCGGGCAATTTCATCGGCCAGCAGGGCCGCACGGGGTATTTCAATCATGGTTCCCACACTGTACTCAAAATTTACACCTGTCTCTTTCATTACCTGTTCGGCTACTTCGTTGACCAGTTGACGGAGCAAAGCCAGCTCCTTCACATCACCAACCAGAGGGATTTCCACCTCCGGGAAAACCCTCACGCCCTCCTTCACCAGCTGGGCCGTAGCCTGGAAAATGGCCCTGGCCTGCATGGCGTAAACTTCCGGGAAAGTTATACCCAGGCGGCAACCCCGGTGGCCCAGCATAGGGTTAAATTCAGCAAGCACCCTTACTTTCTTTAACAATTCTTCTTTTTTCTGCAGCTCCTCATCATTGCCGCCGGTGAGGCGGAGACGGGTAATTTCCACCGCCAGCTCTTCCGCGTTGGGCAGGAATTCATGGAGAGGGGGATCCAGCAGGCGGATGGTTACCGGTAAACCCTCCATGGCCTTTAAAATACCGTAAAAGTCACCCTGCTGCATGGGTAATAGCTTATCCAGGGCGGCCTGCCTTTCCCGGGTGCTGGTGGCCAGGATCATTTCCTGAACTATGGGCAACCGGTCGGGAGCCATAAACATGTGTTCCGTACGGGTGAGACCGATCCCCTCTGCCCCAAAAGCACGCGCCCTGGCTGCATCTTCCGGCGTATCCGCATTGGCCCTTACGCCCAGGGTACGAATTTCATCGGCCCATTGAAGCAATTCGAGAAACTCGGGCGATAGCTCGGGATCAATTAGGGGTACCTCGCCGAGAATTACCTGGCCGGTGGAGCCGTCAATGGAAATGACATCTCCCTTTTTTATCACCAGGTCATTAACGCGGAATTCGCCTGCCTCATAATCTATGCGTATGGCCTCACAACCGCAAACGCAGGGCTTGCCCATTCCCCGGGCCACCACTGCAGCGTGGCTGGTCATCCCTCCCCGGGAGGTAAGCACCCCCTGGGAAGCAACTATACCATGTATGTCGTCAGGAGTAGTCTCTGTACGAACCAGGATAACCTTCTCCCCCTGGTTGCCCAGTATTTCCGCCTCATCGGCATCAAAAACCACTTTACCGCTGGCTGCACCGGGCGAAGCAGGCAGGCCCCTGGCAATCACCTCCACGCTGCTCCGGGGATCGATACGACGGTGCAACAGCTGATCCAGCTGGGCAGGTTCAACCCGCATGATGGCCTCTTCTTTACTAATCAATCCTTCATGAACCATATCAACAGCAATTTTAACGGCTGCCTGGGCGGTACGTTTACCGGTCCGGGTCTGCAGGATGTACAGCTTTCCCCGTTCAATGGTAAACTCTATATCCTGCATGTTCCGGTAATGCTTCTCCAACTGCTCGCATATGGAGACAAACTGCTGGTAAACTGCGGGCATTTCCACCTCCAAGTCAGAAATTGGCCGTGGAGTACGAATACCCGCCACCACGTCTTCACCCTGGGCGTTGATCAGGTATTCCCCGTAAAGCTGCCGGGCACCGGTTGCCGGATCCCGGGTGAAGGCCACCCCGGTACCGCAGTCATCTCCCAGGTTACCAAAAACCATTACCTGAATGTTAACGGCAGTACCAAGGTCGTCGGGGATCTTATTGATCCGGCGATAGACTATGGCCCGGTCATTATTCCAGGAGTTAAATACGGCATAAATAGCCATAAATAGCTGCTCAACAGGATCCTGGGGGAAAGGTCGCCCGGTTTCCCTTTCTATCAGGGCCTTATATTCAGCAGCCACCTGCTCCAGATCCTCAACCGGCAATTCCTGATCAAGATTTACTCCCCGGCGCTCCTTGCATTTTTCCAGAATGCGCTCAAACCTGGCATGTTCAATACCCAGAACCACATCACCAAACATGTTCAGGAACCGGCGATAGCAGTCAAAAGCAAACCGCCTGCCGGCAGCCCGGCCCAGGCCTTCTACCGTCTGGTCGTTTAACCCCAGGTTGAGCACTGTATCCATCATTCCGGGCATGGACACAGGTGCCCCCGAGCGCACGCTAACCAGCAGGGGATTGGCAGGATCGCCAAACCGCCGGCCCGTTTTTTCCTCCAGAACCCGCATTTTTTCCCGCACCTGTTCTTCCATCCCGGGCGGGAATTGCCGGCCGCCAAGGTAGAACTCCTTGCAGGCCTCTGTGGTAATAATCATACCGGGCGGGACAGGCAGGCCGATATTGGTCATCTCCGCCAGGTTCGCCCCTTTACCACCAAGGAGATTTTTCATATCGGCACGGCCTTCTTCAAACAGGTAGACATACTTTTTATTTGACATGCCTTTCCCCCCTGTAATAGATTTCCAGCACGCGGCTGGCCGTCTCTTCCACCGCTTTGTTGGTAACATCAATTATTGAGCATTTTACCTGACGCATAATACCTTCGGCATATTCCAGCTCCTGTAATATGCGTTCCATGCTGGCGTAATTTGCCCTGGATGCAAGCCCCAGAGCCTTAAGACGTTCCCGGCGAATTTCATTAAGCTGCTGTGGCTGGATGGTCAGGCCGATAATCCGGTGAGGTGGTAACTTAAAGATTTCTTCCGGCGGCGCCACCTCCGGCACCAGGGGAACATTTGCCGCCTTTATGGCCTTGTGAGCCAGGTACATACACAAAGGAGTTTTAGAGGTCCGGCTGACACCAATAACCACCACATCGGCCCGCAAAATTCCCCGGGGATCCTTGCCGTCATCGTACTTAACAGCAAACTCCACTGCTTCTACTTTCCGGAAGTAATCCTCGTCGACGCGGCGAACCAGCCCGGGTTCCATTTTCGGCCTTTGACCACCCACCCGGGTTAAGGCATCCAGCATGGGAGTCAATATGTCTACCGCAGGTATGTTGTATTTACGTGCCTCCCTTTCCAGTGCTTCCCGAAGTTCTGGAACAACCAGGGTATAGGCTATGACACTGGGCCTTGTGCTGGCCTCCTGCACGATTTCAACGATTTCTTCCACATCATGCACGAATGGCACCCGGTGGATATCTCCTACACCGGAGTTGAACTGGCTGGCCGCCGCCCGGGCCACCAGCTCCGCCGTTTCACCTATGGAATCGGAGATGATATAAATCACCGGGTGTGTATTACTGGTCGTGGTAATGGTTACCTCCCCCTTAGTTTCCTTCTCCCAGCTCAACAAAGAGGCGAGTAATGTTGGTTTTACTCAGGCGACCGATGACTTCCAGCTCTTTGGTCTTGTCGCCCTCCTCCACGGGGCGTACCACCGGGAGGGCATCCACCTCGTGGGTAATAAGTTTCTTGGCCGCCGCCCATACCGAATCATCAGGGCCAACGGTAATTACGTTGGGCATCCGGGTCATCACAACACCCACGGGTAATTTATGAATGTCCTGCCCCCCCAGGGTAATTTTCAACAGGTCCTTTCGCGAGATGACCCCCTCCAGAATCCCTCCCTCCCGGACCACAATCAGCGTCCCCACATCCTCGATGAACATAGTAACCACCGCATCATACACCGAACAATGTTCCGAAACGACCACGGGTACAGACTTTATTTCTCCTACCTTGATGCGGTGAAGTTTCTCGGCAATCACCCTGTTCGGGCTTTTGCCACTGTAATAATAGCCCACCCGGGGGCGAGCTTCCAGAAGCCCGGCCATGGTCAAAATGGCCATATCAGGACGCAGGGTGGCCCGGGTGAGGGAGAGGCGCTCGGCAATTTGCTCACCGGTAATGGGACCTTCCTTTTTGACAATCTCCAAAATGGCTTCCTGTCGCTTGGAAAGTTCCAATTTCATCGCCCCTTAAAAGAGCAATTATATTATTATGTTATACTAATCGGCCCTAATATATTTAATGTTATATAATATTATATATTCCTCCCGGATTTTCCTCCTGCATCAACCCAAATATCATGTATACAATTTGTCCCCCGGTACGGCTACCAGCTTGCTCAGATCAGCCACATCCAGGGCCAGGTTGGCCACCCCTTTGAGCAGGCCGAGGCGGTTGTTCCTGATTTTTTCATCATCTACCATAACCATTACGGCATCAAAAAACTCGTCCACAACAGGCCGCAGGGAAGCCATGGCCGCCAGCGCCGCCCGGTAATCGCGGGCCATAAGCTGGCCGGCAACTTTCTCCCGTACTTCATTTAATTTCTTATAAAGTGCTGCCTCTGCCGGATGGGCAAGCAGGGCTGGATCCACTGCAGTTGAATCATGCTTGCGGGATAAATTATGCGCACGGGTAAAGGCCGTAAGTACCGCTTCGAAATGGGGCTCGGTCTTGAAGACTTCCACCGCCCGGGCCCGTTGCCAGACCCCGGTCGGGTCATCAAAACCGGCCGCCAGTACTGCTTCCACCGTATCATAGGACAGCCCCCGCTCGGTAAGAATTCCCCTCAGGCGCTGGGCGAAAAAGTCCAGGAGATGAGATATAACCTGCTCCTTTTCCAGTTTCAGCTCCACCCGCCCGCGGTACTGTTCATAGGCCTGACCAATAAAATCCTGCAGGGGAAGTACCAGTTCCCCCGCCAGGCAGATATGGCATATTCCCAGGGCCTGCCGGCGCAGCCCATAGGGATCCTGGGAACCGGTAGGTTCAATGCCAATAGCAAAACAACCAACCAGGGTGTCCATCTTATCGGCCAGGCTCAGTACCCGTCCCGGAGTAGTTACCGGCAATTCATCGCCCGAGAAACGGGGCAGGTAATGCTCGTATATGGCCTGAGCGACTGCCGGATCCTCCCCGGAAACCAGGGCATATTCCCTGCCCATCACTCCCTGCAATTCGGGGAATTCGTAAACCATGTTGGTGACCAGATCGGCCTTGGCCAGGTACGCTGCCCGCAGCACCTGTTCCAGCTCTTTTTCGCCGACGGCAAAAACGCGGGCCAGGTAGCGGGACAGGTTAATAAGGCGCTCCACCTTGTCGTAAACCGAACCGAGGCTTTCCTGCCAGACCACCTTCTTCAAGGCCTCTACCCGCCGGGCCAGGGGTACGGCCTGATCTTCCTTCCAGAAGAAAGCAGCATCGGTCAGGCGTGCCCGCAGCACCTTTTCATTTCCCGCCCTGATCGTATCCAGGTGATCCCTGTTACCATTGCTCACCGCAATGAAACGGGGCAGCAGTTTACCCCGGGCGTCCCGCACGGGGAAATAACGCTGGTGTTCCCGCATGGGCGTTACCAGCACCTCGGCGGGTAGCTGTAAAAAGCTCTCGTCAAAACTGCCGCAGAGGGCCACGGGATATTCCACCAGGTTGGTCACTTCCGCCAGCAGTTCCTCATCGGGCAATACCTGCCCGCCAGCTCCGGCTGCCAGTTCTTTCACCTGGTTCCAGATCATCTCCCGGCGCTGCCCGGGATCCACCACCACCTTGCCCCGCTCCATAACCTCGAAATACTTGCCGGCATGGGGAATTTCCAGGGGCCCTTCGCTCAGAAACCGGTGCCCGTAGGTAACCCGTCCGGACCGGAGCCCGGCATAGGAAAAGTCAATCACCTGATCACCGTAGAGGGCCACCAGCCAGCGGATGGGACGGGCAAAACGCACTTCCAGGGTTCCCCAGCGCATGGGTTTGGGAAAATGTAAACCTGAAATTATCGCCGGACATATATCTGCCAGCACTTCTCCTGCCGGGCGCCCTTCCTGGCGTTTTACTGCAAATACATATTCCACTGGACCCAGATTTTTCACCACCAGCTGAGAAACATCCACTCCCTGGCTTTTGGCAAATCCCAGGGCCGCCCGGGTTGGTTCACCGGCCTGGTTGAAGGCTACCTTAACAGCCGGCCCTTTAACCTCCTGGACCAGGGATTCCTGCACCCCGGCCAGGTCATACACATACAGGACCAGGCGCCGGGGTGTACCAAAGGTTTTTATTTCCTTGAAGGACAGGCGGTTTTCCCGCAACAGGTTTTGAGCCAGCTCCTTTAACTGTTCCAGGGCCGGGTTTAAAAACCGGGCCGGTATTTCTTCTACACCTATTTCCAGTAAAAAGTCCCCGGTTTGCATGGCTTTCCTCCCTCGAGTACAGGTTTCTTTTTGTTTAAGGATTATTTCTTTTCAAGCAGCGGGTAACCCATTTCTTCCCGCTGGGCTACATAGGCAGTGGCGCAGGCCCGGGCCAGGCTGCGTACCCGGTGAATAAAAGCAGTGCGTTCGGTAACGCTGATGGCACCCCGGGCATCCAGGAGATTAAAAGTATGGGAACATTTAAGTACGTAATCGTAGGCCGGTAAAACCAGGCCTTTTTCCACAATGCGCCGGGCCTCCTTCTCGTACATGTCAAACAGTTGAAAAAGCATTTCCGTATCTGCTTCTTCAAAATTGTAATGGGAATGTTCCACCTCGCCCCGGTGGTGAACGTCACCGTAAGTCAGGCCGTCAACCCATTCGATGTCAAAAACATTATCCTTACCCTGGATAAACATGGCCAGCCTTTCCAGGCCATAGGTAATCTCCGCTGAAACGGGACGGCAGTCCAGACCTCCGCATTGCTGGAAATAAGTGAACTGGGTTATTTCCATTCCATCCAGCCACACCTCCCAGCCAAGACCCCACGCACCCAGAGTGGGGGATTCCCAGTTATCTTCTACAAAACGGATATCGTGCTCCCGGGGATTGATACCTATAGCCGCCAGGCTATTCAGGTAAATTTCCACCACATCATCGGGAGACGGCTTTAAAATAACCTGGTACTGGTAGTAATGCTGCAGGCGGTTGGGGTTCTCCCCGTAACGGCCGTCGGTTGGCCGGCGGGAGGGCTCCACATAGGCCACCCGCCAGGGCTCGGGACCCAAAACCCGCAGGAAAGTGGCCGGGTTCATGGTACCGGCGCCCTTTTCCACGTCGTACGGCTGCTGGATGAGGCAGTTCTGAGCAGCCCAGAAACGGTTTAAAGCCATGATCAATTCTTGAAAGTTCATGCAGGCATTCCTCCCTTAAACAAAGACAAATGATTCCAGCAGGCTGTAAAGGACCCTTTTAAAAATTAAAACCTCCCGCCCGGGCACTGGGCCAGGGACGGGAGGTACTTCCCGCGGTTCCACCCTGCTTGGTCGCCATAAAAGGCGACCCTCTCCTTTGATGCAGGCTTTACTCACCGCCACCTGACGCGGCGGCTTTCCTCCTGCTGCTCGGGAACCCCCTTCACACGGGTTCGTTTTACCGGGCTTCCACCTCTTCCCGGCTCTCTGTAAAAACTCCCCCGGTTACTCTTTCCCTCATCGCCGGATATTTTGTTGAACACTGTTAATTTACCAAATTGGTGGAGCGAAGTCAACGGGTACGTTTTAACCCTCTGCCTGTTCCTCCGCGGGGAAGGCCGGAATTTCTTCAGGCCCCCCCTTGCGTAGGGCCCGCCGGTCCCCAATGCTGTTCACCCTGACCTTCATCTCCCCTATCTTCCCGGCCCGGCCGCTCAATTTCCAGGGTATAATTCTTGGCCATAGCCGTCACTGCTCCCAGAACACCCAGCACTGCCAGCTGGCTGCTGGCCAGTGTCCCCAGCAGCCCCAGTGCCCCCAGGGGAGCTGGAAGCTCCATAACCGTTCTGTCCCCCTGCTTCACCTTGATTTTTGTTTCCTGGCTCCGGTGCAGGAAATCCTTCACGTTTTCCCAGAATTCTTCTCCCCGGTCTTGAAGTTTTTCGGCGATGTTCTTTCTCTCTTCTTCCAGGTGAATGAGGGCCTGGACCACATCGCCCCCCGCTGCGTCCAGCGCCTCTTTTGCTTCTTTGTAACCAACCCCCAGACGGGATCTGATCAGATCAATTTTTTCCAACTCGCTGTTCATAGCAGGCCATCCTCCCTGGTTCTTTTTCTTTAACCATATTTAACCCGGGAGGCCGGTTGATTATACATGTCCCAGCAATTCCAGAAACCGCATGGATTTCATGCGCTGGCCCAGGTGGTATTCCAGGTGGCGGTGTAGTACCTCTTTCAACTCCCTGCGAACAAGCTGACCGGCCTTTAACTGGTTGAGCCTGCCAGGTTCCCAGCGCAAAAATAGCTTGAGCAATTCCACCGTACCGCGAGAGCAGGTCAGGCCATCTGTTTCTTTCCCGGCGCACGACGGGCAAAGTATCCCCCCTGCTCCGGCGTGAAAAACGACCCTGCTGCCGTCTACAGGAACGTGGCAGAGAACACACCTCTCCAGGCAGGGCCGGTAACCCAGAATGGAGAGCAATTTTACTTCAAATGCCCGGATCAGCAATTCGCCGTCACCGCTAACCAGAGAGCGTAACGTTTTAAGCAGCAGGTTAAAAATCTCTTCACCGGGCTCTTCTTCGGCAGTTAAATCGTCTACCATTCCGGTCAAATAAACGGCACAGCCCAGCTTATCCAGCCGGCAGCGGAGCTGGGGGAACATCTCCACAAGCTCACCCTGGCTTACTGTATCCAGCCCGCTACCCCGGCGAATAAGAAAGCGGGAATGGGAAAAGGGTTGCACTGCTCCCCGCTTGCGACTGGTAAGCTTGCACGACCCGTAAGCCATCACCCTGATTTTACCCTTTTCCCGGGTAAATAACGTTAACAATTGATCAGCTTCCCGGATGCTTACCGATTTAAGAACCACGGCGCTAACCTTATAGAATTTCACCAGGGTTATACCTCCAGTACAAAAAGACAAAATTCGTCCGTTTTACCCAACAATATAATGAAAATCTTTGTGCAGTTTACCATATATTTTACTGTATTAACCGCGGCTTGACCAGTTTCCGGTTAAATGGGGGTGTTATTATCCTGCCCCTGCAAAAGATCAGGATGGGGATGGCCATTGTCATGGTTTCGGTTATTCTCTGGCTGGGTGTTTGCGCCATGGCCAGTGCCCGCCACCAGGCAGCCATCAGTGCCCTTTCCGGTGCCCTGGCCGGACGGATAATTGTTATTGATCCGGGGCACGGGGGTGTAGATCCCGGAGTGGTGGGGAAAAATGACGTTCTGGAAAAGGACCTGGTCCTGGCCATAGGACAAAAGCTGGCCCTGTACCTGCGCCAGGGCGGGGCCAGGGTAGTAATGACCCGGGAAGGGGATTACGACCTGGCTGATCCTGAAATTACCGGTCTGTACAGGCGAAAACGTCAGGACCTGGCCCGCCGGGTGGCCCTGGCCAATAAATTACCGGCCGACGCCATGGTAAGCCTGCACATAAACAGCTTCAGCAACCCGGCCCAGTATGGAGCACAGACCTTTGCCAGAGCCGGATCAGCAGAAAGCGAAGCCCTGGCCAGGGCCATTCAGGATGAACTTAATCGCATGCTAAAAAACAAGCACCGGCTACCATTACACGGAGATTACTATATCCTCCGCCAGACCCGTGTTCCCACAGTTATTGTTGAACTGGGTTTTATTACCAACCCCAGGGAATATCGCCTGCTCCAGGATCCCCTCTACCAGAGTAAAATAAGCTGGTGCCTTTATGCCGGCATAACCAGGTATTTAGCCGGAGAAGGCAAGTCCCTACCGCTGCAGCCCGGCGTTAAGGGGAAAAAAACGCAATGAAGGGGGCAAGGGCATGAATATCAGCCGTATTACCAACATCTGGAGCAAAGTATATTATAACCCGAACCGTCCCATCTCCAGAGTAGTAATAGAATCCACCATACCTTTTCAGCCTGAGGTAAAGGAAGAACCTCTGGAACTAACCATCCTGGCTCAGGGAGCCCGGGCCAACATGTTTTGTGAAACAATTGAAGTTTATGATGGATTGATTGAATGGATCAGGGTTAGTGAACATCCGCAGGGCGTAAGCTTTGAAATCAAAACCAGATACCCTTCCCCCTGGCAAATAACAGCTGAACCGGGTATCCCCCACCGCACCATCATCAATTTCAGCCGGGATTACCTATTCCATCTTTTTGCCTCCAAAGTTTTTGTAATCGATCCCGGACACGGTGGGGATGACACAGGAGGCAAAGGCCCTGTGGATATGTTGGAAAAAAATGTTACCATGAGCATGGCCACTGCCCTGCAGGAGATGCTCAAACCCTTACCATGCAAAACCTACCTCACCCGTACCGGGGATTATTCCCTTTCCCAGTGGGCACGCTTTAACCTGGCACTGAAAAAAAATGCGGGGATCTTCATCAGTTTTCATACCTTTTACAGCACAGACACTTCTGTGGAGGGGACAGCAGTAAAATACAATCCCAGGGCACCGTCATGCGAGCACCTGGCCCGGTTCACCCTGGAAGAAATCATACGGAAAATTAAACGCTCCTCCCGGGGGATAGAGCCGGACCCGCAATTGTGCCATTTAGGAACGATGCCTGCACTCACGGTAGAACCCGTAGTCATATCCAACTGGGTTGAGGAAGGCCTCCTGCGCAACCCCACGCTCTATAAAAAAATTGCCCAGGGAATTATAAACGGCCTTATACGGTTTTGGGAGGAGGAGAAAAGGGAAAAATAAAAAGGCAAACTTCCTCTGCACAGGTGATCTACCATGCGTCGTATCATTTACCTGTTCATCCTCTTTCCCCTGACCCTGTATACCTTTTTATCCTGGCAACCTGCACACGTTCTGGCATCGGGCAGGATACATAAATGCGATACCGATGAGCAACCCCATCTCACGGCCCCTTCTCACCGGGGGCAGGATATTGTCAACCTGCAGCAGTGCCTGTCTTCTCTAGGTTATTTTCAGGGGTCACCCAGCGGTCTTTACGACGAAACTACCCTCAAGGCCGTGGAACGTTTCCAGAAGGAGCACGGCCTTTTAGCAACCGGCGTGACCGACGTTGCTACCTGGCAGACCATCAGCCAGGCCATGCTGGCCAAACCCAACCAGGGAGTATCGCCTTCCCCCGGGCATGAACTTTTTATCCTGGTTGATACCCGTTCCCTGACCATGACCGTCTTCTCCCGGGGACAACCCATCAGGCAGTATCCGGTAGCCCTGGGTAAACCGGGCTCGGAAACTCCCCCGGGTCTCTGGAAAGTTGTGGATAAATCGGATGAGTACTTTCCCGGCATGGGCCCCCGCTGGATGGGGTTGAATATTCCCACAGGCACTTATGGCATCCACGGTACGGACAGCCCCTGGTCCATTGGAACCTTTGCCAGCGCCGGCTGTGTGCGGATGCACAACGCCCACGTGGTGGAACTCTACGATTGGGTTTCCGAGGGCACACCGGTACTTATCCTGGGTAATCCCTTCCTGCACCGGTATCCCGGGCTATACCAGGGAAGTTGCGGCACGGCAGTACAGGAACTGCAGCGTACCCTCAGGCGGCTGGGTTATTACGACCTGAAACCTGACGGTATTTTTGGCCCCCGGACAGCGGAAGCCGTTATAAAGTTCCGGAAAAGGCACGGCCTGGAGGAAAAGCCTGTGGTTGACGATAAAATGTGGCGCTTACTGGGATTTTAGGAAAGGCAGGTGAAGCAAAATCGACCGCCTGTGGTTAATTGCCGTCTTAACGGCATTTATTCATTTAACTGATACGTTAGTATACGCTGTACGCCTTTCAGGTGTGACCACACGCCGGCTGGCCACTGCTTTTTCTTTATTTCAGATCATTTCTCTTCTGGCCAGCACAGCCAATCTTATTCAGGCGCCGCTCCTGTCTTCGGTGGTAGAAAAAACCATCAATACCGGTCTGAAACATGCTTCCGAACCCCTGCTGGAATCCCCGTTATACCATCACCAGCTCACCCTGCTCGGCATGGAAATAAGAATGATTATATTTTCTGCTACTCTGGGTACGGTACTGGGGGTTCTGCTCACCCCGGCCTTCAATTATATTTTCACACGGGTAATTTTTCTCTTTGAGGAAGCAGGTTCCATTCCCCGCCTGATCATTATTCTCCTTTCCCCGCGCCTGCTGGTGAAAACCCTGCGCAAAAGACCCAGGTACCTGGGCACCCTCAGGGCATCGCTGCCGCAGCGCCCACAAAACATACCTCTGACCTTCTTTATGGCCCATACCATAGTTACCGGTATCTGGACCACAGGAGTTTTATCAGCGCTTTACGCCGGGGCGCTATTACCCGAATACCGTTCAACGGCCAGCCTCCTTTCAGGAGTGGTCAATGGTGTGGCCACCATTTTATCAGCCATGATTGTGGACCCGACAGCCGCCATGATTACCGACCAGGCCCTGCGGGGTATCAGAGACCAGCGGGACATCCGGCAAATGGTCTATTATCTCTGCTTAACCAGGGTGCTGGGAACCATCCTGGCCCAGGTTTTCTTCCTTCCGGCTGCTCACCTGATTAAGGAAACGGCCATAATTATAGCTGCTCCGGACCGTTAAAAAATGGGATTATGGAGGACAGGCACATAATTAAGCTCCAGGTATAACCTGATAGTAGCTCCTGATCAGGCCCGGGCAAATACCAGGAGCACGGCGAGAGGTGGTGATGGGTATGCCCTGCTATACCGTCCCCATTCGCACCCATGTAATTACCGAGCAGGATGACATCGTTGAGCTGGCCAGGCGATATACCGAAGGGGTGGTGGAGCCGGGGGATATCATTGCCATTGCCGAGAGTGTGGTAGCCATTACCCAGAAAAGAGCCATCCTACCCGAGGAAGTACACCCGGGCTTGCTGGCCCGCTTTTTATGCCGCTTTCCCGGCAAGCACGGAAGCCTGGCCACTCCACCGGCCATGGAACTGGCCATCAGGGAAGCAGGCACCATTAGAATTCTCCTGGGCTGCGCAGCCGCGGTTCTGGGCCGGCTCATAGGCAGGCGTGGATTCTTTTACCTGGTAGCCGGCAGAGAACTGGCTTTTATTGACGATATCGCCGGTACCATGTGGCCCTACGAAAGACATATTATTCTCGGCCCATATAAACCGGAAAAAATTGCCTCTGCCATCAAGAAAGCCACCGGTGCCGACGCGGTCATCGCCGATGTTAACGATATAAAATGCGTGGATATACTGGCTGCAACCAGTTCCGCCAGCGCCAGAATAGCCCGGGAAGCCTTAATTAATAACCCTTTTGGCAACGACGACCAGCAAACACCCATAGTGGTTATCAAGATTAAAACAGGACACTCAGGGTATAGCAGCCTGACCGTGGATAGGAGGGGAAGACCTTGCTGCCGACTCCAACTAAATTTACCCTGGTGGCAGGAGCCGGGGAAGGATACACGCCTTTAAACGCTTTCGACCGGGCGTTGCTGGAAGCCCGGGCCGGAAATGTAAACCTGATCCGGGTTAGCAGCATCCTGCCGCCCGGTGCTGAATACGTGGAAGAACTGGCTCTGCCGCCGGGAGCACTGGTACCTGTGGCCTATGGTGCCACCACCTCCTCCACCCCCGGAGACATAATTGCCGCTGCCGTAGCCGTGGGCATACCCGCGGAAGGCTTTGGTGTGATTATGGAATATTCCGGACACACTTCCCGCCTGGAAGCGGAAAGGATCATCCGGCAAATGGTGGAGGAATCTTTTGCCATACGCGGATTGGAGTTAAAAAAATACATGGTTAAATCCGTAGAACATCAGGTTATTAAAAATGGGGCTGTTTTTGCGGGAATACTGTTGTGGTATTAAAAGTTGAAACTCCATTTAAAGCCGGGTTATAACAAAAACCGGCTTTTTATTTTGAGCGGAACGTCTCTATTGAACATTTGCCATGGTTAGAATAAAATAATGCCGGTAAAAGACCCGAGTTTTTAAAAGGATGATGGCAAAATGCGTATTGTTGTGGGGATAACCGGCGCTTCAGGAGCCATTTATGGTATAACCCTGCTGGAACAATTAAAGTTTCTGGGAATTGAGACCCATCTCATTTTGAGCCCCTGGGCGGCAAAAACCATTGCCCTGGAAACCCGGTGGACGCCGGAAGAGGTCATGGCCCTGGCCAGCCACTCTTACACGGCCAGCGACCTGTCTGCTCCGTTAGCCAGCGGGTCTTTCCTGCACCGGGGTATGGTTATAGCCCCCTGCAGTATGAAAACCCTGGCCTCCATAGCGTGGGGTTATAGCGACAACCTGATTACCAGGGCCGCCGATGTAACCATAAAAGAAAAGCGCCCCCTGATCCTGTTGACCAGGGAAACGCCTTTAAATGCCATCCATCTGGAAAATATGCTCAAGCTGGCCCGCCTCGGAGTTTTCATAATGCCCCCGGTACCTTCCTTTTACCAGCACCCGCAAACCATAGAAGAGCTGATCCTGCAAACAACCGGCAGGGTGCTGGACCTGCTGGGCATTGAGAACAACCTGGTAAAGAGATGGGGAGAAATAGATAATCTCATTAGATAATCTCACCTGAGCAGGATAATGGTAGCCAGGGTAAAATATATGGACATGCTGCTCACATCCATCAGAGTGGTAATGAAGGGCCCCGAAGCCAGCGCTGGATCCACCCCCAGACGGTGGATAATTACCGGTACCAGGCTGCCCAGGATGGTGGATACACCAATGCTCAGGGCCAGCGCCCCGCCTACCACCAGTCCGAGGGAGGTGGAGTCCTGCCATATAAAGGCAAGGATTCCTACCACCAGACCGCAAACTGCCCCTACCCAGACCCCTACCTGGGCTTCCTTCCAGATTACCTTCAGGATCTGGCCGGGATCTACTTCCCCGGTTGCAATCCCCCTTACCACCACGGTAAGAGATTGAGTGGCCGCGTTGCCCGTTCCTCCAGCTATGGCGGTCATAAAAAAAGCCAGAGCCGTTATATGCCCCAGGGTTTCGGAAAAACCCTCGATTACATGACCGGCCACAAGCTCGCCCAGTAGTAAACCTACCAGCCACGGCAAACGGCGCAGCGCCCTCTTCAGGGGACTGGTGTCGGGGTCTTCACCTTCACTATCTATAGTAGCCGCCATACGCATCATGTCTTCCGTAGCTTCCCTTTCAACAACATCCAGTATATCATCTACAGTTACAATGCCAAGCAGTTCCCCCCCGTCGCTGACCACCGGTACGGCCAGGAGATCGTATTTTGCCACCAGGCGGGCTACCTCTTCCTGGTCGGTGCTTACATTTACGCTAATCACTTTGCGCCGCATAATGTCCTCGATGAGCATACCGGGGTCAGCCAGAATCAGTTCTCTTAAGGAAAGTACTCCCACCAGGTGATTCTCATTGTCCACCACATAGACATAATATATTGTTTCGGCCTCGGGCGCGTGTTCCCGCAGTACTTCGATGGCCTGCCCGGCAGTAATATTCTTCTGTACGGCCACGTATTCCGTAGTCATAATCCCGCCGGCAGTTTCCCTGCCGTAGGCCAGCAGGTCCTTGAGGTCCCGGGCCTCCTGCGCCTCCATCAGGCCCAGCAGCCTCTGCCTCAGGTCTCCGGGCAGGTCCCCCAGCAGGTCTGCAGCGTCGTCGGTAAACATGGCATTGAGAATATCGACTGTGCGCTGTAAACCCAGGCATTCCATGAGAGTGGGCAACTTTTCATGATCCAGTTCAAAAATCACCTGGGCAGCCCTGTCCGGGTCCAGCACCCGTAAAACCCTAATCTGCTGTCCCAGGCTGGCCTGCGGAAGCACTTCGGCAATATCCGCCGGATGGAAGTCCTGCAAACATTGACGCAGTTTGTCGGTTGAACTTTCTTCAAGGCAGGAAAGGATTGCCCGGCGCATTTCTTCCCGTTTTCGGGACATCAAGCCACCTCCTTATCTTTATGCTTATTATTCCAAGCAGTACTCCATGGGGATAACAAACGTATAAAAAAAGCCCTGCTTGGGAAAAGCCAGGGCTAAAATTTTAGAAGCAAAGTGACATCGCCACATCCAAGAAGAAATTTCTACAATATGTCCCTTTTCCTGAATACGAATAAGGTTATAATTGATAAAATAACCGATAAGAAAACTATACCCAAGAATGCACCCTCTGAATTCTGAAATGGCAGTTCCACATTCATCCCGTACAGGCTGAACAGCATGGTTGGAATCATTAAAATAATAGTTACTGAAGTTAAAAACTTCACGACCATATTCTGGTTATTGGAAATAATGGAGGCGAAGGCATCCATCGTACTGCTTAGAATGTCGGCATAAACCTCGCTCATTTCAATGGCCTGTTTATTTTCAGTGATTACATCTTCCAGCAAATCCTCATCTTCTTCATACATTTTTATAAGGCCCACATTTACCTCCAGAGATTCGGGGTCTTTGGCCAGGTGGGATTTTAATAACTTTTCCATGACAATCCCATTTGCCCTTAAAGAAGTCGTAAAATAAACCAGACTTTTCTCCAGGCTAAATAATTTAATTAGCTCTTTATTTTGTGTTGAACTGTGTAACTTCTGCTGGATTTCCTCACTTCTCTTATCTATCTGCCTTAAGTAACGCAAATAGTGAATGGCCGTCTTGTAAAAAATTTGTAGCAAAAAACGCGTCTTTTTAAAAGTATAGAAACCTTTAATGCGACAAGAGGAAAATTCACTTATGATAGCCAGGTCTTCCAAACAGATGGTAATAATATTGTTTTCCGTAATTATGATTCCCAGGGGAATGGTATCGTAAGTATTATCCCTGATTATAGGTACCCTGATGATTATCAGAACACAACCTTCTTCAACTTCGATGCGCGAACTCTCCTCTTCATCAAGGGGATATTCTAAAAAATTGACCGGCAGGGCCAGCCGGTGAACAACCTCTTCTATTTCTTCCCTGGTAGGGTTAACCAGATTAACCCAGCTCCCTTTTTCGCCCAGTTCTTTGCTTTCAACCAGGACTTCACCCACGCTTTTATATATTTTGAGCATCTTCCCACCCCTTCCCTTGAGCTGTCCATACCCAATGAACGCTGCCAGCTGAAAACTTGCCGGTGCTATCTTTTTTTACGCTCACCCAGGGGGGGCCAGGTATATATCTTTTGTTTTGATCCGACCTGTCCCTGAAAGCAGAAACCTTTTACGCATGTGGCCAGTTAAAATTCAAGCCAATTCTTTTTGTATAAGGGGTAACAACAGATCCTCCCCGGAACAGGTACCGGAGCCAGCCCCCACCCGCTTATACCTGCATCTTTGCCTGCCTGGGTCGCCGTCCACAGTACCACCTCCGGGAATTAAGCAAAAATGAAAAGGGCCTCCACTTGCGTGAGAAAGCCCGATAAACCCTCAAGCTGGCTTTCCAGCCAACACTACTTTATCAGAACCTTTCCTGCACTGTCAAGAAAAATTAATCCCTATTTGCGTAGCCAAAATTCTTCAGGTACAGTTCCTGATTACGCCAGTCTTCCTTAACTTTGACCCACAGGTCAAGGTATATTTTTGATCCCAGGAGAAGCTCCATTTCTTCCCTGGCCCGCCGTCCTATTTCTTTGAGCATCCGCCCACCCTTGCCGATTAAAATAGCCTTATGTGACTCTTTTTCAGTATAAATGACCGCCCGCACGTAAACCAGCTGCTCCGAACGCGGTTCCACCTCTTCCACCACCACGGCCACCCCGTGGGGCACCTCCTGGCTGGTCAGGTGCAAAATCTTTTCCCGGATCAATTCGGCCATAATAAACTGCTCCGGCCTGTCCGTAATCATATCATCGGGGTAATACTTGGGACCATAGGGCAAATAAGAAACCACAAGATCCATCAGGCGCTCCAGGTTTTCCGGTTTAAGGGCGGAAACGGGGATTATTTCAGCAAAATTATATTTCTGCCTGTAAACATCAATTAAAGGGAGCAGTTCCACCTTGCTCTCCAGCAAATCTATTTTATTGATAACCAGAATTACAGGAGTTTTTACCTCCTGAAGCTGGTTAATTATGTACTCGTCCCCCGGTCCGGGCAACCGGGGTTCAACCAGGAAAAGTATTACATCCACCTCTTTTAACGTCCCCAGAGCCACCTCCACCATGTATTCACCGAGCTTATGTTTTGGTTTATGAATTCCCGGTGTATCCAGGAATATAATCTGGGCGTCATCACGGTTGATGATGGAGTGGATCTTGTGACGGGTGGTCTGGGGCTTATCGGACATAATGGCCACTTTCCGCCCCACCAGCTGGTTCAACAGGGTGGACTTCCCCACATTGGGGCGACCAATAATGGCAACAAAGCCAGACTTAAATTTCTCCTGTTCCACCATCTTCCTCCTTTCATCATCTTACCTGTCCACCGGTTCTGCAACACGCACCGGGCCGGAACCCGGGCCGCCTTCAATTCCCATGTCCTGCTTTTTCAGCGTAAAACCCAGGGGCAATAATTCGGACAGGTCCTTAACTATATATTCACCATGACGGTTGCACATATAAACCTTTATCTCCCTTCCGAATTCAGCCAGCACCTGCCGGCAGGCACCGCAGGGGGTGCAGTAATCATCACTGTCGGCTATTACCGCCAGGGCGGCAAATTGTCTTTCCCCGTTGCTTACTGCTTTATATATGGCTACCCGTTCAGCACATACAGTTAAACTGTAAGAAGCGTTTTCAATGTTACACCCGGAATACAACCTTCCTTCCCTTGTCAGTATAGCTGCCCCCACCCGGAAGCCGGAATAGGGAGCGTACGCCCGTTCCCGGGAAGCCCGGGCCGTATTTATAAGCTTCTCCACCGGAAACTGCATCACCGGCAAATCAATCATCAATCATCACCCCCCAGGCTTTGCAGCAGGCGAATAAAGACCAGCAGGTAAGGGTAAAACACCACCAGCCCCACAATCAGCGAGTTCAAAGCAGCCAGAAGCACCGCCCCGGCAGCAACATCCTTGGCTATTTTGGCCAGGGGATGATACCTGCCGGTACAGAGATCTACCACCCTTTCCAGGGCCGTATTAAACATCTCAGCCATCATCACCAGGGTTATGGCCAGGAGAACCAGAAGAAAATCCCGCCCCTCAATCCTGAGCCACAGGGCGGCAACCACCACCACCAGAGCTGCAAGGAGGTGAAAGCGCATGTTTGGCTGCGTGCGCAGGGCATAGGCCAGACCGGCCAGGGCATAACCGAAACTTTTTCTGAAGCTGCCCTTAACCATTAAAAGGTCACATCCCTTTATAATCAGTTTTATACAACCCCTCGGAAGTTTTGATTACCTGCCCAAACCCATCCTGGCCATTATGGTCTCCTCTTTTCCCCGCATGGCCCGCCGCTGCTCTTCCGTCTGGTGATCATAACCAAGAAGATGCAGAACACCGTGGACTATCAGAAAAGCCACTTCACGCTCAAAGCTGTGCCCGTATTCTTCACTCTGGCGACGGGCCATTTCCAGGGAGATGACCACATCACCCAGCAGGATCTCTTCCCCTGCTGCGGGCATGGGCTCCCCTTCCTGCAGGGCAAAGGACAGCACGTCTGTCGGCCTGTCCACCCCACGGTATTCACGGTTCAAGCGGTGGATATAGTCGTCATCCACAAAAACCAGGCTTACTTCTGCATCCGGGTGGCCCCCCGCCAGAAAAAGGGCCTCTCCGGCTGCCCTTTTCGCCAGGTCAACAAGCTGATCATCCACCGGCACTTTTTCTTGCAAGTTGTTTACGAGAACCGGCACCTCTATTTCTTCTCCTTTCCATTTCCTTGTTCAATTCGGGATATTCTATGCGGCTGTGGAATATACCACCCAGAACCTGTAAAAAAGCCTCCACAATCTTTTCCAGATCCTTAAAAGTAAGGTCACATTCATCAAGCTGGCCGTCCATGAGCTTATCCTTAACTATTTTACGCACCATTCCCTCAATGCGGCCGGGAGTACGATTTTGCAGTGAACGAACCGCTGCTTCCACTGAATCGGCCAGCATAACAATGGCCGCCTCTTTTGTCTGAGGTTTGGGCCCATCATAACGGTATTCATCCTCATCAACGTTTTCCGGGTGCCCGTTTTCCAGGGCCTTATGATAAAAGTAGGAACAGAGCCCGCTTCCGTGATGCTGTTCGATGATATCTATAATTGCCTGGGGCAACCTGTACTCCCGGGCCATTTCCACCCCATCTTTAACGTGGGAGGTTAAAATCAGGGTGCTCAGTGAAGGGGCTATTTTATCGTGCGGATTTTCACCGTTCAACTGGTTTTCAATAAAAAAGTACGGCCGCTTGATCTTGCCTATATCATGATAATAGGCACCCACCCTGGCCAGGAGGGTTTCCCCTCCCACTGCCCCGGCAGCAGCTTCTGCCAGGTTGGCCACGATAATACTGTGATGGTAGGTCCCCGGCGCTTCCGTCAGCAGGCGGCGCAGCAGGGGATGGCCGGGATCAGACAACTCAAGAAGATGAATTGCCGAGGTTATCCCAAAAGCACTCTCCAGGTAAGGGAGGGCACCTATGGTCAATATGGAAGACAGGATACCATTAATCAAACCAAAACCTATTCCGGAAGTGATCAGGAGCCCCCAGGGCGTATTATCCAGAAGGCCCATAATTAAGATAACAACAATATTGGCAATACTGGTATAGACTCCGGCCCGCACCAGATCGCCCCGTTGTTTGAGTTTGCTGACGCTGTAAACCCCAACGAAGCCGCCAACAAGGGCCACCACGCCAAAATGAACCTGCCCATCGATCATCAGGGTCACCAGGAAACTCATTATGGCCACCACCAGCATGGCCAGGCGCGCATCAAGCAAGATGGCAATAAGCATCCCGGCAGCAGCAATAGGGGTCATATATCCCACGAGATTGCCCAGTTCCGGCCAGTAAGGAATACTGATGGCGGTAATAGCCTTGCCCACGGCCAGCACCACTACAATAACAATACCCAGCAGGTACAGATGACCGGCATGTTCATAAATTTGGCGGTTCTGCTGGTAAAGATAGAGCAACACCACCACCATCAGCAGGGCTACCAGCAGGGCACTGCCCAGCAATATTCGCCAGGGAACCCCGGTCTGGGTGAGACCCAGAGCTTCCAGCTTGGCCAGGTGTTCCCTGGTAACCACATCACCCGGCCGGATGATAATCTCGTCTTTCCTGATGGTTACCATCTGAGGCGGTACCGTGGCCATGGCCGCTTCTTTTAGAAGGCGGGTTTTCTCCGCATTGAAGAAACTGTTCGGGCGCAGGTAATAGCGGATTAAGCCCTGGGCCAGTTCCCGGTAGGGTTTGCTCAACCCCCAGCGGTTCACCAGCCCGGCCAGGTTCGTTTTTACACTCTCCAATTCATCAGGTGTGATACCATCCCCGCCATCCAGCGACTGGGCCACCAGGGCGTTCACACTCCGCTCCACCTGATCCAGATTCAAGGGAGCACTCCTGGCCAGAGTTACCAGGGTCTCCTGCGATAATGGGAAAGGCAGAACCTCCCGCAGGCGGTTGACCCGCTCTTCTTCACTGGAACTGGAATCACTCTGGATCTGGCGAATTTCTTGAATTACAATGGAAACATCACGCTGGACTGCTGCACTTACCATCGGGTCCCGGTCGTACTGATCCCGTACAGCAGCTGCTGCCTGGCGGCGCATTTGTTCAGTTTTAACCTTGTCTTCAAAAACAATACTGCGGGGGGCCTTAATCTCTACCGGAGAAACCTGCCCTTCCCGCAAATTAACTCTCTGGGGGACAAACTCAACGGAAATAAGAACAGTAATGAGTAAAAAAAAGATGACTGCAGCTGCACTCCGGCGCACTCTGCGCTGCCCCATAAGAGGAGCCAGGCGCCTGATAAATTGTTTTCCCATTCTGGTCAGAGGGAGCATTAAATTCACCCCTGCCTCACCGTCCTACGATCCTTCCTCATATGCCCTGATGATTTCCTGAACCAGCGGATGCCGGACTATATCCTCCCCTGTCAGGTAACAAAAGGCAATACCTTTAACATGGGCCAGAACCTTCTGGGCGTGAACCAGGCCCGATGTCTGGCCCCGGGGCAGATCGATCTGGGTAACGTCTCCGGTAATTACAGCCCGCGAACCAAAACCCAAACGGGTCAAAAACATCTTCATCTGCTGATCCGTGGTATTTTGTGCCTCATCAAGAATAATAAAGGCATCATCCAGCGTTCTCCCCCGCATATAGGCCAGGGGCGCAATTTCAATAACATGCCTTTCCAGATATTTTTGTGTATTTTCCACGCCCAGTATGTCATAAAGGCTGTCGTAAAGAGGGCGCAGGTATGGGTCCACCTTTTCCTGAAGATCTCCCGGTAGAAACCCCAGTTTTTCACCGGCTTCCACAGCCGGCCTGGTCAGTATCAACCTGCTGACATCCTTATTGCGCAGGGCACGAATGGCCATTACCACAGCCAGATAGGTTTTACCGGTTCCAGCGGGGCCGATGGCAAAAACAATATCGTGCTTGCGCATAGCCTCAATGTACTGTTTCTGCCCCAGTGTCTTGGGCTTAATCTGTTTTCCCCGGGAGGTAACCAGGGTTACTTCGTGGGCCAGGTTGGAAAGGGCTTCCCGCATGCCCGCCCTTACAGCCTTTATGGCATAATTAATTTCATGCAGCGTTAACCGGTTACCCGCCCGGTAAAAATCCTGCAATTGATTGAAAACCTCTCTGGCCTGGGCGACCTGTTCGGGAGGACCGATAATAACCACTTCCTCACCCCGGGTCACTACCCTTATGCCCAGGGAGCGTTCCATTAAAGCCAGATGCTCATCATGACGCCCGAAAATCTCGGCTGCCGTGGCAATGTTATCCAGAATTACCCTGGCTTCCGTATGCTCGCGCAAATTAACCCTCCAACTCCTTTTAAAATAAGTTATACTGGATAAAGCTGTTTGAACACTATTCAGGGCTGTGAAAGTGGTGCCGGAACTTCAATCCCCGGTTCTTCCTCCGGAACAAAGTTTTTAACCGTACCGATTTCCTCAAGGCTTTCCACGAAAGCTTTCACCCGTACTAAATTTTCCGGGCTTTTTACGGCCAGCTCATCCAGCTGTTTATGTACAACCCTGGCTCCTTGAGGCAACTGTTCCTGTACTGCCTGCAGGGCTCTTTCTCCGGCCACACACCGGGCTTCTGCCCGGTCCCTGACCAGCCGGTAGCTCTCCACTTCACGATATTTGCTGATAACAAGTTCGACAGGCAGGTGAAGATTCCTCCAAGAGGGAAGCTTTTTCACATCGGTCTGCTCCCGGTAACGGGAAAAGGGTATCCTGGCAGGACCAGCTAAAATTATTTCCCTGTCTTTTATTTTCATACAAACCCTGGTAACGTTCCGTCCGGTAAAACGTTCTCCCTTTTCCACCAGTGGAACTTCGCCATAACCCTCGTACCACACCCGGGCCCTCACGATGCCGGCAGCATGAACGTAAACGGGCCGGGGTGGAGCCGGTTGATTTTCCCGGCTTTCCGAACCAGCCTGTTGTTCCTGCTCAGCGGTCTCAGGTAACAGAATACCGGAAATTAATACTTGGCCGGGAACTACGGTGTCCCCCTCTTTTACCACCGCTCGACCGTTAAAGACCAGGATTTCTTTAATGATGCCCTCCTTAACAGCTACAATATGAGCGGGGGATTGATCTTTCTCCCCGGGAATGTTTTTTTCAACTATTTCAATGGTTACCTTTGTCCCCTTCAGATATACACCGGCCCAGGAAATCGCAGGTAATTTTTCCTTTAAGGCTTTTTCCACAGCAGAACAGTCCAGGTTCCATTTAAGCATTCCCCGGTTCAACCCGGCTGCCGAAGCCACGGACAGGATTTCCCTGCTGGAAACCCTGTTGTTACCGGTAACTTCAATGGTCCAGACAAAGGAGCTTAATAAATATAGCCCCAGCACAAACAATATGGCACCACAGGCCAGGGCCCGGCGGTGGAGCAGGCGCATCCAGAGAAAAGGCAAGCCTACCCGCCGGGTAATATGAAAGCGGCAGCGGGTACGCCTTGCTATATGCCTTAAAGGACGGATGGCATTCAGGCGTATACTGGCCCTCATGACGTGCTCACCGGGCCGGGCAATATCCCAGAGAAAAATGCCCCGGGCGGCAGCCATGTTGATAAATTTTTCCGGCGCCTCTCCCCGGACGGTTATGGTAACATAACCGATAATGAAGTTCATCAATCGAAAAAGAAGCATGGCTTGGCCTCCTTATTTTCCTGTAACTGTTCAGTAAAACCGCTACCATCGGCACGGTGCCGCGTTGTCCAAAGCGAGCGACTTGCGGAGCGCTGGTAACGGCACCCGGCGAAGCGAGGGTAACCGGACTGCGGCGCGAAACCAGCGGCACCGAAATGTAGCGTTAGAAAAGGTAACTTGCTGAAACGGCAAAAATAAGATAGTAAGGTATAACTGCCATGCCGCATTTGCAGCGCCGCTAGTCCGGTCCGAAGCGAGTATGGCAGCGGCATCGGTTTATTGCAACTAATTCGGGCTTTTTCTGATGCCGCTGCGGCGAGAATTTTCAGCTTATTCGATAGAAACCTTTTTGGAGCGCGGAGCACTGGCGTGAGCGTGGACCCAGCACTCACTGGAATACCAGGTCTTCGTAAAACCAAAGGTATCAATTGAATCTGAAATCTCAGGAGCAGAGCCATATTGTGGTGAGTGCTGGGCGGCACCATAACGGGGTCACTGAACATTTACATTTTCCTGGGCCATGGGCACGATTTTTACACTGGCCTGTTCCTATTTAAACGTAATGGTCTTGATCATCCCTTCCACGCAAATTTCATCGGGTAGAATATTGCGCAGGATTAAGTTCTCGCCGGTAATTTCCAGCTCACCCTCTTCAATACCAATGCGCACGATCCGGGGGGTGTATTCCAGAATGCCCCGGTGGTTTTCAATGAAGGCCTGCAAATTTCCCATGAGCACAATACGGGGAAGGTTCAGCATTACGTCATTGGGGATCTCCAGGAGCTCTGATAACTTTTTTTTCCATTCCCGCCAGGTCATATTTCCAACCCCTCCCTGCCAAAATATATGCGTTCTCTGCGGACAAGATACCAGAGGTTTTAAGTTCCAGCAGCAGGCTGCAGTTTATAAAGATATTCTTTTTATCTTGTGATTCCCATAAAATATTCTTATTACACAAATAAAAGGAACCCATCCTATGCGGGGCGAAAAACTGGTATGCTAACAGGGGAAACTGTAAATTTAGAGGTGAGCAATAATGTATGAAAAGATTCGCTTGACCACCCTGGCCAAAGCTGCCGGGTGAGCGGCCAAGGTGGGACCGGCCACCCTGTCGCAGGTCCTGCGGCAGCTGCCACGCCTCGAAGACCCCCGCCTGCTGGTGGGCCTGGAAAAGGCCGACGACGCGGCGGTTTACCAGCTCTCCGAAGATATGGCCATCATTGAAACGGTGGACTTTTTTACCCCGGTGGTGGATGATCCCTACCTTTTTGGCCAGGTGGCCGCGGCCAACGCCCTGAGCGACATTTATGCCATGGGCGGGCGGCCCCTTCTGGCCCTGAATATTGCCTGTTTCCCCACCTGCCTGCCGCCGGAGGTCCTGGCCCGGATCCTCAAAGGGGGGGCGGATAAGGTAAGGGAAGCCGGAGCCATCATCGCCGGGGGACACACGGTCCAGGATGATGAACCAAAATACGGGCTGGCCGTCACCGGTTTGGTGCATCCCCAGAAGGTATTGACCAATGCCGGCGCCCTGCCTCAGGACGTGCTCATCCTGACCAAACCTCTGGGTACGGGTATCATTGCCACGGCCGTAAAAGCGGAGCTTGCTCCCCCTGAAGCGCAGGAAGCCGCCCTGGCCAGCATGGTTGCCTTAAACAGGGAGGCAGCCTCGGCCATGCTTTCCGTGGGGGTCCATGCCTGTACCGACATCACGGGGTTCGGGTTGCTGGGGCATGCCGCGGAAATGGCCGCAGCCAGCGGGGTGAGCATAATTTTTGAGTATGACCGGCTGCCCCTTCTGCCCCAAACAGTGGAACTGGCCTCCATGGGGCTGATTCCCGGCGGGGCCTATCACAACCGGGATCACCTTGGTGAAGCGGTTACATTTGCCAAAAGCCTCACCCCCGCCCAGCAGATGGTCGTGTTTGATCCCCAAACCTCCGGGGGCCTGCTCATTGCCGCCCCGCCGGAGCGGGCGGACCGCCTCCTGCAAGAGCTCCACGCCAGAGGGGTAACGGCAGCCCGGGCCATCGGCCGGGTGGTGGAAAGGCAGAGCTGGCTAATCCGGGTGGAATAATAAACAAGAGGTGAATGTTATGGTGAAAAAAGAAGTGGACTGCCGGGGGCTGGCCTGCCCCCAGCCCGTGCTCAACACCAGGAAGGCGCTGGAGGAAATCACTGCCGGCCAGGTAATAGTAACTGTGGATAACGCGGTGGCCCGGGAAAACGTAACCATGTTTGCCAGCAACGCCGGCTATCCCGTACAGGTTGCCGAAAAAGAAGGTAACTTTGTGATCACCATAACCAAAGGGGAAGCGCCGGAAAAAGCCCCGGACAACGCCGCAAAACCTGTAGCACAAAGTACCGGGGAAGCCCGCCCCCTGATCTATTTCTTCACTTCCAACCTGCTGGGTCAGGGTGCTCCCGAACTGGGGATGACGCTGATGAAGAGCTTATGCACCACCCTGGCCGAAACCGATCCGCCCCCGGACAAGCTCATCTTTTTAAATACGGGGGTATTCCTGACCTGCACCAACTCCCCGGTCCTGCAATATCTCCAAAAGATGGCCGAAAGGGGCACGGACATCATCTCCTGCGGCACCTGCCTGGAGTACTACCGGATAAAAGACAGCCTCCAGGTGGGCAGGATAAGCAACATGTACGAGATTAACGAAGCCCTGCGCGGTCCCGGAAAGGTGATCACCGTACCGTAAGCGGCCGCCATATGGTATATATTTCAAAACTCCCGGGTGCTATTGAGGGGCAGAACCAGCACAAAATGGCGCCCAGCGGATGAAACGCCTGGGCGCCAGGTGGACAATTTCGGGGAAACCAGATGGCCCGAATTGTGGCGGTAATTATAGAAATTTTTATTTGGCCGTTACTATAAATATGGGTCTCTCTCCCAATTTAATTTCATGAACTATTTTGCTGTCCCTTAAAACTAATAACCTTTCATTCACATGATCACATACGACTATTTCGTTATTATTAAATGCTATATCCCCCGGGTGATATGCATTATGAATAACCTTGATAACTTTGTTTTGATCGGGATCAATCAACGAAATTGATTTCCCCGACATATTATCAATATTATAGTGTGTCACGTATAAATATGTTTTGCCGCCAATTTCATTTTTATATAATCTCCATGGGTAATTATCACTAAGTTTAATTTTTTTAATCATCGTAGAATCATTTTTCTTCCACTCCACTGCATATATAAAAGGATCTCCTGACAAGCCATTTATAAGATATATCGTATCGCCAATAACTTCGATAGATGATGCTTTAAAATTTAGTGGTATTGATCTGATGAGAGAATAATTATCCAGATCGATGACATCTATTTTATTCTTATATTTATCCTTATCGGGCACCCATGAACTTATAATCATTTTATTATCTTTTGCAAAGGAAATATCTTCTATTTCACCATTGTAAGACAAATATCTTTCAACAGTATCATTTTCCGTATTAAAAACAGTTATAAAATTTTTATTCATAAAAAAAATATGGCCAACATATGCCTTGCCATTATAATCATTATATTTAACAATTCTAGGCAGTGGGTTTTTTAATTCTATGTACTTGATTATTTTACCATTTTGAAGCACTGCTACTGCTTTGCCGGCTTTGGAGAGATTCCCCCTAATTGCTACATATATTTTACCATCCCTTACCGGAGCCATATTCCAGCCGCCATTAACCCTTACTTTATTTAAAATTTTATAATCTTTGCCAGAAATATAAAATACATATCTGGAAGGTGTTATGCAATAAATGTCCTTTTCTTCACCCATTATAACTTTATCATTGTTTGATAAATCCCTATGAATATGAATGTAAAATGGATCCCTATGAATGGAATAAATGTAATAAAAGTACGCAGAAATTACCAGGATTATAAAGACAACAGGTAAAATTTTTCTGGTCATGACAACTTCACCTTTAAATAGATTGGTCTATGAACAAGCCATATAAACCTTACGACCCAAACCAAATATACCTGTTTCCGCCGTCGCCCCAGGAATGGTTACCCCAAGATCGCCTGGTTTACTTTATCAGCGACCTTGTTGATAACCTGGACATGACACCCCTGTACCGGGAATACGAAAAGGGTACCAGGGGTCAACCACCATACCACCCTGCTTTAATGACCAAGATACTCTTTTATGCGTACTGTCGCGGGATATTCTCCTCCCGGAAGATTGCCGCTCACCTTTATGAAGATGTGGCTTTTATCGTGCTGGCAGGTGGAAACAAACCGGATTTCAGGACTATTAACGAATTCCGGCGGCGGCACATCAAATTGCTACCGGGCCTTTTTGTCAGATTTTGAAGATCTGTGAAAAAGCCGGGTTGGTAGGGCTCAAACACGTCTGCCTGGACGGTACCAAAATTAATGCCAACGCTTCCAAACACAAAGCCATGAGCTATGACCGGATGAAAAAAGAAGAACAAAAGCTTGAAAAAGAGATCAAGAAGTTGTTGGAAAAGGCCAACCACATAGATCTCAAAGAAGACAAGCAGTTTGGCCGCGACCGGCGCGGCGATGAGACCCCTGCAGAACTGGCATACCGGGAAACCCGGCTGGCGAAAATCATGGAAGCCAAAGCTGCCTGGAAGCCGAAGCAAGGTTAGCAAAAGAAGAAGAAGACGACGAAAAGAAACGTACTGGGAAAAATGATCCCCCAACAACACCTCCCCGGGGCAGGGTAAAATACGTCAAAAAAACAGGTGAGCCGGACGATAAGACACAGCGAAATTTTACCGACCCGGAATCCAGGATAATGAAGAATGCCGATAAGGCATTTGTCCAGGCCTACAACTGCCAGGCAGTAGTCGATGCAAAAAACCAGATTATTGGCAGCCGATGTAACCAACCAGGCGGCGGATAGCCAGCACCTTCCCATGATGATGGAGGAAACAAAAGAAAATACCGGTCGTTATCCCAGAGAGCTTTCACCCGATGCCGGCTACTTCAGCGAAACAAATCTTCAATGGTTGAAGGGTAAGATTGACGCGTATATCCCGGGAGAAAGGGTCAAACATAACGAATAGTCTGACCAATTTTGGTTCGGAGCTTTCTTCTCATGCGCTCAGGCAACGGTAAATCTACCGGGATTCTGCCCTTAGGTGCCGGTTCAAGTGGCTACTCCTGTGTCTTACTTATATTATTTAGAATAATTCTATGTTCTCAATATGAAATGTACCTTCTTTTGTCTGCCATCTAATAATTAAGTAAGCATTGTTAATCTCATCCAACGTGATCTTTTTACTATAATTATCGGTCTTGTTACTAATAGAACCCAGTTTAAGTGGTGAATGTAACAACCAATCACCAGTATATGCGGTTTTAAAAACCTTCTGATCTCCTAAAAAAAAATCTAAATAAAGTTGTTTTACATCCTTGTTATTTCCTAGATAATAAAGGCTTCCATGACCAAACTCCGTTCTTTGCGGCATTATTTCGATGGTAAAATTTTCAACTTTCCAATGTTTACTATTTCCTTTCATAACGACATAATAATAATATACCTCTTTTTCTTTTTTTAAAAAAATGAAATTAAACACATTGGTAAGCAACAAAATTGTAATAAATACAAAATACATACTTCTTTTCATAACAGAATGCACCCTTAATAGTGTGGTTTTGTTAAGCCCGTTTACCTCCTGCTTGTGTCAAAGTTACCCGCCATGGTAATCAAAAAGGGAACCACCCCTGGGCATAAAAATCCTCTTGAACTAATACTGTCTTCTGTTAAATATAGTAATTTTTTTAAGAGCGAATTCACATTCCCATCGTGATTATGTTCGTTAAACCGACGGCCAGGAACCGGATTTATTCAGTTCTCACCCGGGAATCCACGCGAAAGTCGGCTAATTACCCGGTCACGGAAGAAGCATCTTTTGCGCCCTGCCGCCTGAGACTTTCCCGGAACCGGTAGCTTTCCCCGTTAAGTACCAGGATGTATGCCCGGTGGGTCAGCCGGTCGATCAACGCAGCTGTTAGCCGCTCATCGCCAAAAAGCTCCACCCACTGGCCGAATTCCAGGTTTGTAGTAATGATTATACTGCCCCGTTCGTACCGGGCGGCAAGCACCTGGAATAAAAGCTGGGCGCCTAACTGGTCAAAAGGAACGTAACCCAATTCATCCTGAACCACAAGGTCATATTTCAGCCACTGGCGTATAAAGCGGTTCAAGCGATTTTCCTGGTAAGCGGCTCTCAGTTCGTTGACCAGTTCGGGCACAGCGAAGAAACGCACCCGGTAGCCCTGCCGGCAGGCTGCCATGGCAAGCCCAATGGCCAGGTGGGTTTTACCTAGCCCGTGCCCATGTTCCAGAGGAGCCGGTAGCTTAAGCTGCCGTAAAGGCAGGGTATGCAGCACATAGTTGGGGTTTTGCTTGAGCAGTGGCAGGCAGTGGGTATAGCAGGTGACGGTCCTCTTTCGCTCATAGCAGACCTGCCGTAATTTGACCACAAAGCGCTCCTCGATGCGGTTCTGGTTGGCCGTAAAGTTGTTCCTTGGCAACCACTTGCCACCATACCGGCAGTGCCCGGCCTCAGGTAACCACTCCGGCTACCCGTGCCTGATGGGCACCATCATGAAGGTCCGTCCAGTCAACGGCTACGAACACCCGTTCCTTTGCCCCCACTATGGCTCCAGCCAGCGGGCGTGCGCATTTATCCACCTGCAGCCGACGGTTGCCCCAAAAATGGTCTACTCTCTTGATGCGGTGCTTCTCCGCCGCCGGCCCGGGTAAGGCCCGTCCTAAAGATGCTACCCCTAGCCGGGGCAAGCGTAAAAGTCCATACACCAGCACCGCCAGGGTTTTCACTTGGGTCTTGTGTATTCCGGCCAACCATGTTATAAATAAAGCAACAAACCGATTGAGGCCCATCAAGGATTCTCCCCCTGTGCTGTTTTTGCCCTTTAACAGCTATTATTCGGGGGAGAATCCTTTTTTCCTGCCCTTTTCGCTTAATATCTCCTTCTAAAAACTGGGGATCACTCAGGGTCCCCACCGTTAATGGTCAACCGGGCTCCAGCCATTTCATAACGCCGGGCCACATAGCTGGAGTCCTTGCACCTACCAAGTAATTCAATCAGACCTTTAACGAAAACGAAAAGAAGGACTGCACCCACTATTTGGCGAATATTTAACACGAAAATAACCCAACCAAACGATCTTCATCAAGTAAATAAGCCTGCCAGGTAGGGCGTAAAAAGGCAATAATAAACTAGCAGATGCATGAACCTACATCAGCCAGGTTAATCCTTCTTGAGGGTGTAACTGTTAACCGACCTGGGCGACTTCCCTTACCTCGAGCCCCAGCTTCCGGGCCTCAGCAATAATTTTTTTGATCCGAAATCTTTCTTGTTTTTGTTTGGCTTTCTCAAATGCAGTTTCGTCGTAGTCTGTACCGTTTTTTAATAAGTTGTAAATAATCACCAGAAGCTTTCTGGCCAGAGCGATAAGGGCTTTCTTGGCTCCGCGGCGTTGCTTGACCTTCCAGTACCAGGACGATAAATAGCTGTCGCGTACCCGGGTGATGGACCAGGCAACTTCGCAAAGAATCCGCTTTAGATAGGTGTTGCCTTGGGTGGTACGAGTGGACTTTTTTTTCCTGCACTTTCATTATTGCCGGGGCTTAAGCCCGCCCAGGAACAGACATGTTCCGCAGTTTTAAAGCGGCTCATATCGATGCCGATTTCCGCCAGAATAGCGGCGGCAGCGGTTTTGTCAATACCCGGGATACCGTCCAGTTGCTCCAGTTGTCTTTGGTATTGATTAAGCTTTTCCTCCAGCTTTTGTTCTACCTGGCGAAGATGCTCGTAGTGCTGATCCAGCCAGCCCAGCAAAAGTTTGAGGAACTCCCTTTGGTGAACATCCATTTTACCATTGACAACCTGCTTGATTTCCGGGAGCTTGCACTTGGCACGACCCTTTACCAAAGTCTCTACTTCCCGGGCGGTTATCTTCCCGTAACGGCAAAGGTGATCCATAATCGCCCGGCCTGATACCCCGAAGATATCGGTGAGAAAGGTGGAGAGCTTGAAACCGCAGCTTTGTAAGTGCTTTTCGATGCGGTTCTTTTGCGAGGCAATCTCTTCGATAATACTTTTGCGGTACCGGGTTAGATTACGGAGTTCCCGGATAGGTTTGGAGGGAATAAAACTTCCTTCCAACAATCCGGCGCGTAAGAGGTTGGCTATCCATTCAGCGTCCTTCATATCGGTCTTCTTACCGGGAACGTTTTTCATGTGCCGGGCGTTGGCTACAATCAAAACCATACTGCCATCAAAGGCTTCTTCCAGGACGTTATATACAGGCTGCCAATAAATCCCGGTGCTTTCCATGGCCACATGGCGGCAGTTCTCCGCTTCCAGCCAGGCTTTCAGTTCATCAAGTCCGGCAAGAAGGGTGGAAAAGGTACGAATGGTTTTTGTCGGTTCCTCGCCAATATTGCCTTTTAATAGGCAGGCAACCACAGTATCTTTATGGACGTCCAGACCACAACAGGTTTCTAAAATGTCTTGCATGAGCTTCCTCCTGCTTCATTGGATTTCAGGGATGATTGCCCGAGAAAGAAAGAAGTTTAACACCCGTGCTGTTCCCAGGTCCTTAAGAACGAGGGGCGACAATTGGCTGTGCTCAAAGGCAATCAGGTTAGGTTAGCACTCGAGGTTATACCATCAAAATGTACTCAACCTTTGTCCCTGATAATTCCAATGTAGCAGAAAATCAGGCTGTTGTAATCACTTCTTTCTATTTTCATGATTGGTTGTGCCTTCAAGGCATGGCCGGTTAGCA
>NZ_FQUW01000021.1 GCF_900129285.1 Desulfofundulus australicus DSM 11792
TGCTAACCGGCCATGCCTTGAAGGCACAACCAATCATGAAAATAGAAAGAAGTGATTACAACAGCCTGATTTTCTGCTACATTGGAATTATCAGGGACAAAGGTTGAGTACATTTTGATGGTATAACCTCGAGTGCTAACCTAACCTGATTGCCTTTGAGCACAGCCAATTGTCGCCCCTCGTTCTTAAGGACCTGGGAACAGCACGGGTGTTAAACTTCTTTCTTTCTCGGGCAATCATCCCTGAAATCCAATGAAGCAGGAGGAAGCTCATGCAAGACATTTTAGAAACCTGTTGTGGTCTGGACGTCCATAAAGATACTGTGGTTGCCTGCCTATTAAAAGGCAATATTGGCGAGGAACCGACAAAAACCATTCGTACCTTTTCCACCCTTCTTGCCGGACTTGATGAACTGAAAGCCTGGCTGGAAGCGGAGAACTGCCGCCATGTGGCCATGGAAAGCACCGGGATTTATTGGCAGCCTGTATATAACGTCCTGGAAGAAGCCTTTGATGGCAGTATGGTTTTGATTGTAGCCAACGCCCGGCACATGAAAAACGTTCCCGGTAAGAAGACCGATATGAAGGACGCTGAATGGATAGCCAACCTCTTACGCGCCGGATTGTTGGAAGGAAGTTTTATTCCCTCCAAACCTATCCGGGAACTCCGTAATCTAACCCGGTACCGCAAAAGTATTATCGAAGAGATTGCCTCGCAAAAGAACCGCATCGAAAAGCACTTACAAAGCTGCGGTTTCAAGCTCTCCACCTTTCTCACCGATATCTTCGGGGTATCAGGCCGGGCGATTATGGATCACCTTTGCCGTTACGGGAAGATAACCGCCCGGGAAGTAGAGACTTTGGTAAAGGGTCGTGCCAAGTGCAAGCTCCCGGAAATCAAGCAGGTTGTCAATGGTAAAATGGATGTTCACCAAAGGGAGTTCCTCAAACTTTTGCTGGGCTGGCTGGATCAGCACTACGAGCATCTTCGCCAGGTAGAACAAAAGCTGGAGGAAAAGCTTAATCAATACCAAAGACAACTGGAGCAACTGGACGGTATCCCGGGTATTGACAAAACCGCTGCCGCCGCTATTCTGGCGGAAATCGGCATCGATATGAGCCGCTTTAAAACTGCGGAACATGTCTGTTCCTGGGCGGGCTTAAGCCCCGGCAATAATGAAAGTGCAGGAAAAAAAAGTCCACTCGTACCACCCAAGGCAACACCTATCTAAAGCGGATTCTTTGCGAAGTTGCCTGGTCCATCACCCGGGTACGCGACAGCTATTTATCGTCCTGGTACTGGAAGGTCAAGCAACGCCGCGGAGCCAAGAAAGCCCTTATCGCTCTGGCCAGAAAGCTTCTGGTGATTATTTACAACTTATTAAAAAACGGTACAGACTACGACGAAACTGCATTTGAGAAAGCCAAACAAAAACAAGAAAGATTTCGGATCAAAAAAATTATTGCTGAGGCCCGGAAGCTGGGGCTCGAGGTAAGGGAAGTCGCCCAGGTCGGTTAACAGTTACACCCTCAAGAAGGATTAACCTGGCTGATGTAGGTTCATGCATCTGCTAGTTTATTATTGCCTTTTTACGCCCTACCTGGCAGGCTTATTTACTTGATGAAGATCGTTTGGTTGGGTTATTTTCGTGTTAAATGTTACCATATATTCTTCGGAAATGCAAATTTTAAGGTGCCCCTGCTGCCGGGGCACCTGTCAACCAATGCTGTGCTGGCGGAAAAATACTTTTTTAATTTGCTGCATCAGGCTGGCCTTTTTAACTTCGTAACGGGCCACCAGGGGCACGCGCAACAATTCCTGGCCATTCTTTTTCACGATACAGAAACCAAGCTGCTGTCCCTTTTTAACGGGAGCGGTTACAGAAGCAGGAAGTTCCAGGTGGGTGCTGAGACCACGGTCCTCCCCTTTTGGCGTTACTACCGTTACCTGCTCTCTGGCCACCACATCCACCCTGTCCACCACGCCCTTGCTCACCGGGATGGACTTTACCCTGGCGCCTGCAGGGTAAATATTCACCGCCTTGTAACGGGCAAAACCATATTTATAAAGCTTGATGGATTCCCGGAAATGACTTTTGGGCTCGGGTGTGCCCAGAACCACTACGATCAACCGCAGGCCGTCCCGTACCGCCGATGAGGCCAGGCAGTATTTGGCTTCATTGGTCCAGCCTGTTTTACCGGCATCCACACCTTCATACCACTTGAGAAGCTTGTTTGTGTTCCACAGCTTGAACTTCCCGCCCCGCAGGTCATATTCGTATATGGAGGATATCCGGCGGAAAAGGGGATATTTCAGGCACTCCCGCAAAATAACCGCCATATCATAGGCCGACGTATAATGTCCCGGGGCAGGCAGACCCGTACAATTGACAAAATGAGTATGTTTTAAGCCCAGTTCTTTCGCCCGCCGGTTCATGGCTTCCACAAAAGCCTCTTCGCTACCCAGGATGTGTTCGGCTACAGCCACACTGGCATCATTGGCGGACCCCACAGCCACCGCAATGAGCATTTCCTCCAGGCTGAATTCCTCTCCGGGCTCAAGGTAAATTTGCGAGCCGCCCATTTCCCACGCATTTTCACTGGCCACCACCCGATCCTTGAGGCTCACCTGACCCTGCTCCACCGCTTCTACGGCCAGAAGAAGGGTCATAATTTTGGTTACGCTGGCCATGGGCAATTCTTTATCCGGATTCCTGGACCATAAAACCCTTCCCGAGTGAGCCTCCATGAGCACCGCAGATTCAGCAGTGGTTTCCAGCCCGCCACTGGTTCCCTCTTCCTTCTCCTTTACCGCCCAGGCTGGCAGGGCGAGAACCATGAAAAACAAGCAGGCCAGCAAGGTGCAGAATATCCTCCGGGCAAACATTTCAATTTAAACCTCCCTACTTCTTTAGTTTCGGCTGGTAATCAGGGAATATTTCAGCTGCCGGGAGGGACTCCTGAAAATCATAGGCCATCCTGCTCAGCCGGGCTATATCGGCAAAACCCTCCCGGACATCCTTTACCCCGCTGGATAATACCACCAGAATATATGGCCGCTGGCAAAAGACTACCCCGCAGTCGTTGGCCACATTGTCCAGGTCTCCTTCCTTATGGGCCACCATAACATGATGGGGAAGAAGCCCGGGTAAGCCGACGTGAAAGGAGGGGTGAGCCAGGTCATCCAGCAGGCGCTGGCCCTCCCGCGGATGGCGCCGGGCAAAATCCAGGGTGGCCCTGACATAGGCGGCCAGGTCCCGGGCGGTGGTTAAATTTTTCCCTCCCGGATAAACCGTCCGGCCGCCCAGTTCTTTCATGTAGGCATAAAAATTCGGCCTGCCCACATGCCTGGCCAGCATGCGAAAAGCCACATTGTCACTGATGGTAATGGCCAGGTTGGTCAAGAGGCGGAGGGAATAGGTATCCCCGTCCCTGGCCTCGTAGCGCAACACCCCCGAGCCGTTTTCGTAGTCGGTGACTTTACGATAAGTTACCCGGTCGTACCAGTGCATTTTGCCCCGGACAACCTGCTCATTTATGTAAAGAGCCATGGGCAGTTTAACCGTGCTGGCTGCCACCATGGGTTTATCAGCATTTATACCGAAACTGGCCCCGGAAGCAAGGTCTTCAAAGTAAATGGCAAAGGTGGATTTTCTCGTTTGAATAAACTTTTCCATCTGCCTTTGCAAAGGTATATAATCCTTATCCTGCAACTTCTGCCGGGAAAAATCCCTGGTTTCCGGGTAACCCGCACCGACAGCGACGGCACCGGCCAGCAGGCATAAAAGGAACACCACCATTAAGAGACGGCTCATTCTAATCACGCTGTTTCACCTCCCCCTCGTCACCCCGGAAGTAATTAATCACACCCTTCAGAATTGCCCGGGCAGCCCGCTCCTGGTAACCGGGATCGGTCAGTTGCCGTGATTCATGCTCATGGCTTAAAAATCCGACCTCCACAATTACCGCCGGCATGCGGGAGTTACGGCAAACGTAAAAGTCTCCGGCAAGGGCCTGGCGTCCTGAATCCACCAGGCCCCTGTTTAACTCCACCTGGATGGCCTCAGCCAGTTTTTGTCCTTCCCGGGAACCTGTTTGGTAAAATACCTGGGCACCGTATTCATCGGCCTCGGAGAAATGATTCAAATGGATGCTGAGAAATAGATGCGCACCGCACCGGTTGGCCAGCTCCACCCGCCGGGCCAGGTCGTGGGTTTGAATTGCTTTCAGCCCCTTTTCTCCGGGTACCGGCCCTTTATCTCCCTCCCGGGTCAATACCACCCGGGCCCCGGCCTGCCGGAAAATCTTCGCCACCCGCTGGCCGATTTCCATGGCCACATCTTTTTCCACAATACCGTGACATCCCACTGCACCCGGATCGTCTCCACCATGTCCCGGATCAACAACGATTATCTTCCCGGCCAGTTCTCCGGTTGGTGGAGACGCCGCCGCGGGGAAGGCTGCCTGCATGGCCACAGTTAAAACAACTGCGGCCAGCACGATGCGGGCACAATGGCACAGGGTAAAGTGCAGCACGTTATTCCACCTCAACGCTTTCCCGGTTATTTATAGCCACCCGGCCTTTGTTCTCACTTAAGGTTTACAGTTCAAGTGAAATTTATAAGTCGCCCCGGGATCTAGTTTCTGACAAAAAGGTGGCTTTAAAAAAATTAAGGCCGCCCTGAAAAGGCGGCTTCCGGGACGTGCCCCGGTTTTAAAGTATCATTCTCAAAGGGTGTTACATACTCTATCTAATAAAAATGCAATGTTTTCCATATAAGGAGGATGCTGGATATGTCGGGCACAGAAAAAGAAACGGGGCAGGAACTAAAAGTAACGGCCGCTGATGCCACTACAATAACCCATACATCCGGCTTTTATCCCCCGCTCAGGCTGGCCCAGGCCTATGTACCTCCCCAGAGGTACGGCAGAACCTATTCCCCAGCCGAAGCTCTAGAAAAAGGGACTCTATTCCCGGAACTTTACAGCCCCTATCCTTATTGAAGTCAAATGGAAAGGAGGACAATAAGTGGATTCGAGGCAACTGCAACTGCTGCACGAAATTATGGCCCTGGAATTCACGGCTATAGAGCTCAATCTTTACCTGGACACCCATCCCGAAGAACAGGAACCTTTAAACGATTACAACCAGGTTACCGAGCGCCTCAACCAGTTAAAGGCCCATTACGAGCACCTGTATGGTCCCCTGGTATCCTATGGGTTCTCGCCCAGTGAATACCCATGGCGATGGATTGAAGAGCCGTGGCCCTGGGAAATTCAATTTTAGAAAGGACTGGAGAGGATGTGGATTTACGAAAAAAAGCTGGAATATCCGGTAAGGGTTTATAAAACCGACCTGCGCATGGCCAAATATCTAATGGCCCAGTACGGTGGCCCTGACAGCGAGCTATCCGCTGCCGTTCGATACTTAACCCAGCGCTATACCATGCCTACCCGAAAGGCCCGCGGCCTCCTCACAGATATAGGTACCGAAGAGATGGCCCACTGGGAAATCGTGGGCACCATGATTTACCGCCTGTTAAAAGGTGCCACACCGGAACAGCTGCGCCGGGAAGATCTGGGCGCCTATTTTGCCGAACATGACCGTGCAGTTTACCCGGTGGATGCCAGTGGAGTTCCGTGGACGGCTGCCTACGTTCAGGCCACCGGCGATCCGGTAACCGACCTGCATGAGAATATGGCAGCGGAACAAAAGGCCCGGACCACCTATGAGCATTTGATCCGCCTGACCGATGATCCCGGCGTAAAGGATACCCTGCGCTTCCTGCGGGAAAGGGAAGTGGTGCATTTCCAGCGTTTCGGTGAAGCACTGGTTGATGTTCAGGAGGAACTGACGCGGAAAAAGGTTTTCTAATCCCGCGCTGAACCCCTGCCCTGAGATTTCCGGTAGTCTTTTATGGCTTCATGCAGGGCGTTTGCCGCCAGGAAAGCACAATGGGCGCTTTCATCAGGCAGCCCTCCCAGAGCGTCCAGCACATCACGGGGGGTAATCTGCAAGGCTTCGGCCACAGTCTTATCCCTGGCCAGTTCGGTAACCATGCTTCCAGCGGCAATGGTGGTCCCGCAGCCATCAGTCCAGAATTTTATTTCGCTGATTGAATCGTCTTTAACCTTCAGCCAGATCTGAATTGTATCGCCGCAGACACCGGTAACACTGGCGTATCCATCTGCTTCCTCGATGCAGCCGACGTTTCTGGGATTATTTGCATGATCAATTACCACTTCGCTGAATTGCGACCATACTTCTTTCTGAAGTTCAGCAGCCAGTTTATCCAGTTCAAAGTCCATTTACAAAACCTCCCGGGATGTTTCTTGGCTGAATACTTGCGGCAAAGTTACCGGAACAGCGGTCGCCCACGCGGGCGACCGCTGTCATCCGTTTTAATGGCTTTACCATGGCATCGATTAAAGTATGAGGAGGGCTATAAAGCCTTGCTCAGATTGCTGGCAATCTTTTTATGTGCCCTGGTTTTACAGAGGAGCGACCTGGAGTGAGCGCTGCCGGGCCAGGCCGAAGCGACGGGATGAGGCGGGGCCGCGGACAGGACGTCCGCGGAGGCCACCTGAACACAGGATGTGTGAATGTGGCCTGTACCCGCCGAAGACCGGAGCTGAGGCCTTATGGCCCGGCCAGCGAAACGACCGGGAGCGACGAGTAAAACCAGGGCACATCCCCAAAGTACTTTGTCAACAATCTGGGGAGGGGTTTAAAAGCCTCCTTTATTTCTACCGTCCTTAGCTGCACCCCGGACCGTGGTGACAGTGACTGCCGTGACCGTGACCATGGTTGCATATAATCCCCTGGCTGACCAGTTCTCCCCGGGCATAAGCCCGGGCTACTTCTTCCACATCGCCGCTCGCACCGGTAATAACCCGAAGGCCATACTGCTGCAGCGCCTGGATGGCACGGGGGCCCACACCGCCGAGGATTAATACTTCAACCCCCTTGCTTTTAAACAACTCGGCCAGGCCCTCATGATTATGCTGCAGGGTAATAGTTGAGATCGTTTCCCGGCCTTTAATTTCCTGACCCGACATCTCGAAAATAACAAATTCTTCACTCCTGCCAAAATGCTGATTTACCCGACCACGATCGTTGGGGAGGGCAATTTTCATGCTCTTTCACGCTCCTTAGTTTTTTTATCCAGTGTTTTGTCCAGAAAATCAACCAGGTTCTCAAAGCCCTGCATGGAAGGTCCGTTGTAGTTTTCAATAAGCCCGGCATCCCCAAGCTCCGTTAATTTTGGATCTACGGGAAGGACGGCCAGTATCGGCAGGTCGTTTTTCCGCGCCGCCTCTTCCACGTGGCTCGAACCAAAAAGTTGAATTTTCTCGCCACAGTGGGGGCAGAGCAGGTAACTCATATTCTCCACCAGCCCCAGAATGGGTACGTTAATAAGACGCGCCATTTTTATAGCCTTTTTTACCACCATCATGGCCAGATCCTGGGGAGAAGAAACAATCAGCAGCCCGTCCAGCGGCAGGGATTGCATTACTGTCAGCGGTACATCCCCCGTACCCGGAGGCATGTCCACAATGAGGTAATCCAGCTCGCCCCAGGCCACGTCGGTCCAGAACTGTTTGACGGCGCTGGACAGGATTGGACCCCGCCAGATTACCGGGTCGTCTTCCTGGGGCAGCAGAAGGTTCAACGACATCAGCCGGATACCCGTTATTGTCCTTGCCGGCAAAATAAATTTATTGAATTGTTCCGGGCGGTCGATTACCCCGAAAAGCTTGGGTATACTCGGGCCGGTAATATCCGCATCCAGGATACCTACCCGGTTACCCTGCCGGGCAAGGGCAACAGCCAGAAGGGCGCTGACCGAAGACTTGCCCACGCCGCCTTTACCGCTTACAACCGCAACAACCCGTTTAATATCGCTGGCCTCGTTGAGGGGCAGTACGGAAGGCCCCGCACATTTTTCCGGGTTGCATTGTCCGGTATCCCTGTCCTTACAGGTACTGCATTTTTCATCATTTTCAGGCATAACTATCACCTCAATTCAGTAGAACTTTAAGCTGATCCCATAAGGCCAGAATTCCCTTTTCCATGGTTCTGGAACATTCCAGGATAACCGGCCGGCCTCTTTTAACTGCTTCCACTGCACTTTCATCGTAGGGCAGGTGCCCCACCACGGGAACCCGGCGCCGGTTGCAGAGCGATTCCACCGCCCGGGTATTCTCCGGCTCCAGGTCCCACTTATTTACGCATACAGCGGCCCGGCATCCAAAATGCTCAGCCAGATCCAGAACCCGTTCCAGGTCGTGCTTTCCGGAAAAAGTAGGTTCAGTTACCACCAGCACCAGATCCGTTCCCGAGAGGCAGGAAATTACCGGGCAGCCTATACCGGGCGGACCATCGGTTATAATTAATTCTTTTTTTTCTTCCTCAGCCAGGCGGCGGGCTTCTTTACGTACCGCCGCCACCAGTTTTCCCGAGTTATCCTCGGCTATACCCAGCCGGGCATGCACCAGGGGGCCATATCTGGTCTCGGAATGAAATAAATGCCCGGCCACGTGATCCACCATCTCTACGGCCCCGCAGGGGCAGGCGTGGTAACAAAGGGCACACCCTTCACAGAGAACGGGGTCCACCACAAACCCTGGCCTTATGGCATCATACCGGCACAAATGCAGGCAAAGGTTGCAACCCAGGCACTTTTCCTTGTTGATGGTAGCTTTCTTCAAGCCATAAAAAGGGGAAGCGGATTTGACCACGGGATCCAGCAGCAGGTACAGGTTTGCCGCATCCACATCACAGTCGGCCAGCACCTTACCGGGAGCCAGTACGGCCAGACTCCCGCAGACGGTAGTCTTGCCCGTGCCTCCCTTCCCGCTGAGCACCACCAGTTCGCGCACCGGTGCACCCCCCTTCCTCTATAAAAGAAAGCAGCGCTGCAAAGTATTCTTTCCACTCCGGGCGCACCTTGACCGCAGGAATGCCCCGGGCATAACCCCTGGCCACCTCCCGGTCATGGGGTAGCTGGAGCAGTAAAGGGAGGTTATTCTGCTGGCAGAACTGGCGTATGAGACGATCGTCGCCATCCGAACGGTTAACCACAACCCCACAGGGCACTCCCAGGCTGGCCACCATCTCACAGGCCAGCTCCAGATCGTGAAGTCCAAAAGGCGTAGGCTCGGTAACCAGCAGGCAAAAATCGGCACCTTTTACTGTCCGGATCACCGGACATGAAGTTCCCGGCGGCGCGTCAAGTATATTCAGCTCCCCCGGCCGGCACCGCTCCTTAACTGCTTCGATAAGGGGAGGGCTGATTGCCTCGCCCACATTCAACCGGCCCCGGACAAAGCCGATCCCCTCACTTGAACCTTCCTCTACCAGTCCTATTTCCCGCCACCCGGGGGAAATAGCCCCGGCCGGACAGAGATGCCAGCACCCCCCGCAACCGTGACACATGGTGGGGAAAAGCAGAACCTCCTGCGGAAGAACCACCAGGGCATGAAAGGCACAAATTTCGGCACACCTGCCGCAGAAAGTGCATTTCTCCTGGTTAATTTCCGGTACCGGAACCCGTACGGCTTCTTTTTTTTCCCAGCGCGGCTTGAGCATAATATGACCGTTGGGTTCTTCCACATCGCAGTCGAGAAATATGACCTTCCCTTTTTCCGCGGCTACCAGGGCCAGGCTGCTGGCCAAAGTAGTTTTACCCGTACCCCCTTTACCGCTGGCTACGGCAACAAGCATAACACTAGCTCCTTCCTCTACGACTATGACGGGGAGAGTTCGGCTGGCTAAGGAGCTTCAAATGTCCCTGCCGGTAAGCCTCAACGCTCTGGCTTACCGTACCGCTAATTCCTTCGTAGACCTGGATGCCAGCCCTGGCCAGCACTTCCATGGCATTGGGACCGATCCGGTCTACGAGAACTGCTTTGACCCCGGCGTTGACCAGCAACTGAGCCGTCTGAATACCGGCGCCACCCCCGGAATGGCACCCCGTATTCGGCAGCCCTTCCCAATCCCCGCTGTCCACGTCCACCACGACAAAATACGGACAGCGGCCAAAGCGCTGATCCACCGGGGAATTTATATGGCTTTCCCGGGCACAAACAGCTACTTTCATGGGCTCCCTCCTTATGAACTATAGTCCATAACTATTCTATTCCTGTTATAGACAAATGTCAACTACGATTTAAAAAATATCCCCGGCATCCATATAGGAAGGCCGGGGATTTAATAATGCGACTTCCTGGGGATAACCGCTAACCGGTTCTGGTTTTAGCGATAGCATCATTTAAGTTGCTTCGTACCTGCCTGAGGCCGGAAAGCTGAATCAAGATTACTCCAGCCAGGATAAAGACACAGCCCAGGACCTGCCAGGGAGTTAATTTCTCGCCGAGCAGCAGGTAGGCCAGTATACCGGCAATTACCGGTTCGAGGGTGCTGGTCAGGTTTGTCTTGATGGGGCTCAAGTAACTCAACCCTTTAAAATAAAAGCCAAAGGGCAGGATAGAAGCAAAAAGGGCAATGTAAATAAAAAAGAGCCATTCCCGCCAGGAGTAGTGAGCCAGGGTAAGCCATGGTAGGCGGTAAAAGCTGAATACCACGCTGCCCACGCCAAAACCGTAGAGCAATAACGTCCAGGGGGAATAACTGGCCAGGCCCTTTTTACCGTAAAGGGTATAAAAAGCAAAAGTGGCGGCGGAAGCAAGCCCGGCAGTAAGGCCGGGAATATTTACTGCCAGCCCGGCACCGGGATTGCCCTTAACCATCAGAAAACCACCCAGGACAGAAAAAAAGAGAGCAGAACCGCTGGGTAAAGTTAATTTTTCCTGACCCCGTATAAGCCCGTAACCCAAAACCAGTACCGGAGCCAGGTACTGCAGGAAAATAGCCGTGGCCACATTGGTCTGGCTGATGGCCAGGAGATAGGTGGACTGGACGGCAGTTACGCCGAAGGTACCGAAAATGATCATGTAAGCTACGTCCTCTTTCCTGATCAGAATAAGAGAACGGTGGACCACGACCAGGTAAAAAAGAAGAAATACAAAAGATAAGAACAGCCGCATCTGCACTACATCCAGGGGATCAACCTGCTGGTTAAATAAATATTTGGCCACATTACCGGAAAGGCCCCATAAAAAAGCGGCCATAACCACGAAAAAAAAGCCCCTCCACTGATCCTTCAAGGAATCTCCACTCCTTTTTGCAAACTACTGGTTGATATCCGTATCATTATCCCCATAGCCAATTACACTGTAAACCAGTTCCCTTGCCGGAGGGGCAACGGTACTGAGATGAAAAGCCCCGGCAACCAGCTGCCGGACCAGGGCCAGATTCTCCCGGCTGTTAATATGCAGGGTAGCCAGGGCATCCCCCCTGCCAACCCGGTCCCCTACCTTTTTATGCACTACCACCCCCACAGCCGGATCGATGGTGTCTTCCCTGGTTTTGCGACCTGCCCCCAGGAGCATGGCAGCCCGGCCAATCATTTCGGCATGGATGGCCTCCACAAACCCATTTTCCTGTGCGGCTACCTGCTCCTTTTGCAAGGCTTCCGGTAAACGATCCGGTTCATCCACCACCCGCGGATCGCCTCCCTGAGCCTGCACCATTTCCCGGAATTTAGCCAGAGCATGCCCTCGCTCGAGCAAACCGGTCAGCAGCTTTATGCCATCCTCGACCCGGGATGTCACACCGGCCAGAACGAGCATGTGGCTCCCCAGTAAAAGACACAGCTCCCGTAAATCGGATGGTCCCCGGCCGGACAGGGTTTCAATGGCTTCCCGCACTTCCAGTGCATTGCCGGCAGCAAAACCAAGGGGCTGCTCCATATCGCTTATTAGAGCCACTACCTTTTTACCCGCCAGGCGACCGATGGCTACCATGGTCCGGGCCAGGGCTGAAGCGTCCTCCACAGACCGCATAAAAGCCCCGTTTCCCGTCTTCACATCCAGGACGATAGCATCTGCCCCGGCCGCAATTTTTTTACTCATCACGCTGGAGGCAATCAGGGGAATACTGTCCACCGTTGCCGTCACATCCCGCAAAGCGTATAGCTTCTTGTCTGCCGGCACCAGGTTGCCCGTTTGAGCCACTATGGCCACGCCAATCTCCCTCACCTGGCGTATGAAATCATCCGGGGAAAGATTCACCTTAAACCCGGGAATAGATTCCAGCTTATCCACGGTTCCCCCCGTATGACCCAGCCCCCGGCCGGACATTTTGGCCACGGGCACCCCCGCAGCGGCTACCAGCGGAGCCAGCACCAGGGTAGTTTTATCCCCTACACCGCCGGTACTGTGTTTATCCACCTTGCAACCGGGAATTCCTGAGAGGTCTACCTGATCGCCCGACCCGGCCATGGCCACGGTAAGGTCAGCCGTCTCCCGGAAATTCAGACCCTGAAAGAAAATAGCCATTAACAACGCCGCAGCCTGGTAATCGGGTATCTCCCCGGCTGTATACCCCCGGATAAAAAAATTGATTTCTTCCGTGGATAATTCCAATCCCTGGCGTTTTTTCAGGATTATATCGTACATGCGCATGATTTTCACCTCAGAATAATTTTCCTGACGGTGCCGGTGCTACCGGATAACCACTTCCCGGACGAAACTGGTTCCCCGGGGATAGGAAAGCCCGAAAAACTCGGCCACGGAGGCCGCCACGTCGCTGAAAGTGCTCCGGGTTCCCAGATTCACTCCCGGTTCAACCAGGGGGCCGTAAACCAGAAGGGGTACATATTCCCGGCTGTGATCCGTACTGCTGGTGGTGGGATCGCAGCCGTGATCGGCGGTAATAATCAAAACTTCATCGGGCCTGACCGCACTTAAAATTTCCGGAAGCCGCCGGTCAAAGGCCTCCAGGGCCGCGGCATACCCCCGGGGATTGTTGCGGTGACCGTACAACATATCAAAATCTACCAGGTTGGTAAAAATCAGCCCTCGTTCCAGGCGCCGCATACAGGCAATGGTCCGGTCAACCCCGTCCATATTATCTTTAGTATGTATTGCTTCGGTAATGCCCCGGCCCGCAAAGATATCCTCAATTTTGCCCACGGCCAGGACGGAAAAGCCATTTTGGGTAAGCAAATCGAGAACGGTTGGTGCCGGCGGGGGAAGGGAAAAATCCCGCCGCCTGTCGGTCCGTTTAAAAGCACCGGGTTTTCCCACAAAGGGCCGGGCTATAACCCGGCCCACGGCATGGGGACCGGTGAGCAACTCCCTGGCCACCCGGCACATCCCGTATAATTCATTCACCGGAATAACTTCCTCGTGGGCGGCAATCTGAAAGACACTGTCGGCAGAAGTATAAACTATGGGATACCCGGTTTTGATATGCTCCTCTCCCAGTTCTTCAATGATGGCTGTACCCGAAGCCGCCCTGTTGCCCAGAACGGGCCGGCCAATGCGTTTCTCGAAGGGCTCAATTATTTCCGGGGGAAAGCCGTGGGGATAAACGGGAAAGGGCCGCTCCAACAATAAGCCGGCAATTTCCCAGTGACCGGTAGTGGTATCCTTGCCCGCCGAAGCCTCGGCCATCCGCCCGTAAGCAGCCAGGGGCTGCTTCACCGGCGGAACTCCTTCAATTGCCAGGATATTTCCCAGGCCCAGGCGGCCCAGGTTGGGCAGGTTGAGCCCACCTACCGCCCGGGCAGTATTGGCCAGAGTGTTGCTTCCTTTATCTCCATATTTTTCGGCATCGGGAAGTTCTCCGATACCCACACTATCAAGAACAATGAGGGTAAGCCGGTTGATGATGGCCTGCAAATGAACCAGCTCCTTTTATTTCTGCTGCCGTTGCGCCCGGGGATGGGCGCGATCGTAAATCTCCCGCAACCTGGTACGGGTTAAATGGGTGTATATTTGCGTGGTGGCAATATCAGCGTGACCGAGAAGTTCCTGAACCGACCGCAGATCGGCACCGTTTTCCAGCAGATGGGTGGCAAAGGAATGTCGTAAAGTATGGGGAGTGATAACCTTGGTGATGCGTCCCTGGCGGGCATACTTCTTGATTATTTTCCAGAAACCCTGACGGGTGAGGCGGTGCCCCTGCTGGTTGATAAAAAGGGCCGGGGTACTGCGGCCCCTGGTTAGTTTTGCCCTGGCCCGTTTGAGGTATTCGGATACATAAAAGGCAGCTACGGAACCCAGGGGTATTATGCGTTCTTTGGAACCCTTGCCAAAACAGCGCACGAAACCATGCTCCAGATTAACATCGGCCAGATCCAGGGAGATCAGCTCGCTTACCCGCAGGCCGGTGGCATAGAGCAATTCCAGCATGGCCTTATCCCTCAGACCGGCAGCCGAGGAGGTACGGGGCTGCGCCAGGAGCCTGTCTACCTCTTCCGGAGTTAAAACCCTCGGCAGCCGCTGGGCCAGGCGGGGCGATTCCAGATTGGCGGTAGGATCGGCGGATATCACCCCTTCCTGCACCAGAAAACGGTAAAATGACTTTAAGGCCGCCAGGTGCCGGGATACAGTTGAGGGAGCCCGCCCGTCTTTTTTCAACTTGAGCAGGTATGCCATCACGGCACCGCGACCTTCCTTCAGGGGATCCAGCTGCTGGGCCTGGCAGAACAACCAGTACTGGTTTAAATCGAACCGGTAAGAACTGGTAGTGTTGCGAGCCAGCCCCTTTTCCACCGCCAGATAATGGATGAAGGCACCAACCAGATCTTCCAAAGCCTATCGCTCCCGTATAAACTTTTATTCCTTGTTATTTCCACGACTGGTCCTTTAATCCTTCTTGTTTCCCAAACAAAAAGGACTCTGGCTTAAAACCAGAGTTCCTGTGGACGGTATCCAAACATCAGCACATCACGAGCATGAAGGTAAGCATACCCTGCACCAGCCCACCGGCCGCGGAATTCTCTAAAGGTGGGTACGGTGAGTGCATTAAAGCCAGAATGAAGAGCATAATCAGGAGCAGCACTGCCAGCAGGCCCAGAGAGATTTTTTGATCCATAAATGATCCCTTCCCCCGCACCGGTTCTAAAAAGTTCGTTCACATCCCTATAGACGTTTACGGAAGGGGGAAGGTTCCCGGAATATTTAAAAGCATTAAATTTTTATCAGTTCGTATTCACGGGTTCCCAGACCAATTTCTTCCCCGTAGGTTAGCTGGCGCTCCCAGGCTGCCCGGGGCCACAGGGCACGGAAAACATCCTGCACCTCCCGCCCCTCCAAACGGGAGCCGGGCAAAATCTTCTCCCCGTTAACCAGATCGGCACAGGCCTGATCCAGGGCCACCGGATCCAGTGAAGCCAGGATACCGATATCCCGCACAATGGGTGCATCGGTCCAGCTTACGCAGTCACATTCAGGCGATACATTGGTTACGAAGTTGATGAAGCCGGCTTTCCCCTTTTTATTTTGCAGCACCCCGGCAGCATATTCCACAATTTTTTCCTGGATTGCCTCCGGCTCCGTCTTCCAGTTAATGTCTATGGCTTCTACAGGGCAGGTAACCGTACATTCCCCGCAGCCAATACACTTTTCATGATCGATAACCGCCTTTTTAGTTTTCCCGGACAGGGTAATGGCCCCTGCCGGACACCAGCGGGTACACCTGGCACAACCCTCACACTTTTCAGGGTTCACATCGGGCAGGACATCTGAATGCATCATCTGCTTTCCGCTGCGCGCACCCGACCCCATCCCGATATTTTTGAGAGCACCGCCGAAACCGGTCAGTTCATGACACTTGAAATGACTCACCACCAGAAGGGCATCCGCATGAACAAGGGCACTGCCAATTTTTACTTCTTTAAAATGCTTTAAATTAACCGGCACGTTAATGTAATCCTTACCCGTCAACCCATCGGCAATGACCAGGGGGGCTCCGACCACGGCATAGGCAAAACCGTTCTCAATGGCTGTTTGCAGGTGATCCACCGCATTTGAACGGCTGCCCACATACAGGGTGTTGGCATCGGTAAGAAAGGGCTTCCCCCCCAGCTCTTTAACCCTGTCCACCAGGCGGCGGATAAACTGGGGCCGTATATATCCCGTATTGCCCCGCTCACCGAAATGAATTTTAAAGGCCACCAGATCCCTGGGGGCAATAAGCTTTTCCATGCCTGCCTGCCGGAAAAGCTTCTCCACCTTGTCCAGGAGATTTTCCTTCTGTTTGGCCCGCATATCGGCAAAGAAAACCTTGGCTGGCAAAAATAAATCCCTCCACTAGAACAATTTGTTAATAAAATCCAGCGGCACTTTCTGGAACTCGGGCAAAACACCGCCGTCGCATAAAATACTTTTCTCCAAAAGAAAACCAATTCCTTTCTTCTATTTTTTAAAATTTTAAGCAGGTATCAACGACCATGTTTTCCCCGGTAATATTCCTGCAGATAATCAAACAGCCGGTCCATAAACGTGCCCCGGCCTGCATCAATGGGACCGAATGTGGGATTGTAAACGGAAGTACCGGGGGAAGTGGACCGGGGCTGGTCCAGCGCACCCCCCGACCTTATCAGGCTGTAAATATGCCCGCAGAGTACGGCAAGGATGGCCAGGACTACCAGCATACGCAGGCAGAACATAATTTTGCGCTTCAACGATTTTAGAAATATAATAACCATCATCTTTCCGGTTCCCCTCCCTCGCCTTCTTTAATTCAGGATCCCGGCAACCATCCTGGCCAGCCAGGGGGTTAGAAAAGCTTCTACCAGTCCCGCTCCTACCGCCACGGCAAGAGCCACCATCATCACGGCCGTATAACGGGCGAAGGAACCCCAGATCCTGCTCCAGGTACTGGTGGGACGGGGAAAGAGCACAACGGCAAAAGAAAGAGAAGCTACCGTAGCCACAAACAGGGCGGGCAGGTAAAGCACGTGCTGCGGGATTATACAGGCCAGAACCAGGAGCAACCCGCTCCAGGCCAGGTGATAATTGAGATAGGCGATGGTAAAACCCAGGGCAAAACCTTTTAAAAAAATAAGAGCAAGAATAACCGGAATGCCGATAAACGTCAAGCCCAAAAGATACAGAACGGCCACGGCGAGCATCTTGCCGTACATGGCCTCCCAGGCTACCCGGCCCGCTTCCAGATTTAGATTCCGGGCCTCTTTAATAAATGTATCTATGTAATCGTGAAGTTCCTGGAGCTGTTCCGGGGAAAGGAAGTTGAGGTTCAGGGCACCACAAACCAGACCCAGAAGAAAAAAAATTAATACCAGCAGGCAAAGGGGCCAGTTGCTGCGCAGGGAATGGCGGAAAACATCGAACAAAACTCCCCCTCCCTTCAAACCTGTCCATGCTCATATATATGGCAGGAAAAGGGAGTATATGATTGGGGAAGGGGAAAATTAAAAAAGCTCGAGGATAAGGTCATAAATGTAGCGGGCAGCAAGCAGGTCCTCCACTGAATTGCTGCTGGCGGCAACCACGGCAACACCCCGACCCAGGCTTCTGGCGGCTGCTACGGTGCGCCTGGCAGCTGCCATCGCCGGATCCCTGCCTTTCTTGTGACGTGTCCGGGCCACCGTTCCCGCCATTACAGCCGGCGCCCCGGCCGTTAATGCAGCGTCAAAGGCTACTCCCCCCGAGCCGGTGGCTGCCACCACCACCTTTCCTTTGAAGTCAGCCAGTTCAGCAACAGCGGCACCCAGATTGGGTATTACAGCCTCAAGCCTGGCACCGGCGGCAGCAATGCCACCGAGAACCTTTTTAACGGCCCCCCGGCGGCGCTCCTCGGGCCCGGTGCGCGGCTCGGCTATCACCACCACACCGGTATTCAGCTCCCGGGCCTTCTCTCCTGCCAGCCGGCCTACCCCCAGGGGATCAACGGGAACCGGGGGGACAGCTGCATCCGGGCTGGCTCCCAGAACCGCCGCCGCACCCTCATCCAGCGCTGCTTCCAGGCTGGTGGACATGTCAATAACATCCACCACCAGGACCACCAGGCCCTGTTTTCCGGCCCAGGCAGCTCCACTGGCGTTAGCGGTAAGGATTACTACGGGTACCAAGATCTCACCTCGAGCTGTGTTATACCATTAAATACCCGGGCATATATTTAAACTCAACAGTACCCTGTTACAGGATACTGTTGCCGGGCCAGAAAACCAGAAGGGCGGCTGTCCCGCCGGGCCGGACGTGAAACCGCAACGCCGCAGTTCAGCCGGCCCCGGCACAGAACGATGAAGGGAAGCCGCCCCGAGGCAGTCAGAAGGAGGCAAAGCCGGTGCAAATTTTTTTCAGCAAACAGGGTTTTGTGCTGGTGGGTAAGGTAAGAATGATTACTGCCATACTCCGGGAATACGCCGCACACCACACCAGCTTACGGGACTTCCTCAGGGCTTCCCTGCATTGAGGCGGCATTTTTTAAAAACAGTCCGGCGGCATAAGCCCCCGCTGCCCCCGCGGCAAGGAAGAATTCCGGGTCCTTATCCATATCCCGTCCCATGGTGGTAACGTTGATCCCGTAACTCCGCAGGGCTTCCCGGGTGGGGTTTTCTTCCACAACGACCACCCGGTGCCTGTCCAGGATACCGCTCTCCCGGAGCTGCCGCCACACCAGGGCGCGCTTTTCATCCCCCAGGACAGGCAGGGGAACGGTACAGGGAACGAGGGCCACCCGGCCCAGGGCGGTCCTGGTATGGTGGCTCAATCCCCGGTGGCGTTCACGGCTGTCGGCAAAACTGAGGCGTGGCGCCGCTACCGGCTGTCCTTTCAGGATATGTACGGCATTGACCAGCTCCCCCTGTTCCAGCCCGGTAAAGCCAAAAGTGGAAGATGTGCCGGTAATACCGGGACCCATGGCCGCAATAATAATATCCGCCCGGGCTACACTCCGGGCAGCCAGCAAACCGCTGTATACCGTAACGGCTTCATAATCGCCGCCAAAAGCGTGGCCGCAGGTCACAGTAGCCGCCAGGAGCTGTTTTTCCTTCAGTTGAAATACCAGGCGGCTCAAAGGAAGGGGCAGGGCACCTCCATCGGTCATTACATAGACCACCCGGGCCCTGCCACGGGTGAGCCAGTGAATTACCGCCGCTGCCGGAGCAATCATGCTGTGCAGGGAAGCTATAACCACCGGAATACCGTCCAGGGAATCGGCCGCCCTGAAGCTGCTGCTTCCGGGATGATCTTCCTCTTCCACAGCCAGCACTTTAACCTGGGAGGGGGTATAGCGGGCTTTCATAATATGTCCCCGCGGGGAAACATCACGTACCGGGCTGGTCAGGTTGGCCATAACAAAATGGGTACCTCCGGTACCCAGCTTTTTATAGACAGCGGTGGTATTAAGCACCACCATATCCCCCGGTTTTACCGGACCGGTGAGGAGGTCATAATTGATGGCCCGCTCTTCCTTACCTTCCACCCTGACCAGGATTTCCGTCAGACCCGGCCGCCTGTCCTGAATTGCTAAAACTTCCCCCGTACGTATGCGGATCATTTTCCTCCCGCCCCTGTAGCTATGCCGTCATCATCCGGATGATTTCCAGGAGATAACGGGCATTGGTAGCCAGATCCTCCACCCGGATGAATTCCTCGGTGGTATGAACCTTTTGCATGGCAATTCCCAGGTTGACACAGGTTATGCCCCGGGAATTCAAAATGTTGGCGTCACTGCCCCCGCCGGTCTTAATAAGCTGCGGGACCAGGCCCAGCCTTTCCGCCGCTTTTTTCGCCAGCACAACGGCAGGATGGGATTCATCCAGTTTGAACTCGGGGTAAAGGGTGGTGGTGGTTATCTCCACCCGGGCATGAAATTGGGCCGCTGTTTTTTCGAGGACCTCCACCATGGCCGCCGTTTGGGCACGGCACTTGCCCCCGTCCAGGCTCCTGGTTTCCCCTTCCAGGCGGCAGTAAGCGGGAACAATGTTGGTGGCCTTGCCCCCGGAGATTACCCCGATGTTGGCCGTGGTTTCTTCATCTATACGCCCCAGTTGCATGCGAGACACGGCATGGGCGGCCACCGCAATAGCGTTAATTCCATCCTCCGGATTAATCCCCGCATGGGCTGCCCGGCCATGGATAACCGCCTCGATCTTATCCTGGGTGGGAGCCTGCACCACTATGGTTCCCGCCGGTCCGCTGGAATCCAGAACATAGCCCATCGAGGAACGCAACCGGCCGGTATCCAGGTGTTTGGCCCCTAAAAGGCCCACCTCTTCCCCGATGGTAAACACCACTTCCAGCCCGCCGTGGGCAAGCTCTTGCTCCACGATAACCCGGAGCACCTCTAAAATGGCCGCTATGCCGGCCTTGTCATCGCCCCCCAGGATGGTATTCCCGGCCGAACGGACAATCCCGTTCTCCACCACCGGCTTAATGCCCCGGCCCGGTTCCACAGTATCCATGTGCGCTACCAGCAAAAGGGGGCGTTCCGGACCCCGGGCCGGCAGGGTGGCAATCAGGTTACCGGCTTCTCCTCCCGTTTCGGCCCCGGCCCGGTCCTCTTCTACTTCCAGCCCCAGTTCTTGCAAACGGGCCGCCAGCAGGTCCGCCATTGCCCTTTCCTGCCCGCTGACACTGTCCACCTGAACCAGTTCGAGGAACTCGGCCAGGATCCTGTCCCGATTAACCATCAGTACCCCTCCATAATTGATTTCGCCAGCAGCCACTTACCCCGCCCGGACGGCGGTTGAACGCCGGACCAGGGCGGCACCCGTTTCCAGCGCCCGGCGGTTGAGGGGAATAAGCTTGTGCCGGTGCGCGGGTAGAACTTCCCGCAGCGATTTTTCCACCGCGTCCAGGGAAACAACTCCCGTCAGTTCCAGCAATGCTCCCAGAATAACGTTGCCGGCAACCCTGGCATCGCCCAGCTCTTCGGCCAGTTCATTGGCCGGTATATAATATACCCGGATATCCTTACGGGTAGCCTTGATATCAATAAGGGAGCTGTTGACCAGAAGCAATCCCCCGGGAACCACACTTTCCTCAAATTTCTCCAGGGAAGGGCGGTTCATCACAATTAGAGAAGTGGGTTCGCTAACCACCGGAGAACTGATGGGTGAATCGGAAATGGTCACGCCGCAATTGGCCGTCCCGCCCCGCATCTCAGGACCGTAGGAGGGTATCCAGGATACGTGCTTACCTTCCAGCATGCCGGCATAAGCCAGGAGCTGTCCTGTAGATAGGACCCCCTGTCCTCCGAAGCCGGCAATTAAAATCGCCTCATACATTTTAACCAACCTCCGCAGGTTTCTTGTATTCTCCCAGGGGATAGTAGGGAATCATATTTTCAGCCAGCCATTTCAAGGCCTCCGCCGGGGATAATCCCCAGTTAGTGGGGCATGCAGAGAGAACCTCGACCAGGGAAAAGCCAAGGCCGGCCAGTTGCACTTCGAAGGCCCGTTTGATGGCCTTTCTGGCCTTGATCACATGGGCCGGATCATGGACGGAAACCCTGGCCACGTAGGCCGTACCATCCAGCACGCTGAGCATTTCCGATATCTTTACCGGGTAGCCGTTGATATCCTTATCCCGGCCGTAAGGAGTGGTGGTGGTCTTCTGGCCCAGCAATGTGGTGGGAGCCATCTGGCCCCCCGTCATGGCATAAATGGCGTTATTAATAAAAATTACTGTAAATTTCTCTCCCCGGGCCGCAGCATGAACGATCTCCCCCGTTCCGATAGCCGCCAGGTCACCATCTCCCTGATAGGTGAAGACCACCCGGTCGGGCAGGACCCGCTTGATTCCCGTGGCTACGGCCGGGGCACGGCCGTGGGAAGCCTGGAACATATCGCAATCAAAGTAATTATAAGCAAAGACCGAACATCCCACCGGAGCCACACCTATGGTACGGTCAAAAATCTCCAGCTCATCAATTACCTCGGCCACCAGGCGGTGGACAATACCATGGGTGCATCCGGGACAGTAATGGGTGGGGATATCCTTCAACGACCGGGGCCTGGTAAAAACTTTTTTCATCAATTGCCTTCCCCCCCATACAGTTTTTTCACTTCCTGAACCACATCTGCCGCCACGGGAAGCATACCGCCGCAGCGACCGTAGAAATGTACCGGGTGACGGCCATTTACGGCCAGGCGCACATCCTCCACCATCTGCCCCAGGCTCATTTCCACAACCAGGAAGCTGTCCACTTTCCCCATCAGCGGTTCGAATGCCTTCTGGGGATAGGGCCACAGGGTAATGGGCCGGATGAGCCCGACCGCCAGACCCTCTTCCCGGCAACGGTCCACCACCGCTTTACAGATGCGGGCAACAGTTCCAAAGGCCACCAGCACCAGTCTTGCCCCATCCAGACGGTATTCCTCCCAGCGCTGTTCCTTACTGGCAATCAAGGCGTATTTCCGGGCCAGTTTCAGGTTATGCTGCTCCAGCTCTTCAGGAACAATATACAGGGAATTAATTAATTTTTTTTCTCCTCCCATCCGCCCGGTGGCCGCCCATGGCCGGGGGGGAATTTGAACATCTTCTTCCTCTCCCAGCTCCACCGGCTCCATCATCTGTCCCAGGATGCCGTCACCTGCTACCATCACCGGATTGCGGTACCGGTCCGCCAGGTCAAAGGCCAGTCGCATCAAATCAATGATCTCCTGCACCGAAGCGGGGGCCAGAACTATCACCCGGTAATCCCCGTGACCACCGCCCCTGGTGGCCTGAAAGTAATCCGATTGGGCAGGAGCAATATTGCCCAGGCCCGGGCCACCCCGGATCATGTTTACAATAACACAGGGCAATTCTGCCCCGGCCAGGTAGGAAATGCCTTCCTGCATCAAGCTGATACCGGGGCCGGATGAAGAGGTCATTACCCGGGCACCCGCCCCGGCAGCCCCATAGACCATATTAATGGCAGCCGTTTCACTTTCCGACTGCAGGTAAACCCCACCCACCTCCGGCAGGCGTTTGGCCAGATAATGGGGCAGTTCACTCTGGGGTGTAATGGGATAACCGAAAAAATAGCGGCAGCCTGCCCTGACCGCACCCTCCCCGATAGCTTCGTTTCCTTTCATCAGAACCTTAGCCAACGCGGGCCACCTCCCTTTCCACCTCAATCACCAGATCAGGGCACATGCGAGCGCAGGTGGCACACCCGGTGCATTTGCTCTGATCCTTAACAGTAGCCGGGTGAAACCCCATGCCGTTGATATGTTCGGCCAGGGCTATGATACCCTTCGGGCAAAAAATAACACAAAGTCCGCATCCCTTACAGCGTTCTTCCCTAAATGTAACCCGTGCGCTAGCCAAAGATCTCCCTCCTAATGCCTTACATCTCCTGCCACGGAGCCTGCATGAAAAGATTTAATGCAAACACAGGAAATCCGGGTGGAAGGTGAGCCCGCAGCTTCTCCACCAAATCCCGGCGCGCCGCCACCATAACCACCGGCAGGTTTAAAAGGCGGGCCGCATCCTGCACCACCTGGTGCCCTTCCAGGATGGTCTGCCAGCCAGTAGCTGCCCCCAGATTGGTATTACTCACCAGCCCCGTCACCTGCAGGCGGCAGGCTTTTTCGATACTTTTCAGCATTTTGATAATATCGTCCTTACTCCTGGTAAAAGGGCGGCAGGCGTTAACCACCAGCCACAGGTGGTAATCATCGGGAGGCAGCAGGGGCCCGAATCTCCCCAGAACAGTTGCCCCCACATCATCACCACCCACGTCAAAAACCCCGTACCGGGCCGGATCCTCCAGTACCCCAAGGATGTCCGGAGGTAGAGCCGGTAAATCTGCCCTCATCCACTCACCCCGGGGGCAAATTACAGTTAAACCCAGTTGCTCCAGTTTTTCCTTTATCAGACGGGTACGAAAATAAGGGTTTACCACATCAAGGTCGACTATGGATGCGGGTAAACCCCGTTCCTTCAGGGAAAGGGCAAAATTAATGGCCAGTTCGGTCTTTCCGCTCCCCAGGTGGCCGGTGAAAATGGTTATTCTCTTCATCTCCGCGCCCATCAGGGACCACCCCATGCAAAACAATTCGACAGCAATAACGTTTCTCCTACCCCCTGTAACAAAAAATGCTCACCCCCGCTTACTCCCGGTCACTGCCCCACCGGTCCAGGCGATCCAGCAGCGGGCTGCGGGCTATGAGGGCGGTGAGAGAATATTTTTCGGCCACCACATGCAGTACAATGAGCAGCCCCAGATAAACCAGCTTAACACCGTCCGGCAATACCCATATTGCCGTAAGCCCCAGAGCGGCACCCAGGGCGTTTGCTCCCGTATCCCCCATCATTGCCCTGGCCTTCAAATCCACGGTGAGATAGGCCATTACGCTGCCCGCCAGTGCGCCCAGGAATGCCAGTGACCACTGTCCCCAGCCAGCGGCAAACAGGAGGATGGAACCCAGAAGAAAACCCTTTCCCGCCCGGCCGGGACGCAAATCCAGCAGGTTGATGGTATTTACGGACAGGGCCAGGGTTAAAGCATTAACCGGTACCCAGGCCAGGGGACCGGTTGCTGTGGCCAGAAAAAGGCTTACCCCTCCACCGGCCAGGGCCTTGAGGGCTCCGGTGGTCAGCCTTCCCTGCAGGAGGTTGCGCAGGTGTCCTTTCAAACCGCTGTCCCTGCGGGAGCCCCACACATCATCCACCAGCCCCAGGCAGGTGAAGGCAGCCAGGGCCAGGGAAAAAGCCAGGGCGGAAAACTGGAGCTGACCCGGCAAAAACGGGTAGAGAATCACTATACAAGCCACGGTGGCCAGGGAAAAAACCAGGCCCACACCCAGGGGAATAACCTCACCCCTGAAATTCGGGCGTACAAAACCCGCTTCCACAATCATCCCCATCAGCCCCGGCAGGAAAAGACGGGTGAACATGGCTCCCAGAAAAATGGTAATAACCAGGGCAGCCGGAAATGAAAAAGCCGTGATCTGCAAGGGCATAAAAACACCTCGCGCCATGAACCAGGGTATATTACAACGACATTATTATAACTAACCTCTGGCCTGCCAGAGAACCCTGGCCACATGCCAGAATTGCTTTCCCCGGTGGATAAATCCTTTTAAATCTCTCCCGGTTTCCCGGTGGGTCATAACCACGGGAATTTCCCGGACCCGGAAACCCAGGCGGGCTGCTTTAATGGTCATACCCACTTCCACCCCGAAGCCGGAAGCAAAGGGCAGCAAATGCTGTAGCACTTCCCGCTTCAGGGCCCGCTGCCCGGACAAAGGGGCATCCATAACCAGGCCCGTATACCACCGGATCCCGGCCCGGGCCAGGCCCTTGACCAGGCCGAATCCACCCCTGCGCCTGGCTGCCGGGAAGCGGGCCACCGTCATATCGGCCTCGTCTTCCAGGATGGGGAGCAGCAACTGCCTGGCCTGCACGGCACTGGCTCCCAGGTCGGCATCTATAAGCAGGATAACATCCCGGGTGCAGAGGGGCACTCCCCGGTTTAAAGCTTCACCTTTGCCCCTGTTGCGCTCAAGACTGATTACCCGGGCACCGCAGGCCCGGGCTATCTCGGCCGTGGCATCGGTGGAACCATCATCAACCACCACCACCTCCGCCACCTCGGGAATGGATAAAACAGCCTCCAACGTATCCCCGATCCGTCCAGCCTCATTATAGGCGGGAATCAGTACCGATACCGCTGGTTCCTTTTCCATCAGCAGGTTGTCCCCCTTCGTCCAGTTCGGGCAGAAACTTCTGGGCGGTAGGTTTAACCCCGTAATGCCCCGGTTTGCCCGTAAGAGCATATACCAGCGCCACCTGACCGGGAATGGTATCAATATTATCCACAGTAGTAATGCGTTTTTTCTGGTAGTCCTGCATGTAGGAGTAAAGGACACTGGTTTCTTCCACGCCGTAGACAGGCACCTTGTATTGCAGGAGAGTATCGATCAGGGGCAAATCCAGGGCCTGAACCCTGACCATTTTGCGATCCTGGCTGCCGCCGATGATAATTACACCATCCAGGGGCACTCCATAATTCCCGCTGATTTTAAGCAGATCCTCCTCCACCAGGACATCCATTGCTTTATTCTTGCCTTTAACCAGTCCCCGGGCAATTTCCGCAGCCAGGCGGGCGGTCAGTTGCTCGTCAGTCAGGTTACTCCAGCCCAGTTTTTTCTCCAGTGCCTGTCTGTTGCCATCTATATAAAAACCATTCAACACCGTGGTAATGGACTGCACCTCTGCCCCGGCCAGGCGCAGGGTGGCAATAAGATCATCGGGAAATCCATAACTGTTCGTTTCGATAATGGCCAGCCGGTAACCGCTCAAACGCTCGCGCACCAGAACCGGCAGCACCTGTTTTTCAAACTGTTTTTGCCTTTCGTTGTCCATCTCCAGGGCATTGGCCCGCGCTTCCACCGCTTCGTTTTTTTCCCGGAGCTGCTCCATTTGTAACATGAGTTTATCCGCCAGTTGTTTTTGCTGGCGGGTTAAAGCATCATTCCCGAGCAGGGTACTGCCCACCAGTATGCCAATCCCCAGGGCAAGAAAAACGGCCACCAGGGAAGCAATATGATATTTTAAATCTATAATCATCATCCCACCAACCTATATCCCCAGCAACAGGCGGAACTGAATATATAAAAGGCGCAAAAGTTCCCTGGTCGCCGGGGAAATAATAATGACCACGCCGGCGGGTAAAAGGGCCGCGAGAACAATCTGGGCCAGGTACCTGGCTTTGAGGCGATTGCGGTAAAGCTTGCTCACTCCTTTGGCATCAACCAGTACCGAACCCACCTTCAGGCGCACCAGAAAAGTGCTCCCCATGCCCTGCCGTCCTTTTTCCAAAAAGTCCTCCACACAAAAATGGGTACCTACCGCCACTATTAATTCCGCTCCCCCGTCATACGCCAGGAGCATGGCTATATCCTCGCTGGTCCCGGGAGCAGCAAAAATTGCCGCCTTTAATCCCAGTTGGTGTATCCGCTGCAACCCGGGAGCGCGACCGTCAGGATAGGCATGCACCACCAGCTCCGCCCCTGAACAAAGGGTTTTATCCGAAACGCTGTCCATATCCCCCACGATGACGTCGGGCTGGTAGCCAAACTCGATCAGCGCGTCGGCGCCCCCATCCACGCCCACCAGCACCGGGTGCATTTCATCAATGTAAGACTTAATAGCCCTGAGATCTTCCTTATAGTTATGCCCCCGCACCACAATTAGCACGTGCCTTCCCTTGAAGGAAGTACGCAAAGAGGGCCGCTGGTACTCGCCCTTGATCAGGCTCATTTCATGCCGGGCATGTTCCAGGGTATTTTCCACAAAACGGGAAAGGACATTGCCCATATTTTTCTGGGCCAGTGCCATTTTTTGTTTGATTTCCTCGGCAGTGAGAATATGACCGGAGGCCACCTGGCGCCCCTGGCAGAAAATCAGGCCGTCAACAATCTCCACTTCCTGCCCTTCCGCCACCAGTTCCATAATCTCCTCCCCGGCATTATCCACCAGGATTATACCTGCCTGGACCAGGGTCAGGGGACCATGATTGGGATATTTATCGCTCAAAGAGGGAGCAGCATTAATTACCGCCCGCACCCGGGCTTCCACCAGGGAACGGGCAGCCACATCATCCAGCTCAGGATGGTTGATAACAGCTATTTCATGAGGCCCCAGGCGCTTGACCAGGTGTTTCGTCCGCTTGTCCACCCGGGCAATACCCCTGACGTGCATATAATCTCACCGCCTTAATATTTCTCTAACATTTTACAGTTTTTGTGACAGCCAGTCAAGAAAAGGCCCTGTTTCGCAAAAAAACCTGACCGTAGGTCAGGTTCCCGGCTACTTTAACTTACTTTAGCCTCCAGTCTAAGCTTGTCCGCTACCATGGCTATAAATTCAGAATTGGTAGGCTTGCCTCTCTGTAAATTTATTGTATAGCCGAAAAACTTGGTCATCATTTCCACGTTCCCTCTATCCCAGGCCAGCTCTATGGCATGGCGAATGGCCCTTTCCACCCGGCTGGGTGTGGTCTGGTATTTCTGGGCAATCATGGGGTAAAGTTCTTTGGTCACTGCCCCCAGCAGGTTGACCTCGTTAATTACTGCCAGGATGGCATCCCGCAAGTAGTGATATCCCTTTATATGGGCCGGAACGCCCATCTCATGAATGATATTCGTAACCGCCACATCGAGATTTTTAGTTTTATTTGGAGATATGTACTGGGAAACATTAACGCCATCGGCAAGCTGCCGGATACGCGTTGCCAGAACACTGAAATCAAAGGGTTTTAATATATAATAATCAGCTCCCAGCTCCACTGCCCGCTGGGTTACGCTTTCCTGTCCAAAAGCAGTAAGCATTATTACCTTGGGGCGGGGCGAAGTATTTCCCAGCTTCTCCAGCACACCAATACCATCCAGGTGAGGCATAATGATATCAAGGACAACAATATCGGGTTTTTGCTGCTTTATTAACTCCAGGGCCTCTAATCCATTATATGCTATACCTGTTAATTCAAAATCCTCTTGTTGATGGATAAATTCTTTGAGTAATTCGCAAAACTCTCGATTATCATCAGCAATTAACACTTTAACGGTCTTTTTCACCATTAAATCCCGCCTCCTGAACAAATAAAATAATTTTCTCTATAATGGTATTTATAGGCAATTTCGACGCATAAAAAAAATCTCCTTCCTAACGAAGGAAATAATTTATTTACTATTTTTGTTAATATATGACACTAAATGACTACCTAGGAACATAATATGGTTCTTAGTCGAAAAAAGTTGTAAATCAAGCAACTTTTTTATCTTTTGGTAGCAAGTTTGCCTCATAGATCATCCATTCGGCAAGCACACCATAACCACGGGTAGGATCGTTTACAAAAACATGGGTTACGGCACCTACAATCCTGCCGTTCTGGATGATGGGACTGCCACTCATTCCCTGAATAATTCCACCGGTCTGGCGCAATAACTCGGGATCAATAACTTTTATCACCAGACCCTTACCTTCCCACCTGTTCTGAGGCATTACCTGTAATATTTCAACAGAATATCTACCAATTCGATTTCCCCGTAAAACGGTGAGAATCTCAGCGGGGCCCCTCTTCACCTGGTAAACCAGGGCCACGGGAATTGGCTGCGGGTAGAGGGGGTTGGCCAGGGGCTGGCGCAGTGAACCAAAAATTCCATAGGATGTATTTTTTTCTATATTCCCTGTCAATCCGTCGCCGGTAAATAACCCGATTTTTTCACCGGGCTGGCCCCGGCGACCGGGACGGATCCCCTGCACCACCGCCTCCACGATCTGGCCGTCTTCAAGATCGATCCGGCGGTTTGTTTCAAAATCGGTAATCACGTGACCGAGAGCTCCATATTTTTTACTTTTTGGTTCGTAAAATGTCAGGGTGCCAATACCGGCCGCACTATCCCTCACATAAAGCCCTATGCGGTACCTTTTGGTTTCCGCACAGAATACCGGGTTCAACCGCGTGGTAAAGATGCGCTGGCCCCGTTTTATTTCCAGGGTAACCGGGCTGCCCGTCTGACCACACCGGGTTATTTCACTGCGCACCTGCTGTTCGCTCTGTACCCGGCGGCCGTTTATTTTCAGGATTACATCTCCATTTAAAATCCCTGCTTCCAGAGCAGGATTATGCTTGTTACCCTGCGGGTCGGTTATAACGGCATGCCCTACGACCATAACTCCCCGGGAATGAAGCAGGACGCCTATGGAATGCCCGCCGGGAACAACCCTCACGGCAGGCACCACATTGACCACCATATGGTTCAGGGGAATAAGTCCCAGAAGTTTAATCTGCATATCCACCCTTCCGGGAACGGTGGCTACCGGTACGATACCCTGGGCGGGATTCCAGGTGATCCGGGGCTGCCCGGATAAAATTTTAACTTTAAAGAATTTTACGGGTAATCCCCGGGGTAAGAGGGGGTCGCCTATGGCCACATTTGTCCCAAAGGACATAAATAAAGCCTTAACGGTCATATTTAAACCCAGAAAACCCGCTATCAGAAGTAAAACAGCCATGAGAAGGACAAGTCTTTTTTTGCTCAGAATTTATCGCCTCCCCGATAATTTTGCCTCACCCCCATTCCAGATAAGGCATAAAATTTTAAATAATAATGTGCATTTTTAAGATAGCCCGAGATAATGTCATTTATTCTGACTAAATGTGCCGACAATGGTTTATTTGCTTTTAAAAAACAAAAAAGCCCGTAAATGGGCTTGGGATGTCGTTCTGGCTTTGCAATTTTAAATACAAATAGTTAACAAATTTTTTTACGGGCACTTTTTAATCTGGCCTGTTCCAGCAGGTGACGGGCATGGTCCCTGGCCAGGGTATCCGCCTCATGTCCCCCGAGCATGCGGGCCAGTTCCCCCAGGCGCTCCTCCCCATCCAGTTTCTTTACCCGGGTTGTGGTTTTCCCGGCCAGGACTTCTTTGAAAATGCTGAAATGGGTAAGGGCAAAGCTGGCTATCTGGGGAGCATGGGTAACGCAGATCACCTGGCGATGACCGGCAAGGCCGGACAGCTTTTCAGCTACGGACACCAGGGTCCTTCCGCCAATACCTGCATCCACCTCATCAAAAACCAGGGTTGGCAATTCATCCACCCCGGCCAGGATGGCACGCAGGGCCAGCATTACCCGGGACAGCTCACCACCGGAAGCAATTCTGGCCAGCGGGCGCAGGGGTTCCCCGGGGTTGGGGGAAATAAGAAACTCCACCCGCTCACGCCCGGCTGCGGAGGCCTCCTTCAGCTCCTCGAATTGCACCTGGAAGGCAACTTTATTCATTTCCAGATCGGCCAGCTCCCGCATTACCGCTTCTTCCAGCAACCGGGCCTGCTCCCGGCGGGCCAGGGAAAGTTCCTGCGCTTTACTTTGCCAGCGCTCCGCCCACCTTTCAACCTCCTCCTCCAGGGCCGCCATGTTTTCCCCGGCCAGGGTGAGTGTTTCCAGTTCGGCTGCTGCCTGTTCCCGATAACGCAGGATCTCCTCCACGCTGTTACCGTATTTCCGCTTGAGCTCGCCGATGCGGGAAAGCCTCCCCTCCACCTCCTGCAGGCGTCCGGGGTTGAATTCCAGCTCCTCCCGGTACCGGGCCAGCTCCCGCACCACATCCTCCACCTGATATAAAACGTTCCGCAAAACTGAGCTCAACGACGTAAGCCCCGGATCGAACCGGGACAATTCTTCCAGGTCCCGGCAGGCATGACCCAGCAGATCCATTGCCGCCGGCAAACCTTCCTCACCACCGTGCAGGGCCTGATAACAACGACCGGCCAGGACGGTCATCTTTTCGGCATTGGCCAGGCGTGTCCGTTCCTGGAGCAGCGCTTCTTCTTCCCCGGCAGAAAGGTGAGCGTTATCAATCTCCTGCACCTGATAGGCCAGCAAGTCCTGGCGGTGGAGCCGGTCCCTGGTGTTATTGCGGAGTTCTTCCAGCCGGGATGACAGCTCACGCCACCGGTGATAAATTTCCGCCACTTCCTGCCGCAGGGGCCATAACCCGGCAAACCGGTCCAGGAGATCCCTGTGCCGGTCGGGGTTAAAAAGGGACTGGCTCTCATGCTGCCCGTGGATATCCACAAGATACTGCCCTGCTTCCCGGAAGATGCTCAGGGGAACCAGCTGCCCGTTCAACCGGCAGGTGTGGCGGCCATTACGGCTCAATTCCCGCGTCATGACCAGCATCCCGTCTTCTTCCAGCGAAATTCCCCACGCCCCCAGCTTCTCCTTAAGCGCTGCCAGCGGTTGAATTTCAAAAACTGCGGTAATCCTGGCCTTCTCTTTTCCGGTGCGGATAAATTCCGTCCAGGCCCTGCCACCCAGCGCCACCTGCAGTGCTTCCACAATAATTGACTTGCCCGCACCCGTTTCCCCGGTAAGTACGTTCAACCCGGCAGTGAATTCTATGCTCTGCCGGTCAATAAGGCCGAAATCCTGAATATCCAGGGATACCAGCACGTCCTCACCCCCCGGCCAGCTCATTTAAACGCTGCAGCACTGCCGAAACCTTTCTTTTGGGTTTGACTATAACTAAAATGGTATCATCGCCAGCCACGGTACCGATGATTTCCGGCCAGGCCGCCTGATCGATGGCCGAAGCCACACCCTGCGCCTCACCCGGCAGGGTTTTAATCACCACCAGATTTTCACTGTAATCGATGAGCTGTACCGAAGTACGCAGGAGCCTTTTGAGCCGTTCATCCCGTTTTAAAGGAGGTGCTTCACCCGGAGCGGCATAACGAAAAATGCCACCCTCGGCGGGAACCTTGATCAGCCCCAGCTCCCGGATATCCCGGGACACTGTGGCCTGGGTAACGGGAAACCCGGCTGCCCGCAGGGCCTCCGCCAGCTCTTCCTGGGTTTCGATAACCTGCTGGCGGATAATCTCCAGGATTAACCTCTGCCGCCGGGCTTTCACTTTCCAGCACCTGCCTTCTCCAGGAGAATTACCACCGGTGCCCTGGAAGACCGGTTCCAGAAGGACAGCCTCACCACCGCATACTGGTGGGGGGAGAGATCCCGGGTGAAATCCTCCACAGCCTTCAGTTCCTCCATTGCCCCCGGATGTCCGGTATACACGACCAGGGAAATGCGGCCCCCCGCAGCCAGCAGGGAGAGTGCCGCCTCCAGGGCTTCCAGGGTGGAATCGGGCCGCGTAATGATCCGGTGGTCGCCACCGGGCAAGTATCCCAGGTTAAACATTACCGCTTTCACCCCGCCGGGAACGTAGGCGGACATTTCCCGGTGATCCACAGCCAGTAGAGTCACCCGGTCCAGCAGGCCCGCCCCGGCCAGCTGTTCCCTGGTCTTCTCCAGAGCCCGGGCCTGAATATCAAAGGCAAAAACCCTTCCCTGCTCCCCCACACCCCGGGCTAAAAAAAGAGTATCCTGGCCGTTACCCGCAGTGGCATCCACCGCCAGACAACCCGGTACCAGCACGGGACTGATAAAACTCTGCGCCCATTGCACGGCACTATCGCATTTAAAAATCATTCAGGCGTTCACCTTCACTCAATTTCTGACGCAGGAGGTAGAAAAAGCTGCGTTTTTTCAGCCGTATTAAACGGGCCCGGTGAGCCGACTGCCGGATGAGCACCATATCATTGAATTCCAGTTTATAACCCTGCTGGCCATCTACCGTCAACATGACCTCTCCCAGTTTTGAACGGATAATCACTTTAACCTGGCTGGTGGCTTTGATGACCAGGGGCCTGGCCCAGAGGGAATGGGGGCAGATGGGGGTAACCACCATCAGATCCAGCTCCGGCGTAACCAGGGGGCCACCTGCAGACAGGGAATAAGCCGTGGAACCGGTAGGAGTGGCCACAATTAAACCATCGGCGGGGTAGGTCGTCACAAGTTGCTCATCCACATATGTTTCCAGGAAAATAAGCCTGGCAAAGGCTCCCTTGGTAATAACCGCATCGTTTAAACCGGTAACCTGTTGAACCATCTGGCCTCCCCGTAAAACCCTGGCCTCCAGCATCATCCGCTCTTCAACGCTGTACCGGCCGGCCAGCAACTTTTCCAGGCCCGGCCAGAGTTCTGGAGCATCGATTTCCGTTAAGAAACCAAGGTGACCAAAATTAATTCCCAGAAGCGGTATCCCCCGGGGAGCGGCTTCCCGGGCGCAGCGCAGCAGGGTACCATCACCGCCAAGCACCAGCATGACTTCAGCAATCTGCACAAGCTGTTCCCGGGGAAGGCCCATTTCAGGGTGGCCGAGGGCACTGGCCGTATCATGGGCCATAACCACCCGGCACCCCCGTGCAGTCAGCCAGTCAATAATTTGTTCTACCAGGGGAGCAACCTCCTGCTTGCCCAGGTTAACCACCAAGCCGATGTTTCTCATTGGCTCACTCCTTTGCCAGGACAGGAAGGCAGAGGATGTTTGTTCAACTGCCCCCGTTCAATTCTGCGTGGGCCCTGGCCACCACCAGCGGAATAGTCAAGGGAATATCTACCCGGTCCGGACCGTTCTTATCAAAACATACCAGGAACTCTATATTTCCTTCCGGCCCTTTAATTGGTGAATAATCCAGGCCGCGAACGCCCCAGCCCAGGTTATTTATGACACGACAAACAGCCGAGATAACCTCCTGATGCACCCCCGGATCGCGTACCACTCCTTTTTTCCCCACCTTCTCCCGGCCGGCTTCAAACTGTGGTTTGATGAGTGCTACACCCAGGGCGCTACCGGTGGTCAGCTCCTGCAGCACAGGTAAAACCTTTTCTAAAGAAATAAAAGAAACGTCCACCACGGCAATATCCGCCAGGCAGGGCAGGTCGCTTTTTTTGAGGTGGCGAATGTTGGTACGCTCGAAGAGAACCACCCTGGGGTCATTTCGCAGTTTCCAGGCCATCTGGCCGTAGCCAACATCCACGGCAATAACCAGGCGTGCACCATGCTGCAGGGCACAATCGGTAAATCCCCCATGGGAAGCCCCCACATCCAGAACCACCCGGCCGGTAAAATCAAGCTGAAAACTGTGAATGGCTTTTTCCAACTTCAAACCGCCCCGGCTGACGTAAGGCATCCGCCCGGTGACCTCAATCCAGCTCGCAGGATTTACCATTCGCCCCGGCTTATCCACCGTTTGTCCATCAACCCGCACCTGTCCGGCCATTATGGCTGCCCTGGCCTTTTCCCTGCTGGGGAAAAGCCCCCGTTCCACCAGCAGCATATCCAGGCGCTGCCTGGCAATGGTCATGGTCACTGCACTCCAATTTTAATCCTGGTTTTTTTCCTGTGTGCTCCCAGCATCTTGATAACGGTATTAACCAGCACTTCTACGGTCAGGCCGCAGCGGGCCAGCAGTATTTCCCGGCTACCGTGCTGGATAAACTCATCCGGTATACCCAGGCGAACCACCTGGACGTTACGCAATCCCCTGTCTCCAAGCAGTTCCAGTACAGCGCTGCCAAACCCGCCCTGCAAAACGTGCTCTTCAATGGTCACCACCCGCCTGGTACGCAGGGCATAACGGCTGATACACTCTTCATCCAGGGGCTTGATAAACCGGGCGTTAATTACCGCAGCCTGGATACCCTGCTGTTCTAAAAGCATGGCAGCCTCACCGGCCACGGAAACCATACTGCCTGCTGCCAGCAGGGTTACGTCGTCCCCTTCCCGCAGCACCTGAGCCTTTCCCACAGGCAGGGGGAGGATTTCTTCGTCCAGGGGGCATCCCGTACCGGCACTCCGCGGGTAGCGCACTGCCGCCGGTCCGGGATATTCCAGGGCTGTCTTTAACATGCGGCGAAGCTCGTTTTCATCCCCGGGGGCCATAAGCACCAGGTTGGGAATGGAACGCAGGTAAGCAAAATCAAATACGCCGTGGTGGGTGGCTCCATCCTCGCCGACCAGGCCTGCCCGGTCCAGGGCAAAGGTAACAGGCAGGTTTTGCAGGCAAACATCATGAAGTACCTGGTCGTAGGCCCTCTGCAAAAAGGTGGAATATATAGCCACCACGGGTTTCAACCCACCTGCAGCCAGGCCTGCCCCCAGGGTAACGGCGTGCTGCTCGGCAATACCAACATCAAAGAACCTTTCCGGAAAAGCAGCGGCAAACTGATCCAGGCCGGTACCCGACGGCATGGCCGCAGTAATGGCCACTATACGCTCATCCTGCCGTGCCAGTTCCACCAGTGAGCGTCCAAATACCTCGGTGTAGGAAGGGGGCTGCCCCGGTTTTTTAATTATCCGGCCCGTTTTAATTTCAAAGGGACCAATACCGTGAAACTTATCGGCATTCTCTTCCGCCGGCCGGTATCCCCGCCCTTTGCGGGTAAGCACATGCACCAGCACGGGGCCCCGGGTGGCTTTAGCCTGCTGGAAGACACTGATCATGGTCTGAATATCGTGACCATCAATGGGCCCCAGATAGATAAAACCGAGTTCCTCAAAAAACATGCCCGGTACTACCAGGTATTTCAGGGAATCCTTTATCCTGTCTACCACTTTAACTACCCGCGGCCCGATGGCCGGGATGCGTTTTAATAGTTGTTCCAGTTCCTCCTTACCCCTGGAATACATGGGATCGGTACGGAGGCGGCTCAAGTACCGGGCCAGCCCTCCCACGTTGGGGGCAATGGACATCTCGTTATCATTTAACACCACGATCAGGCCTGTCTTATGGTGACCGGCATGATTTAAGGCTTCAAAAGCCATACCTCCGGTCATTGCCCCGTCGCCAATCACCGCCACTACAGAGTAATTGTCCCCCTTCAGATCCCGGGCCAGCGCCAGGCCTAAAGCTGCGGAAATGGAGGTACTGCTATGCCCGGTACCGAAGGCATCATGTTCGCTCTCCTGGGGTCTGGGAAAGCCGCTGATACCTCCAAACTGGCGCAGGGTATGGAAAACCGGCCGGCGACCGGTAATCAGTTTGTGCACATAGGACTGGTGGCCAACATCCCAGATAATTTTATCCCGGGGGGTTTGGAAAACCCGGTGTAAAGCCAGGGTGAGTTCCACCACGCCCAGATTGGGAGCCAGGTGGCCACCATTTCTGGCCACGGTTTCAATAATCTCCTGCCGGATTTCAACAGCAAGCTGCTGTAAATCATTAATATCCAGTGCACGCAAATCCGCTGGAGAATTAATTTTGGCAAGCAACTTTTTCATCTTTCACCTTTCCTCATCAAACCGGCCTATTTACGTGTTGCACGCCCCTTTTTTCCGGTCAGGCTAATTTTCGTCAGTTGCTCGAATGCTGCCAGCACTTTGCCAGCCAGGAAAATTACATCATTGGCCCGGGAAATGGCTATGCGCTTTCCCGCTGCCTTGCCACCCACCGTAAAAGCCGCGATAAAGGCGGTAACTAGCATATTCAACAAGATCTGGTTGATACCCTTCCAGTAAAGCAGGATTTGCAGAACCAGGGCAATGCCCAGGGCACCGCTTACCGTCCCGGCAATATCACCTATAACATCATTGCATATATTGGCCACCCTGTCCGCATTCCGGATCAGGTAAACCCCTTCCCTCGCCCCCCGGACCCGTTTGGCCGCCCGGGCGTGGAAAGGGGATTCTTCAGCGGCAGCTACTGCCGTACCCACTATATCAGCTATTATACCGATCAGTATAATTATAACTAAAAATAGAAAAGATAAAAAAAGACTTTTAACTTTACCCGATAACAACTCGGAAAGCCAAAAAAACAATATGGCCAGTAAAAAAGAGGCCGTACTTACACCCAGTACGTACCGGCCTGAAACGGTAGATTTATTGTTTCCCAAATACAGTCACCTCATACGGTAATGGAGAAGAGAAAAGGTACCCCGGGACAAGTGACAGCAATACGGGTAAATGTTGTGGCTTGAGGTCCAGCAGGTTTTCCCAGGCAGCCACCGGCTGTCGCCAGGCCGGCGGTTCCCCCTTCGGGCTGCCTCCGGGACGTTGCCGTAACCGGGGCTGGATTACCACTTAGACCACACTGCAATCCCCGTACTGCCCCGGTATTCACCGGACAGCCTAGGAGTTTTCCTCGACAGGATGGCCTTTTTCTAGCCTCTTTTGCAGCAACGGTTTCAGTCCGCCGCTACCTCTCCCTGGGCCCATGGGGTTATAAGGTAACGGCTACCGGTGACATCCACCGCTGCCACTCAAGGCAGGCTACACTGCACGCAGCTTTCACCACGTGCAGGTTCACACCCCAAGCCATAGTACGGCATTTCTGCTTTCCCACGCACTTGGGTCTCCGCGGAGTAAGGGTCCACGCCCGCATGCCTTTGCGGCTCGCCCTTACTCCTTAACTCCCAGTACCAGCCCCCGACTGGGCGTCAGCAGCCAGCACCAGGAACTTCATCGATGTGCCCGCGACGGATTTTTAGGCCCGTCTTCAAAAAAGGCATACCTGACTAGGATACTGCGTCACCTATCCCATTTTTGTTTCTGGAATTGCATTATAACATAAGCCCGGAATCGAAAGCAAATGGAACTGCTAACCCCCAGGAGGATCCCCGGTTAACAATTGCCTGCCACCAACATATAAAACGTCCAAAGGTCACTTAAGCACTTGAAATCTCCATAAAACTCTAAAAATCCCGCGTAGCTACAAACCGGGCCAGCTCCCGTAAAAAACCGGCCCGTTCGTCAAACAGCTCAAGGGCGGCAAGGGCTTCCTCCACCGCTTCCTTCGCCCTGGCCCTGGCCATATCCAGCCCGAACAAAGCAGGGTAGGTGGCCTTTTTATTTCTTTTATCGCTGCCCACGGGTTTGCCCAGCCTGGCCGGATCACCCTCCACATCCAGGATATCGTCCTGGATTTGAAAAGCCAGGCCCAGATTTTCAGCATAAGCAGTCAGGGCCTCCAGCTGCTTTTCCCCCGCACCGGCCAGAATGGCTCCTGCCCGTACGGATACCCGGTACAGCGCACCGGTTTTATGGCGGTGGATGTATTCCAGGGTGGCGGCATCTACAGTATCATCGGTAGCCAGGGTATCCACCACCTGCCCGCCGATGAGGCCGGGAGTGCCGGCGGCTACCGCTACTTCCCCGATAACCTGTATCACCCTCTCCACCGGGGCCAGCTGTTCCCGGGCATTCCGGGCAAGAAGGGCAAAGGCGTGGGTGAGCAGGGCATCTCCGGCCAGGATGGCTATTGCCTCGCCGAAAACACGATGACAGGTGGGCTTTCCCCGCCGGAAATCATCGTTGTCCATAGCCGGCAGGTCATCATGGATTAAAGAATAGGTGTGGATCAGCTCCAGGGCACAGGCCGCGGGCAACACTTTTACCGGGTCTCCACCCACCGTTTCAGCCGCCGCCAGGACCAGTACCGGTCTGAGCCGTTTACCCCCGGCAAAAAGGCTGTAGCGCATAGCCCGGTGAATTACCGGCGGGTACGCATCCTCCGGAGGTAAGAATTCATCCAGTGCCCGGTCCACCAGGGCTGCCCTGGCTTTCAGTTCGGCTAGAAAATCCAAAATATTACTCCTTCCTCTCGGAATTTAGCAGATCAACCAGACTGGGATCGTAATCTCTCAACACCGGCTCGCCTTTATCACCGGCGGTAAGGATGGAAATTCGTTCCTCCGCTTTCTCCAGCTCCTGATGGCAAAAGCGCGTCAGGGTAATCCCCTCCCCAAATAGGGCCAGGGATTTTTCCAGGGGTAATTGTCCTTCTTCCAGCTCCCGCACCACTGCTTCCAGCCTGGCCAGCGCTTCTTCAAAGGTCAGTTTTTTCATGGCCATACCTCACTTTTGCAGCCGGCATGCGGTACTTCCCGCTTTGCCGGACTATGGCTCGCAGGGAAACCTTTTCCGCAGTGCCGGGCCATTCAAATAGTCGCATAACCGCCCCTGCCAGGTATCCAGTTCCTCCAGCCGGGCCTCGATCCTCTGTTTCACCTGCCACCAGCTCACTCCCCAGTTGGAGAAGAGCACCCGGTCGTAGGGTCCGCGGCCCACCAGGCGCTGAATGACAATATCGGGGTGCAGGTATTCCAGAAACGTTACCACCCGGTCCACATATTCCTCCAGGGGAATGATGCTAAACTCCCCGCGCTGGTACATTTCTCCCAGTACCGTATCCCGGACAACATAGAGGGAATGCAATTTTACATACTGGACCTGCAGGGCGGAAAGAATCTTGGCGTTTTCAATCACATCAACCATATCATCCCAGGGCAGGTTGAGAATCAGGTGAACGCATATTTCCAGCTTCCTCTTCTTGATGCGCTGTACCGCGTCGATAAATTCGGCCAGGGTATGACCGCGGTTCACCCGCAACAGCGAATGGTAGTTAACTGTTTGCAGTCCCAGCTCGATGTCCATGACCAGGTTTTTCTCCTGCCCTATCTCATCCAGAAAGTCCAGGTACCGGTCGGTAATACAGTCCGGACGTGTGGAAATAGAAATGCCCACCATATCTTCCCCTGCGGCAGCAGCCAGCACATATTTCTGGAAATTGTCAAAGGGCAGGTAAGTGTTGGTAAAAGATTGAAAGTAAGCAATGAATTTATCGGCCTTGTAGCGCCTGCGGAAAAAATCCCGGTTGGCGGCCAGCTGTTCTTCCACCGAAAGGCTGCTGGGCAGGCATTCAAAACCCGCTCCCTCTTCGTCGCAGAAAATGCAGCCGCCGGTACCGATGGTGCCGTCCCGGTTGGGACAGGTCCCGGGGAGGTTAATGGGCAATTTGTAAACCTTACCCCCGAATTTTTCCTTCAAAAAATCCGAATAGACCCGGTAACGGGGCCGGGTTGCGGGCATGGTTCATACCTCCTGGCCCTTATCTTACCACAAACATACGGCAGCGCAAAGACCTGTGCGCCTGCAGGCCAATTGACAGGCTAAACGGCCCCTGGTTATCGTATGAGTAAGGAGGGTGAAAATATGTCCCGGGTAGAGGAACTGGTACGGGCAATTGAAGAGCTTTCCCTGGAAGAACAAAAGCAATTATTTGATCAACTGGCGGATCTGCTGGACCTGCTGGGCTGGATCAAGCTAAATGAGGTGACGTTTTTTTAGCCCGGCAGATGCGGTCGTAAAATTATAAAACAGAAAGCGGCAGCATCCAGCAGCATCTAATAGCCAGCGGGCCCGCCTGTTACCGGCGGACCCGCCTGTCCTGAAATGCGGAAGAATGTTCTTTATTTCATTCTTTCCTGGACAACGGCGACGGCAGAATCCTTCAACCGTCTGGCCTCGGAAACAATCCTTTCTTTTTCCTCCAGGATACTCCTGACGTAATCCCCGTCTTTAATCATGGGAATATTGATGTCGGCACTCAAAAGGACTGCATTGATGGCTGCTTCACACACATAGGCAGCCACGCCCGCGTCACTGATGGCCATTTTATTACCAATCCTGGCCAGTCGCTCGGTAATCTGCAGGGCCTCCAGGAGGGTACGGGCCACCTCCATAGGAGTGTCAGTGGCCGTTTTCAAGGCCTTCTGCATCAGTTCGTCCCGCCTGGCTTTCTCCTCCTCAGTATTTTTGGGCATCCGGTAAACTTCCATGAACTTGCCGAAGGCGGCGATATCGGCTGCCACCAGTTTTTCCAGCTTATTCATGATAAAGTAGGCCGCACCGGTAATTTCCTTGACCTGGGGTTCCACGTCTGCAAACTTGGGCTTGCCCACGGTAAGGTTTCCCACCATGGCCGTCATGGCTACCCCCAGAGCACCCACCATGGCAGAAACGCTGCCCCCGCCGGGAGTGGGGGCATCCGATGCCGCCACTGCCAGGATCTTGCGGAAAGAGGAATCAAAAATTTCACTCATCCGGTACACCTCCTTAAATTTTCCCCTGCAGCCTGATGGCCTTTAACACGTTCTTTTGAATTAATACCGTGGTCAGGCTGCCCACACCGCCGGGCACAGGAGTAATGGCCCCGGCTACTTCCTTGGCGTTTTCAAAGTCCACGTCACCGCAAATGCCGCCCTCCACCTGGTTGATACCCGCGTCAACCACTACAGCACCGGGTTTGATCATGTCGGCCTTGATCATCCTGGGCTTGCCGACAGCAGCAATAAGGATATCGGCCTGGCGGGTATGGTAGGCCAGATCAGCGGTTTTGGTATGGCAAACGGTTACGGTGGCATTCTGGTTGAGCATCATAAAGATGAGAGGTTTGCCGACCGTTTCGCCACGGCCTACTATGACAGCATTTTTCCCCTTGATCTCGATGCCGCTGCGGAGCATGATTTCAATGCAGCTCTGGGGGGTGGCGGGGAACAAGCCATCCCCACCGCTTAAGATGTAACCGCGGTTAATAGGATGGACGCCGTCCACGTCCTTTTTCGGTGATACAGCCTCCAGCACCCGCTGCTTGTTTATGTGCTTGGGCAGGGGCAGTTCAATCATAATCCCGTGCACACTGTCGTCCTTGTTCAAGCGGTCGATGAGGGCCAGGATTTCTTCCTCGGGCACATTGCCGGGCAGGGTGAAAAGCTCGAAATCGATGCCCACATTGGAACAGGATTTTTCCTTTGACCGGGCATAAACCACGGATGCCGGATCGTCGCCGGCCAGGACCACGGCCAGCTTGGGAACTATACCCTGCTCCCTCAACCGGGCCACTTCAGCCTTCACTTCTTCCCTGATTTCTGCCGCTACCTTTTTCCCATCAATAAGTGTCGCTGCCATATTTGGCCTCCCCCTTTTACATTTTCTCTGTTAAAAATAACCTGGTATGGAAACCTGGTTATTACCTGCCATTTACAACCTGTTTTCAGGAGCCTTCCCGGGACGCAAAAATTACCGGCTCCTTAATCAGTTTCCTGCTCCATAACAGCTTCCTCAACCTTACAGCTCAGCCGGCCGCGGTGCAGCTCCACCTTTACCCTGTCCCCGGGTTTAACCTCCCCGGCCTGCCGCACCACCATACCCGTGTCCAACCGGGTACAGATGCTGTACCCCCGGGCAAGGGTGGCCAGCGGGCTCAGGGCCTGCAGGCGGCCCGACAGCAGGGCCAGGCGGCTTTGCTGGTGCTGGCGGTACTGCTCCATGGCCCGGGTCAAGCGGCGGTACAAATCATCCACCACCTGCCCCCGGGAGCCGCAGAGAATATCCACCGGGAAACGGAACACCCTGCTCCGGCAGCAGCTATCCAGCCTCGCCCGGTAGAATTGCAATTTTTCCCGCACGGCCCGCAGCAGGCGCCCTTCCAGAACCCCGAGATAGCGGGCCATTTCCTCCCGGACCGGAACCACCATTTCCGCCGCTGCCGAGGGAGTGGGAGCCCGTACATCTGCCACCCAGTCGGCAATGGTAAAATCGGTTTCATGACCGACTGCGGAAACCACCGGTATGGTAGAAGCAAAAATGCTCCGGGCCACCACTTCGGTGTTGAAAGCCCATAACTCTTCCAGGGATCCGCCCCCGCGGCCCACAATAATTACATCGCAGGCATCCATACGGTTCAGCCAGTACAGGGCCCGGGCTATCTCCCGGGGAGCGCTTTCCCCCTGTACCTGCACGGGGACAAACACGATCTGCAACCCCGGCCAGCGTCGCCGGATAATTCTGACCATATCCCGCAGTACCGCCCCCGTGGGAGAGGTGATAATACCAATGCGGCGCGGTAACAGGGGCAGCTTTTTTTTATGCTCCCGGGCAAAAAGGCCTTCCTTTTCCAGCCTGTGCTTTAACTGTTCAAAGGCCAGGTAAAGGGCACCCGTGCCTTCCGGTTCTATTTCTTCCACATACAACTGGTAGGTACCGTCCCGGGGATATACGGAAACATAACCCCGCACCCGTACGGACATCCCGTCTTCCGGGGTAAAAAGGAGGCGACGCCCCCGGGAACGGAACATCACCGCTTTAATGGTGCTGAATTCATCCTTCAGGGTAAAGTACAGGTGTCCGCTGGCCGCCTGTTTAAAGTTGGAAATCTCCCCTTTTACCCACAGGTTCAGCAAGAGCGGATCGTTATCAAGGAGGTTTTTGATATGACCATTTAGTTCGCTTACAGTGAATACCCTGAGCATTCAGCCTGTGCTTCCTCATTAATTTTTTGCAGCGGCGGCCACCCCACAGTCAGCAACGGCTGCCGGATAGCCCGCCGCTATCGTCAAATATTCAGGCTTTCTTCTTCATCAGGTAATCATGGATGGAACGGGCTGCAACTCGTCCCGCTCCCATGGCCAGGATGACGGTGGCAGCACCGGTTACCACATCGCCGCCGGCAAACACGCCGGGCTTGGAAGTGGCCCCGGTTTGCGGGTCGGCCACAATGTTGCCTTTTTTACCCAGCTCCAGGCCCCGGGTGGTCCTGGGTACCAGCGGGTTGGGCGCCTGGCCGATGGCCACCACCACCGTGTCCACTTCCATAACAAACTCGGAACCGGGAATGGGCACAGGCCGCCGCCGGCCGGACTCGTCGGGTTCACCCAACTCGTAGCGCAGGCACTCCATGCCCTTCACCCACCCGTTCTCGTCGGCCAGGATGCGTACGGGGTTTGTTAAAAAGGCAAACTTGATTCCTTCTTCCTTGGCATGCTCCACTTCCTCGTGACGGGCGGGAAGCTCCTTTTCCGAGCGCCGGTAAACAATCCAGGATTCCTCCGCTCCCAGCCTCAGGGCGGTCCGCGCCGCATCCATGGCCACATTGCCGCCGCCAATTACGGCTACTTTTCTGCCCACTTTAATGGGTGTATCCCACTCGGGGAAGAGATAGGCCTTCATTAAATTTGTTCTGGTGAGAAATTCATTGGCGGAATAAACACCGCAGGAGTTTTCCCCGGGAATGTTCATGAAATACGGCAGCCCGGCACCGGTACCGATGAATACGGCATCAAAACCCTCTTCCTCCATCAAATCGTCCACGGTGGCAAACTTGCCCACCACCGCATTGGTTACAATTTCTACCCCCAGTTTTTTCAGGTTTTCTATTTCCGCCTGCACCACCCGCTTGGGCAGACGGAACTCGGGAATGCCGTACATGAGCACCCCACCGGCAACGTGGAGGGCTTCGAAAATGGTTACCCTGTGACCGAGCTTGGCCAGGTCGGCGGCACAGGTAAGGCCGGCCGGGCCGGAACCAACCACCGCCACCTTAAAACCAGTGGGCAGGGCCACTTCCTGGGGCTGTACACCCCGGGCCAGCTCCCAGTCGGCACAGAAACGTTCCAGCCGCCCGATACCAACGGGCTCGTGCTTCTTGCCCAGGGTGCAGTATTTTTCGCACTGGTTTTCCTGCGGGCAAACCCGGCCGCAAACGGCGGGAAGAGCATTTTTTTCCTTAATCTTTTTAATGGCGCCCGCAAAATCCCGCTGGGCCACCAGCCTGATAAAAGCAGGAATATCCACTTCCACGGGGCAGCCCTGCCGGCAGGGCTCCTTTTTACATTGCAGGCAGCGTTTGGCCTCCGCCACCGCTGTTTCCTCGTCATAACCCAGGGCCACTTCATTGAAATTCCGGATTCGCTCACGGGGGTCCTGGGAAGGCATGGGGTGCTTTTTGGGGATTATTTCCTTCTTCTCGGCCATTATTTGCCACCTCCACATCCGCACTGGCATGTATGGCGCTCAAGTGCCCGCTGTTCTTCTGCCCGGAAGGTGGCCGAACGACGAGCCAGTTCAGCAAAGTCCACCTGATGGCCATCGAATTCCGGGCCATCCACACAAACAAACCTGGTCTGGCCACCCACGGTTACCCGGCAACAACCACACATCCCCGTACCATCCACCATCAGCGCATTCAGGCTGACAATGGTTTTAATCCCGTAGTCCCTGGTGACATCGCAGCAGGCCCGCATCATGGGCTGGGGACCGATGGCCAGTACCAGGCTGATGTTATCCCTACCCCGATCCTCAATTACCTCTTTCAAAACATCGGTAACAAAGCCCTTGCGCACGTAGGAACCGTCATCGGTGGTCACAAAAAGCTCGCTGGAAACTTCCCGCATACGGTCCTCCCAGAAAAGGAGATCCTTGCTCCGCGCACCGATGATGCTGATCACATGGTTACCCGCTTCTTTCAATGCCCGGGCAATGGGAAATACCGGGGCTATCCCCACACCGCCGCCAACACATATGACCGTGCCGAAATTCTCAATGTGGGAAGGGGTTCCCAGCGGCCCTACGAAATCCCTGATATAATCTCCCGCTTCCAGTGTTCCCAATTGCCTGGTGGTTTTGCCAACTTCCTGGAATACAATGGTAATGGTGCCCTTTTCCCGATCAAAGTCCGCAATGGTCAGGGGAATACGTTCACCCTCTTCATGAATGCGTAAAATAACAAACTGACCCGGCTGACATCTCCTGGCCACTCTGGGTGCCTCAATAACCATCTGCTTGACCACAGGAGAAAAGACCTGTTTATCCAAAATCTTGAACATTAATAAGCCTCCCCCTCCCTCTGCTATTCATATATTTTATAAAAACGCTATAAAACAATTATCTAATAATTCTCGCTGGGGCGTTAAATTCCTGCTGCCTGCTGTTATTTATGAACAAATCTTAAAATAATTAAAAGGGGATTTAACCCCCTTCTTGCACCGGATAAAAAGCCGCCGGATCCTTTACCACGCGGCCCAGGATGCCGTTAACAAAACGACTGGAATCAGCACCCCCAAATGTTTTGGCCAGTTCCACCGCCTCATTTACCGCCACACTACCGGGTATGTCCTCGCGGAAAAATATTTCATAAAGCGCCAGGCGCATAATATTCCGGTCCACCGCCGCCATACGGTACAGGGGCCAGTCCTGACTCAAACGGGAAATAATCAGGTCGAACTCTTTCAGGTGGGCCAGGGTGCCGGTAACCAGTTCACGAGCAAAAAGCATATCCCTTGAGCTCAAGGAAGCCGGTTTGTTATTTTCCTCCGTATCGTCAGTAACCGGGAATGCCATCTTTTGTAAGTAATCAAGGGCTTCTTCAGGGTCCATCCGGGCCACGTCCACCTGGTAGAGAACCTGCAGTGCTGCTTCCCTGGCCTGCCTCCTGCCCATAAACTACCTCCTGTTATTTGAAGTTTATCTCTCCTGGAACAACCGGGAAAATATCTCTTTAAAGTTTACCCTTTCATCCAGATGTTTACCGATATAGTACCCGGCAACCACACAGGCGCTTACAAATACAGCCTTTAACAGGCCATAGGTAATGGCAAACCAGCCAAAGGCAAGGCCCAGGATGATACCCGTAATCTTACCTTTATGTTTCCTCCACAGTTCCACAAGGGCATATGCATCCATCTGGTAACACCCCATTTATTCCACCCGGGGTTTACGGGCGGATATACTTTTAACCGTAAAGGCAACATCCTGCACCGTCACCCCGGTAACCTCCAGCACCCGTTTCTTTACCTCTTCCTGCACCACGGCGGCAGTGGCGGGAATATTTATATCCGGGGTAACCGCCACCCGGATACCGATACGGATGCCCTCTTTACCCGGGTAAACCCTGGCCGTAGCCTCACGTATCCCATTTTGTGCCAGGGCCACCTTTTCCACCAGGTCCTGGATAGCAGTCAGCGCAATGCGCACCTGTCCCAGGGCTGCCTCATGAACCACCGCCTGGCGGCGGCGCGGGCGCACCCCCACCCAGAAAAGACGGGCACCGGCTAAAATTGACAGCCCCAGGAAAGTGAAGGCAACTTCCGGCCGCCCGGCGACCGTGCCCAGCCAGCTCAAGATCCGGTAGGGAGGGATAAAACCGGCTGCGACAGCGGCAGCCCAGGCCAGGGCAACTGTTATAACAAAAGTATAGATAACCAGCAGGCCGCGGTCAAAGGGCCCCATCAAAGGCGCAACCTCCCACGCTTATATTTCCCTCATTTGCCGGAACTAATTGCCCGGCTACCCCGAATTAACGTAACTTCCCGATGCTTACCCCTGGATACGCCAGCTGCCTTCCTTTCATAAACATCCCTCCCCCGACCAGCCGGGTGGATGTGAGCCATTGAAATTTAACGTACCCGGTGTTCCTCCTCTTTACCTTCCTGGCTGAAAGCCACTCCCTGGACGTTGACATTGACTTCCACTACCGTTAAGCCGGTCATGGCCTCTATGGCTCTCTTGACATTCTCCTGAATCTGCAGGGCCACATCAGGAATGCGGGTGCCGTAATGGACAATAACGTACAGATCCACCGCCGCTTCCTTTTCGCCCACTTCCACCTTGACGCCTTTGGACAGGTTCTTCCGGCCCAGCATCTCGGCTATACCGCCAACCACCCCACCGCTCATTCCTGCCACACCCGGAACCTCAGTGGCGGCCAGGCCGGCAATAATCCGTACCACTTCATCGGCAATGCGAATTGAACCCAATCCGGTCTGTTCTTCCCGTACCACAACTTCCTTATTCTCCACAGCTTTGTACCCCCTCCATTTGTCACATTTTACCCTGGTCACCCCATTATATCAAAATAAAAAGATAGCGTCAAGTCACTGTAGGAAATAAATCGAAAAGGAGTTACGAGTGCCAACCGCCACATGGGCTTTAGGCTGATTTGATTGCACGTAAAATCTGAGCAAGACTAGTGGTCGGCCCTTTCAACGCTGGAATATTGCCCAACGTCTCAAACGGTGGCCGCTCCAGCAATTTCCGCTGCTGTTGTAGACTTGTTTGGCATACTTTGAGAACAGTTACCGGTTTCCCGAGTTGTTTAAGGTATTGCTCTTTTATGTTAATGCCGTTGGCTTTC
>NZ_FQUW01000014.1 GCF_900129285.1 Desulfofundulus australicus DSM 11792
AAATAGCTGTGGCCACCTTCCGGAAGGTTTCTTCATCATACCAGAGTGCTTCGGTTAAATGCTTGCTCAGATGGTATGGGTCTAACCGATATTCGGCGCCGGGAAAGTATTTCATTCCCTGCTTGAGCCATTCTGCCCCATCGCCGCCAATGTAGATCTTTTGGGTCCGGCTCAGATCCCATTTCCCTCCGATTTCCGCATAACCTTCTTCCCAGATTGCCTCACCTTCAGTTAAGCTGCTTAACACATGCTTGTTTTTCAGGACAAAGCGATCCCGGCCTACTTGCTTTTTGCCTTCGTATGCTACCATGTGTTTGATTTCTCCTCGTTTCTGCTCTGCCCTTTGCAGGCGGATCATCACCCCGTCGGCTTCGATGCACAACTCCGGGGCCACCTCTTTCCCACCGGGAGCTTCGCCATCTTCAAAAACCGCTGCTCTTTTTTCTTTTCCTTCTTGCTGGAGGACCTCGCCTACTTCCCGGGTGGCCTGCCAGATGGTCATGGGGCTTACTCCGGGAACAAGGTAGCTTAAAATCTCCGCGGCCCGATCAAAGGGAAGCTCGGTGCTTAGTTTGACAGCCAGTTCTTTTAAGCGGGGGGTGATCCTGGCCCGGGCCGGCCAGCCCAGTAGCTCATCTAAAAAGAAGCTGGTTTCCCCGGTTTTTTTGTTTTTGTACAGGCGCCTTTTGTAGAGAAATTCCCCAAAGGTGCTGATGGCTGTTTTATCCCGAAACCCGACCACTTCCCAGGTGCTCCGGTCACGTTCATTCATCAGGCGGGTATCGAGCTGTTCCAGTGCCCAGGTGAATATTTGGTTGCTGACCTTCTGACAAAGCTCGTGGATACCTTTTTCAAGTTCATAGAAGTCTTTGCACCCACCAATTAATTTAACCAGGCCGGTGACGAAAAGAAGGACTGCACCCACTATTTGGCGAATATTTAGCATGAGACCTCACACTCCTTTTTGGGGTGTTTTGGCGCGCGAGGTCTCATTTCTTTTTCAGGGGGCTGATCCCCTTCTGGTGCCTACTGAAATTTTACACGACCCAAGACTCTATATGTGCCCCGGTTTTACATTAGGAGCGGCCTGGAGTGAGCGCTGCCGGGCCAGGCCACGTGCCGCGGACCGGATGTCCGCGGAGGCCACCTGAGCACAGGATGTGTGAATGTGGCCGGTACCCGCCGAAGACCGGAGCCGGGGCCTTTTGGCCCGGCCAGCGAAACGACCGGGAGCGACGGGTAAAACCGGGGCACATCCTGAAAAAGCTAGCCTGCAACCTAGCCGGGACCGGAGGCCGTGGGAAAAAGCCGATAGAGGCCATTTTACAGCAGGGAAGCGATGACGGCCTTCTGGACGTTATCGGTGCCCTCGATCAGGGGGAGCACCCGGGCGTCGCGCAAATACCTTTCCACCGGGTGACCCTGCAGGTAGCCCTCCCCGCCGCATATTTCCATGGCCAGCGCCGCTGCCTCCACGGCCGCCCGGCTACCGGCAAGTTTGGCCATGGAGGAGGCCATGGTATAATCCAGATCCCGGTCGATGAGCCAGCACGCCTTCCAGACCAGCAGCCGGGCCGCTTCAATTCTGGCGGACAGCTCGGCCAGGGCAAAGGAAACCCCCTGGTTGGCATAGACGGGGCGCCCGAATTGAATCCTCTCCCTGCTGTACTGCAGGGCGTATTCAAAGGCAGCCCTGGCTATGCCCACCCCGATGGCTCCGGCCAGCGCGCGCCCCCGGTCGAAGGTCTGCATTAAGAGCAGGTAGGCGCTGCCCGGCCCGCCGATGGCGTGTTCCTCCGCCAGCTCCAGGTTTTCAAACAACAGCTGGACGGTATGGGCATAGCGGATGCCCATTTTCCGGCGCACGGCACCCACCTTTAGTCCCGGCGTGCCCTGCGGCACCACCAGGCAGAGCATGCTCCCCCTCACATTGCGCGGGCTGGTGGCCGTAAAAAGGGTGACAAAACTGGCTACACCGCCATTGATGACGTAGTCCTTGGCCCCGTTGACCACCCACCTCCCTTCCCTGGCCACCGCCAGCGATTCCATGGCTCCAATATCCGAACCGGCCGATTTTTCCGTCAGGGCAAAGGCGGCCAGGTGGGGGGTGGAACGCGTGAGAAGGGGTAAATAGGTGTATTTCTGCTCCGGCGTACCGGCCAGAATGATGGGGCTGGCGGCGTGAATGTTGGCCGTAACCACCGCCGCCAGGCCGGCACAACCGGCCCCCAGTTCCTCCAGCAAAAGTGCGGTGGTAAAGTAGTCCAGCCCCCGGCCGCCGTATTCCCGCGGGATGGTGGGGGTGAGCAAATTGTCCCGGGCCAAAAGCGCGGCCAGGGAAAAGTCAAATTCCTCATCCCCGGCCCGGTCGAACCTGTGGGCGGCCGGGGCAATCTTCTCCCGTACCAGGGCGCGCACCTCTTCCACCAGCAGCGACTGCTCCCGGGTCAGGGCAAAATCAACCATTTTGCGCTTCCTCCCTTTCCTTCATCCACAGGACAAAATCCACCACCAGTTTTCTTGAGGCCGGCGAGAGCTTCTGCAGGGCGTCCAGCACCGCCTGAATTTCGGCATCGTCCGGGGCTGCCACAGAGCGGTGCGGCGCCGCACTTTTTTCTTCCACGGGCTGAAAAAAGTAGTCGATGGGTTTCTGCAGCACCTGCGCAATTTTTTCCAGCTGGGCGAGGTACAGCCGGCGCTTGCCCTGTTCATAATGGGAAAGGGTGGACTGGGAGCAGCCTATCTTTGCCGCCAGCTGTTCCTGGCTCAGGCCGGCTTCCTCCCGGGCCAGCTGGATGCGCCTGCCGATGGACTTATACCCCACTGGCATTCCCCCACAAGCGTATAACCGCTATATAAATTTTTGAATATTCTTGACTGCATTACAAACCGTAATATATTATTACAATAACAAATACCTCTTAAACCTTTATAATTCCTTCTGCTACGGGAGGGGTTAAGTGATGTTTGATTTCATGCTCACCCCGGAGCAGTTAAAGCTCCGGGAAGAAGTGCGCTCCTTCGTCAAAGCGGTGCCCCGCCAGCTGGTCCTGGATATGGACGCCGAGCGCGTGCAGTTCCCCCGCCAGTTCATAGAGGAAGCGGGGGCCAGAAATCTGCTCGGGCTGCGCTTCCCCCGGGAGTACGGCGGCCGGGGCCTGAAGTGGTGCGACGAAATAATTGCCCTGGAAGAAGTGGGAGTCCTGAGCATGGCCCTCTCCTGCCTGTATTCCATGCCCAGCATTGTGGGCGAGGCCATCGACAAGTTCGGGACCCCCGCCCAGAAGGAAAAGTTTTTAAAACCCACCCTGGCCGGCAAAATGGCCTCCGCCGAAGGCCTGACCGAACCCAGGGGCGGTTCCGACTTCTTCGGGGCCACCACCGTGGCCAGAAAGGAAGGGGATTATTATGTGCTGAAGGGCCAGAAAAGGTTCATCGTGGGAGCCGAGGGAGCCGATTATTTCCTCATTTACGCCCGGACCGCTCCCGGCGCCCCGCCCCACAAGTCCCTGTCCGCCTTCCTGGTGGAAAGGGGCCCCGGGGTGAAGGTGGAGTACGTCTACGGGTTGATGGGCACCAGGGGGGGCGGCACGGGACGCCTGGTGCTGGATAACTGCCGGGTACCGGCGGAAAACCTGCTGGGGCGGGAAAATGAAGCGGCGCAGATTTTTTACCAGATGATGATCCCCGAGCGCATGACCAGCGCCGCCGGTTCCCTGGGGATGGCCAGGGCCGCGCTGGAGGTGGCCGCACGTTATACCACCCGCCGCAAGGCTTTCGGCCAGACCATCAACCGGTTCCAGGCCGTCAGCTTCAAAATTGCGGACAGCATCACCATGCTGGATGCGGCCCGGGGGCTGGTCTACGCCGCCGCCAGGGCCATAGATGCAGGGGCGGATCCCGCCCGCTGCCGGCGGATGGTTTCGGAGGCCAAAAAATTTGCCACGGAAACGGCGTGGGCGGTAATCAACAATGCCATGCAGGTCATGGGGGGCATCGGCTATACCCGGGTCTACCCCATTGAAAGGCTGCTCCGGGACGCCCGCCTGGGCATCATCTGGACGGGTACCAGCGAGATCATGAACCTGATCATTCAACACGAATACTACAGGGAATTAACCGGCCTGCCGTCTTCCCACCGCGACGTGGAACATGATGCCCATGACGCCGAACGGGTGGAAGAAAAGGTGTACGAGTAACTTCACAGCAAAAAACCTGCCGAGTAGAGAGCCTTCCACACCTTATCAGAATGAGGTGAAAGAAATGGGCGAACTGGTTCACCGGTTACTGGAGAGAAATGCATCCAAGTATCCCCGGGCGCTGGCCGTCCGGTGGCCCCAAGGGGATGTTTCGCTGAACTGGTTTCAGCTGAATGCTGAAGCCAACAGCCTCGCCCGGTACCTGCAGGCCCGGGGCTTTAAGCCGAACGATAGAGCCGCCCTGTTGGTTTCAAACCGGCCTGAATTCATGGTAGCCTATTTTGGTATACTCAAAGCAGGCGGAACGGTTACCCCGTTGAATATAAAGTTTACGGCCTCTGAAATAGCCTATATCCTCCAGGACAGTGAGATATCTGTAATCATTTATGAGGATAACCTAAGATCGGTGGTGGAGGAAGCCACAAAAGGTTTACCCCATGTAATCGCTGTTTCCACCCGGGAGATGTCCGGTTTAATGGAGAAATATGAATGCCATAATCTGGACCTGCCCCTCAATCCCTCCAGCCTGGCCGAAATATTATATACTTCCGGCACGACCGGGAAACCAAAAGGGGTAATGCTGACGCATAACGCCGTCACTCTGGTGGCTATCATGATGGCCTACGAGGCGGATATATACTTCGGTGACCGCTGCCTGCATTTAATGCCCCTCACTCATTCCGCCCCTTTAAACCTGATCCTGGTAGGAGGAACATGGGCGGGGGCCACCCACGTGCTGGGTAGCTTCACCCCCCAAGCGCTGCTGGAACTGACCGACCAGGAAAAGACCACCCACTTTTTCGGCGCACCGGTCGCCTACAACCTGGCCGCCAAGCTGCCCAATTTCAGCAGGTACGATTTAACCTCGGCCAAGCGCTGGATCTATGGTGGGGCTCCCATGCCCCGGGCCGGCCTTGACACCATGATGAAACTTTTCCCCGGCGGCTTTATGGGCGTTTATGGCCTGACGGAAGCGGGCCCCAACGGAACGGCCCTGCACCCCCATGAACACCCCCGTTTTGCCGGCAGCATCGGTTGCCGGGGCTCGGTAACCGCCGAGATTAAGGTGGTTAATGCCGGGGGACAGGAAGTGGCGCCCGGGGAAGTGGGGGAAATCATCATTAAAACACCGAGTAATATGGTTGGTTATTTAAACCGTCCCCGGGAAACCGCCGAAACTCTGGTCAATGGCTGGATCTATACCGGTGACCTGGCCGAAAGAGATGAATACGGTTATATCTGGATAAAAGACCGCAAAAAGGACATGATCATCACCGGTGGGGTAAACGTATACCCCAAGGAAGTGGAGGATGTACTGTCACTCTGTCCCGGAGTGGCCGATGCCGCTGTAGTCGGTATACCCCATCCCGACTGGGGCGAAACGGTAATGGCGGTAGTGGTACCCATGCCGGGACACCAGCTGCAACCGGAAGAAATACGTCAATTCTGCCGGCAACACCTGGCTGATTATAAAGTGCCGCGCATCTTCCAGTTTACCGATGTCATCCCGCGAAACGCATCGGGTAAAATCCTGAAACACGTGATCAGGGAAAAATACAGCCGGTAACCGTTACAATTCACAAGGCCGTCATTTTCCGCAGAAAATGACGGCCTCTTCACGCCCAGACCCTTTCCAGTTCCACCACCAGGCCGGGAAACATCTCGGGGGTAAATTGAGCGTTTTGCTCCCAGCGGCGCACCGGCAGGTAGATACCCCGCTCCAGGCGAAATTCGTCCAGGGTCTTTACCTCCGGGTCCACCACCCAGTAGTAGGGTACGCCGTAGCGCGCGTAAACCTGGGCCTTGGTAACCTGATCAACGCTCGATGTGGAAGGGGAGAGAATCTCCACCACCAGATCGGGGGCGCCGGCTATATTTTTTTCCGTGATCACACTCTGCCTTTCCCGGGAAACGTAAAGGAGATCGGGCTGGGTGACGCTGATATTACTGAGGACCACGTCCAGCGGGGCGTAAAAAACCTCTCCCAGGTTATTTTCCGTAACATGGGCATGTAAAATGAAATGCAGGTTACGGGAAACCCGCTGGTGGCGGGTGGTGGGCGAGGGCGTCACATGCAGCACCCCTTCCAGGATCTCGTAACGTTTCCCATCGTCGGGTAACTGCAGGTAATCGTCGTAAGTAAGGATTATCTTCCCCGCCGGAGGTACGAGCAGGCTCACGGCGATCCCCCCTTCCGGCAGCCGCTTATTTTTTATGATATTTTACGATCACCACCAGAACCTGTCAAACCGGGGGCCGGCCCCGGTCATTAACCGGTCTTTTTCACCGGCCGCTTTTTATTCTGGGAGCTGGTGTTGAGAACGCCCAGCATGGAGAGCGCCCGGCCCGTTCCCAGGGCCACGCAGGAGAGGGGGTCTTCGGCAATATGCACCGGGACGCCCGTTTCCCGGCTCAGCAGGATGTCGATGCCGTGCAAAAGGGCACCGCCACCCGTTAAGACCATACCCTTGTCCATTATATCCGCGGCCAGCTCCGGCGGCGTGTGCTCCAGCACTTCCTTTACCGCCCGCACCACCGCCTCCAGGCTCTCCGCGATGGCCTCGAAAACCTGGTGGGTGGAAATAACCACCGACCGGGGCAATCCGGACACGAGATCCCGCCCGCGAACTTCCATTTCCCGCCGGGGGGCACTGTCCGGCTCGGCGCTGCCGATATTGATCTTTATCTCTTCCCCGCTGCGCTCCCCTATGGCCAGGTTGAACACCCGCCGCACATAGCGCACGATGGCCTCATCAAACTTGTCCCCGCCCAGCCGCAGGGACCGGCTGCAGACCACCCCGCCCAGGGAGAGTACGGCCACATCGGTGGTACCGCCGCCAATATCCACCACCATGGTACCCGATGGCTGGGAGATATCCAGTCCCGCTCCCAGAGCGGCCGCCAGCGGCTCCTCAATAACGAAAGCCTGCCGGGCACCGGCCTGAATGGCCGCCTGGCGCACGGCCCGCTCTTCCACACTGGTTACGCCCGAAGGAATGCAGACCATCACCCGGGGGCGGAAAGGACCTTTCTTCCCGCCGGCCCGGCTGATGAAATAGCGCAGCATCTTCTCCGTCACGTCGTAGTCAGCAATGACGCCGTCCCGTAAAGGTCTTATGGCCACAATGTTGCCGGGGGTGCGGCCCAGCATGCGCCTGGCCTCGGAACCCACCGCGATAACCCGGTTGTTATCCCTGTTTATAGCCACCACTGAAGGTTCCCGCAGGACAATGCCCTTTCCCTTAACGTAGACCAGCACATTAGCTGTTCCCAGATCTATGCCCATATCATTGCTTATGCCGAGCACGGGGTGGTCTCCTCTCTTTCTGCAACCACTTTCAGATTAACCTGCCAACCTGTCCCCCGGTCATACCCCGGGCGGGCTTAACTATGAGGCAGGCACAACTGGTAGTTTTCTACATTTTAAGCCAAAATCCTTTAGCCCGGCCCATAAATTTCTATGATTCCTTATATTTTTTCCGCGTTGCCTCGCCACCCCTTAAATGCCGCTCGGCCTTGTTCTGCTCCAGAACGGCCCTGACCTGCTGGGCCAGCTTCTTATTCAGCGAGGGCAGTCTCTCGGTCATATCCTTATGTACCGTGCTCTTGCTCACCTGGAACACCTGCGCCGCCTGACGTACTGTAGCCCTGGTTTCCAGGATATAGGCGCAAATCTCCAGCACCCTTTTCTGGATGTATTCCTGCATTGCCCTACCTCCCCGGCTTGGTACCTGATAATATTTATATGCGCCGGGAGGAGGTAAATTGCTAAAAACCACGACGGGCGCCCAAACCCGGGGAGCCGGCACAGTCTTGACCGGTTATAAACGGACCGTATAGTATGAATTTACCAGTGAATGTTTTCCACCAGGTACCTTTCCGGGTCCCGGGCAGCCCCATCCTTCAAGAGCCCGAATTCCAGCTTCCCCGCCGAAGGGGGCAGGGTGCCCAGGGGGGCCCGGGCACTCAGGTGCTGCCCGGCCTTTACCTGCACCTCGCCCAGTCCTTTATAGATTGTCTGCCAGCCGTTGCCGTGGTCGATGACAACCGTATAACTCACAGGGACCGGCCTGTCCGGTAAGATCCTGCCGTTTTCACCCGCCTTCCCCAAAGATGCCCCGGACTGCACCGCCCTGACCGTTCCGGCAGCGGCCGCCTTAACCAGTGCCCCGGCCCCGGCATCGAAGGCCACCGTCCGGTTGAACCTGAAGTCGCCGTATATTTCGGAATAGCCTCTCCCGTAGGCCTGAACGATCGGGCCGTCCACCGGCGGGTAAATGATCAGGCGGCCGCTATTCCCGCCCGGTGCTTTTCCGTCAGCTGGTTGAGCTGCATCAATGGATGAAGAATGGAGCACCTGCACCCCCCGGTCCCTGTCCGGAGCGGGTACGGGAATGGAGCTGGCCGGCTGCCAGGAGCTGATTATGGCCCAGAGCAAAACCATAACCAGGGCGATTACCACCGTACTTATTACGGCATAATGCAGCCGGCTGCCCAGGAGCCAGCGGCGCAGCCAGTGACGGAATTTTTTCACCGGGTCCTGTTCGGACAAACGTTTACCAAACGGCCACATTTTTATCACTCCTGAAAAAGCTCATTCCAGCTTTCAGAAGTATTGTGGCCATTTAGCGTTTAATTTATACGGGTTATTTCCACGCCGGTGTAATAATGCTTTAAAATGCGATCAAATGTATAACCGTGCTGGGCCAGGCCTTTAGCCCCGTACTGGCACATGCCCACGGCATGGCCGTATCCCCGGGTGGTTATCTGGATCTGACCGCCCTTCATAGACATGGTGAAATCGGTGGAGCGCAGGCCCAGGCGATCCCTTACCAGCGTGGCCGCCAGCTCCTTTCCCCCAATGCGCACAATTCTGGGACGTCCGGCCGGTGTCCGTTCCACCACCTCCAGGGGGTTACCTGTTCCGCCGGCCGTCACCGGCACCGCTTCTATATGCACGCCCAGGGCCCGGTCAACCTGCTCCAGGGGCAGAATAACCGTGCGCACGGGCTCCGGATCGGCATCGTAGGGGCAGGGTACCCCTACCAGGTAGGGCAGATCCGCCGCCCACACTGCGGAGGCGCTTTCCGTTCCCCGGCCGCCACAGGAAGAATGGTAGGCCGGTTCAATAAGCTGGCCCTGGTAGGTGAGCACCATACCCCGGGTTTCATCCACCGCCTTTTTAATCTTGTAATAGTATTCATAATAGCGGAGGGTACCCCAGCGCCGGCGCATTTCCTCCCGGGAAATCCAGGCCTGGCCGTGGGCATGATCATCGCAAACATCGGCTCCGGGGTGGTCGTTGTTTATCACCCCGCCCGCGTTCAGCCGGCGGACGATGTAGGTGCGGGCCGCCACCGCCTGGACCTTCAAAGCTTCCATGGGAAAGGACGCGGGCATTTCAGCAGCCACCACCCCGGTCACATATTCTTCCAGGGGTATTTCTATAACCTGCCCGGTGCTGTGCTGGTACAGGCGCACCCGGGTCTCCCTTTCCTGGATCTGCACCGGTGACAGGTAGCTCACCAGCACAGGCAACCCCATGGTAATGGACACTACCAGGCAGATCAAGCCAAGCAGCCTGCGCACCCGCTCCACCTCCCCTGTCCACCTTTGAAATTTATATGCCCGGCAGGTGACGGACATGCCCTGGAAATTCAGTGTACGTTTATCACCCATTGTTGCCCAAAAGTTTCCTGTTCATACAGGGGGCGAAATTATTCAGTAAAGTCTTTACCAACGGCAGGTGCCGCGTTGTCCAGAGCGAGCGACTTGCGGAGCACTGGGTGGACAACGCGGCACCATAGCAGGCCGGCAAAAATTTAAGGTGGCAGTTGGATCTGCCACCTCTGCGTGTAGACAAAGTACTTCTGGTATGTGCCCTGGTTTTAGTCGTCGCTCCCGGTCGTATCGCTGGCCGGGCCAAAAGGCCCCGGCTCCGGTCTTCGGCGGGTACCGGCCACATTCACACCTCCTGTGTTCAGGTGGCCTCCGCGGACGTCCTGTCCGCGGCACGTGGCCTGGCCCGGCAGCGCTCACTCCAGGTCGCTCCTCCTTTAAAACCAGGGCACATCACAGAATTATTTTGTCTACAAACTGAGGCGGCAGATTGATCTGCCACCTCGAGTTACCCCTCACTTACGATATGGCCTTCAACCGGGCCAGGGCGCGTTTTAGAGCCAGCTCGGCCCTGACCACGTCAACGTCCGGTGTTCGGGCGGCCAGGCGCTGTTCAGCCCGGGCCTTGGCTGCTTCAGCCCGCTCCCGGTCGATCTCTTCGTCCCGTTCCGCGGTGCGGGCCAGGACGGTAACCCGGCTGTTCCGCACCTCCACAAATCCCCCGCTGATGGCCACCTTGAAGGTCCTGTTTTCCTCCTGCACCTTCATTACCCCGATTTTCAAGGCACTGACCAGGGGGGCGTGCTCCGGCAGGAAGCCCAGCTCGCCCTCAACGCCCGGCACCACCACAAAGCGGACATCGCCGCTGTATACTTTACGCTCGGGAGTGACAATCTCCAGGCGTTGGGTTTTCTCCGCCATTTTATGCACTTCCCTCTGCTAAGCTTTTCGCCTTGGCCACCGCGTCGTCGATGGTTCCCACCATGTAGAACGCTTCTTCCGGCAGGTCGTCGTGCTTGCCTTCCAGGATTTCCTTGAAGCCGCGGATGGTTTCCTTAAGCGGCACATACACGCCCGGCCGGCCGGTAAACTGCTCGGCCACGTGGAAGGGCTGGGAGAGGAAGCGTTGCAGCTTCCGCGCCCGGGCCACGACCAGTTTGTCCTCGTCGGACAGTTCTTCCATACCCAGGATGGCGATGATATCCTGCAGCTCCTTGTAGCGCTGCAGTACCTTCTGCACGCCCCGGGCCACTTCGTAGTGCTCCTGGCCCACCACGTTGGGGTCGAGAATGCGGGAGGTGGAATCCAGGGGGTCCACCGCCGGGTAGATACCGAGTTCGGCAATCTGACGGGACAGCACCACGGTGGCGTCCAGGTGGGCGAAGGTTGTGGCCGGCGCCGGGTCGGTCAGGTCGTCGGCAGGCACGTACACGGCCTGCACCGAAGTGACCGAACCTTTGGTGGTGGATGTGATCCGCTCCTGCAACTGGCCCATCTCCGTGGCCAGGGTGGGCTGGTAACCCACGGCCGAGGGCATCCGTCCCAGCAGGGCGGAAACCTCGGAACCGGCCTGGGTAAAGCGGAAGATGTTATCGATGAACAGGAGCACGTCGGCCCCTTCCTCATCCCGGAAATATTCAGCCATGCACAGCCCCGTCAGCCCCACCCGCAGGCGGCATCCCGGCGGTTCGTTCATCTGGCCGAATACCATGATGGTTTTGTCCAGAACGCCCGCTTCGGTCATCTCCCGGTAGAGGTCGTTGCCCTCGCGGGTGCGCTCGCCCACGCCGGCAAACACGGAAATACCACCGTGCTGCTTGGCGATGTTGTTGATGAGCTCCATAACGATAACCGTCTTGCCCACGCCGGCGCCACCGAACATGGCGATCTTGCCGCCCTTCAGGAAGGGGACCAGCAGGTCAACCACCTTCAGGCCGGTTTCCAGCTGCTCGGCCCGGGTGGACTGCTCGGCCAGGGGCGGTGCCGGGCGGTGAATGGGGTAATAGTAATCGCTCTTGATGGGACCTTTACCGTCAATGGGCTCGCCCAGCACGTCCACCAGGCGCCCCAGAACGGCCCGCCCCACGGGAACGGTGATGGGTTTACCTGTATCAATCACTTCCATGCCCCGCACCAGTCCGTCGGTGGAGGACATGGCTACCGTCCGCACGATGTTATTCCCCAGGTGCTGCGCTACTTCCAGGGTCAGGTCCGGTTGTCCTTCCCGGCGAATTTTCAAGGCATTATAGATATCAGGTACCTGGCCCGGTGGGAAGCGGACGTCCACCACCACGCCAATGACCTGAACTACATGACCAACATTCATCAGCTACTCCGTACCTCCTTCGCGCGAAGCTTGAGTTAGCCAGGGGAACGGTAACGCTTACTCCAGAGCCGCCGCGCCGCCGACAATTTCGGAAATTTCCTTGGTGATGGCAGCCTGGCGGGCCCGGTTCATGGACAGGGTCAGTTTATCAATCATTTCGCCGGCGTTCTTGGTGGCATTGTCCATGGCGGTCATGCGGGCACTGTGCTCGCTGGCCTTGGACTCCAGAAGGCCGTGAAAAACCATGTTTTCCACGTACATGGGCAACAGCTCGGACAGCACGCTCTCCGCCGAAGGCTCAAAGATGTACTCCACCCTGGCGGGCTTATCCCGGCCGTTTTCCTGCTCTTCGGGAGGTTCCACGGGGAGGAGTTTTACCACCTTTGGCCGCTGCACCAGCACGTTGATAAACTCGCTGTAAATGAGGTAGACGACGTCAAACTCTCCGGCCGAGTATTTTTCCATGACGTAACGGGCGATTTCCCGGGCCTGGCTCACCTTGATGGTTTCACCCAGGCCCACGTACTGCTGGACGATATTGTAACCCCGGCGGCGGAAGTAATCCCGGCCCTTGCGCCCGACGCAGATCAGGCTTACTTCCGCGTTGAGGTTGTTTATTTCCTGGATGGTCCTGCGGATCAGGTTGGCGTTGAACCCGCCGCACAACCCTCTATCGGCAGTAATCAGAACATAGGCTACCTTCCTGGGCTCGCGCACCTCCAGAAGGGGGTGCTTGACCCCGCCCGCGGCGGTGCCCACCCTGCCCAGAACATCCTTCATCCGCCTGGCGTAGGGCCTGGCGGACAGCACCTGTTCCTGAGCCCGGCGCATCTTGGCGGCGGAAACCGCCTTCATGGCCTTGGTAATCTGCTGGGTGCTCTTGATACTTTTAATCCGACGCCGCAAGTCCCGTAGACTTGGCACTCTATTTCACCACCTCGCGTCGCTGTTACCGGATAACTGGAACGCGCCTATCAGGCCATCCGGGCCACAAAGCCTTTCTTGAATTCCACAATAGCCGCCTTCAGCTTCTCTTCCGTTTCCTTGGACAGTTCGCCGGTGCGGGCAATGGCCTCGCCCACGTCCGGGTGGCTGGTGTGCATGTAGTTCAAAAACTCCTCTTCAAAGGGCAGCACCTTCTCCACCGGCAGATCATCCAGGTAGCCGTTAACACCGGCATAAATAACCATCACCTGGTCCTCCACCGCCATGGGAGCGTACTGCTTCTGCTTGAGTAATTCCGTCATGCGCTGGCCCCGGATCAGGCGGGCCTGGGTGGCCTTGTCCAGGTCAGAACCAAACTGGGCGAAGGCAGCCAGCTCGCGGTACTGGGCCAGGTCCAGGCGCAGCTGTCCGGCCACCTGCTTCATGGCTTTGATCTGCGCGGCACCACCAACCCGGGATACCGAGAGACCCACGTTAATGGCCGGCCGGACACCGGCGTAGAACAGGTCGGGCTCCAGGTAAATCTGGCCGTCGGTAATGGAGATCACGTTGGTGGGGATGTAGGCCGAAACGTCACCGGCCTGGGTTTCAATGATCGGCAGAGCAGTTATGGAACCGCCTCCCAGCTCGTCATTGAGCTTGCAGGCCCGCTCCAGCAGGCGGGAGTGCAGGTTGAACACGTCACCGGGATAAGCCTCGCGGCCAGGCGGGCGGCGCAAGAGCAGGGAAAGCTCGCGGTAGGCCACGGCCTGCTTGGAAAGGTCATCGTATACAATGAGCACGTGCCTGCCCTGCTCCAGGAATTCCTCGCCCATGGCGCAGCCGGCATAGGGAGCGATGAACAACAGCGGTGCCGGATCGGAAGCCGTAGCCGAAACCACGATGGTGTAATCCATGGCGCCGAAGTCACGCAGCCGCTGCACCACGTTGGCCACCGTGGAGGCCTTCTGCCCGATGGCCACGTAAATACAGATAACGTCCTTGCCCTTCTGGTTGATGATGGCGTCCACGGCAATGGCCGTTTTACCGGTCTGGCGGTCACCCAGGATCAATTCCCGCTGTCCCCTGCCAATGGGGATCATGGAGTCGATGGCCTTCAAGCCGGTCTGCAGGGGCTGGTGCACGGGTTTACGGGTGATGACGCCGGGTGCGATGCGCTCAATGGGGCGGAACTTATCGCTCTTGATGGGGCCCTTGCCGTCCAGGGGACGTCCCAGGGGGTTGACCACACGCCCGATCAGGGAATCGCCCACCGGCACGGAGGCAATGCGGCCCGTCCGCTTAACCGTGTCTCCCTCTTTGATATGGGTGTAGGCACCGAGCAGAACGCACCCGATGTTGTCCTCTTCCAGGTTGAGGGCCATGCCCAGGGTGGGCTCGGCTCCCTCCGCGGGTGCCGGAAACTCCAGCAGTTCCATGGCCATGCAGTCTTCCAGGCCGTAAACACGGGCAATACCGTCGCCGACCTGGATTACGGTGCCCACATCGCGCATTTCAATTTGCGCCTGGTATTTTTCAATCTGCTGCCGAATGATCGAGCTGATCTCTTCCGGTCGCAAATTCATGCTCCTAATTTCACCCCTATCGCCTTAACTTATTTGCCTGAGGTGCTCTCTCATGGATGCCAGACGGGTACGCAGGCTGCCGTCGATAACCCGGTCGCCAATGCGCACCACCACCCCGCCGATTAGCGCGGGGTCCACGCTGTATACGGTCTGCACTTTTTTGCGGGTGATCCTGTTCAACACTTCCCCCAGTTTTTTCTTTTCTTCCCTGGTCAGCTCAATGGCACTGGTAACTTCTGCCTTCACGATATTGCGGGCACGATTGGCCAGGCTGATGTAGTAGTCTACTATGTCGCTTAAGAAGGCTTCCCGCTGCCTGTCAACAAGCAAGAAGAGGAAGTTCTCGGTAATGGGGGAAACTTTGCCGGAGAAGATGTTTTTCAGCACATCTTTCTTTTCCTGTGCAGTGATGCGGGGATGATAGAGCACCTTTTGGAATTCACGGGAACTGGCTACGATCTCTTCCACTGACTTTAACTCCTGCTCCACCTGATCCACCAGACCTTGCGTCTCTGCCAGTTCATAAAGGGCCTGGGCATACCGCTGGGCTACGGCCCCTTTTAGCATGGCAGATCACCCGTTTCTTTAATGAATTCCTGGACCAGGCTGTGCTGAATTTCGGGGGTGATGGTCTGGTTGATGATCTTCTGGGCCACCAGGATGGACAGCGTAGCCACCTGGTCGCGCAATTCTGCAACCGCCTTCTCCTTCTCCCGGGCAATTTCCTCAAGGGCGCTCTCCTTAATCCGTTGCGCCTCAGCTTTTGCCGCTTCTACAATCTCTTGCGCCTTTTCTTCACCGGCCTTGGTAGCCTGCTGGATGATGGCCTGGGCTTCTTCCCTGGCTTTCTGCATTTCCGCCAGGTATTGCTGGCGCAGCGCCTCGGCCTGTTTACGATCCTCTTCCGCAGCGGCCACGTTGCTGGCTATATACTGCTGGCGCTGCTCCAGAATATTGACGATGGGTTTATAAACAACCAGACGAAGGAAAATAAGCAGGATGATAAAGTTTATAATCTGGGCTACCAGGGTATAATTAATTCCCAGCGCTTCCACCGGTTCCCCTCCTTCCTAACTACCTACCCGTTGCCGTGGACAAAAGGAAGGCAATAGCAGGTAATACTTAACCCGCTATGCCACCTTTTACCCACCTTGACCTGCATTAACCACCGATTTTACCAAACAGCATGAAGGCAATAACTACTGCAATAATGGGCAGGGCCTCGATCAGACCCACGGAAATGAACATAGTGGTCAGCAGGTTACCTCTTAACTCGGGTTGACGGGCCATCGCCTCCACCGTGCGGCCGGTCACCAGGCCGTCACCGATACCGGCACCCAGGGCAGCCAGACCTACGGCCAAAGAGGTACCGAGGGCAGCAGCAGCTCCCACATCCATCCTTTTCCCCTCCTTTCTCCAAATTTCCATTTCTGGTAAACCATATCTTTATATGGGTTGAAAAAGCTTTTAATGCTCGTGTTCTTTAACCACCTGAGAAATGTAGGCAATGGTTAGCATGGTAAAGATAAAGGCCTGGATAAACCCGACAAAGATACTGAATGCCAGCCACACCACCGAGGGGATAAACCCGCCAAAGACAAAGGTGTTCAACCCCAAAAGTCCCAGGAGTACAGCAATCAAGACCTCGCCGCCATAGATGTTACCGTATAGACGGAAGGCCAGGGTAACCGGCTTGGCCAGTTCCTCAACAATGGTCAGCGGCAGGAAGAAGGGAAATGGTTCCAGGAAGTGTTTGAAATGACCGGCCCCTTTATAGCGGATCCCCATAAACTGGACGAGGAAGAAAACCATTATGGCCAGCCCGGCAGTGGTATTTACGTCGGCGGTGGGTGACATCATGGTGGGTACCAGGCCCCAGAGGTTGCTGAAGAGAAGAAAGATGAAGAGGGTAAAAATAAGGCACATCAGGCCGGCACCCTTTTTGGGGTCCATATTTTCAAAAACCAGGCCCCGCAAAAACTGGAAGATCTCCTCCACCATCAGCTGGAGCTTCCCCGGCCGCTTCATATTCATGTTGCGGGTGGCGGAAACAGTGAAAATGATCACCAGCAACATGACTATCCAGGTCATCACCAGCGTCTTGGGATTAAGCATGACGTGTGTATTGCCTATGGTAAATTCCCAGGGATGGTGGGGAAAACCCCATACGTTTAGTTCCTCGTGTACCTGCTCCAGGCTTTTCACCCGTTATCACCTCCCCCTTTTAAATTTTTTCTTCCATCTTAGAAAACTTAGAATTAGAAAACTTAGAAAACGTCCCTTCCTCAGCGCGGCTCAAGCGCACAGCCCTGAGGGCAGCGTCAACGGCGGTAATGCAGGGAACAAGCAGCATGCCCGCCCCCAGCCACCATACATTCACCCGGGCCACCCGTCCGGCCAGCAAAACTACCACCATTACCAGAACCAGGCGCATGATCAGGCCCTGGCGCATGTAGCCGCGGGCAGTGCTTCTTTCCACCGAGCCCAACCGTTTGACCCGCAGGGCCAGGGAAATGGTGTTGTAGAGCCCGGTGGCCAGACCGAGAAAAAGGCCCCAGGCCAGGGAATCACCCGGGTTAAAGGCAATTGCCAGGAGCACCAGCGCAAGCAAACCCCCGGTGATGCAGGTCGTGCGCTTTAACTGGTTATCCAGTTCGGGAACGGGCGGTAAGGAAGGCACCGGTTTTTACCCCCAGTTTTTAAAAAAGCGTGTTACCGTCTGAACAACTCCCCAGATGCCTGCGGCCAGGCCTGCCAGAATGCCCGCCGTCATCAACCAGGGTCCCGTATGTAGCCGTTCATCCAGCCACCGGCCGGTGTAAAAACCGGCCGTAACCATTATGGCCAGTTCCATGCCGATAGTTGTGGTCAGGGCCAGGGCCGCCAGGACACGGCCCTTCACCCGGCGCTCGACCATGGCCGTCACCTTTCCCGGCACGGGTGCAGCAGCCTGTAACATTTTGTCAGAAAATTGTCAGCTGCGTTACACCCGTCACAAAGTATTTCTTCTACATAAACTCTTTTATTCCTTCACCAGCGGAAGACTTTTTTAGGAGAAATGGTCTTACGTTTACTTAAAGGGTTCCGGAGGTTTGTCACCAAGGCCGAAGCAGTAGAGAAGCGCCTGGCAGATGCGCCGGGAAGCCTGACCATCCCCGTATGGATTTACCGCTTCGGCCATCTGCCGGTAGCGGGCCGCGTCTTCCAGCAGGAGGCGGGTTTCCTTAAAAACTGCTTCCCGGGTGGTACCCACCAGGCGCACGGTGCCGGCCCGGACAGCCTCGGGGCGCTCGGTGGTATTCCGCAGCACCAGCACGGGCTTGCCCAGAGCCGGGGCCTCTTCCTGCAGGCCGCCCGAATCGGTAAGCACCAGGTAGCAGCGGTTCATCAAATTTACAAAATCCTGGTAAGGAAGGGGTTCAATGAGGTGCACCCGGGGCGATCTTCCCAGAATTTCCTGCACCACTTCCCGCACCGCCGGGTTCCTGTGCACGGGAAAGACCACCTCCACGTCGGGATAAAGGGCCACGATATCCCGCAGGGCCAGGTAAATTTCCCGCATCGGCTCGCCCAGGTTTTCCCGGCGGTGGGTGGTTACCAGCAACACGCGGCGGCACTGGAAGTCAATGCCGGCCAGCACGGGGTCGGCAAACCGGTAGTCCGCCTTTACCGTGGCCAGCAGGGCGTCAATAACGGTATTTCCCGTAACAAAGATCTTTTCCGGGTTTATCCCTTCCCGGAGCAGGTTATCCCGGGCAGAGGCGGTGGGGGCAAAATGGAGATCCGCCAGCACCGCCGTAAGGTGGCGGTTGATCTCCTCGGGAAAGGGAGAGTATTTGTCCCCGGTACGCAGGCCCGCCTCCACGTGCCCCACCGGTATCTGAAAATAAAAGGCGGCCAGCGCAGCAACAAAGGTGGTGGTGGTATCCCCGTGCACCAGCACCAGGTCGGGCCTTTCCCTTTTTATAACCTGTTCCAGGCCGGCCAGGGCCCGGCGGGTGATGTCAAAGAGGCTCTGGCCCGGCCTCATTATGTCCAGATCGTGGTCGGGTGCAATTTGAAAAAGTTGCAGCACCTGATCCAGCATCTCCCGGTGCTGGGCGGTGACGGCCACCCGGCAGTGAAACCGGTCCGGATGGCGCCGCATTTCCCCGATCAGCGGAGCCATTTTAATGGCTTCCGGTCTTGTACCGAAAACAACAAGAACCCTGAGCATAGTTTGTCTCCCTGGTTCAACTATATGCGGCCGGCCCCACGAATATAAGAGGAGGTCTGCCCATCTTTAAACTTTTTGAAAGCGTCCCCGGGGGCCGCCCACATTGTGAAAGGCGGAGTTAAAATTGCGGTAAAGGGATTTGTAATCCCGGATGCGGTGCCATTTTTTAATCAGCCCGGGCGGCAGATCTTCCCGCAGCGCTACCTGGGACCAGCCGCCGGGCAGGGGGTAGGCGTAATAGGGCCTGTCCTTGGGCACGCCCCGGATAAAAATTACCTGGGGAATGACCCATTCCAGGCGGGCCAGGTAAACCCGGTGCATGCCGTCACAGATGATATTGAAAACCGAACCGTCGGCTTCCACCGATTCCTCGATCACCGGGGGCAAAAGGTCCACCGGCTCGTCGTATCCGGCCAGGTGAAGGGTAACGTAACCGTCGAGGTGAAAGAGGTCGTAACCGTGGCGGGCCAGTTCCCATTTAAGCTCCCGCACCTTCTGCAGCTCACCGGTGAGCACATAGGACTGGGCCGGCGCCAGGCAACGGGTGTGGATTTTTTCCAGGGAAATAAAAACATCGCGATAGATGTAGCAGTCCGGATCGGTGAGCATGGTCACCCGGCGCAGCTTCTCCAGCAGCTCGCCGGGCGAGTGGTGTACCACCTTTAATACTTCCATACGCAGGTGTATCTCTCCTTTTTTGCAAGTTCCTCCAGCACCCGGGCAAGCTGAGCCGTACCCGGCACGATGAAATCGGGCCGGGGCCATTCATCCCACAATACGCGGGCCATGGCCGGGTACTCCCGCTCGGGGCGGGAAAGAACCCAGATGGTGGCCAGCCCCAGTTTTTTAGCCGGCAGGATGTCCTTCTCGTAGGTATCGCCGATCATCACCGAACGCCGCGGGTCAGCATCCAGGGCCTCCAGGGCGGCCCGGAAGAGCTCTTCAGCGGGCTTTTTCCTCCCCACCCGGAAGCTTAAGGCGGCATATTCCACCAGGGCAGCTATGCCCGGGCAGGCACGCAAAAAAGCCCGGTAATAGGGAACCCAGATATCCGAAACCAGGCCCACGACATAACCCAGTTCCCTGGCCCGCCTTACGGCCGCAGCCGCGCCCGGTATCTCCACCGCCGCGTTTTCCTGCTCCAACCAGAGGCGGGCCAGCAATTCCTCCTGCTGCCGGCTCAAGGGGACCACTTCCGACAGGGCGGCACAGACCTCACGGGGGCCGGCAAACTCGCGGCACATGATCAGCTCCCCCACCAGCCGGTCCTGTTCCGGGGACAGTTCCAGCAGGCGGGAAATCTGCCTGGCCGGGGACACCTCCGGGCCGGTGATCAGGGTGGCTCCGATATCAAAAAGGGCTGCTCTGCGTCCGCCGATAAGCGCTCACTCCCACAAGTCCACCTGCACACCGTGACGGCGCAGGAAGTCAATGCCCTCCTCGCCGCCCCGGTAATCCCTCCTCACCACTACCCGGGAAATGGCACAGGAAACAATGAGCTTGGCACAGGTCAGGCAGATGTCGGCGTTCACGTACATGGTGCCGCCCCCCACGGCCAGGCCGCGCTTGGCGCAGAGGCAGATGGCGTTCTGCTCGGCATGGACGCAGGGCTTGTAATCTTCCCGGCCCGCCAGGTCTTTCAGGCACCGCCCGGTATCAATGCAGTGTTCCGCCCCGCTGACCACGCCGTTATAACCGTGGGAAATAATGCGCCGGTCCACCACTATGACGGCTCCCACTTTCTTCCGCAGGCAGGTGGAGCGCCGGGCAATAACGTCGACCACTTCCATATAAATCTCATCAAAGGAAGGCCTTTTAACCAGGGCCGCTCACCTCCGGTGTCCGGGAACGGCGGTGTGCCGGTCTCCTGCCCTTTTAACAACACCAGGCAACAGTTTCGCGTTTCGCCTTAATACAGCGGGTAACGGCGGCACAGCCCGGCCACCATTTCCCGCACCTGTTTGAGCTTGTCCGGATTGTCCCGGAAACGCAGCGCCAGGTGGATGATCTCGGCCACCGTCTCCATATCTGCCTCCCTCAACCCCCGGGTGGTTACAGCCGGCGTGCCGATTCGTATGCCGCTGGAAACGGCCGGGGGCTGCGGATCGAAGGGAATGGCGTTCTTGTTCACGGTGACCCCGACGGAATCCAGAACGGTTTCCGCCTCGCGACCGGTAACTCCCCGGTTGCGCAGGTCCACCAGGATCAGGTGATTGTCAGTGCCGCCGCTGACCAGTTCAAAGCCCCGGTCCTGCAGCGCCCTGGCCAGGGCCCGGGCATTTTTCACAATCTGCCGCTGGTACTCCTTAAATTCCGGCTGCAGCGCCTCTTTAAAGGCCACTGCCTTGGCAGCAATAACATGCATCAGGGGACCACCCTGGATGCCGGGGAAAACCGCTTTATCAATAGCCGCGGCATACCTGCCCCGGCACAAAATCATACCTCCCCGGGGACCGCGGAGGGTTTTGTGGGTGGTGGTGGTCACCACATCGGCGTAGGGCACCGGGTTCATATGCTCCCCGGCAGCCACCAGCCCGGCAATGTGGGCCATGTCCACCATCAGGTAGGCCCCCACTTCTTCGGCAATTTCCTTGAATTTATAAAAGTCAATGGCCCGGGGGTAGGCGCTGGCCCCGGCCACAATAATTCTGGGTTTATGCTCAAAGGCAGCGGCAAAAACCTTTTCGTAGTTGATCAGGCCCGTCTCCTTTTCCACACCGTAAAAGGCCACCCGGAAGTACTTCCCCGAAATGTTTAGAGGGCTGCCGTGGGTGAGGTGACCGCCGTGGGCCAGGTTCATGCCCAGGATGGTATCCCCCGGTTCCAGGAGAGCAAAATAAACAGCCAGGTTGGCCTGGGCTCCGGAGTGAGGCTGCACGTTGGCGTGTTCGGCACCAAAAAGCTCCCTGGCCCGCTTAATGGCCAGCTCCTCGGCAATATCCACAAACTGACAGCCGCCGTAATAACGCCGCCCGGGATAACCTTCGGCGTATTTGTTGGTGAGCACGGAACCCTGGGCTTCCATTACCGCCCGGCTGGTGGCGTTTTCGGACGCAATCAGTTCCAGGGTGTCACGCTGGCGGCCCAGTTCCAGCTCGATTGCCCGGGCTATTTCTGGATCCACTGCCGCTAAAGGCCGGTTCATATGCATTGTTCTGGTTCCTCCCCACGACAAGCTTCTTGTGGCTAACAACCGCTGCCACCGGCGTACTTTCTTTCAATCTCAGCGATTTTGGCCACCCGCCGGGCATGGCGCCCGCCGGTAAATTCAGAAGCCAGCCACACCCGCACAATCTCCCTGGCCAGGCCGGGCCCGATCACCCGCTGCCCCATGGTCAGGATATTGGCGTCGTTGTGTTCCCGGGAAGCCCGGGCGGAAAAAGTATCGTGACAGAGGGCGGCCCGGATGCCGGGCACCTTGTTGGCTGCAATAGCCACCCCGATACCCGTGCCGCAACAAATTATACCCCTCTGGTACTCGCCGCTACGCACGGCCTCGGCCACCAGGAGGGCAAAATCAGGGTAATCCACGGCTTCTTCTGAATAGGTGCCAAAATCGTGGCAGGGAATGCCGTTTTCCCGCAAAAAAGAAAGGACTTCTTCCTTTAAGCGAAAGCCACCGTGATCGGCGGCCAGGGCAACCCGCACTTAAAATTCACCCCTTATCAGGCTAAAGAGAATTGTTTTCCTGTTTTTACTGCCTGCAGCAACATGTTTTAGTTTCTACAAAAAACGCTTTTTTCCTGCTTCAATTTTCGCCCCCCACACCGTTGCCCGGCCGGGCCCCTTCCGGACCGCTTGCAGACCGGCCATCCCCCGCTTCACCTGCAGCCAGCCTGTCCAGAACCAGGGAAATAAGTTCCCTCAGTTCGCCGGCGCACCGGCGGTAAACCTCCACCGGCGCCCCGAAGGGGTCGGGAACATCGCCATCCCGGCCGGCAAATTCGGCCAGGGTGAACACCTTGCCCGCCAGATCCGGAAACCGGTCCTGGATTAGCTTCTTGTGGCCTGCCGTCATGGCCAGCACCAGATCGGCTTCCTCCACGTCCCGGCGGGTGAGCAGGGATGCCCGGTGGGACTTTAAATCCAGGCCCATTTCTTCCATCACCGCCACGGCCTGCGGTGATGCCTCGCTGCCGGGCAGGGCGGCTATACCCGCGGAAACCACTTCCACCTCATCCTGCAGGCCTCTTTCGGCCAGCATACCCCTGGCCAGAACCTCGGCCATACTGCTCCTGCAGGTATTGCCGGTGCAGACAAAAAGCACTTTTTTCGCCATAAGCCATGCCTCCCGGAAAACACCTTGATGGAGAAAAGCATCACCCCTGCTTTTCCCAAAGCCAGGGGTTTAAAAAACCGGGTGTATTTCAGTGAAAAAAGAGCTTGACCCCGATACCTATAAGGATCAGGCCTCCCAGAAGCCGTGCCCGCTCTCCCGCCACCTGCCCCAGAAAACGGCCCAGCACCAGGCCGGAAAAGGTCATCAGGCCGGCCACCAGCCCGAAGGTGACCACGGTAAAAATAAGCTGCGCCTGCAGGGTACCCAGGGTGAATCCCACGCTCAGGGCATCCATGCTCACACTGGCCCCCAGAAGGAGCAGCCCCCAGTTGTTCAGGAGCATAACCCGCGGCGCGTCCCCGCCGGAGGACTCCCTGATCATGCGCACCCCCAGGTAGAGGAGCAGCACTGCCCCCACCAGGGTAGCGGTGCGCCCCAGGAATCCCCCGGCCAGCTCCCCGAGCTGAAAACCCAGCAGGGGCATGGCAATGTGGAAAAGGAGCACGGTCAAAGTTATCAGCAAAACCTGCAGGCGTTTAACCCCGGCCATACCGATACCCAGGCACATGGAAAAGGCATCGGTACCCAGGGCCACGGCCAGCAAAAAGAGGGCTGGAATACTCAACCGCTCCGCCTCCAAAAAATGCATTTGTGCTGGATAATCCGGTTCCGGTCCCCGCTATTCCACCGGCGCGGGTACGCCGGCGGAACCATCCCGGCAGCACCTACACCCTTTCAATGTGACCACCCGCCGCCCGCCGCAGCCGGTTCATCACGGCCAGCCCCAGGCCCCGGGGCTCGATACCTTCCGCCAGGATCACATCCACTCCCCGCCCCTCCAGCTGCCGCAGGGCGGCAAAAAGGCGGGAAGCAATGGCGGCGGGGTTCTGCCGGGAACCGGCCACCACCACCTGGCCCCCGTTTAACTTCCCGGCCGTTTCAGCGGTGGCCAGAATTCCCACCCGCCGGCCCAGGGCACGGTAATTATCGGCCAGTTCCTTTAAACGGGCCGCCACCCGTTCCGGCTCCCCTTCCACCAGCACAAGGGGAACCCGGGGGGCATAGTGCCGGTACTTCATGCCCGGTGAACGGGGACGGGACACATCCCCCCCGTCAGCACCCGGGTCCACTTTAACCTTACCAATAACTTTTTCCAGTTCCTCGGGCGTTATACCACCGGGGCGGAGGATAACGGGCACATCCGCCACCAGATCCAGGACCGTGGACTCAACACCCACCCCGGCCGGACCGGCATCCAGAATGGCATCAATACGGCCGTTCAGGTCCTGCAGGACGTGCCCGGCAGTGGTGGGACTGGGGCGGCCGGAAAGGTTGGCGCTGGGCGCGGCCACGGGAATCCCGGCCGAAGCAATCAGGGCCAGGGCCACGGGATGCGCGGGCATACGGATTCCCACGGTATCCAGCCCCGCCGTAACTTCCCGGGGAACGCCGGGTGCGGCGGGAAGCACCAGGGTCAGGGGACCGGGCCAGAAGGCCGCCATTAATTTTTCGGCAGTGGCAGGCCAGCTGCGAACCAGCGGCCGGAGCATTTCCCGCCCGGCGACATGGACAATCAGGGGGTTGTCCGGAGGGCGCCCCTTGACCTCGAAAATGCGCCTGACAGCACGGCCATCCAGGGCACTGGCTCCCAGGCCGTAAACCGTCTCGGTGGGAAAGGCCACCAGCCCTCCCCGGCGCAAAATCATTCCCGCCCGGTCTATGATTTCGGACCGGGGCTCCACCGGGTCCACCTGCCAGTATGCCGTCCGCAGTTCCATACCAACACCTTCATCCAGAAAAATGTACATACCGCCGTGACACAAAAAGTATACCACAAAATAGCGTTTAAAAATATTACCGGAAAGTACCCCGTGGCAGGCCGGCATTATTTGTTATAAAATAGGGCATGGGTCAGCCGAAATCATTATGGGGAGAACTGGAATGGATGCTGTAGTGGCAGAAAAGTTAACCAAAGAGTATAACGGTAAGGTAGCCGTACGCGGTATTTACTTTCGTGTTCATTACCGGGAGTGCTTCGGCTTTCTCGGGCCCAACGGGGCGGGGAAAACCACCACGGTAAACATGATTTACTGCCTCTCACCCGTTACTTCCGGAAAACTCACCGTCCTGGGAATGGACGTCCGGAAACACCCCCGGGAAATTAAAAGCCGGCTGGGGGTGGTGCCCCAGGAAAACAACCTGGATCCGGATTTAAAGGTACTGCAGAACCTGCTGGTTTATGCCAATTATTTCCGCATCCCGCCCGCCACCGCCCGCAGCCGGGCCCTGGAACTGCTGGAGTTCTTCGACCTGGCCGACCGGGCCGGCGAAAAGGTGGACCGCCTCTCCGGGGGGATGAAGCGCCGCCTGACCATTGCCAGGGCCCTCATCAACAATCCCGAACTGGTAATCCTGGACGAGCCCACCACCGGGCTGGACCCCCAGGCCCGGCACCTGGTCTGGCAGCGCCTGCGCCGGTTGAAGGAGAGGGGGGTGACCCTGCTTTTAACCACCCACTACCTGGAAGAAGCCAGCCAGCTCTGCGACCGGCTGGTGATCATGGATCGGGGGGAAATCCTGGAGGAAGGAAAACCCGGGGAACTGGTGGCCAGGCACATCGGGCAGGAAGTGGTGGAAGTGGGCCTGGAACAGATGGAGGAAGCAGCAACGGCACTGGTGGTGGAGCGAACCGGCCACCTGCTGCGGGAGCACCTGGAGGTGGGGGACAACCTCTTTCTTTTCCCCCGGGAAAAGGGCCAGGCCGTGCTTCAGGCCCTGCAGGACCTGCCCCTGCGTTTCTCCCACCTGCTGCTGCGCCCCGCCACCCTGGAGGACGTTTTCTTAAAACTTACGGGAAGGGGGTTGCAGGCTTGAGGTTCCCGGACGTCTCCCCGCTGGTGTGGCAGGTACTGCGCCGCCACCTGATTGTTTTCAGCCGCAACTGGGTGACAAACCTCACCTTCAATTTTTTTGAACCCCTGCTTTACATCACGGCACTGGGCGTGGGCCTGGGTGCCTATGTACAGGACATGGAAGGGCTGCCCTACCTGCATTATCTTGCCCCGGGGCTGGTGGCCTCCTCAGCCATGTTTGCCACCACCTACGAGTGCACCTACGGCACCTTCGTGCGCATGGAGTTCCAGAAAACCTTCCACGCCATGGTAGCCACGCCGGTAAGCATTGATGACGTTATCGTGGCGGAAATATTGTATGGCACCTTCAAGAGCGTGCTGTACGGCACGGTAATCCTGCTGGTCATTCTGGTCCTGGGGCTGGTAACCTCGCCGTGGGCACTTCTCGTCCCGCCGGTGCTGGCTGTCGCGGGATTCCTCTTTGCCATCCTCTCCATGATCTGGACGGGGCTTGTACCCAATATGGAGAATTTCAATTACTTTTTTTCCCTGATCATGACGCCCCTGTTCCTTTTCTCGGGCGTCTTCTTCCCTTTAAGCGGCCTGCCCAAAATCATGCAGGATCTGGCCTGGCTGAGCCCCCTCTACCATGTGGTCAACCTGGTCCGGAGCCTGGTGCTGGGGCAGGTCCATCCAGGCCTGCTGGGGGATTTCCTCTGGCTCTCGGTGCTGGCAGCCGTACTGTTCCCCCTGTCCCTGAAGTTGATACGCCGGCTGATCATCAAATAGCCCGTTTTTTCAGGGGCCGGATGTCCGCTCTCCGAGTTTAACCAGGGGGAGCTTTTCTTCTCCCTTCACCAGGCGGCGGCGCTGCCAGGCACGCCGGGCGGCGATAAAGAGCTGGGTCAGCAGGAAAATGGCCGCCGCCAGCAGGACGATGGAGCCACCGGGAGCTGTGCCCAGGTAGTAGGAGAAGAGAAGGCCGCACAGGCAAACCGTCACCCCCAGAACCAGGGAAACCCGGAAAAGGCTCCGGAAACTACCGGCGAAGAGCTGGCCGGTAAGCACCGGGATGACCATCAGGGCTCCGACCAGCAGGACTCCCACCACCCTGGTGGCCACGCTCACGGTGAGGGCCACCAGCAGGATGAAGAGCATGTTCAGGCGGTCCACCGGCAACCCGGCCACCCGGGCGCACTCCTCGTCGAAGGAAATGAAAAATAATTCTTTGTAGAACAGGAACAGCAGGAGCATGGCCGCTGCTCCCACCACCAGGATCAGCAGCAGGTCCGCCGGGCTGACGGTAAGAATACTGCCAAAGAGGTAACCCATGATGTCCACATTAAAGCCCCGGACCAGGCTGATCAGGACCACGGCCAGGGCCAGCCCGGTGCTCAGCATCAGGGCCAGGACCGCCTCACCGTGCAGGCGACCGGTAGCCCGCAGGCGCTCCACGCCCACGGCAGCCGCCAGGGTCACCCCCAGGGTGGTCAGGGAGGGGAAAATACCCAGGATCATACCCAGGGCCAGCCCGGCCAGGGAAACATGGGCCAGGGTATCGGCCATGAAGGCGTAGCGGCGCAGAACCAGAAAAACGCCTACCGCCGGGCAGATCACGCCCGCTACCAGCCCGGCCAGAAGTGCCCGGACCATAAAATCATACGCAAAAATTTCTCCCATGACCGGTTCCCTTCTTTGTTAACCAGAATTAAAAGTTGTTCCCAAATAACCACCCCTCCCGGGGTGGTGTAGACAGAGCATCCGGGATGTGCCCTGGTTTTAGTCGTCGCTCCCGGTCGTATCGCCGGCCGGGCCAAAAGGCCCCGGCTCCGGTCCCCGGCGGGTACCGGCCACATTCACACCTCCTGTGTTCAGGTGGCCTCCGCGGACATCCTGCCGCGGCCCCGCCTCATCCCGTCGCCTGTGCCTGGCCCGGCAGCGCTCACTCCAGGTCGCTCCTCTTTTAAAACCAGGGCACATAAAGAGTTTGCCAGCAGCCTGATCACCCCTCCCAGTGGCTGTGCACCACCCGCCGCACAGGTGCGCCGTAGAGGCGGGACAGGTTGGCGGCAGTTAATACCCGGGAGGGGGCACCGCAGCAAACCAGGCGCCTGTTAATGCAGGCCACCCTGCTCACCCGCTGCGCCACGGCACCGGTGTCGTGGGTCACGGTGATCAGCGTGATACCCAGGTCCCTGTTCAGGTGCTCCAGGAGGGAGTAAAAAGAGTCGAGAGCCCTGCTGTCAAGACCCACCACCGGTTCGTCCAGCACCAGCAGCTCGGGCCTGCCCACCAGCGCCCGGGCAATAAACACACGCTGCTGCTGCCCGCCGGACAGACAGCCGATGACCCGGTGGCGGGCCCCGGCCATGCCCACCAGTTCCAGGGCTTCCTCCACCGCCCGGCGGTCTTCCCTCCCCGGCTTCCGGCCGGGACCCAGCAGACCAAAGCGGCCGGACAGGACTACCTCCTCCACCGTGGCCGGAAAGCGGGTATCAAAACTGGTGGCCTTCTGGGGTACGTAGCCAATCCGGTGCCACTGGCGAAAACGCTGCACCGGGACACCAAACAACCTTATTTCCCCGGAAAGCGGTTTTAACAGCCCCAGGACTAACCTGATCAGGGTTGTTTTACCCGATCCGTTGGGCCCCATCAGAGCCAGGAAATCTCCCGGCAGGACGGACAGGTTAATTCCCTCCAGGATTAATTCCCCGCCGTAGCTGAAGAACAGGTCCCTGACCTCAACCACAGGTTTCATGAGTGATCACCCAGCGCCACTTTCAACCGGGCCAGGTTTTCCCTCATTATGGAGAGATAATTTTCCCCCCGCTTCTCCTCCTCCGGGGTTATGTTTCCCAGGGGATTGAGCACCAGCGTTTCCGCTCCCACTTCCCTGGCCAGGGTGCGGGATACTTTGGGGCTTACCAGGGCTTCAAAGAAAACGTATTTAACATCATGCTCCCGGCAAAAAGCCACTATCTCGCGCATGCGGACCGGATCGGGCTCACTTTCCGGTGAAAGACCCATCAAGGCCACCTGCTGGAGCCCGTATCGCCGGGCCAGGTAGGCAAAGGCCGCGTGGGAGGTGACAATTTCCCTGCGCCGGAAATCCTGCGCGGCTGCCCGGTACTCCCGGTCCAGTTCCCGCAATGCGGCCAGGTATTCATCAGCCCGGGAGCTGTAGTAGGCAGCGTGATCCGGGTCGACGGCAATATAGGCATCCCGTATTTTTTTTACTATTTCCTGGGCCAGAACCGGATCCAGCCAGACATGGGGGTCCACCCCCGCTTCACCGTGGTCGCCCGGGCCGGCAATCAGATCCAGGCCCCGGCTGGCTTCGACCACCCTGACCCCTTTCTCCTCCAGCAAGCCCAGCTGCCGCTGCACCCAGGGTTCCATGCCGGCACCGTTGTAGATGAAGACCCTGGCCCGGGCGAGAGCAGCCATGTCTTTCGGCGTTGGCTCCCAGGTATGGGGCTCCGCACCTGCGGGCAGAAGCCTGGTTACTTCCACCCTTTCTCCCCCCACCTGGCGGGCAAAGTCGTAAAGGGGGTAAATGGTAGTCACCACGGCTATCTTCTCCCCGGCCGCCGGCACAGCGGTATTCCCGCTGCAGCCGGGCAGCCAGAGCAACAGCAAACCGGCCAGAAATAAAAAGGTTTTCCACGCTTTCAAATTCCCGCTCCTCCTCAGCCCGTTAAGAGTGGTGGGAAGACCCGTCTGACACTTGTTGACATTTTGGGCAATATCCGTATATTTTAAACGCGTGGCCGGTAATTTTAAAGCCCGGCTTTTCAAACTGAGCCCGGATCAGGCAGTCCTCGGGGCAGAAGGCCAGTTCCTCAGCCCGGCCGCATTTCAGGCAGACCAGGTGGTGGTGATGCCCGTTGCCGGCAAATTCAAAGCGCCGGCAGCCGTCGGGGAAATCCAGCTCGCTGGCCAGGCCGCAGCGGACAAACAGGTTTAAAGTGCGGTAAATGGTATCAAAACTGATGCTGGCATAGCGCTTCCGGACCAGCCGCCAGATCTCCTCGGCGCTCAGGTGTTCCTCCCCGCCCGCCTCTTCAATTAAAATGCGCAGCACTTCCTGGCGCTGCGGTGTCAGGCGCACGCCCTGCTCCTTCAGCTTGTGCAGGGCCTCCTGTAATTTCATAGCTATGCCTCCTAGATCAGAATTATTCCTATGTACCAGTGCTTATTACTTATTTAATCAAAGGGCCCGGCTTTTGTCAAGTTATAAAACGTCCCAGGTTAACCCATTTTCCACCTGTTTTCCGGCCAGCACCCGGGCTCCTGCTCAAATTTTACGCGGCCCGTTCTAAAAACTACCAGCCGGTTATATGTTTTATAACAATAACGTCCGGAAATTCGGGGTTCGGAGTGAGGGGCTTGTCTTTCGGGATCACCTATTTATCAGCCTTTACCCTGGGCCTTTTGCATGCCCTGGAACCGGGTCACGGGAAGAGCATCATGGGGGCCTACCTGGTTATTTCCCGGGGACGGGCTGTTGATGCGCTGCTCCTGGGGCTGATCACGGCCATCACCCACACCCTGGTGGTTATGATCCTGGCCCTGGGCGCCCGCTGGGTCACCTGGTTCACCGTGGCAACAGCCGGGGTACCCCGGCAGGAACTGGAAGTCTGGCTCCGGCTGATCTCCGGCCTGCTCATTGCCTTCATCGGCCTGCGCCTGCTCTTCTACCGGGGAAACAGGTGCCCGCACTGCGGTCACAGGGTGCACCTGCCCGCGGGGGCCGGGGTTGGACGGGACCGCTGGGGTGTATTGCTGGTGGGAATTACAAACGGGCTTTTCCCCTGCCCGGGGGCCCTGACCGTAATGCTTCTCTCCATTGGCAGCGGCACACCCCTGGTGGGACTGGGCCTGGTGCTGGCCTTCGGCCTGGGTGGCGCGCTGGCCCTGGTGGGGGTGGGATTATTATTTGTCAAGCTTTCCCACCTGGCCCAGAACATGCTGGGACAGCGCAGCTGGCGCTGGCTCACGGTAACCAGCGGCCTGCTGATTTTTTTTACCGGCCTTTTAACCGTGTGGACGGCCCTGCCCTAAAAAGGCGCCTTCTTCCGTGCCACCACCAGCCGCTCCCGGCCGGCCAGATCCCGGTGCACCCGGTACTGCCAGGTATCCGGCGGGAACAGGGGGCCGAGCAGGGAAACCTGGCCGGGACTTATCTCCATAAGCAGGTGCCCGCCCGGCACCAGTAACTCCCGGGCCTGGGGAACCAGGCGGCGGTAGAGCTCCAGGCCGTCCGCACCGCCGTCTAAAGCCAGGTGCGGCTCGTAGCAGGCCACATCCGGCATCAGCCGGCCAATATCAGCCGATGGTATATAGGGCAGGTTGGCGGCCACCAGGACCAGGCTGCCCGGGGGAAGTATTTCCCGCACCGGGGCCAGCAGGTCTCCGGAGAGAAAAACAATGCGGCCGGTTACCCCGTGCCGCCGGGCATTTTCGGCAGCCACCGCCAGGGCTGCCGGGGAAATATCGGTGGCATAAACCGTACCCCGGGCCAGGTAGCGGGCCAGGCTGACGGCAATGGCCCCGCTGCCCGTTCCCACATCGGCAAGCAGGGGCTCCCCGGGGACGTCCCCCCTGCCCAGAATTTCCAGGGCCATCTCCACCAGCAGCTCCGTTTCCGGGCGGGGAATGAGCACATCCCGGGTGACCAGGAAGTCCAGTCCCATAAACTCCCGGTGGCCCGTCAGGTAGGCCACCGGCTCGCCGGCGGCGCGCCGGCTCAGCATTTCCTCAAATCTTACCCTTTCCTCCCGGGTTAAGGTGCGGTGGGCTTCCCGGTACAGACCCACACGGTCCGTACCCAGAACGTGGGCCAGGAGCACCTCCGCCTCCAGGGCAGCAGCCTCAATTCCCTTCCGGTGCAAAAAGGCCCTGGCCCGGGCCAGGGCAGCAGCGATATTCATATTGTTTCCTCCCCGTTCAGGCGCTGTCCGCCTCTTGCAGGCGCCTGGCCTGGTCCGTAGTCACCAGGGCATCGATAATTTCATCCAGTTCACCCATGAGAACATCCTCAAGCCGGTGGATGGTCAGGCCAATCCGGTGGTCGGTAACCCGGTTTTGCGGGAAGTTATAGGTGCGGATCCGCTCGCTGCGGTCCCCCGTGCCGACCATGGAACGGCGGGCGGAGGCAATTTTTTGCTGCTGCTCCTCCTGCAGCCGGTCCAGGAGGCGGGCCCGCAGGACCCGCATGGCCTTCTCTTTATTTTTATGCTGGCTTTTTTCATCCTGGCAGGAAACCACAATTCCTGTGGGCAGGTGGGTGATGCGAACCGCCGACTGGGTCGTATTCACCGACTGCCCCCCGGGCCCCGTGGAGCAGAAGACATCTATCCGCAGGTCATTGGGGTTGATCTCCACTTCCACTTCCTCAGCTTCCGGCAGGACGGCCACCGTCGCCGCGGAAGTATGGATGCGTCCCCCCGATTCGGTGGCGGGAACCCGTTGCACCCGGTGCACACCGCTTTCAAACTTCAACTTGCTGTAGGCGCCCTTGCCTTCTATTAGAAAAATGATCTCCTTAATCCCGCCCAGGTCGGTGTAGCTGGTATTCATCAGGTCAATTTTCCAGCCCTGGCGCTCGGCATACCGGGTATACATCCGGAACAGGTCGGCAGCAAAAAGCGCCGCCTCTTCACCCCCGGTACCGGCCCGAATTTCCATAATCACGTTCTTCTCATCATTGGGGTCCCTGGGCAGCAGGAGAACCTTTAATTTATGTTCCAGTTCCTCTTTTTTTTCCTCCAGGGTTTCCAGTTCCGCTTCCACCAGTTCCCGGAAATCGGGATCCAGTTTTTCACGCAGAAGTTCCTTTGCCTCCTGGAAATCCCGGCATACCTTTTTATAATCCCGGTAGACAGCAACAATCTCTTCCAGCTCGGCGTGGGTTTTGACATACTGCTGCCAGCGCTGCCGGTCGTTCATTACTTCCGGGTCGGCAATAAGCCTGCCCAGTTCCTCATAACGCTGCTCCAGGCTGTCCAGCTTTTCCAGCATACCTGGCATCACCTCCTAGCACCGCACCCAGGGCGGCAATGGCTACCTCCACCTGGTCGTCGTCGGGTTCCCGGGTGGTCAAGCCCTGCAGCCACCGGCCCGGAATGATGAAAAGACGGCACAGAAAGAACCGGGGGTACCTGGCCGATAGCTTCAGCAGTTCATAGGAAACCCCCGCCAGCAGGGGCAGCAACAGGATGCGGGAAGTTACCCGCCACCAGAGAACCTGCTCGCCCAGCAGGGAGAACAGGAATATGCTCACCACCAGCACAATCAGGATAAAGCTGGTGCCGCAACGGGGATGAAAGGTGGAATATTGCTGCACCCGGGAAACCACGAGCTCATCCCCGGCCTCGTAAGCGTTGATCACCTTGTGTTCGGCCCCGTGATATTGAAAAACCCGCCGGATATCGGGCAGCATCCCGATGGATACCACATACAGGAGAAAGACTCCCAGCCGGATCACCCCTTCAACCAGGTTCTGGAGAAAGGGGCCCCGCAGGAATCCGGCCAGCAGGTGGGCCAGGCCGGCGGGAAGAACCACGAATAAAAATATCCCCAGGGCCAGGGCAACGGCCAGGGTTAAAATAATATCCCGGGTGGTCAGTTCTTCCTCTTCTTCCACAGCCTGGCTGGCTGAAAAGGAAAGGGCTTCCAGGCCCATAACCAGGGATTCAACCAGCACCACCACCCCCCTGATGAAAGGCCATTTCAACAGGGGAACACGGGCCGCCAGGGAACCCACGGGCCTGGTATCCAGAACCAGGGTGGCATCGGGCCGGCGTACTGCCACTGCTCTTAAAGCCGGCCCCCGCATCATCACACCCTCAATAACAGCCTGCCCGCCGTATTGAAAATTGCCCATTGTCCTCTCCCCTTACCCGAGCTGGAGGAAAATACCCGGGCAGCACACGCCTCCAAGCAAATAGCAGAGCGCCCGCTCTGCTACCTATTTCAAGCCATATTTTTTACGGAACCGGTCGGCCCTTCCCCTGGTCTCCACCGTGCGCTGGGAACCAGTAAAGAAGGGGTGACACTTGGAACAGATTTCTACCCTGAGCTCCTTTTTGGTGGAGCCGGTCTCAAAAGTATTGCCGCAGACGCAGATCACCCTCGCCGGCCCGTACTTGGGATGAATGCCTTCTTTCACCGGAAAATCACCTCGCTTAAAAGCACATCATGATCGTAAATTACATGCTCAATCATTATAACATAGTGTATAATATGGAGCAAGGTTAAATCACTTGAAGAGCATAGATATTACATGATATGTTAATGTCAGGTAAAACTGATATTCATCACCAACCTTCCTGCAGGAGGTTTTTTATTTGACAGGTTCCACCCCGCATCCCCTGGTACTGCTCCTATCCGGCAACCGGGAAACCATCTCGGCTGTGGCTTCCCAGCTGGAATACGACCTGTACAACCTGCTCATCACCGCCCGGGAAGAGGAAGCCGTTGAGCTCCTCCGCCAGCACAGGGCCGACGTGCTCATCTTCGAGCCCCTAAAACCACAGCCCCATGCCGGCTGCCTGGAATCATTTTTACAGGAAGAGGGCAATAAACTCCCGGTAATTCTTGTCACCAGTTCCCGGGACAATTTTACCAGCCACCCCTGGTTAAGGGTGGACGAGGTCCTGCACACACCCGTAAGCCGGGTGGAACTGGCGGCGCGGCTGAGATCCGTGACCACCCTGCGGCAGCTGGAAAAGCAGCTGGCCGACCAGCCCCTGGCTCCCCGCGGGAAAAGCCGGGTCCTGCTGGTGGAGGACAGCCCCCTGCAGCGCAGGATCCTGGCCGGGTACCTGGCCGGTGAAGGTATGGAAGTAATCACCGCCGCCGACGGTGCCCAGGCCCTGCTGCTGGCCAAACAGCAGAAGCCCGACCTGATCCTCCTGGATGTAATCCTGCCCGGGATGGATGGTTTTGAAGTCTGCCGCCGCCTGAAAGAGAACCCGGGCTTAAAAGATATCCCGCTGGTATTCATCACCTCCCGTCAGGGAAAACAGGATAGAATTCGCGGCCTGGAGTGCGGGGCAGATGATTTTTTATACAAGCCGGTGGACAGGGAGGAACTGCTGGTCCGCACCCGCTCCCTGCTCCGGCGCAAGCAGCTGATGGACACCCTGGCCCGGGAAGCCAGCCGGGATCCTCTGACCGGCCTCTACAACAGGCGCCAGCTGGCTCTCGACCTGCAACGGGAAATTTCCCGGGCCTGGCGCTACTCCACCCCCCTGGCCTTAATCATGGCCGATGTGGATTATTTCAAAAACTACAACGATACCAACGGCCACCTGACCGCGGACGAGGTCCTGCAGCAACTGGCCGCCCTGCTTGTTGCCCATACTCGAAATGTGGACACCGTGTACCGCTACGGGGGTGAAGAGTTCATCATCCTTTTGCCCCAGACGGGTCAGGACGGGGCACTTACCGCGGCAGAGAAACTGCGCCGGATGGTGGAACAGCACCCCTTCCCCCACCGTGAGAAACAACCGGGGGGGTGCCTGACCATCAGCCTGGGGGTGGCGGTATATCCGGACCACGCCCGGGACGCGGAAGAGCTCCTCCTGGCCGCCGACCGGGCCATGTACCGGGCCAAAAGGGAAGGCCGCAACCGGGTTGCTATGGCCGCACCTCCCGGCTGAAATTCCCCACCGTAAGCCCCGGGACCTTTTGCAGCCGGTTGACGAGTTCCCCGATACCGGCCGGCTCACCCCGGGCCGGCGGCAGGTGGTTAAAGAGATAATCGGGATCGATGTTTAAATTGCGCAGCTGCACCATCTGCACCCCCGTCTCCTCGACAAAGGTGAGAAGAGCCTCCATTTCCTCCTCCCGGTCGGTCAGGCCGGGCAGCACCAGGAGGTTCAGGGAAACAAACACCCCGCTCCGCCGGGCCAGCAGGATGGAGCGGCGCACATCGCCGAGATCGTAGCCGCGGGGCCGGTGGTAGGCCCAGTATATACCCGGCCTGGCGCTGATCAGGCTCACCCTGATAGAATCCACCCCGGCGGCGATAACCTCTTCCATGCCGGCGGTATGGCCGGCATTGGTATTTATATTAATCGTTCCCCGGGATACCCGCCGCCGCACCCGGGAAGTGGCGGCGGCAATGATTCCGGCAGCCAGCAGCGGTTCCCCTTCACACCCCTGGCCGAAGCTGATAATCGCGCCAGAGGCGCGGCGCAAATGCTCCTCCATTACTTCCACCACCGCTTCCAGCGGAGGGGCGGATGGGATCCGCTCCTGCGGCGAAGGACAGCATTCGGGCGGCTGTCTGGAAATGCACCCCAGACAGCGGGCATTGCAGCGGGGGGAAACGGGCAGCCCTCCCTCCCAGCGACGGTAAAAAATGTTCTGGGCGGTAAAGCAGGAGTATTCCCGGGCACAGCGGGCCAGCCCGGCCAGGACGGGATTGCCGGGATGGCGGCGCAGGCGCGCGGTAATCAGAGCATCCAGTTCCGGGGTGTTGAAGTGCACGGGATCCCAGCGGTAAGGATCATCCGTCTGCCGGGCCGCCACCCACAGCCCTCCTTTATGCCAGGCCACTGCCGTGTAACCCAGGAGGGGCAGGGGCTTTTCCCCCGCCGGCCGGCGGTAAGCCGGCAGGAGGGTACGGGTGTAACCCTGGGGCAGAAGGGCAGCCACCGCATAAGCGGCCTTCCCCCTTACCCTTTCTACCAGCACAAAGTTGCCCCGCCGGTCGAGCCCCACCGGGCTGCCGGCGGGAATGAGCACCAGGGAAGCGCCCCGGGGCAGGGGCATCATCTCGGAAGGGGTTATCTCCACAAAGCAGTCCCCGGTCCGCCCGGCTGCGGCCATTTCAGGATGATCGTAAAAACGCCCCCGGTAATCGGCATATACCAGACGATACACGAAAAAAACCTCCGCGAAAGACAGGCTCTTAAACCATGCTTCCATTATAGGCAAGGGGGAGGAGCAGGTCAACAATTTGAACAGGCCCGCAAAAGAAGCGGGCCTCCAGCATTTAGACAAAATACTTCGGGGATGTGCCCTGGTTTTACCGCAGGAGCGACCTGGAGTGAGCGCTGCCGGGCCAGGCCCGTGCCGCGGACAGGATGTCCGCGGAGGCCACCTGAACACAGGAGGTGTGAATGTGGCCGGTACCCGCCGAAGACCGGAGCCGGGGCCTTTTGGCCCGGCCAGCGAAACGACCGGGAGCGACGAGTAAAACCAGGGCACATTAAGAGCCTGTTCACGAGCAGGCCCGCAAAAGAGGCGGGCCTTTAAACTCTGGTACGGGTGAGGCATAACATGGGGTCGTAGGGTATACCGTTCAGGCGCACCTCCAGGTGCAGGTGAGGACCGGTGGACCGGCCGGTGCTGCCCACCAGGGCGATCACTTCCCCGGCCTCCACCCATTGCCCCGGCTCCACCAGCACCTGAAGGGCGTGGGCGTAAAGGGTTTCCAGCCCGTCCCCGTGGTCAATGATGACCGTATTGCCGTAAGTACCCCGCGGGCCGGCGAAAGCGACCCGGCCGGAACGTACCGCCCGGATGGGCTCACCTTCCGCAGCAGCTATATCCAACCCCTCGTGGGGCCGGCCGTCCCGCCAGCCGAAGGGGGAGCTTACCCACCCCATTACGGGCCAGGATAGCTGGCCCACGGGCAGGGCCGGGATAACAGCTCCTGCTTCCGGCCCGTCACAGGCAACAGGTACGGTAACCTCCTGACCCGGGAACAGGGCATCGGGGTCTGTTAAACCGTTAACGGCCACCAGCCGGGATACGGGTACGCAGTAGCGCCGGGATATCTCCGAGAGGGTTTCTCCCGGCAACACCGTATGGGCCACCACCCGGGCGGGTACCTGCAGCACCTGCCCTTCCACGATGAAGTCGGCGTCCCGGATGCCGTTTATCTCCTGCAGGGCAGATACCGGCAGGCCGTAACGGCTGGCTATGCTCTCCAGGGTATCACCCGGCTGCACCCGGTACTCCTGCCGTTCAACTGCCGGCGATTCCTCTTCCACTGGATGAAGAATGCCGTAGCTGCCGCTGAGAATGGCCTCATCGGGGGCGGCATAAGAAGACACCCCCGGCAGCAGGCTGGCCACCAGAATGGTCCCCCCTACCAGTAATATACCTAATTTACCCAGACCTTTCTTAACTAACTCATCCATATGCAGTCCTCTCCTTTAGCTGCTTCCCGGCGGAACGCTTTCAAAACGCACCGCCATTTTGTAATCAAGCAGTCTAAAAAAGAGGATTGCCAGCAGGGGGGCAGTTTTATACATGGGACGCAAGGATTAAGGCATAAAGGCAAGGCGTTATCACCGCGCGCTTCGGCGGGTGCTGTTACCGGGCTCCGCAAAGTCGCAGGCTCAGGACAACGCCGTACCCCAACCGGGGAAACAAATTTTAATTGATTATTTGCGCATGGCGCGAACTGTCACTGGCTTTCGGGGGAAATATCCCGGCGCACGTCGGGAGGCCTGTCAGGAGGGACCACCGGGCCGCTTTTACGGGCCGCGCGGAAGAGGCGGAGGAGCTCTTCGTTGGTTTTGGTCTTTTTCATCCGCTCCACGAGCATCTCCATGGCCTCCCAGGGGGCCATACCCACGGTAGCTTTGCGGAAAAACCAGATCCACTCCAGTTCATCCCGGGACAGCAGCAGCTCTTCCTTGCGCGTGCCGGAACGCTGTACATCGATGGCCGGGAAAAGGCGCCGCTCAGCCAGGCGGCGGTCCAGAATAAGCTCCATATTTCCCGTACCCTTGAACTCCTCGAAAATTACATCATCCATCCGGCTGCCCGTTTCGATGAGGGCGGTGGCCAGTATGGTCAGGCTGCCGCCTTCTTCCAGGTTGCGGGCAGCACCGAAGAACCGCTTGGGTTTATGCAGGGCTGCCGGGTCCACACCACCGGAAAGAGTGCGGCCGCTGGGGGGAATGACCAGGTTGTGTGCCCGGGCCAGGCGGGTGATGCTGTCCAGGAGGATCACCACATCCTGTTTGTGCTCCACCAGTCGTTTGGCCCGCTCCAGCACCATCTCCGCCACTTTCACATGATTTTCCGGCGGCTCATCAAAGGTGGAACTCACCACTTCGCCTTTCACCGAGCGTTCAATATCGGTAACTTCTTCCGGCCGCTCATCGATGAGAAGCACAATGAGGTTTATCTCCGGGTGGTTCCGGGTGATACTGTTGGCAATCTCTTTTAACAGCATGGTCTTGCCCGCCTTGGGCGGTGCCACAATCAGCCCCCGCTGCCCCTTACCGATGGGAGCCACCAGATCAATGATCCTGGTGGCAATTCTGTCCGGTTCGGTCTCCAGGCGAACCCGCTCCTGGGGGTAGAGAGGGGTGAGGCCGTCGAAGTGCAATCGCTCGGCAGCTTTCTCCGGATCGACACCGTTCACCTGTTCCACCCGCAAAAGGGCATAGTAGCGCTCGTTTTCCTTGGGCCCGCGCACCTGCCCGGCTACCAGGTCCCCCGTGCGCAGGTCAAAGCGGCGGATCTGGGAGGAAGATACATAGATGTCATCGTGGCTGGGCAGGTACTGAAAAGGCCGCAGGAAACCGTAGCCGTCAGGGAGGATCTCCAGCACTCCCTGGGCATAAATTAACCCGTTTTTCTCCGCCTGGGCTTTAATGATCTCAAAAATAAGCTCCCGCTTGCGCAGGCGGGAATAGCCGGTAAGCTCCAGCTCCCGCGCTATTTTATATAACTCCTGCATGGTTTTGCTTTCGAGTTCCGAATAATTCACATTACATCCATTCCTTTCCATCCCGATATGGAAAATAAATTGCTTCCCGCCCCTGCCTTCCCGGAACTGCGGGAACCAAAACTCAAAAGGATATGCTCGCTAAAGGAGTATATTGCTGCTCAAGCAGCCGCAATACTTGTACTCCGGAATACAATAAAGGGTAATACAGCCAGGCAAAAGGGAAAAGAAAATAATTACAGGGAGAACAACCGGCCGGTTTTGAATTTATGAGGAGGGTGTGTACATTTATGGGTGTTTGGTGGTCCGCCGCATTTCCAGGATGCGGCGGACGGGGAAATAAATCAACAGCCACGCCGCAGCAGCATTTATGGCCGCCCCCACAAAAAAGGGGTAACTCAGCTGCTTGAGGGTGGGAAGGGACCCCCCGGTACCGGTTTCCACCGCCACGCTGCAACCGGTTACAGCATTGCCCACCAGGTAATTGAGGATGTAAAAAAAGGGGACGGCCCATTTGAAAAATGCAGCTGCAAGGGCGGCAGCAACACCATTTACCTTCAAGCAGCGGGCCAGAAGGTAGGCCACAGGGATGCTGATGAAAGGTATGGGAAAAAAATCCAGGGCCGTCCCCAGGGCAACCCCATGGGCAATTTTATGCGGTGCCCCGGGAAGGACCATTATTTTGTGATAATATTCTACCACGATTTTGTTTTTCCAGCACAGGATCTTCTCTTTTATACGCATTACCACCGCAAGACAGCAGGTTTATTTCCGGGGTACCCTGGCCCAGTCGGCCAGAAACTTTTCAATGCCGGCATCCGTCAGGGGATGCTTGAGCATTTGCATCAAAACTTTATAGGGCACCGTAGCAATATCTGCCCCGGCCCGGGCGGCCAGGATTACGTGCACCGGATGACGAATACTGGCGGCAATTACTTTGGTGGGGAAATCGTAGTTGCTGTAAATGGCCATGATTTCCTGGATCAGCTCCATCCCGTCGTGGCCCACATCATCCAGGCGGCCGGCAAAGGGACTGACATAGGTAGCCCCGGCCAGGGCCGCCAGGAGAGCCTGGTTGGCTGAAAAGACCAGGGTTACGTTGGTTTTGATCCCCCTGGTCGCCAGGACCTTTACCGCCTTGAGCCCCTCGGCGGTCATGGGTATTTTAACCACAATATTGGGATGGATGGCGGCCAGTTCCTCCGCCTCTGCAATCATGCCTTCAGCATCAAGGCTCACCGCCTCGGCACTGATGGGCCCGTCCACAATGGTGGTGATTTCCCGGACAACTTCAGCAAAATCCCGGCCCTCCCTGGCAATCAGGGACGGGTTGGTGGTTACACCGCTGATTACACCCAGGGCGTACGCTTTCCTGATCTCCTCCACATTGGCAGTATCCAGAAAAAGCTGCATGAACAGTCCTCCTCGAACTCAGCCATAATGCTGTCTTATTTCTGCAAAATTCATCAGGGGAGCGCCGCGGGGGTTCAAATAAGCCGGCCTTACCATTTAGCCTTTCCGGAGCAGCCAAAGACCCTCATCTTTTCCCGGATTGTTTCCACCGCCGCGTCCCGGGCCGGACCCAGGATCTTGCGGGGGTCAATTTCCCGGGGGTCTTCAGCAAGCCTGCGCCGGATGGCTTCCACAAAGGATTCCCGGATATTGGTATCAATGTTGATCTTGCGTACCCCCAGCCGGATGGCTTCCTTTAAATCATCGTCGGGTACACCGGAAGCTCCGTGCAGGACCAGGGGAACGGACACCTGTTCCCTGATCCGGGCCAGGCGGGCAAAATCCAGCTGCGGCCGGCCCTTATAGCGGCCATGGGCCGTACCAATGGCCACGGCCAGCGAATCCACTCCCGTTTGCTCGACAAAATACCGGGCCTCACCGGGATCGGTGAAGAAGGCTTCCCGTTCATCAACGGCAATATCGTCTTCCACACCGCCTATTCTCCCCAGTTCGGCTTCCACCGAAGCACCCACCGGCCTGGCCACGGACACCACCTGGCGGGTCAGGGCAATGTTTTGCTCCAGGGTCAGGTGGGAACCGTCAATCATCACGGAAGTAAAGCCGGCTACAAGGCAGCAGACCACCTGGTCAAAACTGGTACCGTGATCCAGGTGCAGCGCCACCGGTACCCTGGCTCTGCGGGCGGCTGCCCGCACCATGGCCGCAATATAATCAACACCGGCATATTTGATAGCACCCTGGCTCGCCTGCAGGATTACCGGGGCCTTTTCCGCTTCCGCCGCCGTCACGATGGCCTGTACTATTTCCATATTATTGCAGTTGAAGGCTCCGACAGCATAACCTTCAGCGGCGGCATCCTTGAGCAGGACGCTTACCGGGACAAGGGGCAATTTCCCTCCCCCTTTCTTTTTATTTCCATTATCCCCCGGGGGGAAAAATATTATTTATGGCTCTTCCTTTTTTCCATCATTCCTTATCCGGCTCTGGCATTACCAGTTATGGTGGGGTTTATCCGGAGGGCTACCGAAGCATCCGCAGGTATGCCGGCTCAGCTTGATTTTCCAGGCCCTCTCTATGGCGTCCAGATCCTGCCTGGTTTCCGCGTATACTATATAATAGTTTTAACAGCGCCTGCAGTGCAACTCCAGGCGATCGGGAAAGACATCCACATCAATATGCTGGTTGCCGCATTCGCAGTAAATTCTTCCTTCCCGGCCCAGGTTATGCAAATGTCTTATAACTGCCGACATCACTTCCTGGTTATGGAAGAAACCGTCCGCCAGGAAATCCATTCCATCCAGGGTATTTCCCAGATAAACCTGATCCCTCATCCGGCTCTGTACTCCCAGATACCCCAGCTCCAGGCCGGTAACCTGACAAAACAGCTCGATATTATCGGTCCTCGACCACAACGCACGGGCCGTGACCAGGGATGTGTGGCTCGACCCACAGACCACGCAGGGAACCTCTATGTACACCCTCTTCCGCCGCACAACGAAGGAAGACTTGAGGGCACCGCAGGAACAGTGGATATGCAGGGAGGAGCGGGCACCTGCCAGGGCAAACCGGGAAACCTCATGACGCTCCAGCTTGCCGCATTCCGGACACCGCATAACCAGGGTCGTCTGGGTATTGATAATCACGCAAACCAAGCCCCCACTAAACCTGCCTGTGCAGTATCTTTAGCCTATGACCTCCAGATAGCTCCTGACCGGGCGCTTGTCCGCGAGGAGGGCCCGGACGAAATAACGTACCTCCTGGAGATCAAAAGGCTTGCTTACATAATGCTTGACTCCCAGCGTCCTGGCCTCGCCAAGCAGTTCATATTCTCCATAAGCAGTCATTAAAATTACCGGCAGATCCGGATTTAACCTGCGGATTTCCCGAAGAACATCCAGCCCGCTCATACCGGGCATTTTCATATCCAGCAGCACCAGGTCTATGCCGCCCTGTTTAACTTTCTGGAGTGCCTCAGGCCCGGAAGCTACCGACACCACTTCATAGCCCTCATCGTTTAGGGCCTCCTGCAGCATACGACGTACTCCGGCCTGATCGTCCACCACCAGCAAATAATACCGGCAATCCGCCATCCAGCCACACCCCCGCTGAAACTGTTTCACCCCATAAATGCGATGCGTTAATGTACTGATTCGGCAGGGGGTACCAAATCCCTCCCGGGAGGGAAATTTTTTTCACCTTCAGCCGGCCAGCGGTAAAAGGGAAGAAATACCCGCCGCAAAGATCACCAGCAGGACTATCCCGCTCAGGACAATTACGGCCGGGGGCAGCAATACCACAAGCACAGCCCGGCCGGCGGAAAACCGGTACATCTCCATCAGCCCCAGGACTACCAGGACAACACCCCACAGGAAAACAGCCAGCCCCAAAACAGCCGTGACCGCGGTAAGGCCCGTTCCCCGGACGTTGAACAGGTAAAGCAGCACATCCACAGGGATCATGAGCAGCCCCGGCAGCGCCGCCAGGGCAGTTATGGTCAGAACCCCGGAAGCCCTGGCCTGCCCGCCCAGCAAACTGGCAGTAAGGTAAAGGAGGGCGCTTACCACCACCCACTTTATGTACTGGAAAATCAATCCCGCCACCGCCATCATGGGTGCAACCGGGGTCAGCCAGTGCATGCCCATGTAAGGAGGAACGGCCTGCATGCTTAAATGATAGCCCATCAGCCCACCGGCAAGGGCGCCGGCCAGGTTGACCAGGGTAAAGATTATAACGGCCAGGCCAAGGGGCGGATTGGCTGACAGCCGCCGGAAAGTAGAACGGGGTTCAAAAAAAACACCGTAGATTAGATCAAGAAAGCCCGGGGGTGACTCCGGAGGGGCAGCAGGACTGCCTTCACCGGGGATTGTGGTCTCGCCGGAAGTTCCGGTATACTCTTCCACCTGGATCACCTCCATAACTTATCCCCGGGAAGGGGGAAACACAAGTTCATCACCATCCGTAACGGGAGGGAGGCAGGGAGGGCAAATCAGCCAGATGGCCGTTGGCAGGTCGGAATTACCGCTGCCCCTGAAGGGGGAAAAGGTTCCGGCCAGGAAACCGGGCGGCCAGATGCCCCGGGGACCCAATTCGGTGATGGCGGGCTCGGGGCCCAGGCCGGCCAGACGCCCGGCCAGGCGCACGGCATCCCTCAGGTTGCCCAGCTCATCCACCAGCCCCAGCTTCTGCGCCTGGCGCCCGGTATATACCCGCCCGTCGGCCAGCTCCCTCACCCGGTCCAGGTCCATTTTCCTGCCCTCGGAAACAGCATGCAGGAACTGATCATATATGTCGTCCACCATACTTTGAAAGATGTCCTGCTCCGCCGGGGTCACCGGCCGGTTTGGTGAACCCATATCCTTGTACGGTCCGCTTTTGAAGGTGCGGGTATTGATGCCCAGCTTGCCGTAGAGGCCCTGCAGGTCCTGGGTCTGCATGATTACACCAATGCTGCCGGTCAGGGTGCCGGGGTTGGCCACAATTTTATCCGCACGGCTGGCAATCCAGTAAGCCCCCGATGCAGCGGTATCACCCATGGAGGCCACCACTTTCCTGCCACTTTTACGCAGCCGGTCCACTTCCGCGGCAATCTCCTGGGCCCCGGCGGCGGTACCACCCGGGCTGTTCAACCGCAAAACCACGGCTTTAATGGCCGGGTCCCGGGATGCCCGGCGTAATTGCTCCATTACTTCTTCCGAACCGGTTCCCGTACTGAAAAGCCCCGCGCCGGCCCGGCCGCTGACAATGGTGCCGTTAATGGCAATAATGGCCACCGTTCCGGTATTCCCGGCAACCCTTATCCTGCCGTCCGCCCGGCCTAAAACGCTCACCAGCCCGGCACCCAGGGAAAGCAGCACTGCCAGGCACACCGCGGCGGCAATAAACCTTTTTTTCATACCGGAAAACCTCCCACAGGGCTATTTTTACCCGGCCGGCCGATATCATGCAGGGATCAGACCCGTTTCCCCCGGAAAGCCAGGGAAGCGCCCACAAAGTCCCGGAAGAGAGGATGGGGCCGGTTCGGCCTGGATTTAAACTCGGGGTGAAACTGGGTGCCCAGGAACCAGGGGTGCCCCGGCAGCTCCACAATTTCCACCAGGTAGCCATCGGGACGCAGGCCGCTGAAGACAAGCCCCCCGCGGGACAATTCATCCCGGTAGTTATTGTTCAATTCGTAACGGTGGCGGTGCCGCTCGTAAATTATTTCTTCCCCGTAGGCCTTGTAGGCCAGAGTTCCGGGAACCAGACGGCAGGGATAGCGGCCCAGGCGCATGGTTCCACCCAGGCGTTCCAGCTCTTTTTGCTCGGGTAATAAATCAATTACCGGATAGGGTGTCCGGGGATCAAACTCGGAGCTGTTGGCTCCAGCCCAGTTCAGGACATGGCGGGCATACTCCACCACCGCCAGCTGCATGCCCAGGCATATGCCCAGGAAGGGAACCTTTCTCTCCCGGGCATACCGGATGGCCTTAATTTTTCCCTCGATACCCCGGTCCCCAAAACCTCCGGGGACCAGTATGCCATCCACTTCCAGGAGGTAATCTTCAACCGGCCTGCGCTCCAGTTCCTCGGAATTGATCCAGCGAATGTCCACCGCCGCACCATGATGGAGCCCTGCATGGCGCAGGGCCTCGGCCACGCTGAAATAGGCATCGGGCAGGGAAACATACTTGCCCACCAGGCCGATGACCACTTTCTCCCGCAGGTTTTTCATGCGGTTGACCATGTCCTCCCAATCGGACAGTTCAGGGGGATGGCACTGCAGGCCCAGTCGTTCCACCGTTATTTCCCCCAGCCCCTCCTTCTCCAGCATCAGGGGCACCTCATAAATGGAAGGGGCATCCACAGCCTGGATTACCGCCCGGGGGTCAATATCACAAAAGAGGGCTATTTTTTCCTCCATCTCCCGGGAAAGGGGTTTTTCCGTCCGGCAGACAATCACGTCGGGTTGAATACCGATGCTGCGCAGCTCTTTAACACTGTGCTGGGTGGGCTTGGTTTTTAACTCGTTGGCCACCTTGAGGTAAGGTACCAGGGTGACGTGGATGTACATGACGTTCTCCCGGCCCAGGTCGGTGCGCAGCTGGCGTATGGCTTCCAGAAAGGGCAGGGATTCGATATCGCCCACGGTGCCGCCGATCTCGGTAATTACCACGTCCGGGTTGGACTCGGCTGCCACCCGCAGGATCCTTTCCTTTATTTCGTTGGTAATGTGGGGGATCACCTGTACGGTGGCACCCAGGTAGTCGCCACGCCGTTCCTTGGTGATCACCGACCAGTATATGCCTCCGGTAGTCACGTTACTGCTGCGGCTCAAATTGCTATCAATGAAACGTTCATAATGACCCAGGTCCAGGTCGGTTTCCGCACCATCCTCGGTGACAAAAACCTCCCCGTGCTGGTAGGGGCTCATGGTTCCCGGGTCAATGTTGATGTAGGGATCCAGTTTTTGAATGGCCACTTTCAGGCCGCGGCTTTTTAACAGGCGGCCCAGAGAAGCGGCGGTAATACCTTTGCCCAGGGACGACACTACTCCACCGGTGACAAAAATAAATTTGGCCATGATAGCCTCCTGTCCAGTAATTATGGCTAGATTTTTTATGAATTCTATAATTCCTCTCTAATTCCGGGCATCAAAAGAGCCACGGCCAGTTTTTTTAAAAAAGCGGCCTGCAGCCCCATGCAACAGGCACCGGCAGGCAGGTACTTACCTTCAGGTTATCAGGACTCACCCTGTACCTATCCTATTCTAGCCGTGGTAGCAGATCATGTCAACAGAATTTAACGGTTAAGCAGGCGGGCCACCAGAATATAACCCAGAAAAAGGCCCACCACCCCCATAACCCCCGCCAGGGTTGGGGGTGCGGGCACAGGCAGCTTCAACCAGGCAAAGGCCGCACCGACCACAATACCCGTGATCAATGCCAGAACAGCTTCTTTCAACAAGTAAACACACTCTCCCATCCCGCCTGCGGCCGGGTAAACCCATTCACATTCTCTCCGGCGCGGAGAGGCCCAGCAGGCGCAGTCCGTTCCTCAAAACAATTCGGGTGGCGCCCACCAGCACCAGCCGGGCGGCAGTCATGGCTTCATCACCGGTGATTACCCGGTGGCTGTTGTAAAAACTGTGCAGCAGCCCGGCCACTTCATGGAGATAACGGGCCATGCGGTGGGGAGCCAGATCCTTTGCCCCCAGGGCCACCTCTTCGGGAAAATCAGCCAGCCTGCGGGCCAGGGCCAGCTCCTCTTCTTCCCTCAGGAGGTCCAGGTCCACCTGTTCGGCCGGGGGGAGTGACCCGTCCACCTGGCGCAGAATGCTGCATATGCGGGCATGGGCATACTGGATGTAATAAACCGGGTTCTCATTGGTCTGCGCCCGGGCCAGGTCCAGGTCAAAATCCAGGTGGCTGTCGGCACTGCGCATGACGAAAAAGTAGCGCGCTGCATCCCTGCCGACCTCTTCCACCAGCTCCTCAAGGGTAACGAACTGGCCGGAACGCTTGCTCATGCGTACCAGTTCGCCGCCCCGGTACAGACGCACCAGCTGCATGATCACTATTTCCAGGGCTTCGGGATCATAACCCAGGGCGGCCATCGCCCCTTTCATACGGGCCACATGGCCGTGGTGATCCGCCCCCCAGATATTGATCACCCGCTCAAAGCCCCGGCGGAATTTGTCCCTGTGGTAGGCAATATCCGCCGCAAAGTAGGTGGGTATGCCGTTGCTGCGCACCAGAACCTCGTCTTTTTCCGCCCCGAACTCCGTCGCCTTAAACCACAGGGCACCCTCGTATTCATAAATGTAACCCCGGCGGCGCAGGATATTGATGGTCTCCTCCACCGCCCCCGATTCATGGAGGGATTTTTCCGAAAACCAGACGTCGTAATGAACCCCGAAATCCTCCAGGGCCTTTTTGATGGCCGCCAGCTTTTCTTTCAGGGCATAATCAGCCAGCGCCTGGCGCCTTTCCTGCTCCGTGGCCTGCAGGTAACGGTCCCCAAAACGCTCCACAAAACCTCTTACCGTATCGATAATGTCTTCCCCGTGGTAGCCTTCCTCGGGCACCTGGGCGGGCAGGCCGAGAAGCTGGAAATAACGGGCCTCCAGGGACCGCCCGAAGTTTTCAATCTGGTTGCCGGCATCATTAATATAATACTCACGGGTGACCCGGTAGCCGGCAAAATCCAGCAGGGCGGCAATGCTGTCTCCCAGGGCCGCCCCCCGGGCATTGCCCATATGTAACAGCCCGGTAGGGTTGGCGCTGACAAATTCCACCTGAACCCGCTGGCCCTGCCCAAGGTTCACCCGGCCGTAGTCGTGATCGGCGGCTATGATGCGGGGCAGCTCGGCCAGCGCCCACCGGGGGGCCAGGTAGAAATTAATAAAGCCGGGCCCGGCCACTTCCACCCTGTCCACCGGGATCCCGGTCAGATCCAGATGTGCCACCAGGGTCCCGGCAATCTTACGGGGCGCGAGACGGGCCGGCCTGGCCAGGAGCATGGCCAGGTTGGTGGCAAAATCACCGTGCTCCTTTTCCCGGGGCACTTCCAGCACATAGGGCGGTATCTCAACCGCGGGTAATAAGCCCCTGCTAACAGCAGAAGCCAGTGCCCTCTCCAGGGCACCGGCCAGGTGTTCCCGCACTTCCTGGACTATTCCCTTCATCAAAAAAGCTAGACCTCCTGTACGGTAATGGATAATTCATTGTAACCAATTCTCTGCCGGCATAACTCCAGCTCGTATTCCAGATTAATACTTCCGCCCACCTCTGTCAAGTCCACCTCCACCTTCCAGGGCAGGACCCGGATCCACATGGACCCGTAAGGCGTTACATAACTGGTTTCATGGTGAATCCCTTCTTCAAAAACCTGCTTCACTTCGGCCGTACCCATGCGGTTCAAAGTAACCCGGCTGGGTTCGGCCTTTAACGAAGTGGTGGTTCCGGCCAGGCCGGAAATTTCAGATTCATTATAAATGATGTAAAAGGACCTGTTTTTCTGATAATAATTGGCCTTTGTTACCATTTCAATGGTCTCCCGCTCCCCCAGGTCATTGGTCTGCGTCCCGCGGATGGTTACCAGCACCTCTTTGCGCAATACCAATCATTCCTTTCCCCTTAAGAGCCGGGCAGGGCATCTTAAAAGCTAATTTTAAATATTATATCCTGTTTTCCTCCAGGTTTAAAAGGATTATTTTTTGCGCGCCGGGCCGGTAACAGGCCGGTGCGGGACCATAATCGCAGGCAAAAAGCAAAAAACAGGCGCTGGCGCCTGTTTCGGGTCTGGATATCGTTCCGCCGGGCCGGGCCTGCTGCCCGCAGGCCGCCGGTTAGCGGAGGAAAAAAGTCACCACATTGTTATACAAATCATTCATAAACACCTTGAGCAAAAGCAATGCGGTCATGCTGGATATGGTACCCACGCCCAGGATATCCACCGCCAGGCCCAGGTTAACCAGCCAGCGGGGATCCTCCCGCAGCGAAGACGATTGGCTTTTGTGCATTTTCCCGTCCCCCTCTTCCCGTTGAATTTGGGGTTTCCCCGCCTGGAAACGGTAGTGACAAGAACAGGGTTTGCTGTAGTGACAACAGACACGCCTGGCGAAGGGTACCCCCTTTCCGCCCTGTTGACATTATTATAGCTCGAAATATTCAGAAATCAATAGCCGGATGACAAAAAGAATGATATCACATGCACAAAAAAAGCGGTGCTCCGCGCACCGCTTCTCATACCATTTCCTGCTTCCTTATTTTCACCATCACCGCTGGCCCGGGCAGGGCCGCAGCAGGCTGCTCAGGCCTCTGCCTTTTCGCCGTGTGCGGAAGCCGATATGCCCAGGCCCTCAAAAATGAGCATCACGGCAAAACCGTACCAGATGGTGTAGATGACGTAAAAGGCCAGCATGAATGTGGTTACCCCCGCTTTATCCGCCACCCGGGAGGATGGAATCCCCTCAAAGTTGTAGGCGGGTTCCAGCCCCTTGGTCATTACCGAACCGGCGAAGGACATTTCACCGGAACGGGACTCCAGCTTGTATTTCTTCTCCAGGGCTTTGAACAGGTTCCACCAGTAGTAAATGGCCTCCCGGGATGGGATACCGTAACGGCTGCTGATTTCTTCGCCCCGGTTATTGAACTCCGCATCGGCATCGGCCAGTGCCGCCCGGGCTATTTTGCCCAGGTCACCGCTGACCGTAAGTGTTTGCTCCTGCACCGCCACCATGGCCCCGGCGGCTGTAAAAAGGCTGTTCATTTTTGCCGCTTCTTCCTGACCTGCAGCCTCCAGGGTCACCTGGAAATTCTGTCCTTCAAAATTTTCCGCCCTGCTCATGAGATCGGGAATGTAATAGGTCGAGCCTTTGGTTAACTCGTTAAAGAGATCGTCGGCGTAGCCAATTACGGTTTTGCCGTTCATTACCGGGCTCAACATAACAACCAGAACCACGGTGAAGGAGATGAGCAGCACCACACCGATAAAGAATTCCCTCTTCTTAATTATCATGCCGGTTCACCCCTTTATCCAGGCTGCCTTAATGCCCCAGGCCCGCGCTGCCGGCCGTAAGGGCCTGCCGCTCGGCTTCCCGGATCTTGCCGGCGCCCTTGAAGAACACGGCCAGGATCCACAGCGAGAAAATACCTACCAGGGCAAAGAAGATCACCGTACCTACAGTGTTAATCAGGGTAGCGGTGGAGCTGTTTACGCTGATCCAGCCAACTTCATTGAGCTTGCCCGGGAGGGCGCAGACGCGGTTCACAAAGCCGGCCAGGATGGTCAGGGCGTAAAAGGCCCTTATGGTAACCCCCTTCACCATTCTGGTTACCAGGGCACCCATCTGCACACCCACCAGGGAACCCAGGAGCATGCCCATGGCCACGGTGTAAAATACGTAGCCGTAAATGGCGTACTGGGTGATGGAAGAATAACCGGTGGTAAAGATAATCTGTAATATATCGGTGCCCACGGTGGTGAAGGTGGATACACCCAGGCCGTATACCATCATGGGGAAGGTCAGGAAGCCACCGCCCACACCCATGATGGCGGCGACAAAGCCGACGATGAAGCCGCAGATGATAATGGGATACACGGCGATGCTCCGGCCGCCGGGAACAATGTGCTCATCGAACTTTACCCGCGGTTTCAAGGGAAGGGACTGCAGCCACCGGGCAAACCTGGTGGTGGCATCGGCACCTGATGTTCTGGTTCCGCCGGTGATACCTTTACGCATCCTGAGCCAGTCCGCCAGGGCGTAAAATCCCAGAATACCCAGCATGAACACGTATACCGCGCTGATGAAAGCATCGCTTAAAGCGGGGCTTTTCTGGTAAATGGCCCTGTTGATCACACCGCCCACGGAGGCCCCGGTTACGGAACCCAGGACAAACCAGGCAGCAATCCAGAAGTTCACGTTACCCATCCTGCGGTGGATAACCGTACCCATGATTGCCTTGGCAAAGAGGTGGAACTGGTCGGTACCCACGGCCATAATCCCTTTCACCCCGATGCTCATCAGCGCCGGGGTCAGGACGTAGCCGCCGCCCGCACCAATAACGCCGGTAATCAATCCAGCCATGATGCCTATAAAGATGGAGCCCACAAACATCTCGGTGGTGGCAAAGCTGGGCATATAGGCCTTATGCCCGCCGAGGTGTTCGGGCAGACCGGCCGCCGCAGCCATCTCCATCCCCAGGCCCAGAAGAACGGGGAACAGCGCCACCAGCAGGAGTTTCCAGCGCCGGCCCAGAATCACCCGGCTCATTTCCAGTTCCCACTGGGCCTGTTTCCTGGACAGGGCAGTCAGGAATTCGCCCGCGGCCAGTCCGCCGCCAATAAGCCGTTTAAACATGGATGATACCCCCTTAAATTTCCACACGATTGGAGTCTGACCGTTTCCGCTTTCGGAGATCTCCTTTACCCCCTGCCGGCGGGACGGTTTTAACCCGCTACCGTACCGCCCATCTCACCCCCTCTCCTTTTGGCACCACAACCTGTGGTGACAAGATCCGAAAACCCACGGCTGTTTGCCGGCCGGTTACTGCAGTCCAGCTTGTGAAAAGTTTCACTATACTGGGTAAATAATTGTCACTACCCCGTAATGTTAAGGCTTCCTTTCCGGCGGAAGCGGTCTGCAAAAATAACCTTGCCCCGTCCGCCTTTAACTTCCAGTTCACGTACAATTTCTGCAAATAATTCCTTCATCCCTACCACCCCCACAAGCCGGTCCCCTTCCCAGACGGCTACCGGATCCTGGGCGTTTCTGATAATAACGTGGGCGGCCTTAAGCGCACTGTCCTGAACTTTAAGCTGGCGCGAAACGGGCATCATGATCTCCCTGGCCGGGCGTTCGGCCAGGTCTGCACAGCGCTCCTGAAAGCAACCTGCCAGCAGCACCGGTTCCGTCCACTCCGGGTTGACGACCCAGCCGCCATACGCATCCTTCTTAAAGGCCACCGGGTTCAACCCGCGGAGAACCTCCTTCATCCCGATCATCCCGGCAATCTTCCCATTTTCCGTAACCAAAACCACCGGATATCGCCGGCAGACCTTGAGAGCTGCCACGACCTCTCTTACCGTTGACTCCCCATCCACCGTGGCCAATTCCATAATGGGCACCATGAGCTCCCCAACCTTCTTTTCCACCGGGTGCACCTCCTTTCCACGGGAACAGCAGCTCGGTGTTCTCAGACCACCAGTGCCCCGGGGTCGGAAACCCCTATGGCCTGCAGGATCGCCGCCTGATTTTTTTCCACGCTGGTGACCGATTTTAACTCCACGTCATCCACCCGGTTGACGGCTACCTTCACTTCTTCCAGCAATTCCAGGGCCTGGCGGGAAGTCAGGGCAATGCCCGCCCGTCTCAGCAGGTATTCCAGGGTTTTCTCCAGCACGGCCGCCAGCAGGCAGACGAAGATGCTGGCGGAAAGGTTGCGCTCACGGTAAAATTCCCCCGACCGGGACTCAAAATTCCGGATTTGTTTAAAGAACTCCCCGAGCTGGTTCAACCGGGTGTAGGAAAGCAGCAGCTCTTTACCCTCCAGCAGATCCGTGCTGGTCTCCAGAAGGAATGCCCCCGCCGTTTTTTTCTCCCGCGCTATCACATCTTCCCGGCGCCGACAGGTCAATTCCCCGGTAGTTTCGTTAAAATGCCAGTCAAAATAACGGCGGCAGTATTTATCCCTCAATATGACAGCGCTCTTGAGAAGGTTCTTTCTTCCGGCACGGTTTTCCGCAGCCAGGTTCTTTTGAAGTTTCAGCAATTCGCCTTCCACCCTGGCCAGACGTTCGGTCAGGACGCCAATCTTTTCCCTTGCCGCAGCCGGGCTGTAACATACCAGGTAACGCACCCCCCCTTCCACCACTTCCCTGTACCACAGGGATTCGTCAACTTCCTTGAACCCCGCCCGGTTCTCCACCAGCTCCCGCTCACAAAGTTCCAGCTCCCATTCCGACCGTACCCTGCGGCGCACCAGGTAAGGATAACCGTGGGACATCAAAACCTCCAGGTGGGGGACGGACATGGGGCGGCGATCTCCCACAAATATGCACTGCCCGGTGCCATGAGCATCCCGCAGCCGGTGGATGATCTCCCGGAAATCCCCCTCGTCGGGTACTTCATTCAGGATCCGGCAGCCGATGGGCATTCCCTCGCGGCTGACCATGATCCCCAGGTATACGCGCAGTTCCTCCTGCGGCAGCTGCAAAAAGTACCGGCCATAGGCAGAATGCTGCAGCTCGCCCGGGGGAGCGGGCTCAACGGTGGCCGTGGTCAGCAGGCAGAAGGCCAACTCCCGGCTGAGCCGGGTAATGGTACCCAGTCTCCGGAATAGTTCCACCTCCAGCTCATCCTTCACACCGGCCACACTTTCCAGCACCCTGTAAAAGTGCTGCTCCAGGAATTCCTTGCCCTGTGCCTCGGGGAAGTACAGGCACCGGTACCATTCACTGAGGGCCTGTTTGTTCGGGGGATTGATAATCTGGTTTAAGGTCATCAGCTCCAGAAGCAGGGCGGTATCGGGCTCAATCTTTTTACCGGAAAAAGCCGCTTCCACGGCACCCTTAACATCCAGCAACTCCCAGATCCGGTGCAGGGCCAGCACTTCACCGAAGCGCAGCACCTTCCGGGCTTCTATGCTGGCAGGCCGCCGCTGGACGCCACAAATACGGGCCAGGCCGTTAATTAATCCCTCCACCTTTTCCGGCGTCAGATTCTCCAGGTTGCCCAGGTTGGCGATTACCCTCTGCTTAACCTTATTTCCTTCCCGGTAGTTTTCAATAAGCTTTAAGTACGTGTACTCCTTTCCCCCGCTGCGGCTGGTAACTTTCCGGAAGAACACGGGATATCACCCCCAAGTCAACCCGGCTGAGCAGTATATGTGCCTTACCAGTACCGGGCCGGCACCCGGCGCCGGGGTTTTTGTCACCACGCCATAACGCGTTTATGCAGGCTTGTTATATTATTCACATGCACGTTTAGTCCCTACCCTCGTTTTTCTGTAACCGGCCTGCAACCCGGTCTTCCCCGGTATTTTCACCACGCATGTACACTACGTTTTTCACCAGCAACCCTGGTTGTGCATATATTCACATTCGTTTTTTATACCCTTTCCTTGTTATAAAAGTATAGCACAGGCCATCGATTTGTGCAATAAATCACTAAGTAATTTTCCAAAGCTACAATTTTCAGAAAAGTCCGTTCCATCCTACCACAGCCCCAGAATCCTCCACCAGAAATTGCCAAGCAGGGCTACGGTAAGGAGCAAGGAAACCAGAAAGAGCACTCCGCCGGCCTTTAAAAAATCCCGGGCCTCCAAATATCCCGGGCCGTAAACTATGGCGTTGGCGGGAGTGGCAATGATCAGGAGATAAGAAAAGGCCGAGGCCAGGGAAGTTGATACGCCGATTACCAGGGGAGAGGTCCGGGAAAGTTCGGCCACCTTCAAAAAGATGGGACCGAGGGCAGCCACCGTTGGCCCGTCGGCCATGGTATTGGTCACCAGGGCGGTTACCGTGGCGGTAACCGCCAGCAGCGAGAGGCCCTGGCTCACCTCGGCTACCTCCGCCAGGTGCAGGAACTGCCCGGCCAGCCAGGAAGCAGCCCCGGTTGAAATGAGCGTTTTACCCATGGAGATGGCCCCGGCATAAAGCAGGACCACCCCCCACTGCGTTTTTTGCTGCAGGTAGCTCCAGTCGACCAGGTGCAGGACCACTGCCAGCAGTATGCCCGTCATGGCAATGGTACCCACCCCGTAGCGGTGGCTGGCGAAGATCCAGCCGACCACCACGGCCAGGAAAATAGCCAGGGCCAGCCGGGCCTGGACGGTCAGGGGGCCACTGGCTTCCATTTCCTCCCTGATAGCCTGCACGATACCGGAAAGGTCCTTGACCTCCGGGGTGAAGAGGTTCAGCAACCAGTAGCTGACCACGGGAATCATGACCAGCGTGAAGGGCATAACCATGAGCATCCATTGCCCGTAACCAATGTTTATATTCAGGCTGCTCAGCAGGCCCAGCATCAAAGCATTGCGGGCACCCCCGGAAGGTGCGGCAACGCTGCCGATCATCACCCCGTAGGCAATGGAGAGCATGACCAGCTTGGCCAGGTTGGGCACCTTTTTATATCCGCCGCTCAGGGAAACAATTCCCACCCCGATGGGAAGCATGATCATTACCGCAGCATGTTCGGTGATAAAACCGGCGCTAAAAGCACAGAAGGCCACAATTCCCAGGATAACCCTTTCAATGCGGGTGCCGCATAGCTTGAGCACAAAGAGGGCCACCCGGTTGTGAATGTTATATTTCATCAGCATGGCCCCCATCATCAACACGCCCATGATGAAAATTACAGCGTCGTCCATAAAAGCGCGGGGGGCATCCCGGAAACCGGCCAGGCCGGTGAAAACCTGGTAGCACCCGATAATAATGGCCGTTGCCGGCAGGGGAATGGCTTCCGTCAGGAAGCAGATGATGACAAAAACCCAGAGCCCCAGGGCGTACTTGCCCTCCACCGTCAGGCCCCGGGGAGCAGGCAGCAGGCAGATGAGAGCCATTACCAGCAGGGCCAGCAGGAGCCACTTTCTCTCCTTCAGCAGTCCTCTGATGGAACCCGGGAACACGTAAAAGGAGAGTTTACCCCTTCTTTTTCCCTGCTGGTCGGGCCCGGCCACAGCATCCCTTTTCCGGTAATCATCCAGGTTAAAAATTTTCCGCTTACCCATATCTCGACCCCGGCCGCTTTGCCGCAGATTCCCGCATCCCGTTTAAATAAACGGCTAGAGAGTATAACCGCTCTGGAAGGCGGCCCGGTTGACCTCCAGGTAGCGGGCGGGAACGCAGGCCTCCAGGGCATTCATCCAGTACGAAAGGGGGATGGACATCCTCCTGGCCAGGCTGCCCAGGAGTACCACATTTGCCGCCCGGCTGTTGCCGCATTCCAGTGCCTTCTGCAGGGCGTCCACCATTATGGTCCTGGCCCTGCGGGAAAGGTGGGCCGGTATGTTTTCCGGGTACCGGGACATACCGGCCAGTACCGGTACGGGATAAATGACCTGGCTGTTAACAATAATGGTACCCGTATTTTTTACGTAGTTCACCCAGCGCAGGGCTTCCAGCTGTTCGAAAGCCAGGATTACATCAGCTTCCCCTTCGGGTATAAGGGGGGAATAAACCTTTTCCCCCAGGCGGACCTGGGTGACCACACTCCCCCCCCGCTGGGCCATGCCGTGGATTTCCGAAACCTTAATATCATACCCGGCCGCTCTGGCGGCATGAGCCAGGATCCTGCTGGCCAGAATAATCCCCTGGCCTCCCACCCCGACCATCAGTATATCCACCGGTAAACGAGCCGCTTCTTCAGTCATTGTTTTCTCCCCCTTCTTTCAGGGCGCCAAAACGGCACACCTGGACACAGAGGCCACAGCCGTTACAGGTTATGGCTTCCACCGCCGCCTTTTTATCCTGTACGGAAATGGCCGGGCAACCCAGCTTGAGGCAGCTCCTGCAGCCGGTGCAGGCTTCCCGGTCCACCATAACCGGCGGCCGTTTCTCCCTGTGCAGCAACGCGCAGGGCCGCCGGGCAATGATCACCGACGGGGCCCCGCAGGCCACCTCTTCCTGAATGGCCTGCGTCAATTCCGCTACTTTCAGCGGGTCCACCACCCTTACCCGGCTGACCCCCAGCGCCCGCACCAGCGCTTCCAGATCCACCGCGGGTGCAGGTTCTCCCATCAGCGTTTTACCCGTACCGGGATGCTCCTGGTGGCCGGTCATGGCCGTGGTACGGTTATCCAGTATGATTACCGTACCCTGGCCGCCATTGTACACCATGTTCAGAAGACCCGTGATACCGGAGTGGAAAAAGGTGGAGTCGCCGATAACGGCTACAGTACGCCGGGACAGGGTAGAATCGGCCAGCTCACAGCCATGGGCCATACCAATGCTGGCCCCCATACAGACACAGGTATCCATCCCTTCCAGGGGGGGCAGGCCGCCCAGGGTGTAGCAGCCGATATCTCCGGTAACCAGCAGTTTTAATTTATGCAGCACATAGAACACTCCCCGGTGGGGACAACCGGGACAGAGTACGGGCGGGCGCCCGGGAACCGGGGGCAGTTCCCGGGGAGGGGAAGCAGCCCCTTCCTCTTTATCCGGCGCGGGCACCGGTAACCCGGCTGCCACCGCCCTGCTCCGGATGAGACCCGGGGTGAACTCGTTCCAGGCGGGGAATATTTTCTTGCCTGTCACTTCCAGGCCCAGGCCCCGGACGAAATCTTCCAGATAGGGATCCAGCTCTTCCACCACCACAAGTTTTTCCACACCGGCAGCAAACTGGCGGATAAGACCTTCCGGCAGGGGGTGGGTCATCCCCAGCTTGAGTATGGATACTCCCGGCATGGCTTCCCGTACGTACTGGTAGCTGACACCGCTGGTGATCACACCCACCCGGCGATCGCCCCAGGTAATAAAGTTAACCGGCGTGGTTTCCGTGTAAGCTTTAAGCCTTTGCAGCCTTTCTTCCAGGGACTGCCGGCGCAGGCGCCCGTAAGCAGGTACCATGAGCCACTTTGGGGCATCTTTCCGGTACGGCTTTAAAGGTATTTCCTTACGTTCCTTCACTTCCACCAAACTCTGGGAATGGGCCACCCTGGTGGTCGTGCGCAGCATTACGGGCAGGTCGAAATCTTCACTCACCTGCAGGGCCAGCCCCACCATGTCCAGGGCTTCCTGGCTATCCGAGGGTTCAAACATGGGTATCCGGGCAAAGCGGGCGTAAAAGCGGTTATCCTGTTCATTTTGCGAGCTGTGCATCCCCGGATCATCGGCCGATACCAGCACCAGCCCGCCATTTACACCGGTATAGGCTGCCGTCATCAGGGGGTCGGCAGCCACGTTCACGCCCACGTGCTTCATGGTTACCAGCACCCGGGCACCGGCCAGGGAGGCCCCCAGGCCCACTTCCAGGGCCACTTTCTCATTGGGGGCCCACTGGGCCTTAATCCCCGGATAACGGGAAAAATTCTCCAGTATTTCCGTGCTGGGTGTGCCGGGGTAACCAACTCCCACTGTTACGCCGTTTTCGTAGGCTCCCCGGGCAATTGCTTCGTTACCCGTCATCAGTTCTTTCATGTTCTACCTCCATCATTTATAGCCTGTTTCTCTGGAGTAAGCATGGCAGCTATTCCCGGAGAAACGCTTTTAAACCTTTCCTTCCGCGCGCCGCCTGTCGATAATCCGCCTGGCCTTGCCCTGGCTGCGCTCAATGGAGTGCGGTTCCAGCAGGCGCACCCGCGGGTTGATGGAGAGCACCGTCTGGAGGCGGCGGCGGATTTTCTCCTCGAGAGCTTCCAGGTCCCGGAAGCTCCCGGTAAAGAACTCTTCCGTCATTTCCACCTGGACCTCCAGGTAATCCAGGTAGCCCCTTTTATCCACCACAATTTGATAATGGGGTGAAACCCCCTCCACCTCGATTAAAACGCTTTCAATTTGCGAGGGGAAAACGTTTACCCCGGAAATGATCAGCATGTCATCGGTGCGCCCGGTGACCCGGCGCAGCCGGGCGCTGGTGCGCCCGCAGGCACAGGGCTCGGGATTGATGACGGAAATATCCCGGGTGCGGTAACGAATTACCGGCAATGCTTCCTTGGTCAGGGTGGTAATTACCACTTCACCCTCCTGACCGTAATCCAGGGCTTCCCCGGTTTCCGGATCGACAATTTCCACCAGGAAATGATCCTCGGCTATATGCATCCCCTGCTTTAAACCGCACTCGCCGCACACCCCGGGTCCCATTACCTCCGACAGACCGTAATTATCGGTGGCTTTCATGCCCCACATCTTTTCCAGCTCCCGGCGCATTTCCTCACTCCAGGCTTCGGAACCAAACAGGCCCAGCCTGACCTTCAACCCGGCAGGATCAATGCCCATGGAACGGGCGGTCTCCCCCAGGTGCAGGGCGTAGGAAGGGGTTCCCACCAGCACCGTGGTACCAAAATCCTTCATCAGCATGATCTGCTTTTCACTGTTGCCTACGGAGGAGGGAACTATGGTGGCGCCCACTTTCTCCAGCCCGTAGTGAAGTCCAAAGGCGCCGGTGAACAGGCCGTAACCAAAGGTGATCTGTACCACGTCATCGCTGGTGACTCCGGCCTGGGTAACTATCCTGGCCACCAGTTCGGACCAGATTTCCAGATCTTTTCTGGTGTATCCCACCACAATGGGCTTTCCCGTGGTTCCGGATGAGGCATGCAGCCGGACCACATCCTTCAGCGGAACAGCAAAGAGCCCGTACGGGTAGTTATCCCGCAGGGCTGCTTTGGTAGTAAAAGGGAATTTCTGGATATCCTCCAGGCTGCGCAGGTCCTCTGGCCTCACGCCGTGAGCATCAAACAACTGGCGGTAGTAAGGTACCCGCCGGTAGACACGGTGCAGCACCTCTTTTAACCGCTGTAGCTGCAGGGACCGGAGTTCTTCCCTGTCCATACATTCGTGCCTGTGATCCCAGATCATGAACTCTCCACTTCCTTGCATTGAAGTAATGTCTGCCTTTTTACAGCTTCGTCCCGACCAAAGGTCCTTTCCACCACCTCGGCCGGCAGGGGACGGGTAACCAGGCTGACCACCGGCACCACCAGCAGGGGGATAAGCATGGACAGCGACCCCACCAGGGGGATAACCGCCGCATCAAGCCGGTAATAGAGGGAGAGGATTACCGAACAGCCCAGCCCGCTTATTGTGCCGGCCCAGGCCCCTGCAGGCGTGGTACCCCGCCAGAAAAGACCGTAGATGTAGGGAGCCAGGAAAGCTCCGGCCACCGTACCCCAGGATATGGCCATTAAGCTCAAGATAATAGCCGGCTTGACCAGGGCGATGATCAGGGAAAGAGCTATGAAAAGGCAGCATAATAAGCGCATAATGAGCACACCGTGCTTTCTAGCCCATCCCGGCTTCAAACTCTGCACCAGATCTATAGAAATAGCTGAACTGCTAACCAGCACCAGGGAAGACAGGGTGGACATGGATGCCGAAAGCACCAGAAGAAGAATAAGGGTAGCCCCCAGCTCGGGAAGGGTGCTGTGAATGAGAATTGGCATGAGCATATCGGGGGTTGGCTTGCCGGTGGCCGGATCCACGGGTAATTTATCAAAGAACAGGTGTGTAAGCGAACCGGTAAAATAGGCCCCAAAGGTGATTACCAGGGCGAAAACAGTGGAAACCACCATGGCGGGGGGAATGGCCCTCTCGTCCCTGATGGCGTAGAACTTCTGAACCATTTGAGGCAGCCCCCAGGGTCCGAGACTGGTTAGCACAACCAGGGCAGCCAGCGGCAACCACTGCCCCCCGGGCCCGGCCGGGCTGACCAGGCCGGGGTTAATTGCCGCCAGCCTTTCAAGCCCCTGCACTATTCCCCCCACCTGGGTAGCCCCCAGGACATAATAGAGCAGGATACCAACCCCGGCCAGCATAACCATACCCTGGATTACATCCGTCAGGGCTACAGCCCGGTAACCACCCATTACCAGGTACAGGGCCGTCAGCAGGCACATCAATAAGGCAGCATACAGGTATGGCAGGCCAAATATCTGGTTGAATAAATAACTCAAACCCATGAAGACGGATGCTGAATAGGGCACCAGGAAGATGAATATAATCAGGGCTCCGTATATTTTCATGGCCCTGCTTTGATAGCGGGCTTCCAGGAATTCCGGCATGGTCATGGCTCCCAGCCGGGCGGTCATGAGCCGCGTCCGCCTGGCCAGAACCAGCCAGGCCAGCAGGCTCCCCACCAGGGTGTTGCCCACTACAATCCACAGGGCGGCCATGCCGTATCCCCAGCCCACCTTGCCGGCATAACCGATAAAAATCACCGCTGAAAAATATGTGGTCCCGTACGCAAAAGCGGAAAGCCAGGGACCCATGTTCCTTCCGCCCAGAAAGAAATCTCCCACCGTCCGGTTACGACCCATACTGCAGTACCCGCTGTAAAGAAGGACACCCACAAAAAGGCACAGTAGCAAAATTTTCATTCCTGCCGTCCTCCCATCCTGCTTTTTTTGGTGCCACCAGTTCCCCGGTGACATGTTCAGACATATTTTATTCTACGCCGGGAGCTCTTTTCCTGCCCCGATTTGAATTCGGGGCTATCTTTCTTCAGGGGCGGGCGCTCCCGGCCGCATTCATGCCGGTCCCCCGGGATAAAAGGGGCCTGGTTGGGGTGGAAATTACCCGCGGCCGGACACCCAGCCGGCGCACAAACTGGGCCATGCGCCGCAGGGCTTCTCCCAGCTCTTCCAGGGAAGCGGCGTATGAACAGCGCACGAAGCCTTCACCGCTGGAACCGAAGGCATTTCCCGGAACCACAGCCACCTTTTCTTCCTGGAGCAGGACCTCGGCAAACTCCTCCGAAGATAACCCGGTTGCCCTGATCTCCGGGAAGGCATAAAAAGCTCCCCGGGGCTCAAAACAGGGCAGGCCCATGTCCTTGAAAGCATGGATAACCACGTGACGCCGCCGGTTATACTCGCGGATCATCCGCTCCATGGCCGGCCGGCCATTTTTCAGCGCCTCCAGGGCGGCCATTTGAGCGGTAATGGGGGCACAGAGCATGGTGTACTGGTGGATCTTGGTCATGGCGGCAATAAAATCAGGGTTGCCGCAGGCGTAACCTATCCTCCAACCCGTCATGGCGTAGGATTTGGAAAAACCGTTTAAAAGTATGGTACGTTCCTTCATGCCCGGCAGGCTGGCCACACAGGTATGCTGTCCTTCATAGGTTAGCTTGTCGTATATTTCATCTGAAATAACTATCAGGTCGTGAGCCCTGACAATCTCCATAATTTCCTGCAGGTTTTCCCTGGACATTACCGCTCCGGTGGGGTTGTTGGGGTAACACAGCACAAGGAGTTTGGTGCGTGATGTAATAGCTGCTTCAACCTGGTGGGCATGCAGGGAAAAGCCTTCCTCCATGGTCGTGGGCAGGGGAACCACCTTCCCGCCGGCCAGCATTACCGTCGGGGCATAAGAAACGTAAGACGGTTCCGGGATGAGCACCTCATCCCCGGGGCTCACCAGCGCCCTTAAAGCCAGGTCCAGGGCCTGGCTCACCCCCACCGTAACCAGGATCTCCTTCCGGGGGTCGTAGGTCACGCCGTAGCTGCCGGCCAGATCGCGGGCAATGGCGCAGCGCAACTCCAGAAGGCCGCTGTTGGATGTGTACATGGTGTATCCCTTTTCCAGGGAATAAATGCAGGCTTCCCGGATATGCCAGGGTGTGACAAAGTCCGGTTCTCCCACGCCCAGGGAAATAACCCCCCTGGTTTCAGCCACCATATCGAAAAAGCGGCGAATTCCCGACGAAGGAATGTTCTTTACCACAGGGTTAATCCGCTCACACCAGGCTTCGTTCATCCACGTCTTCCTCCCCGCTCTTTCTATTAACATTTTTCCGCTTTATTTTTCTTACGGCGTGATCATCAGCCGGCGATCTTCCTCGCCATCGTCCACAATAACACCGTCCTGCTTGTATGTTTTCAGCACGAAGTGGGTGGTGGTGCTGACCACGCCCTCTATGGTGGCCAGTTTGGTGGCCACAAAATTACTTACTTCCCGCATGGTGCGCCCTTCAATGAAAACGGCCAGGTCATAAGCCCCGGACATCAAGCGAACGCTGCGCACCTCGGGAAACCGGCAGATTCTCCGGGCCACGGCGTCAAAACCCACATCCCGCTGGGGCGTTATGCGTACCTCAATCATGGCCGAAACCTTCTCCTCGCCGGCTTTTTCCCAGTTGACCAGGGTCATGTACTTTAATATCGTCTTGTTTTCTTCAAGTTCCTTGATGGCCCGGCGTACACTGGCGGGATCGGACTGCAGCATGACAGCTATTTCTTCCGGCGTTACCCTGGCATTGTCTTCCAGTATCTCGAGCAATTCCAGCTTATTCACCAGCTCACCCCTCTACCCGGCCTGTCTTTTTAAATCGAAAGGGCTCTCGCCCCAATGGGACGAGAGCCCGGTCTCGCGGTACCACCCACCTTGGCCGCCGGCACGAACACTGGCGACCCTCTCACGGCCCGGTAACGGCGGGCTGCCGGGAGGACATACTCGGTTGTTTCACCTTTCGGTCCCCGGCTCCGGGGCGGCACGGGCACTTTCCCAGCCGGGCTTGCACCCTCCCCGGCTCGCTGGTCTGGTACAGGTACCCTTCTTCCCCTTCATGGCCATACTGCCATATTAAGTTAAGTTAAATACTAGCATGTGTTTCAGCTGCTGTCAACAGGTAATTATTTTTAAGGGCGAAGCCCGATGCTAGAGCGTCAAGATGCCTTCCGGATTCCGCACCACCCGCAGGATCTGGACCTCGCGGCCATCCAGGGCATCTATATAAACAAGGAAAAGATCCCTGTCCAGGCGGGCCTGGAACTCATAGGCCAGTTTTTCCCTGTCCGGCGGTACGGGAATGAGGACCAGCCGGCCGCCCTTTATCTCTTTGAGCCTGGGGTTGAGCTTCTGCCTTGCTTCCTGAAGCCCAATCCGGGGGCGGGGAAGCTCACGCCTGCTGTGATTCATGAGGTAGCTCGATGCTTCTATTCCCATAATCTGGCCGTTATCCAGGGCCACGGAAACTTTTATCTGATCCGGGTAAAGAACTACCTGTTCCTGGGTGGCTGCGAAATTGAACACGGCAAGCCCGTTTTGCTTCTCATAGTAAACCGGCACCATGTCCCGGTAGCCCAGTGAGGCCAGATAGTCCCGGGCTTTTTGCCTGGCCTTTTCCATGCTCCAGGTAGCATTTCCAATCCTGCGGCCACTGGCCATCCAGTTCAAATGACCCCCCTGGCGGGTAATGGCCACTGTTACCGGCACACCGTCCTTCCTTAAGGGGCGCAGTTCCACCAGATATGAAGGGATTTTTCCCCGGGATTCCCCCACCCGTTCCACCACATACCTGCCCCGATCCCCGGTTACCTCCAGCGCTCTGGCCCGGGCTTTCTCCCTGCTGATGTTTTCCCCGGTGACTCCCCGGGCTACTCTTTTTCCCAGGTGATCGGAAAAGGGCCCGTCATAGATCAGGGTGGGGAAGTTTTCCATATGTTTCTCAATAGCCTGAAAGCTGGTATTGGCCAGGCGCGGCCCCTCACGGCCCAGGGTGCGCCTGCTCTCCCGCGCCAGCTCGCTCAGATAAAGCTGGCCCGAAGCTATACGGCTTTGTAGTTCGTGCAGGGCCAGGTTCAGGTCGGCGGATTGCTGGTAGAGGCGCTTGATAGTCTCCCACTGCTGGCCGGACTCCAGTTCTCCCCTGACTGCCTGCTGCATTAATGAGTGGGCATAATCTCCCACCTGGGTCAGGAATTTGGATGTGCGCCCGGTCAGGGCATCGGTTACCGGCAGCTGGTTTAAATTCGCCTGGGCCGCCATGGCCCGCTGCCAGAGTTCCATTAGGAAGGTGCTCTGCGCTTCCGGTGTTCCGGCCACCAGACTTTTGGAAAGCAGCACTTCCATATTCTGCACGTTTTCCGTCAGGTCATACAGGGCCCGGTAATACTTGTTATTCAGGGCCGTTTCCAGACGCTGGCGTACAGTAAACTGCTGGTAGCCCCAGTACCCCAGAGCACCTGCCAGTACTACGCCGGCAGCCAGTATCCAGAGCCAGTGTTTTTCCCTTATCTCCACACTCCCCAACCTCCCCTTAACGGGCAAAGATGTGACGGCCAATCTGGGTGACGACGTCCCGGGTCCAGATCCACGGGTTCACCGGCTTGGCAGGGTTCCAGAAGTACAGGCAGCCACCCGTGGGATCCCAGCCGCACATGGCCATCATGGCAGCCTGCAGGGATTCCTCGCTTACCGGGCGATTATACTGGCCGTTACTCACCGATTCAAAGGCGTGGGGCTGATAGATAACCCCGGCCAGGCTGTTGGGAAAGGCCGCGCATCTGGTACGGTTCAAAATCACCGCCCCCACGGCCACTTTTCCTAATAACGGTTCGTCGGCGGCTTCTCCTTCAATAACCCTGGCCAGCAGGTAGACCTCGTCCCTGTTGGTTACTCCCCGGGAAACGCCTGCTGGCTCCCCCGGTGGTGACGCTGCGGGCGCCGGGGAAAATCCCAGTGCGGCCCATGTTTCGGGCCCCACCGTACCATCGGGAACCAGGCCGTTATTTAACTGAAAATTAACCACCGCCTGCTGAGTTTCGTTGCCGTAAAAACCGTCCACCGGGCCGTTGTAATATCCCCATTCCTTCAGGCGCTGCTGCACCCTGATGACGTCCTCACCGCTCAGCCCCCAGTACAGGATGCGTTCCTGAGCATGTGTTTGTCCGGTAAGGGCTGACATACCGGCAGCCAGGACGGCCAGGGTTATGGCTATCAAAATGGACCGGCGGAGATAATCGCCCCCCGCTTTCACCCCGCCCCAACCCCCTTCCCTGTGATGAATCCGACCTTAAATTCCCTTTTCAGTATGAGCCGGGGCCGGTAGAAATATGAGCGGAAGCGGGAAAATTTAAAGGTATTTTCCTCTGCCCCGCTCGCCTAATAAAAAGCGGGGCGCCGCAGCTTACCGGCTGCGGCGCCCCATGCCTCTCCCTTCCCCGCTTTCTATATATTGCCCATCCCCCGATGGGCCCGCCACTGCCGGGCCCGTTCCACCAGCGCTTCCGCCCACCGGGGCGTGGCCAGGGCGTGAATGTGATTGTAGGACGCCAGGACATTCCTGTATACGACGCCGTCCCTTTCACCGTCAATACCACTGCCCCGCAAAACCCTGTAGGCAAAACGAACATCCCGGTCCACGTTCACCAGGCGGGAATGGTGAAATTCATGTCCCTTGATCACACTCCCGGCTGGGAAAAAGGGGTTTTCCCCGGTTACTTCCACCACTTCATAACCGTGACCGCAGGGCCTGTCTTCCATCACCACATCAAAGGGCAGGGCACCACACATGCGGTAGGAACGGCCCTGCCAGAATATCTGCCGGCCCAGGTACATTAACCCCCCGCACTCGGCATAAACCGGCAACCCCGCCTCAACAGCCCGGAGTACCGATTTGCGCAGCCCTTCATTGGCCTCCAGCTGGCCGGCAAATACCTCGGGAAAACCGCCCCCAATATAGAGCGCGTCTACCTGCGGCAAATCCGGATCCCGCAGGGCATCGATATATACCAGCCTGGCTCCAGCCTCCTGCAACGCCTCCAGGTTTTCAGGATAATAAAAGGAGAAGGCCCGATCGCGAAATACACCAATTACCGGTTTGTTGTCCGGCATTCCATCATCTGGAGCATCCCCCCCGGCTGCCATCTCCAGGGGTGGAGCCTGGCGGGCGACAGCCAGGATGCCTTCAAGATCCAGGCATTCCCGGGCCACCCGGGCAATCTCCTCCAGCGCCTGTTCCAGTTCGTCCCGCTCCCCGGCGGGTACCAGCCCCAGGTGGCGATCCGGTATCACCATTTTTTTACCCTTCGGAATAACCCCCAGCACCGGGATCCCGCAGTACTTTTCCAGGGCACCGCGCAACATTTGTTCGTGACGGCGGCGGGCAACCCGGTTTAAGACAACTCCGGCCACCTTTATCCGGGGGTCGAAGCGCATGAAACCCTGCACCAGGGGTGCCACGCTACGGGTCATCCTGGTGGTATCCACAACCAGAATAACCGGTGCAGCAATGATCCTGGCTATTTCCGCGGTGCTACCGCTACCCTCCAGATCCACGCCGTCAAAAAGGCCCATGGCACCTTCCACCACGGCCATATCGGCATCACGGCTGTGGCGCAGGAGCGAATACCGGATGGTTTCTCCGGACATGAGATAACTGTCCAGGTTACGGCAAGCCCGGCCGGCCACACGGCTGAGCCAGCCCGGATCGATAAAATCCGGCCCCTTTTTAAAAGGCTGCACCACCAGCTTTAAATGACGAACCAGAGCAGCCAGCAGGCCAATTGTTACCGTGGTCTTTCCCGAGCGGCCCCGGGGTGCACCAATCACCAGGCGAGGTATGCATTTGTTACCGTTCTTCCTATCTTTCATCGCGCCAGTATCACGCCTTTCGCCTCGCACCCCGTACAGGAAGGATGGGCACAGTCATAAGCTCCACTGCCGCATCTCACTGCTTAAGCCTGTGCCCCGAAAAGGAAGAACATAAAGGTTGGTCGCCCTTCGGGGCGACCTTCAAATAAGTGTAGAAAACCTCATCTATTACACGCAGCCGGTGGGCTTGGGCAAGCCGGCCACTTTACAGGCACCTTTAGCCGGACCAGAGGGGAACAGCTCGTAGATCTTTTTCAAGCTGAAGCCCGTCTCCTTGCAGAGTTTGCGGATCATGGGGGCAATCTGGAACTGCAGGTAGTAGTTACGCAGGTAATTGACTACCTTCCAGTGCTCATCGGTCAGCTCGGAGATACCTTCCTGAGCTGCCAGTGCCTTGGCCACATCTTCGTTCCACAGGTTCGGGTCAACAATGAACCCGTCCTCGTCCTGTTCAATTTCCACACCATTTACATTGATGGATGGCATGTGCTTAACACCTCCATTAGTTTAGCATTGTTCCAGCATTCCACAAAACCCATTTAAAAATTACATATCTTTATAAAAATTCCGGGCCAGGTGCCTGGTGCCCGTATGGAGCCTGACCACCCCCTTAAAAGAATATCACTCCTGGATAAACAAGTCAATGATTTAAGAAAACCCGTTTATTCCCAGTTTACTTCCACACCAGGGCCATACCCACAAGGTCGATCAATCCCTTAACTTCCACTCCCAGTTGATGTTCCTCGACCATGGGATACAGCTGGGCCTTACAGATGGAGCAGGGAGCGCACAGGATGCCGTTCCCATCCCTGCCCACCCCGGTGGCACGAACCTGTTCAGCCTTTTTCTGGGAGAATTTAATGCGCAGCTGGTACATTTCAGGGTCGTCAAAGAGTATGGCCGAACCGCCACCGCAACAGAAGTTGTTCTCTTTATTCGGATACATTTCTCTGAAATCGGCCACACACGCCCTGATCACCGTGCGCAGCGTTTCGGCCATGCCACAGGCCCGCACGTAGTTGCAGGGATCGTGGAGGGTTACCGGCCGGCCGATCTTGTTGGGATCCAGTTTCAGCTGGTTGGTGCGAATATAATAGGCCACCTCGTCATGAATATGGGTTATCGGCCAGCGGATGGGCAGATCAGCCATACCCGGCAGGTACATTTTCCATGCCCGCCAGCCATGGCCACACTCACCCCAGACAATCTTCTTGACGCCCAGTTTCTGGGCTGCATGCAGCAGGCGGGTGAAGTTATGGCGCATGGTATGCTGCTGGTCGAAGAGCAGGCCGAAATTACCCGCTTCTGTAATGGTACTGGGAATAGTCCAGTTGGCACCGATGTAGGTGAAAAACATCCCTGCACCCATCAAGGTATAGGGGTTGAGCAGGAAGTCGGCGGAAGAGGGCACATACATGATGTCGGCCCCTTCTTTATCCACAGGGAACTCCACATCAACACCGAACTCGTCCTTAATTTCCTCGGACAGGAATTCCAGGGTATCAACAATGGCCGGCTTGGTCAGACCGGTATGGTTGCCCGTCCTTTCCATAGCCGCCCCTACATCGGCATGAAGCTTGGGCACAATACCCAGCCAGTGGAGGATCTGGCGCCCAATCATGGTTACCTCACAGGTGTCAATGCCAAAGGGGCAGACATGGGCGCAGCGCCGGCACTCATTGCACTGGTAAAAGTAGGAGTACCACTGCTCGATGATATCCAGGTTGAGGTCTTCCGCCCCCACCAGCTTGCCGAACCAGCGCCCTTCCAGGGTGAAATAACGGCGGTATATTTTGCGGATCAGCTCCGCCCGGTTGGTGGGAATGTTGTTGGGATCCCTGGTTCCCAGGTAAGTATGGCAGTTTTCGGCGCACAGGCCGCATTTCACGCATGACTCCATGGCCAGGACGAAAGAGCGAAATTTTTTGCGCATCTCGTCGAGATACTGGATGGCCTTTTCAACCTTCTGGTCATCGGGCACCGGCTCGATGTGTATCCGGCGCATATCTTCAACCGAAGCTTTGGCTGGCATTTTCAGACCCTTATATTCTGGCAACTGTTACACCCCCTCTAGGCCACATCTGAGCCGCTGACGGACGATAAACCGGTTCCCCTGGCCCGGGCAGCAGCCACGTCCACATTGGGCAGCCCGGGGGCCGGCTCCTTGTAAATCCGGTTTTCAATCCAGCGCATGCCAAACATGCCAAACAGGTGCATCAACTTGCTGAAGGGCAGGATCATAATTAAAATCTGCGCCAGCAGCAGGTGAAGGATAAAGAACGGGTTGCCCTCGGGGATTGCCGCCGGCTGGAACAGGATAAGGGTGGTAAAATATTCCCTCACCGGCTCGTAGTGCATGCCGTACTCAGGAACCAGCCGCATGAAATTACCCAGGGATACAATAGAGATGAGTAAAAGCAACATCAGGTAGTCACTCGGATTGGATACCTGTCTTACCTTGTCAATAGCAATGCGCCTGTATAGGAGATAAAGTAACCCGGCCAGCAGGATAATTCCAAAAACCGTCCCTAATAAATTAGACAAATAGGTACTGAGCGCTTCCGAGGCACCCAGATAAACAAATTGCTTGCCCAGGAAGTAAAAGCCGACCACATGACCCCCTATTACATTGAGCAGGGCAATATGCATGGGCCAGGCGCCCACCCATAGCGGGCGGTCAAACTTGAAAACATTGTTGAAGAGCACGATTTCACGCAGGTAAATGGCTGCAACTTCTGTTTTGGTCTGGGGGAAGGGTGAAAGGGTAATATTGTGCACGATCCGCGACGCCGCCCACCGCCAGAGGCGGTAAATAACACCGATGATAAAAACGGTTACCGTTATATAAGGTAGTATTTGAGCAATAAAATAGGTCAACACTGACACCTCCTCTTTTATATCTCCCCCTCATCCCGTACCAATTTTTATCCTTCGACCTCCATTTACCCCCTCCCTTTCAACAGGTATCAGCCAGTTGCCTGTATTTAGAAAAAAAATAACTTTCACGAATGATTATTCGGCATACCTTTTGTTAATTCCTGCTCTAGGGAAAAATTACTTATATCCTGTTCATATTCTTTAACACTTCTTCTGCCAGCTGGCCAACTCTCCTGTTGTTTAACTGCCCGTCCTCATAGACAGTTATCTCCGCATTATCCCCGAGCAGCGCCTCCAGCTCCCTTTTAACCCCGGTTTCCTTCAGCGCGCCGAGAATTAAAATTGCGTATCCCCGCACTTCCGGTCTATCGTCATCCAGCAGGCTGGCAAGATGGCCGGTAAAGCCCTGCAGCAACTCCGGTTTAACAGCGGCAACTTTCCATAAAGCCCGCAGAACATCTGCCTTTAAATGATCCTCACGTAAAAAAGGTATTAACGTTGGCAGGTAGCCGGCAAATTTATCGGGTGCACAACTAATAATCTCACCTGCGGCATCAAGGGTCGCCCAGCTTGATGTTCCCGTATCGGACAGGGAATTGAGCAGCGCCTTCAGAAATTCCGCCACCTGAGCCGGGTTCTCCCCGGCAATTATACCGGCTGCCTTGCCCGCCAGGTCGGCTGCCCGCATCCGGAGGAGGACATCGGCGGCAGAAAAAAGCCTCCTCAACAGCCAGAGTATCTTGTGATCCCGGGAAGCGGCCTGGAGAACTTCCTCCACCCGGTAATCCTTAACCCAGGCCTCCAGCTCTTTTTTGGATATTTTTCTGCTGGCGGCTTTTTCTCCTGCTTTTTTCCTGATCCCGGTTACTGCACGCCCGCGTACAGCCACCCGCCCGGTTTCGGGCAGGTCCCTGTTCAGCCTGATAAAATATAGTGCCCCGGTAATTTTTCTCCCTTCAAAAAACCCTCCCGGAATAAGCAGATGGTTTTCCGGGTCGTAATTCTCGACGATCTTTTCCCGGTAATCCCTGTCCGGAAGTAATTCCCAGGCCAGGTCCCAGTCCATGTTGCATGCAAACACCAGAGCCTCGATAAAGGCGGAGCCCAGGTTGCGTCCCGATATGTCAAAGGCATATACCGCGCCGCACGGGCAGGAACCCACCGGCATACCCGGCGAACCCGCCGTGGTCACCACTTCCCGGGGCCGTTCTATTTTTTCCCCGCAGAAGGGACAGACAGGCGCCTGCACATAATCCTTAACAGGAGGTTTACCCCTCATGTTCCACTCCCCTGAATTTTATTCGCCCGGCCCCGGTATCTCAAAGGTGGCGCAGGTACTGCCAGGACTGCAGGATTTGGTGACCACTTTTGGCGTCCCCGCACTGGAACCGGGCCTGTTCACATAGTTGACGCGGCTGATCACCCGCTCAAAGGAATCGGATTGACACTTGGGGCAGCGAATTTCCACTTTTTCATTGGGAATCAAAAACAGTTTTTCAAATAGATTCCCGCAGCTCAGGCATCGGAACTCGTAGATGGGCAATGGCCATTCCCCCTGTCGTGCGTGTTATTGAGATATGGTTCCATTTCTTTTAAAAATTCCGGATGGGCCTCAAAACCCAGTTCCAGAGCCTGCTTCAGGTGCTCCGCCGCCCTGTTCATGTCCCCTTTCAGGTAATAAACGTAGGCCAGGTTATTGTGGCCCAGCGAAAAGTCGGGTGCAATTTCCAGCATCTTCAGATTGGTCTCCAGCGCCCGATCCAGATCACCTTTCTGGAGGTAAGCGTTTGCCAGGTTGCACCAGGCCTGAATTATCCTGGGATTCAATTCAATTGCTTTTTGCAGAACTTCAATGGCTTCGTCGGGCTTCTCCATCTGCAGGTAGACAAAGCCCAGGTTTGCATAGCCGCGGGCGTAACGGGGTTCGATCTGCACCGCCAGGCGGTTACATTCCTCCACCTTTTCCAGGTTCCCCTGTTTAAAATAAATATAACCCAGGTTAACATAGGCTTCAAACATGCGCGTCCCATCGGCTATGGCTTCCTCAAAAAGTGTTTTTGCTTCCTCCAGCCGGCCCTGTTCCATCAGCATAACTCCCAGATTGTACTTGGCCGTGGCGCAGCCGGGGTTGCTCTGCAGCATGTTTACCTGTCTTTCCACGAAAGCGTTGGAACCACCGGAGCCCCCCATAGTATCCACCCCCTGGTTGACAAAAATTAAGGCTGCTACTCATTATGAATAGCAAGCCGTTTTGAGCCACCACAGAATATATATGCACAAAATAAATGTAACTTTGCCAGTCTTTACTGCTGTGGCTCGTCGGAAGCGCACCTTTCTTTCAAGCCGTACATGGTGGTGCTGCCGGTGGAGAAGTAAATCAAAGTACCCTCATTTACCAGCTCGCTGGCAGCCTTTTTAATTTCCCTGGCCTTGGCAGTAGGTATTTTTTCCTGAACGGCTTTTTCCATGTCTTTGAAATAAAATCTGGTCTTCTTGCTATTGCTGGCAAACTCAATTATCGCCTTTTTAATTTCTTCCACAGATAATCCCACCCTTTCCAGCTCATATATATAAGAAGTGACCTGGGCAGGCGTTTTCATTAACGCCTGCCCTGGTGCACCTAGTCGATTCCACCGGCTGCTTTGCAGACATTCCAGGCTGCTTCCGTAAACTTGAACTGGGTGCTGGTCCGGAAGGTATCGTAAGCCAGGCGGTAGTCGTCAATGAGGTGCTCGGTAAACGGAATACCGGTCTTTTCGAAGAATTTCTCCCAGCCGATACGCTCGACCCAGTCGCCCAGGCGCTCATGCTTGCGCGCGTCAGCAGCATAAACTTCCACAATCTTCTTCACGGTCTGAACCACTTCCGGGAACCGCGGGAAGTTGTTGGGCAGGTAAGCCACCACAACCTTGGAGAACTTGGGCTCGCTGACCGCGTTGGAAATCTTGCCGCCGACCAGGATAGCTACACCGTCGCCTTCCTTATCGGCAATGGGCAGGGCCGGGCACATGGTGTAGCAGTTGCCGCAGAACATGCAGCGCTCCACTTTAATCTTGAGGCTTCTCCTGCCTTCCGGAGTCTTGTCCGGCGAAATAGCGCCCAGCGGGCAGGACGAAATAACCAGCGGGAGCTCGCAGACCTGATCAATGACTTCGTGGTCCACTATAGGCGGCTTCCGGTGAATACCCAGCAGGGCGATGTCCGAACAGTGAACAGCACCGCACATGTTCAGGCAGCAGGCCACCGCTACCCGCACCTTGGCCGGCAGGGTCATACCGGTGAAGTAGTCAAAAAGCTCATCCATTACAGCTTTAACCAGGGATGAAGCGTCGGTAGCCGGGGTGTGGCAGTGCACATACCCCTGGGTGTGCACGATATTGGTGATACTTGCACCCGTGCCGCCAATGGGGAACTTGTAGCTCCCGGAAACAAACTTGCGGCTCCACAGATCCTTTTTCAGCGCCTCCACTTTCTCCTGGCTGTCCACGATAAATTCAACGTTGTTACGGGTGGTAAAGCGGACATAGCCATCGCAGTACTTGTCGGCAATGTCACAGATCTCCCGGATGTGCTGGGCCGTCATCAAACGGGGCGAACCGCAACGCACGGTGTAAACCTTGTCGCCGGTTTCAGAAACGTGTACCAGTACACCCGGCTCGAGGACTTCGTGGTAAAGCCACTTGCCGTAGTTCTTCTGGATAATGGGCGGGAAGTTTTCCCAGTAGTGACGCGGACCTATATCTGTAATCCTGTCCTTGGTCGGGTTCTGCGGGTCAAACTTACCGAATCTCCCAGTGGAAAGAGCCATCCAACAAACCCCCTTATATTTTACCTCTTGTGTCTGGCCCGGAATTCTTTAATGTCTCTAGTAAATCCACCCGGTACGTCCTCTTCCTTCCAGAAGATGTACGGGTTAGAACGCGGCGCCTTGATCATCTGCGGAGCAGGCGGCAGGCCGATTACCTCCAGGAATTTGGGCAAGCCAACACGCTGGATGAGCTCTCCAACACGCTCGCGGTTCTTACCTTCTTCCATCCAGAACTCCCAGATTCTTTCAATAACTTCTTTCACATTATCATACGGCGGCTCGGCCTTCATAAAGGGTACGATAACCTGGGCAATCTGGGCACCTTCCAGGATAGGAGCCTTGGCACCTACCAGGATGCTCACGCCAGTGTCTTTACCCGGCCTGAGAGCCTGCGGCATAACGTTAATGCAGTGCATGCAACGCACGCATTCCTTGTTGTCAATGACCAGCTTGCCGTCTTCCATCCACATGCACTGGGACGGGCAGCGGTCAATCACTTCTTTTTGAATATCAAACTTACCCCAATCCCTGCCCCTATGGGCACCTCCCCTGGGCACAATGTCACCGGCGATGTATGCCTTTACAGCATCCTGATCGATACGGATCTCGTCACGCCAGGTGCCGATGAAGGCAATATCAGCCCGGGCGATGGAAGCAACGCAGCAGTTGGGGCAACCGTCAAACTTGAACTTAAACTTGTACGGGAAGGCCGGACGGTGCAGCTCGTCCTGGTAGTGCATGGTCATTTCATAGCACATTTCCTGGGTGTCATAGCAGGCCCATTCGCAGCGGGCTTTACCAATACAGCAGGAAGGAGTACGCAGGTTGGAACCTGAACCGCCGAGGTCCTGATCCAGCTCGTGGGTCATGTCGTAGAAAATGGGCTCCAGTTGCTCGGTGGTTGTCCCCAGCAGGATGATGTCACCCGTGGAACCGTGCATGTTGAAGAGACCGCTGCCCCGGTACTCCCACAGGTCAGCCAGGGCACGCAGGAAGTCGCTCTTATAAAACTTACTGGCTGGCTGGTTGACCCGGATGGTATGGAAATGGGCAATCCCGGGGAACTTCTCCGGAACGTCGGAGTAACGTCCGATAACACCGCCGCCGTAACCAAACACGCCCACTATACCACCGTGTTTCCAGTGGGTCTCACCATCATTAAAGGAGAGCTCCAGCTGGCCCAGAAGGTCTTCCACCACATACCGGTCGATCATCATCCGGTCATCGGCCAGCTTTCTGCGGCGCAGGGCCTCCTGCTTGGCATCTGCCACAAAGCTGGGCCAGGGACCCTTTTCCAGCTCCTCCACCTTGGGAATTTCATGCTTTATCTTAAATTCTTTCAGTTCTTCTTCGGTATAGTTATTGAGTTCGGCATCGGTATAAATCCGGAGTTCTTCATATTTCAGTGCTTTTTGAGGCCTCTTTGGTTCAAACATCAGCACGCCTCCTTTATAACCCTAAATATATCTTTCCCCTTCAGTCCATTCCAGAAATTTGCTCATTCATTCAATTGAAAAACAGGACAACCTTTCTCCTCTCACCCTCCTTTAACAATCGTTTATCTTTCCTCCAGGGTTACAGCCCCCGACGGGCAAACAGAGACACAAGTTTCGCACCCCAGGCAATCATCGGGGTTGGCCACAAATGCCTTACCATCCTTCATTTCCAGAACGCTGCCCGGGCAGGAATCCGCGCACTCGCCACAACCCTCACATTTTTCGCGGTCAACAGTTACTACGTACATAGTAATACCTCCTTATGATTTTTTAGAAATAATGGACTTGTCCTTTTGCTCACTAACCAGTCCAACAGGTTAGCAGACATCAACACTAAGTAAAATTCGCTACTTTTTAGCCTATTCCTCCCACAATGCCCTGTTTGGGCGATAAAAATTTTTAACAAAAGAAAGATAATTTCCCGCATTTAATTTAATTAGTTCGTCAAAAAACATGGGGTTCCTTCTCTGCCCGCCAAATAGATGACCTTTTTGGACGGCATATTTCCTACAGATGGTATTTTTCGCCGCGAATAATTTTGAAGGCCCTGTATATTTGTTCCAGAAGAATAATGCGCATCAGCTGGTGGGGAAAGGTAAATTTGGAAAAGGACAGCCGCAGGGAGGCCCTGGCAAGCACGTCCCCGGCCAGGCCGGCACTTCCGCCGATAATAAAGCAAAGCTTGTTCTGCCCCCGCAGGCCAAGCTCTGCCAGATAGCCGGCAAATTCCTTGGAGGAAAGCATCATTCCTTTCCTGTCCAGGGCGATGGTCACGCAGTTGTCCGGAATTCGCTCCAGCAGGCGGGTGCCCTCTTTTTTCAGAACTGCCTCCAGCGCACCTGCCCTTCCGGATGCCGGCAGAGATTCTTCTCTGACCTCCACCAGTTCAATCCGGGCATAAGGACTCAGCCGCTTGAGGTACTCCTTCTGGGCCAGAAGTAAAAAATCCTCTTTTAACTTTCCTACGCAGAGCAGGGTTATGTGCATCGATACATCCCACTGGCAAGGCTTAAATCAGAGCACTTTTCCTGACAGCATTGTCTTGAGCCGGGGTTTTCTCATCATAAGGGGCACGCCATATCCGGGCCCCCAGCATTCTCAATTTCTGCTCCAGGTTGAAATAGCCCCGGTCTATATATTGTACATTATCTATCCTGGTTTCTCCTTCGGCCATAAGCCCGGCCACCACCAGGGCAGCCCCTGCCCTCAGGTCAGTGGCCCGCACGCAGGCCCCCTCGAGTTTCTCCACACCCTCCACCACCGCCAGGCGGCCCTCAACCTTGATCCGCGCGCCCATCCGCTTTAACTCATCGGCCACCTTGAAACGGTTTTCAAAGATGTTTTCTACAATGACACTGGTACCGGGAACGGTGGACAGGAGGGCCATCATCTGGGATTGCATATCGGTGGGAAATCCCGGGTAGGGCATGGTTTTTATGTCGATGGGCCTGAGCGAGCCGGTGGACCTTACCCTGATGCGCTCTTCCTCTTCTTCTATTTCCACCCCGGCCTCCCGCAGCTTGGCAATAAGAGGTTCCAGGTGACGGGGGATAACATTCTCCAGAACAACATCTCCCCGGGTGGCCACCGCCGCGACCATAAAAGTGCCCGCCTCAATGCGATCGGGAATTACTGCATAGCGCATGCAACCGCCCAGGGTTTCCACGCCCTCGATTTTGATTACATCGGTGCCTGCCCCGCGCACCCTGGCACCCAGACAGTTCAGGAAGTTGGCCAGATCGACCACTTCCGGCTCCCGGGCGGCATTTTCAATCACGGTCTGACCCCGGGCCAGGCAGGCAGCCATCATGATATTTTCCGTAGCGCCCACACTGGGAAAGTCAAGATATATCCTGTTACCCTGAAGCCCGGCAGCCCGTGCAACAACCGTTCCTTTTTCAAGTTCCAGCCGGGCGCCCAGGGCGCTCAACCCTTTAAAATGCAGATCCATGGGCCTGGTTCCGATGTTGCAACCACCGGGAAGGGGGATTTCAGCCCGGCCAAAACGGGCCAGGAGAGGACCCAGCAGTAAATTGGAGGCACGTAATTGTTTGGCCAGGTGGTAAGGGGGCATTTGAACAGGGGGATCCGTCATCAGGATGCGCAGGCTGCCATTGGATGGGGTGCGGTGCACCTGCGCTCCCAGGGAGCGCAGGATATCCATCATCACCTGCACGTCCCTGATATCGGGCACATTTTCCAGGGTTACCAGTTCGCCGGCCATAACAGCCGCACACAAAATGGCCAGGGAAGCGTTTTTGGCCCCGCTAATGGTAACCCGGCCTTGCAGGGAAATCCCCCCGGAAATAACCAGTTTATCCATAGAAACATTTTCCTCCCGCTACAAAACTAAAGCTAAATATTCTAGATACCTTTCCACAATTCCTGCCACAATGCCCGCTTATACAACAATCATCCGCAAATAGATAACCGGGGGAATTCCTGCTCAAACAACAGCCCGGCATTTTTTTTAAAATGCCATGTCCCATTCTTTTTATACCTTTTTCTCCATCCATAGCTTAAAACCGGAAGCAAAACCATCCACATCCCGACCGGTGACCTGTTCCAGGGCTTCGTTTATATCCCGTCCCTGCCCCAGCACCGTTAAAATTTTATGCAGGCTTTCTGCACCATATTCTTCCACCAGGTACTCGACGGCAGCCAGTGATTGCCCGTAAGCCAGGGTCTGGTCGGGCAGTTCATCAAATTTCCGGTCCATTACTTTAAAGTCATACAGTTCAAAACCGGTTAAATCCTGAATTTGAGCAAACCTGAAGCCGGTAAGTTTATACTCCTCATACTGGGCGATACCTTCGGTAAGCCAGCGGGGGACGTTGCCCCGGGTAAGATAGTCCACCACCAGGTGGGTCAGCTCATGGGCTACCGGACCCGAGCTCAGAAAAATTTCCTCCACCTCCCGGGGGTCCCGGGCGTCAATCCAGGCCCGGGGTGAGAGAACCCTGATCACCCCCGCCCAGTATACACCCATGGCACTTTCACTGGCCGGCCAGCCAAAGCTGGCGTTCAGGGACTCCCGGCTGGGATATACCACCAAAAGGATAGGGTCAACGGTTGTAAAATGAAAGTCCCTGGCTATTTGCGGGTAGAACCTTTGCGCTGCCTTAAGCACCAGCCGGGCGCCGCCCGCATCTGCAGGTTCATACCGGACCACGAAGCGGCCCCCGGAAAGGGTGTGCATATGCCGGGTGCCGAGCAGCGCGTGTGCCCGGCCCGCCTCACAGAAGATGTTGTACACATATTCCCTTATCTGCCCGGGTATGTGAACAAAAAGGACGATCAGCAGGGCCATCACGATACCCGTTAATTTCAAGCATAGCCGGGACAAAAACCGGCCAGCCGCAGGTTTTCTTGAAATTTGCGGTGCAATACCCATTGCCCATCACCGAACCTGCTGATGTTTATTTATTATAAAACCAGTTAAATAATAACCAAAAGTAAAAACAAGGCCCATACGGGCCCTACTAAGAAATACCCTTTTAAAATTATAAGCTTTTTTCACTATCCTGCACCACAGGGAACTGCTGGAAAACAAAACCCGCTCCTCAGGATTTGCCGTTTTCCAGCAGCTTTTTCCACTCCGCAATCATTTTACGGGCCTGGGTTACGTCCTCCCCCTGGCCGGCAAGCTGTACAAATCTTTCCAGCTCCCGGATACCGCCCTCATAATCACCCTTCCCCAGGGCCAGCACCTGGCCGTAATAATAGTGGGCCAGGGCGTTGTCAGGATGACGCCTGATTTCTTCCTGTAAACTGGCCGCCGCATCGTCATAGTGCCCAACCAGGAACTGCACCAGGGCCAGTTCAACACGAAAATCGCCGTTCTCCGGCTTTAATTGCACGGCTTTCTCATAGGCCTGCAGTGCCTGATCCATCTTCCCCGCCTCCAGGTAAGCCCTGGCCAGCCGGGCAGCCAGGTCAGCATCCTGCGGCCTGTCTTTGACCTGTGCCTCCAGTTCGGCAATCATTGCCTCCGGAGATTGCTGCTGTTGAACATCCGGAGGTGCACTGGCCGGGCGAAAATCGAAAAACCAGCCAATGGACGTTCCCAGCAGGCCCAGGGAAAGGAAAATGGTCAGGATAATGAAAGCTATCTTTTGAAATCTTTTCCTGCGCTCACGGTAAAGTAAGGCCATATAAATTAACCCCTTTAATAAGTTCTACTATCCCATTATACCATAATTGTCCCCTCACTCAGGGGTCCCTATTGATGCTGCCCCGGTAACATAAAACCCTCCCCGCAACCTGCAGGGGGAGGGCTCAACAGGCAGATATCAGGGCCGTTTTCTTTACAGGAACCGGGCCGGGTCCACCGGCCGCCCGTTAATCCACACCTCAAAGTGCAGGTGAGGACCGGTGGTATTGCCGGTACTGCCCACCCGCCCCAGCAACTGACCGCGTTCCACCCTCTGGCCAACCCGCACCTCAATCCGGGACAGGTGGGCGTAACGGGTAACCACACCATCGCCGTGGTAAACATCTACCATCAGGCCATAGCCTCCGTTCCAGCCAGCTCTGATCACCCGACCTGCCTCGGCAGAACGGACCGGGGCCCCGCTGCCGGCAGTTATATCCACACCGGCGTGCAACCGGCCCCAGCGCGGCCCGTAGGGTGATCCGATGGCGCCCACCGTAGGCCAGGCCAGGCTTCCCGATGCTCCCGAACGTGAAGCCAGTAAAACCCGCGAACCCACAGCCACCACCCGGGGCCGCGGTTCCTCGAGTACCTTCCTTTCCAGAACCTCATTATTCACCAGACGTCCGTTTAAGTAAGCCAGCCGGTACGTTACCTCTTCCACACCCGGCTTCCCGGCCTGAACCACTCGCTGCTGCCCGCGCAGCATCCTGCTGTCCCGCCGCCGCTCTTCTATAAAGGGCAACTCTCTTTTTTCCGTACGCACAACTGTGGCCAGAACATTGATCAACGGCTCGGTACGGGACAACTTTAATACCTGCCCCACCTGCAGCGTTTCGGGTGTTAAACCGGGATTGGCAGCTTGCAGTTCTTCTACCGGTATACCTTTTCTGGCGGCAATATCCCACAGGGTATCCCCTGCCCGTACCGAATATTGTTCCAGCCGGCGACCACCGTTACCGGCAAATTCCAGGGCTTCCCGCAAGCTCAAGATCTCCCCCGCCGGCACCCACACCTCTTTATAAACCACTTTCTCCACCAGGCGGACATCCGCCCCGGGAATGCTGTGCTGTTCTTTCAACGTTTCCAGCAGCTGGTTGGCCGCATCGCGGCTGGCAACCACCAGTTTAATGTCTCCGTTTACCACCAGGGCCGTACCCTTTTCCTGCGCTCCCAGGGCCCGGGCCAGGGATTCTTCGAGGTACCGGCCGGATAACACGGGCCCCTCCCCCCAGGATGCCGGGCGGATAATCACCTTATGAAGGGTGTGCCCTTCCCGTGCACCAAAATAAATTCTGTTCCGCAAGATATCTTCCAGCTCGCCACGATGGGAGGAAACAGCCACCACCCTGCCCCCAACCAGGACAGCCCACCTCTCGGAAGCATTTGTAATAAGGGAGCCATAGATCATTATCACCAGGGTCATGGCCACCACGCAGAGGACCTGGACCGGCGTTAAAGGATCCTCAATAAAAAAACGATGCAAAGACCGCTTTAATTTATTTCTATTTATGGAAGCAACCAGGAGAAGACAGGCAATGCTCACCGTTCTACCTGCCCGCTTTTCTTTTTCGTTTCCGCGGGTATCATGCTGGCCGTTTCCGCCCCCGGCCAGAGGAGTCATACGGGACATGGGCTTTACTCCTTTTGCTTAAAATGGTTAGTCAACCAAACAACTGGCAACTCCTTAATATTTGGTAGGTTGCTTGTCGAGTCATGTAAACTCTTAATAAATATATAACTGGCGGGGGCGCATTATCACTCCAGATTTTTCTTATTTTAACCTGGAAATAAAGGAACAGGGGAAATTATCAATGGTTTTAATTCAGTTATTAATTTTATCGTTAATTTTTAAATCAATCCTTCCTTTGCCAGAACCGCCTTTAAATATATGGCGCACTCAATTCTTTTCTTAATCAGGGCGCAGGCAAGCTCATAGGGGGTAAAAATATTACCATGAAAGGCATGGGCGTTGGCGTGGCAGCCGCCACTGCAGATAAAGCGGGCCCAGCAGCCCCTGCAGGCATCTTTGTTGTACACATGGGCCCTGCGGAATTCTTCCACCAGGTCGGGACGTACGATCCCACCCTCTACATCACCCATGCAATACTCCGGCCGCCCGACAAACTGGTGGCAGGGATACAACTTGCCTTCAGGTGAAACGGCCAGATATTCTCTCCCGGCCCCGCAACCCGCCAGACGCTTGGGCAGGCACGGGCCGCCGTCCAGATCGATATTGAAATGAAAAAAGTTGACCTGCTGGCCCCTTCGGGCACGGCTGACAAGCTGCCGCGTTAATATTTCGTACTCCTCGCAAATACGGGGAACATCCCCGGGTTGCAGGGCATATTCCTCGTGATAGGGCGCCACCACCGGTTCCACCGATATATGCTTGAAGCCCAGATCGGCCATATGGAGCACGTCCCGGGAAAAGTCCAGGTTGCGGCGGGTGAAGGTGCCGCGCACATAATATTCGCCCCCGGGACGGGAGAAAACGAAACGGCATATATTCTCCACCACACACTCATAAGAGCCCTGGCCGCCTGGAAAAATGCGCATGGCATTGTGGACTTCCTCCCGTCCGTCCAGGCTGAGCACAACTGCCAGATCGTGCTCATTCAGAAAGCGGCCCACCTCGGGGGTAAGCAGCAGTGCATTGGTGGTTACGGTAAACTTGATTACTTTACCCAGCTGGGCAGCCCGCCGCCGGCCGTACTCCACAAGGTCCTGCAGGGTGTTGAAGTTCAACAGCGGCTCGCCCCCAAAGAAATCAACTTCCACATGACGCCTGGAACCTGAAGAGGCAAAAAGAAAGTCCAGCGCCCGCCTGCCGGTTTCCGCGGGCATCAAACCGCCAGGACCACCAAAATGCCCCTGGCCGGCAAAACAGTAACGGCAGGCCAGGTTGCAGTCGTGGGCCAGGTGAAGGCACAGTGCTTTGACCACCGGCTCATCTGCCGGCTCATAGTGGCCATCCAGCGGGTCGGGGGAGAACAAAAGGCCTTCCCGGACCAGCTCTTTGATTTCCTGCATGGCCTCCACCACTTCCGATGGAGGGTAGGAAGCATACCTCGCCAGAATATCCCGCTCATTTTCAAAGGGGTACTCATCCAGAAGGCACCAGGTCAGTTCATCCACCACGTGTACGGAACCGCTGTTTACATCCAGCACAAAACGGTAATCATCGAAAATGAATTTATGGATCATTGCCCCTCCCCCAAGAAAAAAACCTCATCCCGCAACGGGATCAGGTTTTATTTAATTGCCAATCTATGAGTTACTTCTCCTTCTTCATGCAGGCCTGGTTGCCCACCGTGCAGGACGTCTTGCAGGCCGACTGGCAGGAAGTCTGGCATTCCCCGCATCCCCCGCCTTTAACCGTGCTGGAAAGGGAGGGACGGCTGATGGTAATAATATGCTTGCCCATGGGAAAATATCCTCCTCCTTTATGAAAGCCTTATAAAATCTTATTAAATTATAATCCTGATTATTTAACCAGACAAGATCGGCCACACACGCCATCCGGCCGCAGAATAGCAGATGGCGGCAGTTTTTAATCCCTTACAGCATGTCGGCGATATAATCCAGCAGATCTATGGCCCTGATAACCCCCACAGCTTTTCTCCCCTCAAAAACGGGCAGCAGGTTTACATTTTTGGTCATCATCAGTTCAATGGCCCTCACCACGGTGTCGCCGGCCTGGACACAAGCATCGACCAGGGGCCGGATAGCCTGACCCACTTTGGTGACAGTAAGTTCATTGAGGGGGTCCCTGCGGTAAAAAAATGCCCAGGACATGGTGAAAAGTTCGGTATTATCGTAAAGCAAACGGTTTGTTTTTATGGCCTTTAATATATCCCGCGTGGTCAGGATTCCCACCAGCTGTTCTTCGTTGTCAACCTTCGTTTTACTGAAAACCAGCAATGAGCGATGCTCGTGACCGGCAGCGCGGTAATTGCGCAATACTTTAATGGCGTCCTTTAATGTATCAGAATCGTATACCACCGGATACTCCCTGAGCGGTACCATCAATTCACCGACCTTCTTTGTCTCCGGCACAAGGACACCCTCTTTCCTTCTTTTCCTCGAATAGTGCGCGCTTCTCAACCCGTTTCGTTATATTTTTCCGCAAACCCCGGCTGAATACTTTATTAAGTTTTAGCCAGGCCCGTTACAGGAAAACTAAAAGGTCCCCTTCCACGGGGACCGTCTTTTTAAAAACTTTTGGAGCGGGTGACGGGGATCGAACCCGCAGCCCTCAGCTTGGGAAGCTGATGCTCTACCATTGAGCTACACCCGCCTGCTCCTATTATTCCTGCTCCTATTATTATAGCAGTTCCATAAAAATAGTCAAGATTATTCGACAGGGTCTGTGTCAAGAGCAGTGGCCTGGGATGGCCACAAGGCGACGCACAATTTTCTGGGCAGATCCAGCAGGTATCTCCACAAAAATTTTTTCGTTATGAAACCTCACATCAATATCAAGGCAGCGGCCTTGATATTTACTCCCGGTAATCAGGTAATTGCACACATCACTTTCCTGCTGCATATAATAAAACTGAAAAAATTCATTGTACGGGTTGCTATACAGCAACAACGGAGCCGGGCAATGGCGCCCCCCGCAAAGCAGGAACACTCCCTTTGCGTGAGGCGTCTTTCTTTTTCCGGGCCGGCCCTCTAACACCAGCCCGTACGGTTTCACCGGGAGGGAGAATGTCATATGTGCGGGATTGCCGGCTGGGTGGACTGGGAAGGGGATCTCACCCGACAAAAAGACGTACTTGAGAACATGGTGGCAACCCTGGCCTGCCGCGGGCCAGACGCAGCTGGGGTGTGGATATCACGTTATGCCGCCCTGGCCCATTGCCGGCTGATAGTGGTGGATCCCGCGGGCGGGGGGCAACCGATGATCCGCAAGCGGGGGAAAAACAGGTACATTATCACTTACAACGGCGAACTGTACAACACCTCAGAACTGCGCCGGGAACTGGAAGCCCGGGGTTATCGTTACCAGGGCCACTCGGATACAGAGGTGCTGCTCACGGCATTCATGGAATGGGGTAAGGATTGCGTGCTCCGCTTGAATGGTATATTCGCCTTTGCCATCTGGAATGAAGAGGAGCAAAGCCTGTTCATGGCCCGGGACCGGTTGGGAGTAAAGCCCCTTTTTTATACCCGGAGGGGCAGTGCTTTTATTTTTGGTTCCGAGTTAAAAGCCCTCCTGGCCCACCCGGCCGTACCACCGGAAGTAGACGCCGAAGGTCTGGCCGAAATCTTTGCACTGAGCCCCGGACGCACGCCGGGACACGGCATTTTCAGGGGAGTAAGGGAACTGAGGCCCGGCCACTGCCTGGTTTATAACCGCCGGGGTACACACATTTTCCGCTACTGGGCACTGGAAAGCCATCCCCATCTCGACGACCTAGAGACCACTGCCCATAAGGTGGGCCATCTTTTGCAGGATGCGGTGCGGCGGCAGCTGGTGGCCGATGTACCCGTCTGCACCCTGCTCTCTGGAGGTCTTGACTCCAGCGCCATTACAGCCTTTGCTGCAGCCGCATTCCGGCAAGACAGTACCAAGCCACTGCGCACCTTTTCGGTGGACTATATGGATAACGATCTCTATTTCCGGCCCAATCAATTTGAGCCCGATACCGATGCCCGGTGGACAGAGCGGGTGGCGCACTTTCTTGGCTCCCGCCACCGGACCGTGTTGATCGATACGGCAACAACGTTGAGGCCGTACGCCAGTTTGCGCAGCTGGATGCACCGGCCATGAACAGGCCGTGGTACGGCCAGCTGATGCGGGGCCCGCAGTTCCTGGCCTTCCTCATTCAGGTCGATACCTGGCTCCGGGAATACCGGGTGATGGTGCGATAGCTATTGTAGCGTGAACACCCGGCTTGGCCGTAATTCATAACTACAAAAAATTAAGCCCCGTAAGCGTTTTACGGGGCTTATAATATGGTGACCCCAGCGGGATTCGAACCCGCGTTACCGCCGTGAAAGGGCGGTGTCTTAGGCCGCTTGACCATGGGGCCATGGTGAGCCATGGTGGACTCGAACCACCGACACCCTGATTAAAAGTCAGGTGCTCTACCAGCTGAGCTAATGGCCCACACAGTGTCGTCACCGCTAGATATGATACTATAGATATGCTTCTGTGTCAACAAAAAATTTAGATGCGGCCATTAAAACCAGAACTGGATAACAGATACATTATTGATGGCAGATGTCTTTTCTTAAAAAAAAAGCGCTCCCGTGAGCGCCGGTTTGAACTGTTAAACAAATGCTACAATACTTCGCGGGTAATAATGGTCTCTTCCCGCCCGGGCCCGACACCTATAATGGCAATGGGTACGCCCGCCAGCTCGCTGATGCGTTCCAGGTATCTCCTGGCATTACCGGGCAGGTCCTCGTAACACCTGGCCCGGCTGATATCTTCCTGCCACCCGGGTAGTTCCTCGTAAACCGGCTCACAGGCCTCCAGCACTTTAAGCGAAGAAGGAAACTCGGTCACCACATTCCCCCGGTAGCGATAGGCTGTGCATATGCGGATGGTTTCCAGGCCGGTCAGCACATCCAGTTTGGTGATGGCCAGGCAGTCCAGCCCGTTGATCCTTACCGCATAGCGGGCTACCACGGCATCAAACCACCCGCAGCGTCGAGGCCGCCCGGTGGTGGTACCATATTCGCCCCCGCGGCTGCGGATGTGATCCCCCAGGGAATCATGCAGCTCCGTGGGGAAAGGACCTTCGCCAACCCTGGTAACGTAGGCCTTGGCCACACCCATTACCCGGTCGATGCGCGTGGGGCCAATGCCCGCACCCGTGCAGGCCCCGGCGGCCACGGGGTGGGAGGAAGTTACATAGGGATAGGTACCGTGGTCAACATCCAGGAGGGTTCCCTGGGCTCCTTCAAAGAGAATTTTCTTGCCCTGAGCAATGGCCTGGTTAACAATTACAGATACGTCTTCTACAAATGGCTTCAGCCTGCGGGCATAGCCTGTATAAGCTGGCAGGATATGCTCCAGATCCATTTTCTCCTTATGGTAAACCTGCTGGAAAATTTTATTTTTATATTCCAGATTTCTTTCCAGCAGCGCTTTAAACTCTTCTTCATCCACCAGTTCCGCCATACGGATGCCCAGCCGTGCGACCTTATCCGTATAGGCCGGCCCTATCCCCCGGCAGGTGGTTCCAATGCGCCGGGCACCTTTCATTTCTTCCTCGTACTGATCCTGCCTCCGGTGATAGGGTAATATAACATGGGCCCGGGGGCTTATCCGCAGGTTTGCCGTTGAAATGCCCCTGGCAGCCAGGTCATCCAGCTCGTTCAGGAGGACTTCGGGATCGATGACCACCCCGTTTCCTATCAGGCAGAGTTTATCCGGGTAAAGTATACCTGAAGGAACGAGATGCAGCTTAAACTGCCTGCCTCCCACCGTAACCGTATGGCCGGCGTTATTACCCCCCTGGTAGCGCACGATGAGATCGGCCTTTTCAGCCAGGAAGTCTGTTATCTTTCCCTTACCCTCGTCCCCCCACTGGGCGCCCACCACAACAAGTGTCGACATGCTCCAATTATCCCCCCACTTTATTCAGGATCTCCCGCGCTGCCAGGACCCCGGACACCGAAGCCTGGGCCAGCCCTCTGGTAACACCTGCACCATCTCCTGCAGCAAAAAGGTTCTGCACCTGGGTTTCCAGGCCGCGGGTCAATGTCAGCCGTGAAGAATAAAATTTAACTTCCACCCCGTACAGCAGGGTATAGCGGGAGTAGATACCCGGTGCTACTTCGTCCATGGCTTTCAGCATTTCGACGATGGCCACAAGATGCCGATAGGGGAAGACCAGGCTCAAATCTCCCGGCGTTGCCTTGGTCAGGGTGGGGACTGTGAGACACTTGCGTATTCGCTCCTCTGTGCTTCTCCTCCCTGCCAGGAGGTCGCCCAGCCGCTGAACAATTACCCCCCCACCGAGCAAGTTGGCCAGGCTGGCGATATATTTTCCGTAGGCAATTGGTTCTTTAAAGGGCTCCGTAAAAGTTTTGCTTACCAGTACGGCAAAATTGGTATTGCCGGTTTTGCGATAGGCATGGGTATGGCCGTTGACGGTTACCAGCCCATCATTATTTTCCATAACCACTTCCCCGTAAGGGTTCATACAAAAAGTGCGTACTTTATCGTCAAAGGAACGGGAATAGTAAATAAACTTGGCTTCATAGAAAACCCTGGTCAGAGGTTCCATTACCGCTGCCGGAACCTCCACCCGCACCCCAATATCAACCGGATTAACCGCCGTTGTTAACCCCAGTTTCCGGGCCTGCCCGGCCAGCCACTCCGCACCTTCACGCCCGGGAGCAAGAATTACATAATGCCCCGGTATAATTTCGCCTCCGGTGGTAATTATGCCCCGGACCCGATTATTTTCTGCCAGGACTGATTCCACCGGGCATTCCGTCCGGATTTCTACCCCTGCATCCAGCAGGTACTGTTTCATACGGGCCAGTATCTCCTGACACCGGCCTGTACCCAGGTGACGAATGGCCACCGGGATAAGCTTGAGTTCCGCCTGGGCGGCCCGGTGCTGAAACTCCTCGATGGCTTCGGCATGCTCCAGGCCGTAGACCATTTCCGGCGCCCCAAATTCCCGGTAGATTCTATCCACATAATCAATCAGCTCGCCAAGAGCCTCTTCTCCTATATACTGCTCCAGGCTGCCACCAATTTCCGTGGACAGGGTCAGCTTGCCGTCGCTGAAGGCTCCGGCGCCACCCCAGCCGCAGATGGTGGAGCAGGGGTTGCAGTGAAAGCAGGCGTTATTCTTTTCTCTGGAGGGACATTTGCGCTCTTCCAAATCCCGCCCTTTCTCCAGCATGAGGATTTTTAAGCCGCATTTTTGCCTGACCAGCTCCAGGGCAGTAAAAATGCCGGCGGGACCTGCACCGACAATTATCACATCGTAAACCTGTTCCATTTTTGACCCCTCCCTGAGCAAACCCCCGGGCATGTTCGTTTTTTCACCACTCAGAGCACAAAAAGAACCCCCTGCCCGGTTCACCATGCCAAACATATTGATTTTAGCAAAGTGACAGGGGTATGTCAAGAGAAGCTTTCTTTGAGGTGTGATCCGTCTGTGATATTGTCAGGGTAAAATCCGTCAGTGAAAATGTCAGTATGAAGGAGATGGTTACCCTGTCACAGACGGAACTGAAGCGGATGCTGGTTTTGCAGCGGGTTCTGGAACCGCCAGAAACCACGGTGCTTATCCGCCACTATTTTATCATATTAAATTTTAAAAAGAAATGCCAGCGCCCGGGATAGATAGCGTCAAGTCACTGTAGGAAATAAATCGAAAAGGAGTTACGAGTGCCAACCGCCACATGGGCTTTAGGCTGATTTGATTGCACGTAAAATCTGAGCAAGACTAGTGGTCGGCCCTTTCAACGCTGGAATATTGCCCAACGTCTCAAACGGTGGCCGCTCCAGCAATTTCCGCTGCTGTTGTAGACTTGTTTGGCATACTTTGAGAACAGTTACCGGTTTCCCGAGTTGTTTAAGGTATTGCTCTTTTATGTTAATGCCGTTGGCTTTCAATACTCGAATTCGTGCCATCTGGTCCATACCGGGCCGACTCCAGCCCATAGGG
>NZ_FQUW01000023.1 GCF_900129285.1 Desulfofundulus australicus DSM 11792
CAGACAACCGGGGTTGGGGCATGAGAGTGGTTGGGGAAAGGGAAAATCTTTGCCCAGGCGGGCGTATTCTTCCGGCGGTACAGGCGTGTAAAATATCTGCTGCATGGCGGTCACTTCCAGCAAATATTCTACCTGTTCCACAGCCGGAAGAAAAGGGGTCAGTCACTGGTTGTCATATTCTGGTGAATAGACGGACTGACTGACCTGAAATACCAGCACAATTTGCGAAGCAGTTGCAGATTATTCTGGTATCGGAAATAGTTGCAGATTGTTCAATCTGCGAAAATGGGCAGGGGTTGGGCTAAATCAAAGTGAGAATTGACACTCGAAATCACCCATCCAGACCAGGTGTGGGGCATAGATATTACCTACATTCGTCTGCAAAAGGGCTGGGTGTACCTGGTAGCAATCATGGATTGGTACTCCCGTTATGTGGTCAGTTAGGAGATGGACCTCTCGCTGGAGATTTCCTTTGTCCTGGAAGCGGTTAAACTGGCCCTGGCCCGGTCCCGGCCGAAAATCATGAACAGTGACCAGGGAAGCCAGTTCACCAGTCCGCAGTACATAGAGCTTTTAAAAAATGCAGGGGTCCAAATCAGCATGGACGGCAAGGGTAGAGCTACAGATAACATCTTTGTCGAGCGCCTCTGGCGCAGTCTGAAATACGAAGAAGTTTACCTGCACGACTACGCCAGTCCCCGCGAGGCCAGGCAAAGAATCGCCCACTACCTGGACTTTCCTGGTCCCGGGTGAGCATCTTTAGTTCCGCGATTAGTTCCGCATCTGGCTTAAGCCTCTTCAACTGCGCCAGATCGGAGCGGCTGATGTTGGCCAGCAGCCGGGCATCGATGGGGTCGCTTTTTGCCCCGGAGGGCTTTCGCCGGTAATCCACAATCTTCGGATTAAGCGGGTAAACTGGAAAGCCGGCTTCCAGCAGAAACTGCACCAGAAGACCGTTTTTGGTTTCGAGCAGGCAGGCGAAATTTTCCGGTTCGGGATCGATGCTCAAGAGCCTTTCCTTTAATAATTCCATGCCTTTCCTGTTGTGAGGGATGGTGAAATACTTAAGCTCTTGACCCTTTTCATTGAGTACAGCTACGTCATGATGCAGGTCAGACCAGTCAATTCCTACGAAGTACATGTCGAGAACCTCCGGTATATAAGATTGGCTGCAGACTGGTCAGTGGGCCTTATCTAACGTGGTGCTCGAAGCACAACCCTTCTATAAACCGCAGTCTGCAAATTTGATCCAGGAAAGGTAGCTCTTTTTTAAGCAATCGAACAGCCAGGAGGTGAAATCCTTTTCCCGGAAACTTTGAACTATATTTTGCCAACTTAGTTGAGCATCCTACTCCTAAGTTGAGTTTAACAGATAAGGAGGTGGCTACCACCAGGGATATTATTATATTATAGAGATGGCAGTGCAAATAGCCTGATAACCATAATCAATCTACCTACATGGTCTACTGAACACATGTTGGACTCTTTAACTTTTAATAAAAATGTTTAACTCGAGTTTAAAAACCTCATTGCCCCTATACCCGGGTAAAAGAAAACCTTATGGTTCAAGGAAGTATGGAACAACGGGGTTAGCCGGTACTTTATCTGTTTCAATCCAGAATGAGCAGAACGAGACTTTAATGGGAGATATTACTTTTAAACTCTAGCCTGACAATAGAGTCCACTTGATTTGTAGAAGGAACTTCCGGCAGGAAAGGAGATGTGACATTGAAAGATGTTGAACTGATCAAACGATGCCAATCTGGTGATATCAATGCATTCGAACTCCTAGTTGAAAGATTTGGTGCTCAGGCTGTCCGTACCGCGTATTTGGTTACAGGGCGGCAGGATCTAGCGGAGGATATTGCCCAAGAAACATTTATTCAATGCTTTTATTCAATTAAACAGCTAAAAAAGGCTGAGTTTTTTAAGACATGGTTTTATAAAATATTACTTCGAACCGGACGGAAGATGGCTGCTAAAAACAGAAGGTTGTTGCAAATTGATAATCTAGACAATAACTTTAATGCGGTTCAGTTACATCATTATGACCTAGAAGAAGCATTTGAAAAAAATGAAGCTAAAGAAGCGGTATACCAGGCTGTCAGCACGTTGAGCGAACCCCTCAAAGTGGTAATAACACTTCGCTACTTCAATGACTTTTCCATCAGTGAAATAGCCAGTGTTCTCGGCTGTAAGGAAGGTACAGTCAAGTCCCGCCTTCATAACGCCAGGAAGCTGATAGCAGCTTTCCTGCAGGAAAAAGGCTTGAATACTGCCAGCAGTGAGGATAACCAATCAAGAAAGGAGTGTATTCTCAATGTTTAAACAAGAACAGTTTGAACAGCTGATCAAAAGTGCGTTGATCACTATGTCCGAAAAAATAAATCCGCCCGAGGATATGGGGTCGAAGGTGCGGAATGCGGTGCTTCTGGGGAAGAGAAAAAGGGCCTTGCCCTACAATTGGATATTTAACTGGAAAAAGGCCGTTGCTGTAGCAGCCTGCTTAACCATTTTTGGTGGCGTTATTACACTGGCAGTCTCGCCGGGTTTACGGGCTTGGGCAGACGAAAAGGCCAATATATTGAACAAGATTTGGATGGTGAGGCAACAAAATGATGATAGTGGTACCATTACCATTACGGCTAGTGAGGGCCTGGACAGCGCGGCCATCAAGGCGCATCGGGAAGCTGTTTTGAGAAACCGGGCCAAGGCAAGCGGACCTGTAAGTTATGTACCATACACAACCCTTGCGGAAGCTGAAAGGGAAATCGGGTTTAAGATCAAGGTGCCTGCATGTTTTCCTGACGGGTATGGGTTGCCAAAAAGAATCTGGGTTGGCGAATATATGAAGGCTCAAGACGGAAAGCTTGTGGCCACCGGCAAGCACGAGGTACGCATGAGGTTTGACGGTGGGAATGAAGACAACCTGGTTCGCACGAGGTTTGATTATGGAAATGTCGACAGCTCGCCAACATTGGTTTATATCATATCTGAAATCGGCATGAAATTTAAGCCTGGCTTCAGGTGCGAAGAAATAAAAGTTGGGGGTAGGAATGCATGCTGGTATGAAAGTGAAATTACGCTGAACAAATACGGGCAAAAGCCGCAGCAAGTAATCGAGCGGGCTATCAGCTGGGAGGAAGGGGGCATGACCTATTTGTTGAATGATTCCACGGGGTTATCTAAGCAAGAGTTGGTAAGGATAGTTGAGTCGATTCAGTAGTTGAGTCGATTTAGTTAGGTAGCTTTTCGGAAAGTCGGTAACAAACCGACTCGCCAGGAGGATAGGGCAATGCTTGAGAGCAACCCGGGCGCCTGGCGGGGGTCTGCCGGGGATAGAGGGTAACTTTCATCGAGTTGCCCCTATTCTTTTTCTCTATCCCTGGGAGAACCAAAAGGCCATCCTTTTTCCGTAGTGTCCTTTCGCGGGCGGGAATGCCGAACTGTCCAGGACAATTTTCCCTTCTGATGCAGCCAGCTTTGCCGTCTTGGTTACCAAACTCTGTACCGTCTGTTCCAGAAGTTCCTAACCCGCCTGCTCCTTTAAGTCAGCGAGAAACCGGTAAAATACGGTTGATGAGGGTGAAGACTTTCTGATGTTAAAGCCGCACCAGTAGGCAAGCTGGGGCGAATATTTAAGGCATTTAAGTCCTTCTTCCTCGAGTTTGAAAGCCAGAAACTGTTATTTTACCCCCCAAAATCCGCGAAGCCTTGAAAAATGGGCATATTATGTTGTAAAGCACTGCCAGAATGAAAAGCAACTGTCAGAAAACCGGCGATTTATAAAAATCGTAGTAATCTTCCACAACCTGTGGAAAGAAAAGCTGGGACTGGGCCCCTGTGTGCGGCGTATCCTGAATCGCACGGAAAAGACCTCTCCCTTTGAAGAAGCCCTGTTTGCCATGGTTTTAAACCGGTTATGCGATCCGTTTATTCTTCCCAGGCTGAGCTCCTGGCGGCAGAAAAGGAAGTGGGCCGGGAACTGGTAGCCCGAACTCAAGCAGCACAAAGAGGATCCTGCACTGAAAGAAGAGCTGGCCCTTTACGAGAGGGTGCTAAACGGTGAAGGAGTGGGCAGCTTTGCCGACCCGATGTCCGCTGGGGCTTCAAGAAAAAGAATGAGCCCTTTTTTGGTTACAAGGTGCACGCTACGGTGTTCCAGAAAATCATGTCCACTTCCAGGTCGAACAGGTTTCTGGTGCTGTCAAAAAGGTCCAGTTCTATCCTCTCTTTATATTCGGCCAGAAAATCAAGGGCACGGTAAAAAATGGTGCAGTTCCAGCTGGTCAAAGGACGGCCGGTAAACTTCTTTGAGCCATTCATTAACGCCCCGTTTGGAAAGCGGGTCGCTGATCCGGTTCAGCACCATGGCGTAGACGGCCTCAGCCAGTTGGCTGCAGGTGTATGCCTGGGAGAAATGGCGTTTCAGGATAAAGTCCAGGCCAAGTTGTTCCCACAGATGCCGGAAAATTAAATCCAACCCCCATTCCTTGGCACTGTGAACCATCAGTTTATCAGCTTCGGCCTGTATCCATTTCGTTTTTGAGAATTTAGCCAGGCTGGCAATGAGCTGGTCAAGGCTGCCTTTCTGAAGTTCGTCGATGCGGCCCAGGTTGGCCACCACTTTCTGGCGCACTTTGCCGTGCTCCCTGACGGCTTCGACTATCTGGACATAGGTTCTTTTTGAGCCATCCTTGTTGGTGAAAGTTTTTGTTCTGGCATACATGGCATAGATATTATACCATGTTAAGGCAGGTTAGAAAAACTAAATATTTACAGACGTGGCACTACACTTTAGCAATTTTTGGGGATTCCGCCAACTAAGACCCTTGATTTTACTGGGTTTCCAGCTTCGTTGGAAATGTATGGGGCGCTAAAGTTTCAAACTTGAGTTTAACCATGAGTTTAACCATTACACAAAACATTTTACGTTCTTGTTTACTCCGAGGCAGGCCGATGTTTCGTCCGGCCCGTGGCACGGAGCGACGGGGGATGACCGCCGTCCCGAGAGTTATACGACAGTATCTATCATTTATCCTGCTGATTGTCCGCAGTACATTGGGATAATAAATAGTCACATAATGCCACATGGAAACCTTGATCTCTTAAATTTTTGATCAACATAAGTGGCACTTCATCGCTTATGGCACCCAGAATTTTGGCAAGAGCCTCTTTTACATCTTTATATTTGAGAGGTTCGTTGGAAAATAAAAAATCTGTAGGATAATCTTTAATTTTTCTAAAGCGCTCTTGTATTTTTTTACCATTAAATTTATCTGATAGTAATATGAAAAGTAAATCAATTTTATCTTGCTTTTCCGGGGATATTTGATAAGACACAATAAAATCATAATATGGGTATTTGGGATTTGTGACTTTGCATACAGATAGGCGTAAAATATAATCTGACAGCTCGTTTATTTTATTTTGCATTTCATCGATCTTTTTCTGTTGCTGAAAAATAATTTTTTGTAACTCTTCAAGTTTATGTTCCAAGTTTATTCCCCCCCATTGTATGGTTGATTAAATTCTGTGGTTGTCGCACTAATAAATTGAATCAACGCCAGGAGAATAAAGGAGGAATGTCTTCCTCCTTTATTCTCCTAATTTGATTGTTTATATCCAGTTAACAATTAGGTCTAATCGTCTATAGTAATAACCAGTCTACAGTTCTTGCTATAGCATCGGCTATAGGTAATGCATAGTATCCAGGCACACCAACCGAAGTTAAACTTGTAAACAACATACTTCTTATGGTTGCCGTTGCATAATCTTGAGCATCATCAATCTTCTTAATAACGTTGTCCAAAGCTTTCGTGATTTTAGAAATATTGTTTGTTAAATAATTTGCCGTATCTGGATCTAACCTTTTTAGAATATATTCTAAAACCTCGCCGCCATACTTAATAGCGCTTTTAATGGTTTGAAGCGCCAACTTAACCAGGAATCCAAGCTTTCCAGCAGGTTGTACTTCTCCATCCTTAGTAGCAGTAGTACTGAGACTATTTGCATCCTTCTCGAGTTGTAAAACATCATTTTTGAATTCATAAGTATTAGAGAAACTGCTTAAAGTGTTTGACGGCACAGCATAGGCAGTTGTGCTAAAGGACAAAGCAATAACAAGAACCAGTAATAAACTAATTGCTTTTAATTTTAATTTGCACTTCACAAAACACAACCTCCTTATTATTATTGTTATCTCCCCATGGCCCTGATGTTGAGTATATCCCGGCCAACTGGTGATGGGATTTGCAGTTACCCATTTGTACACCCCCAGGGCCGGATTGAGTACTGATTACGAGGGTGAGTAAGGCAGTTCCCAAGGGGAATCCAAGTCCTGTACCCGGCTTGATTTTTCTGGAAGTGCGGTGAACCTTGTTGGACAAACTTTTTGTCGGTATCGACGTGATCCCTAAGAATAGTAATGTTCATTGTAAACGCCAACAGTAAAGCTAACTGGAAAATTATGCGCCGGACACGGTGAACAGAAGCATTTGCCCTGGTGGATAACATCGCTGAGCTCGCAACCCACCATTCTCTACATCAGGTTGTGCCCCACCTCCTCGTCATTTTGTTGACGTTACTATTATACAGTAATTATCTCCTTAAATGGTTTCAAAATGGTAAAATTTTGGTAAATATTTGGTAACAAATTTTAAATAGAGAGGAAATAACGGAACTATGTCGAAAAGTTTTAATATCAGATAAAGGGAAAGGAGTGAAATGATGGGGAAAAACGTCCTTGTCGTAGAGGATGAGCCGGGAACAAGGGATTATCTGCGTATGGTTTTGGAACAGAATGGTTTCACCGTATACGAAGCAGCTACCGGTGAGGAAGGCCTGGATTTGGCAGCAAAAGCGAAGCCCCTTCTCGTGTTGCTGGATCTAATACTGCCGGGAATGGATGGTTATGAGGTTTGTCGCAAGCTGCGAGGCAGTCACCCGGAAGTGGCTGTCATTATGATTACCGGCTGTAACGAAAGAGAGGACATAATCAAAGGACTGGAAACAGGTGCCGACGACTATGTTGTTAAGCCTTTCGACTCAAGGGAGCTTTTGGCTAGGGTAAAGGCGACACTGCGCCGCACACTGCCTGCCGCTCAACAGAATGTTATCACATTTAATAATATTGAAATTTTCCCTGCCGCACGGCAGGTAAAAAAGAATGGCCGGTATATTAAATTATCGCCGCGCGAATATGAGTTGTTACTTTTATTTGCTCAAAACCCCAATCGGGTATTTAGCCGGGATGAAATACTGGATCACTTATGTGGTCAAAATTTTTTCGGTGGGCGCAAAACGGTGGATATCTACGTCAGCAGGTTGAGAGCACGACTGGCAGATGAATCGGGTAAGCCCCGTCTGATTAAAACTGTACGGGGTACAGGTTACATTTTTAATTTTGACCCGGAATAACTTGTCTGCCGGGATCCTGGAATCGCCGGATTTTACTCCTGTAAAGGCTATCTGTGTAGATGGCGGAGGTTTGAGAGGAGGGAGCTGGCCGCCCCCTCCTGCTCGATTGCCCGATTTTATTAGCTGGAATGGAGTTTTTCCCTGAGCAGGCGGTTGACCAGCTCCGGGTTGGCTTTGCCCCGGGTGGCCTTCATTACCTGCCCCACCAGGAAGCCAAAGGCCCGATCCTTTCCTTTCAGGTAGTCCTCCACCACCTTGGCGTTGCTGGCCAGCACTTCATCCACCACAGCAGCAATGGTCCCCTCGTCGGTAATCTGCACGAGCCCCTTCTCCTGTACAATCTGTTCCGGGTCCTTGCCGGTGGTAAACATTTCTTCAAAAACCGTTTTGGCTATCTTCCCGCTGATGGTACCCCTGTCCATCAGCTTGAGCATGTCGGTGAGCTGCCGTGGCGAAACCTTACATTGGGTAATATCCATATTGTGGGCATTCAACAGGCGTGCGAGGTCTCCCATCATCCAGTTGCTGACCGCCTTGGCGTTGGGATAAAGGGCCACACACTCCTCAAAATAATCGGCCATTTCCTTGGTGGCGGTAAGTACGGTGGCATCATAAGCCGGCAGATCGTAGCGTTTGATGTAGCGGTTGCGCCGCTCGTCGGGAAGTTCGGGTAGTGTAGCCCTGATTTCCTCCACCCAGCGGCGGTCAATGATCAGGGGTACCAGGTCCGGCTCGGGGAAGTAGCGGTAATCGTGGGCCTCTTCCTTGCTGCGCATGGGCAGGGTTACCCCTTTACTCTCATCCCAGGTACGGGTTTCCTGGATGATGCGGCCGCCTTCCTCAAGGACGGCAATTTGCCGTTCCACTTCGTAAGCCAGGGCCCGCTGCAGGGCTTTAAAGGAATTCATATTTTTAATTTCCGTTTTGGTTCCGAACTCGCGGCTTCCTTTGGGACGTACGGATACGTTGGCATCGCAGCGTAATGATCCTTCCTCCATTTTGCAGTCGGAAACCCCGGTATACTGGATAATGGTCTTCAATTTTTCCAGGTAAGCCCTGGCCTCCTCGGGAGAGCGCATGTCCGGCTCGGAGACTATTTCAATGAGCGGTACCCCGGTGCGATTATAGTCCACCAGGGAATAGGGAGAAGTGGCAATGGTACCCTGGTGGATCAGCTTTCCCGCATCCTCTTCCATGTGGATGCGGGTGATACCTATTCGCCTGGTCTGCCCGTTCACTTCAATGTTCAGGTAGCCGTTTCTGGCCAGGGGCAGGTCATACTGGGATATCTGGTAATTTTTAGGTAAATCCGGGTAATAGTAGTTTTTACGGTCGAACTTGGAGTACTCCGCAATTTCGCAGTTCAGGGCCAGGGCCGCCCTGATGGCGTATTCCAGCACCTTTTTATTTAGAACCGGCAGCACTCCCGGCAATCCCAGGCAAACCGGGCAGACATGGGTATTGGGGTCTCCACCAAATTCCGTCGAAGACGGGCAAAAAATTTTGCTTTTGGTTTTTAACTCCACATGTACTTCCAGACCGATAATGGTTTCATATTCAGTCAAGGCTTGCTTCCCTCCCTATAGAGACGGCCGGCGGCGGCTATAATCCGCATGCTGCTCGAAAGTGTAAGCTACCCGCAACAGGGTGCCCTCATCGAAGGGCTTGCCAATTAACTGCATGCCTACGGGTAAGCCGTTCACAAACCCGGCCGGAATAGATATTCCGGGTATGCCGGCCAGGTTTACCGCCAGAGTGCAGATGTCAGACATGTACATCTGAAGGGGATCATCCATTTTCTCTCCCCGTTTAAAAGCTGGAGTCGGGGTAGTAGGAGCCAGGAGCACATCAAACTTTTCAAAGGCCCGATCAAAATCCTGTTTGATCAAGGTGCGGACCTTCAGAGCCTTCAAGTAATAAGCATCATAATAGCCTGCAGAGAGGGCATATGTACCCAGCATGATGCGCCGCTTGACTTCCGGACCAAAACCCCGGCTGCGGGTCTTCATAAACATATCCACCACATCCCGGGCGTCTTCCGCCCGGTAGCCGTAACGGACCCCGTCATAGCGGGCCAGGTTGGAACTGGCTTCCGCCGTGGCAATCAGGTAGTAGGCGGGCAGGGCATAACGGCTGTGGGGCAGAGTAGTTTCTTCGATTTCCGCTCCCAGGGAAGCCAGCAATTTTAAAGCCTGTCCCACAACCTCTTTTACAGCCGGGTCAATGCCTTCCCCTATATATTCCCGGGGTACGCCAATTTTCAGACCCTTTACGTCATCCTTCAAGCAGGACGTGAAGTCGGGAACATCACCCGGTGCCGAAGTGGAATCCAGGGGATCGTGCCCGCTAATGGCGTTCAGCATCAGAGCGCAGTCGGTAACATCCCGGGTAAAGGGACCAATTTGATCCAGAGAAGAAGCAAAGGCCACCAGCCCATAACGGGAAACTGCTCCATAGGTGGGTTTCAAGCCGATTACCCCGCAAAACGCGGCCGGCTGGCGGATGGAACCTCCCGTGTCGGAACCAATGGCGGTAATGGCTTCTCCAGCCGCTACCGCTGCGGCAGAACCGCCACTTGACCCTCCCGGCACCCTTTCCGGGTCCCAGGGGTTGGCAGTGGCAAAGAAACCCGAATTTTCCGTGGAAGAGCCCATGGCAAACTCGTCCATATTGGTTTTTCCCACCATTACCGTCCCGGCGGCCTCCAGCTTTTCCACCACCGTAGCGTTATAGGGGGGTACGAAATTGTAGAGCATCTTAGAAGAACAGGTGGTACGAATACCGCGGGTACATATATTATCCTTGATGGCTACCGGGATACCGGCCAGGGGTGGGATCGCCTCGCCGGCAGCAATCTTACGATCGATTTCCTGCGCCCGGGCAAAGGCCCTTTCCCTGGTCAGGGTTACATAGGCTTTGACTTTTTCTTCCACGGCATCAATACGGTCAAAAACGGCGCGGCAGATTTCTTCGGCACTGACTTCCTTTTTAAGGAGCAAATCGTGCAGTTCGTGGGCGGTGAGGTAATATAACTCCAACAGGACTCCCTCCTTATACTATCCGCGGCACTTTGAAGAATTGTCCTTCCGTTTCCGGAGCATTGGCCAGCACTTCATCGGGCGGCAGGTGTTCGCCCACTTCATCTTCCCGCCAGACATTTCTCAGGTGCAGCACGTGTGCGGTGGGTGGTACATCATCGGTATCAAGCTCGTTCAGCACCTGGGCGTATTCCAGGATAGCGTCCAGCTGTTTGGTATACATTTGCTTTTCTTCTTCGCTCAATTCCAGGCGGGCCAGAAGGGCCACATGCTCCACGTCCTTGATGGTTATCATACCAGCACCTTCCTTACTTTCAAGACTTTAAATGACAACATTATAGCGCTCCATGGGGGAGGTTGCAACTTTCAGTCCTGCACCAGGCGGCGGAAGTCTTCTTCCCGCAGGATGGGGATGCCCAAGGCCAGGGCCCTCTCATATTTACTACCAGGCTCCTCTCCCACCACCACATAATCGGTTTTTCTGCTCACACTGGAGCTTACGCGCCCGCCCAGGCGCTCAATCAGTTCCCGAGCTTCCTGCCTGGTAAAGTGCTCCAGCGTGCCGGTAAGGACAAAAACTTTCCCCGCCAGGGGCTTGTACCCGGGTTCGTCAACCACCTCCTCACGGATATTGACACCGGCAGCCACCAGCTTTTCCAGCACCCGGCGGTTTTGTTCCTGGGCAAAAAAGGTAAGGATGCTATCAGCAATTTTGGGTCCGATTTCCGGAATTGCCAGCAATTCTTCCCGGGTAGCCCGGCAGAGCCGATCCAGGGAACCGAAACGCCGTGCCAGAATGCGGGCGGCCCTTTCCCCCACGTGACGGATGCCAAGGGCGAAAATCAGGCGGTAAAGAGGGTTGGACTTGCTCTTTTCAATGGCCTCCAGGAGGTTTTGTGCCGATTTTTTACCCAGGCGTTCCAGGGGTACCAGATCTTCCAGGCGCAGGGCGTAAAGATCCGCCGGATCCCGTACCAGCCCGGCTGCCAGCAACTGGCCAATCACTGCCGGCCCGAGGCCGGCAATATCCATGGCGTTGCGGGAAACAAAATGCAGCAATCCTTCCCTCAGCCGGGCCGGGCAGGCGATATTGGTACAGCGGGTTGCCACCTCCCCCGGCGGGCGTACGACTTTTGCACCGCACTCGGGACAATGGTGAGGCATGACAAAAGGTTTTTCGTCCCCGGTTCGCTCCTCCGGGATTACCGCAACCACTTCCGGGATTATATCACCGGCTTTCTGAACGATTACCATGTCTCCAATTCGAATGTCTTTCTCCCTGATTATATCTTCGTTATGCAGTGTAGCCCGGCTGACGGTGGTGCCGGCCAGGCGAACCGGTTTTAGAATGGCAGTAGGAGTCAGTACTCCGGTACGTCCCACCCGCAGGATGATATCCTGCACTCTGGTTCTGGCCTGTTCGGCCGGAAATTTGAAGGCAACGGCCCAGCGGGGACTTTTCATGGTGGCCCCTAACCGGGCCTGCTGCTCCAGGGAATTAACTTTTATAACCAGGCCGTCAATAACATAAGGAAGGTTGAAACGCTCTTCCTGCCACCGGCTGCAGTAATCTATAACTGCTTCAATATCTGGCAGAAGACGGTAGTGAGGATTAACGGGAAAACCCATTTCCCTGAGCAGGGAGAGAACTTCAGCGTGGGTACGTACATCAACTCCTTCCACTTCCCCGAGGCCGTAAGCAAAAATGCTCAGCTGGCGGGAAGCCGTTACGGCCGGATCCAGCTGGCGCAGGCTGCCTGCAGCAGCGTTACGCGGGTTGGCAAAGAGGGGCTCTCCCGCTTCCTCCCGGGCCTCATTCAGGTGCCTGAAGGCATCTTTGGACATGTACACTTCTCCCCGCACTTCCAGCAGGGGTACGGTTTGACGCAGGCGCAGGGGAACAGCACGAATGGTTTTCAAGTTGGCAGTAACATCCTCGCCCGTTTCCCCGTCCCCCCGGGTGGCCCCGGCAACCAGCAGGCCGTTTTCATAGCGCAGGGAAACGGCCAGCCCGTCTATTTTCAGCTCCACCACATACTCCACCCTCTCCCCGGGCAGGGATGAACGCACCCGGCGGTCAAAGTCCCGCAATTCTCCTTGATCAAAAGCATTGGCCAGGCTGAGCATGGGGATGCGGTGGCGAACGGTGGCAAAGCCTTCCCGGGGCTTCCCCCCCACCCGCTGGCTGGGTGAGTCGGGAGTGACCAGGGAGGGGTACTTGCTTTCTAGTTTAATCAGTTCCCGCATCAGGGCGTCGTAACGTTCATCGGAAATTGCCGGATCATCCAGGACATAATAACGGTAATTGTGGTATTCAATTTCCCGGCGCAACTCTTCAATCCGCCGGCGGGCTTTTTCCAAGGCGCTGTCCAAAAATACACCCCCCAAGAGAAACCGGATTCAGGTAATCAGCTCGGCAACAAAACGGATCAGCAGAGCCCCGGGAATAAAAAGCACCTGGGCTAAAAGGGTACCTGCCAGTCTGGTTAAGGCCAGGTAAACAGCCATTTGCTTTACATCAGCCTCCGGGCGCACCCCGCGCATAGCCTGGTCGGTAATCATGGCTGCCGTAGGATCCACCACAGTGGCCGCCAGAACAGCGGCCACGCCGTTCACAATCCCCGAAGTAAGGGTGGCCGTAGAGCGGAACTGGGGTATTAATGCCCCTGCATACAGGGCTGATAGCACGCCGGTAGTCCAGATGCCGGTGATTAATATGTTGGCCAGCAGAAAATAACGCGGTATTTTCAACGGCCCCCGCAGGGCATCCCGGAAATGGCCCGCCCCGGGTAGCTTAACCTTCCTGGCCATGGCTAAAAGCTGCCGCGGGGATACGATCATTTTATAAATCATCCGCGGTACAGAACCCAGATCCTCCAGGAGCATAATCCCCCGGGTGAATACACTGACAAAGGTGGGTATCAGAAGCCCCCCCATAATGGTTCCCCCGGTGGCAGCCAGGATAACCAGGCGGATTTCCATATTCAACCTGGACAGCTGGGCCTGGTAATAGGGGTCGGCCAGGAGATTCCCCCCTCCCGCATGCTTCAAGCCGGCATTAATGGCATGTTCAACAATAGAGGACATCAGGGGGGCCTGAATTAAATTTGCTGTGCTGGCAATCAGAAAGATTACCTGGAAAAGGGAGAGAGCCGTGGCCAGACGCTGGGTGCGGACACCGGCCAGGCGAACGGAATAAATGAGAGTATTAATCATATGAATAATGGCCGTCAGCAGGGCCACAATCAGCAGCCGGGTCATTTAAAACCTCCATAGAAGTTTCGAGCATATTTATATTATTGCCCTCATGACTGCCGGGCAGACTTTAAAGCCGCTCCAGAGGAGCATAGCGGGCCAGAAGGGTTTTGGTACCCAGGTTGGGAAATTCCACCTGTAATTCTGCATTTTCCCCCTGTCCCCTGACATTGACCACCGTACCCTGGCCCCACTTCCGGTGCCTGACCCGGTCACCCGGGCTAAAGGCACAAACCTGACGGCGGGCCCTTTCTCCGGCCGCCATCCGGGACGGCCCGGCCCCTTTGGAGATGATCTGGAGCTGGCCTGCCCCGTAACCGCCATCAAGGGGGTCATCGGCCGTAACCAGGTGTGGCGGTATCTCCTCCAGGAAGCGGGACGGGTCATTATGACGGGTAGCACCATAAAGGGTGCGCTGCCAGCAGTGGGTTAAATAAAGCCTTTCCCTGGCCCGGGTAATGCCCACATAGCACAGGCGCCTTTCCTCTTCCAGTTCCGCCGGCTCCACCAGGGATCTGGAATGGGGAAAAACTCCTTCCTCCATTCCTATAAGAAAGACCACCGGGAATTCCAGACCCTTGGCGCTGTGCAGGGTCATCAGCACCACCTGGTCGGCCTCCCCGTCGTAGCCGTCAATGTCGCTCACCAGGGACAGCTCGGCCAGGAAGGTGCTCAAATCCCGTTCCCCCTCCTGGCTGTCGAAAGCCCGGGTCACCGAGAGGAATTCCTTCAGGTTTTCCTGCCGGGTGCGGGACTCCACCGTATTGTCAGCCAGGAGTTCCTGCCAGTACCCCGACCTCTGGAGCACTTCCCAGGCCAGGTCGGTTACAGTTAACTTGCCCTGCTGTTCATAAAGCCAGCCGAAAAGACGGGCCAGTTCCAGGCAGGCCGCCCGCACGCTTCTGGTCAGGCCGGGAATTTCCTCCACCCTGGCCAGGGCTTCCAGAACCGGGATTTCCCTGGACGCGCTGAAGTCGAGCAGCCTTTTCAGGGAAGCCTCCCCGATACCCCGCCGGGGCACGTTGATGATGCGCCTCAAGCTTACCGTATCTGATGGATTGACCACCAGCCGCAGGTAGGCCAGCAGGTCCTTAATTTCCTTACGGTCATAGAAGCGCAGGCCGCCCACGATAGTATAGGGGATTCCCCGGTGCAGCAGGACTTCTTCCAGCACCCGGGACATGGCGTGGGTGCGGTAAAGCACCGCCATATCCCGGTAGGGCACTCCCCGGCGGTGGAGCCGGGTAATGCGGTCGGCCACGTAATTGGCTTCGGCCCGCTCGTCATGGGCCAGGTAGACCACCACCGGGCTTCCCGCACCGGCAGCCGTCCAGAGCCTTTTTTCCCTGCGTCCCCGGTTGCGGCGGATAACGTGGTTGGCCGCATCCAGAATGGTCTGGGTGGAACGGTAGTTTTGCTCCAGTTTAACGATCCTGGCATCGGGGTAATCCTTTTCAAAATCCAGGATGTTCTGGATATTCGCCCCCCGCCAGCTGTAAATACCCTGATCCGGATCCCCTACCACGCAGAGGTTACGGTGCTCCCGGGCCAGGAGGTTCACCAGCACGTACTGGGCGTGGTTGGTATCCTGATACTCGTCCACCAGGATGTAACGGAAACGGTTCTGATAGTAGCGCAGAACCGCGGAGTTTTCCTGGAAAAGGCGCACCGTGAGCATGATCAGGTCATCAAAATCCAGGGCATTATTGCGAAACAGCTTGTCCTGGTACAGGACGTAAATGCGGGCCACCTGCCGGGAAAAGAAATCCGAGGCTTCTTCCTGGTAAGCATCGGGATCCAGCAGTTTATTTTTCGCCCCGGAAATGGCCGCGGCTACAGACCGGGGCGGAAATTTTTTCTCGTCCAGGTTTAACTCTTTCAGGCAATCTTTAAGAACGGTCTGCTGATCATGCTCGTCGTAAATCACAAAATCACCGGCATAACCCAGAAAACGGGCTTGCGTACGCAGGATGCGCAGGCAGGCCGAATGGAAGGTGGAAACCCACAGGTCCCGGGCAGCATGGGGAACCATGGCCTCAACCCGTTCTTTCATTTCCCGGGCCGCTTTGTTGGTAAAGGTGATGGCCAGGATATGGTGGGGTTCCACCCCCTGCTGCAGGAGATAGGCGATACGGGTGGTCAACACCCGGGTTTTACCGCTGCCCGCCCCTGCCAGCACCAAAAGGGGGCCTTCCATGTGCTGTACCGCTTCTCTCTGCGCTTCATTTAAATTTTTAAGCAGATCCATTTTGGCGATCACTTCCCATCCAGGGTGCATTATACCACAGCCCCTGCCCTTCCGGTACCATCAAAAGAAAAACCCGGCGCATTTAGTAGCAAGACCGGGAAAATTTTTTTCATCAGGCCGTAAGGCCCGTTACCAGCAACAAAACCAAACCTTATCCAATTAATCATCCTTCCGCCGCCCGGCCAGCTCGGCAAAAACCTCCGCCGGCGTTATCCCCTGCTCGGCCAGGACCACCAGCAAGTGGTAGAGAACATCGGCGCTTTCCTCAATAACCTCTTCCCTGTCCCGGTTTTTGGCCTCTATGATCAGCTCGGTGGTTTCTTCTCCCAGTTTTTCGAGCATTTTATCCAGGCCCTTGTTAAATAGTTTGGCGGTATAGGAACCGGAGGGGCGCTTCTCCTGCCGTTCTTTAATTACCCGGTACAATTCTTCCAGAATCCGGGCATCAACTGCTGTTTGACTTTCCTCACCCTCTTCAGTTTCGTCCTGTGATTCCTTTTCCAGGGCAACAGGAGACGGGCTGGCGCCCTGTCCCGACTCCGGGAGGCCGGCCTCCGGCCGGGTTCCCAGGCCGTATACCTCCTCCGGGTCAAACTGCCGTTCCCCTATTACTTCCACCTGTCCTGTCTGCGGATTCAATCGGTAGTGGAAGCAGGTGTAATAACCTTCGTGGCAGGCGGCTCCCGTTTGTTTGACCTTGACCAGAAGAGTATCCCGGTCGCAGTCATAGGTTATCTCCTGGACTTTCTGCACGTTCCCCGACGTTTCTCCCTTATGCCATAATTTTTGCCGGCTCCTGCTCCAGAACCAGGTTTCGCCGGTGGCCATGGTTTTTTCCAGCGCTTCCCTGTTCATATAGGCCATCATCAGCACGGTACCGGTACTGCTGTCCTGAATGATGGCCGGAATTAAACCATTGCGATCATACTTCAAGCACCCCGGATCAAAGGTCATTGTTTTTCCTCCTGTCCTCTTTCATCATAGTGTACCCCGATCAAGTCAGTCGCACGGGTACTCCCTTCTCTTTAAGATATTCCTTCACCTGCCGGATGGAATACTGGCCAAAGTGGAAAATGGAAGCCGCCAGGGCAGCATCGGCCTCACCGGCAGTCAGCACCTCGGCAATATGCTCCAGGGTGCCCGCTCCACCGGAAGCTATTACCGGAATATTTACTGCCCTGGCCACAGCGCGGGTTAACTCCAGGTCATAACCGTCTTTTGTACCATCCCTATCCATACTGGTAAGCAGGATCTCTCCCGCACCCAATCCTTCTACCTGCCGGGCCCACTCCACGGCATCAATCCCGGTGGGTGTGCGCCCGCCGTGAATGTACACTTCCCATTTACCCGGTGCCACCTGGCGGGCATCAATGGCCACCACAATGCACTGGCTGCCGAATTTCTGGGCCGCATCCGCAACCAGACCGGGGTTTTTTACCGCCGCGGTGTTGATGGACACCTTGTCCGCTCCAGCAGATAAAATGGAACGGATATCTTCCAGGGAGCTTATTCCTCCTCCCACGGTGAATGGGATGAATACCTCCCCCGCCGTACGGTATACCATATCCAGAACCGTTTTACGGCCCTGGGCTGAAGCTGTGATATCCAGAAAGACCAGCTCGTCGGCCCCCTCCCGATCGTAAAAGGCGGCCAGCTCGACGGGATCCCCGGCATCCCGCAGGTTAATAAAATTGGTTCCTTTTACCACCCGGCCATCGGTCACATCCAGGCAGGGAATAATACGCTTGGTCAACACACCTGCCCCTCCAATTCTTCACTGGTAATTTCCAGGGCATCCCGTAAATTAATGGCACCCTGGTAGAGAGCCTTGCCGATGATTACCGCTTCCACCCCTAGAGGCTCCATAGCCTTTAGTGCCCGCAGGTCGGAAAGGCTGGAAACCCCGCCGGAAGCAATAATTTTCAATTGCGTGGACCGGGCTACTTCTTCTACCACGGCCAGGTTCGGACCTTTCAGCGTCCCGTCCCGCCAGATATCGGTAAACACCACCCGTTTGATTCCCAGGCTCTTCATCTCGCTGGCCAGGTCCAGGGCATTCTTTTCTGCCGTCACTCCCCAACCTTCAATAGCCACTTTGCCATTGCGGGCATCGATACCGACCACGATGGACTCTCCGTACCGGCTGCAGGCTTCCGCCACCAGACCGGGATTGATAATTGCCACCGTGCCCAGGATGACGCGGGCAGCCCCCATATCCAGCAACTGCTCGATTACCTTCATGTCCCGGATGCCTCCCCCCACCTGCACGGGTATGCGCACAGCTGAAAGGATACCCCGGATCATTTCCCAGTTTTTGGGCTCCCCGGTAAAAGCCCCATCCAGGTCCACCACATGCAGCCAGCGGGCCCCCTGATCCTCCCAGAGACGGGCTACAGCAACGGGATCATCGGAGTACACCGTTTCCCTGTCCAGCCGCCCCTCAACCAGTCGCACACATTTGCCTGCCCGCAGGTCAATTGCCGGGATAATCAACATTTGGCCACCAACTCCCCAAAGTTTTGCAAAATTTTTAGCCCCAGGGTGCTGCTCTTTTCCGGGTGAAACTGGATGCCAAAAACGTTACCCCGATTGACCATGGAGGTAAAGGGCTGCCCATAGGTAGTTACCCCCGCCACCAGGTCCTGTTCCCCCGGGTCCACATAATATGAATGTACGAAATAAAATTGCGCCCCATCGGAAATCCCCCGTGTTAAGGGAGTCTCCTTTTGAAAATATACGCTGTTCCACCCCATATGGGGAATTTTGACTCCCCAGCGAAGGCGGCGTACCCAGCCGGGGAAAATACCCAGCCCCGGCGTTGAGCCAAATTCCTCACTTATTTCAAACAGGAGCTGCAGCCCCAGGCATATACCCAGAAAAGGCTTACCCGCAGCAAGCGCCTCTTTAACTGCCCGGTCCAGGCCGGCAGCTTTAAGATTTTCCATGGCGTCCCGGAAAGCCCCCACGCCCGGCAGGACTATCCCCCGGGCCTGTCCCACCCGGGCCGGTTCCTGTACCACCTCAGCCCTGTAACCTACTTTTTCAAAAGCTTTCTGCACGCTCCGCAGGTTTCCCATTCCATAATCAATAATAGCAATCAAAACTTTACTCCTCCCCCGCCATTACCCTACAGCAACCCTTTCGTGGAAGGCACTCCTGCCATCCGGGGGTCCAGGGCGACGGCAGCTTTCAAAGCCCGGCCCAGGGCCTTAAAAATGGCTTCAATAATATGATGGGTGTTCCGGCCGGCCAGGAGGCGCACATGCAGGGTAAATTCCCCGTTCATGGCCAGGGCCCGCAGGAATTCTTCCACCAGCTCCGTATCAAAATCTCCCACCCTGGGTGAAGGCAGGGAAACTTCACAGGCCAGATAGCCCCGGCCGCTCAAGTCCACTGCCAGAAGCACCAGGGCCTCATCCATGGGTAAAAGGGCGTGCCCGTAACGGCTGATGCCTTCTTTATTACCCAGGGCCTCCTTTAATGCCCGCCCCAGGCAGATGGCCGTATCTTCCACCGTATGATGGGCATCCACTTCCAGATCCCCCCTGGCCTCCAGCTCCAGGTCAAAGCCGGCATGCCGGGTGAACAGGCAGAGCATGTGGTCAAGAAAACCAACCCCCGTTTTTACCCGGTAAATGCCCTGACCATCCAGGTTCAGCCGAACCTGGATTTCCGTCTCTCCGGTGCGGCGCTTAACTCCGGCCACTCTCTGCTGCAAATTTATTTTCTCCCACCTCCTGCAACCCCAAAATCATTTTTAACTTTTCCAGGAATAGCCGGTTTTCATCTTTTTTTCCAACAGTTACCCGCAGGCATTGTTCCACCCCGGGTCCATGTACGTTGCGAATTAATATACCGTTCGCCAGCAGTTCCTGGTATACCTGCTCAGCTGGCCGCCGGGTGCGAAAAAGAATAAAATTGGCTGCGCTGGGATAAACCTCGACCCCGGGCAGGGCAGCCATTTCCCGGTACAATTCCTCCCGGTCCTGCCGAATCTGCCCGATCAGCCGGTTAAATTCTTCCCGGTGCTCCATGACCTTACAGGCAGCCAGCTGGGAAAAAGAGTTCAAATTGAAAGGCTGTTTGGTGCGCAGCAACTGTTTAATTACTGCCGGATCGGCCAGCAAATAACCAACCCGCAGGCCGGCCAACCCGAAGGCTTTGGAAAAGGTGCGCAGAACCACCAGGTTGGGGTATTCCCGCAAAAGGGGTATGCTGCTTTTCCCGCCAAATTCCTGGTAAGCCTCGTCCACCACCACCAGGGCACGGGTGTTCTTCAGTATTTCAGCCACCTCTTCCAGCGGGGTGGCGTTCCCGGTAGGGTTGTTGGGAGAGCACAGGAAGATGACCCTGGTTTCAGGATGTCCGGCTGCGGCGATAATAGCCGGCACATCCAGGGCAAAATTCTCCCTGCGGGGTACGTCAACCGGCCTGGCTCCTGCTATCCGGGCGTGTACCCCGTACATGGAAAAGGTGGGAGGGGTGATAATCACCCGGCCTCCAGTACCAAAAGTTAAAAGCAGCGTAAGGATTAATTCATCGGAGCCGTTACCTGCCAGGATGCCTTCGGCCGGTACACCGGTGTATGCGGAAAGCCGGGCCACCAGTTCGCCGGCCAGGGGATCGGGATAACGGGTCACGGTAAGGTTCACCAGTTCCCGCCCGATTTCCTCCCGGACAGCCGGCGGAAAATCATAGGGGTTCTCATTGGCATCTAGTTTAATTACATTATGGTGGATGTGTACTTCATAGGGCACCAGCCCTTCCAGGTCCGGACGTACCAGCAAGGCGGGATTAAAGGCATCATTCATTGTTCTCACTCCCCCGGCAGGCCCCGCTCAACCTCACTTCTATGGCCCTGGCATGGGCATCCAGCCCTTCCACCCGGGCCAGGCGGATAACGCTGGGGGCCATTTTCAGGAATGCGTCCCGGGAGCAGGAAATGACGCTGATCCTTTTTAAAAAGGCGTCCACCCCTAGGGGGGAGTAAAAACGGGCGGTACCTCCTGTGGGCAGAACATGGCTGGGGCCGGCCAGATAATCTCCCAGCGGCTCTGAAGCATAGGTCCCCAGGAAAACCGCTCCCGCAGCAGTAATGCGTCCCAGCCAGGAAAAGGGCTCCCTTACCATCAGTTCCAGGTGTTCCGGAGCAATGCGGTTGGCCAGAGCAACGGCCTGGGCAATGTCCCGGGTCAAAATAATAGCCCCGTGACTGGCCAGGGAACTGGCGGCAATTTCCCGCCGCGGCAGAACGCCGAGCTGGCGCTCCAGTTCCTCCCTGACGGATTGTGCCAGCCGCCGGTCCGGGGTGAGAAGCATGACCCGGGCCAGGGTATCGTGTTCGGCCTGGGAAAGCATGTCTGCGGCTACATAGCGGGGATCAGCCGTATCGTCAGCAATTACCAGGACTTCACTTGGCCCCGCCAGCATATCTATGTCCACCAGGCCGAAAACCTGCTGTTTGGCCAGGGTAACATAAAGGTTTCCCGGACCGACGATTTTGTCCACGGGCCGGATGGTTTGTGTACCATAGGCCAGGGCGGCTATGGCCTGTGCCCCGCCCACCCTGTAAATTTCCGTTACTCCTGCCACACTGGCCGCTGCCAGGATATACGGGCTGATTTTCCCCTCGCGGTTGGGGGGTGTAACCATCACAATTTCTTTAACCCCGGCCACCCGCGCGGGAAGGGCATTCATCAGCACCGAAGAAGGATAGGCCGCCGTACCACCAGGCACGTAAATCCCTACCCGGGACAGGGGCCGAACAAGCTGGCCCACCAGAAGGCCTCCCGCATCCGGCTCCATCCAGGAACCGCTCAGCTGGCGCCGGTGGTATGCAGTGATATTTCTCGCAGCTAAGGCCAGATCCTCTAAAAAGCTTTCTTCAACCCGGTCTTTGGCCTCCTGAATTTCTTCCGGTTTAACTTTAAGTTCCCCGGGAGTAAGGGTAACCCCGTCAAAAAGGACCGTATAGCGGCACAGAGCCTGGTCCCCGCTCTCCCGTACCCCGGAAAGGATCTCCCTTACCCTGGCAGCAGCTTCTTCCTGACCGGCCGGATGACGGGTCAGGTGCTGTTCCAGAGCCGGATCGTCAGCAGAAAAAATTTTAATCAACCGCCAGTCCTCCTTTTAACCTGCCCGGAGTCCATCTAACTCCACTGCTTTAACTAGTTAAATTGTTATTATGATATCATAATAAATTTACGGGGCCTTTATGTCAATACTTACTTCTGCCTGTTCTGATCCCCACCGGCCAGCCGGGCCAGAACCAGTTTATAACCGTCGGCTCCGTAATTCAGGCAGCGCTTAACCCGGCTGATGGTGGCCGTGCTGGCTCCCGTTTGAGCGGCGATTTCCGTATAGGTACGGTTTTCCTGCAGCATCTTGGCTACGGCCAGGCGCTGGGCCATGGCTTTAAGTTCGGCAACGGTGCAAATATCCTCGAAAAACTGGTAGCATTCATCCACATCCCGTAGTGTAAGGATCGCTTGAAATAACTCGTCCAGTGACGGGTCCTTCAGTTTACCCGAATATGCCATTGGCCACTCCCCCTGGTCTTATTCAGATTATTCCCAAAGGGAACAGGGTTCTTTCCAGTAGACTTCGACAGGCGGGGAAAAAATCCTTTTCTTCTTTACAAAATTAAAGGGGCACCTTCATCCTCCGGTACCCCTGAAAATTCGAATAGAGCCGGGTCATTTACCTCCAGTTGCTGCGCTTTAATATTACAGGAGCTGCGCCCGTAGCCCCAGGGCTTTGTGCCCGATATCCCTGCGGTAGTGCATGCCTTCAAAGTGTATTTTTTCCACGGCGGCATAGGCCTTCTCCATAGCCTCGGGCAGGGTTTCCCCCGCAGCGGTTACCCCCAAAACCCGGCCTCCGGCGGTAACCACCCGGCCTTCCTCCATGGCCGTGCCGGCATGAAAGACCACTACATCCGGAGGTACCTGTTCCAGGCCGGAGATGGGATAACCCTTGCGGTAGGCGCCGGGGTAACCTCCTGAGGCCAGCACCACGCACACGGCCGAGCCTGGCCGCCAGCGAATTTCCTTCCCTGCCAGGTTTCCCGACAGCACGGCTTCCATAATTTCTACCAGGTCGGTTTCCAGAAGCATGAGCAGGGGCTGGGCTTCCGGGTCACCAAAGCGGGCATTGAATTCCAGGACTTTGGGACCTTCGCCGGTGACCATTAGCCCTGCGTAAAGCACCCCCCGGTAAGGCCGCCCTTCGGCAGCCAGGGCCCTTACCGCAGGGATAAGGATATCCTCCAGAACAACCCGGTAATTTTCCGGCGTTAAGACGGGAGCAGGAGCATAGGCACCCATACCGCCGGTATTGGGACCCCGGTCGCCGTCGTATACCTGCTTGTGATCCTGGGCAGGCAGCAGGGGATGGACTGCTTCCCCATCGGTAAAAGCGAGAACGCTCACCTCCTGGCCGGTAAGGTATTCCTCCACCACCACCTGCCTGCCGGCATCGCCAAAGGCGCCGTCCACCATAATCTCTTTTACCGCCTGCAGGGCTTCTTCCACCGTCTGGCAGACAATTACTCCCTTACCCGCAGCCAGCCCGTCAGCTTTGACCACACAGGGAGCGTTTAGCTGCCTGATGTAGCCAGCCGCCTCGCCGGGATCGGTGAAGGTGGCAAAACGCGCCGTGGGAATACCGTACCTGGCCATGATTTCTTTGGCCAGCACCTTGCTGCTTTCGATGGCAGCGGCACGGGCGGTGGGGCCGAAAATGGCCAGTCCTGCCCGGTTAAAGGAATCCACAATGCCCCGGGCCAGAGGACCTTCCGGTCCCACCACCGTCAGGTCAATTTTTTCCTCCCTGGCAAAAGCCACCAGGGCGGGGATGTCCTCCGCCCCGATGGGCACGCAGCGGGCCAGGGAAGCAATACCGGCATTGCCCGGGGCACAGTAAATCTCCTTCACGCGGGGGCTTTGTTTTAATTTCCACACCAGGGCGTGCTCCCGGCCGCCGCCGCCCACCACCAGCACTTTCATGTATCCAGTCCCTCCATTTGGCACTAATGTTTGAAGTGGCGCATACCGGTGAAAACCATGGCAATACCGTGTTCGTTGCAGGCGGCGATGGATTCCTCATCCCTTACGGAACCTCCGGGTTGAACAATGGCTGCAATCCCGGCTTTAGCCGCCTCGTCCACCGTATCCCGGAAGGGGAAAAAGGCGTCGGAGGCCAGTACCGCACCCCTGGCTTTCTTGCCCGCCTGTTCCAGGGCAATCCGGGCTGCACCCACCCGGTTCATCTGCCCCGCTCCCACACCGATAAGCTGGCGGTTCCTGGTAATTACTATGGCGTTGGACTTGACGTGTTTAACCACGGCCATGGCGAAGGCCATTTCGGCCAGCTGCTCCGCGGTGGGCTGTTTTTCCGTAACCACCCGGACCTCATCGGGGCGGGTGAGTTCCAGATCGGCCTCCTGAATGAGTAACCCGCCGTTAACCTTGCGGATATCCAGCCGGTCGCTGGAAGGGCCGGTCAGGGGGCCGGTTTTCAAAAGGCGCAGGTTGGCCTTCCGGGCCAGAATATCCAGGGCTTCCGGAGTGAAATCAGGAGCAATTATGGCTTCCAGGAATATGGAGGCCATCTGCCTGGCCGTTTCCTCATCCACCGTACGGTTGCAGGCCACAATGCCACCAAAGGCAGACACGGGGTCGCCTTCATAGGCCAGGCGGTAGGCTGTGGCCAGCTCATCGGCACTGGCCGCCCCGCAGGGGTTGTTGTGCTTGATAATTACCACGGTGGGATCGATGAATTCACGCACCAGTTCCAGCGCGGCATTGAGGTCAAGGATATTATTAAAGGAAAGTTCCTTACCGGAGAGTTGTACGGCATTGGCCACACAGGGGCCGGTAACGGTGGGATCGCGGTAAAAGGCGGCTTTCTGGTGGGGATTTTCCCCGTAACGCAGGGGCTGGACCAGTTCAACGGAAATGTGCCAGGCCGGCGGGAAGGTCTCATCCCCCTGGCTTTGCTTCTGCAGGTAAGCAGCAATGGCGCTATCGTAAGCCGCAGTATGGGCAAAAGCCTCCCGGGCCAGTTCCAGGCGCAGCTCCGGGCTGATATTCCCTTCTGCCAGGGCTTTGAGCACCTGGGGATAACGGGCTGGATTAACCACCACCAGCACGTAACGGTGGTTTTTTGCTGCTGCCCGGACCATGGCCGGCCCGCCGATATCGATGTTTTCAATGGCTTCCTCCAGGGTTACTCCGGGACGGGCAATGGTTTCCCTGAACGGGTACAGGTTGACGGCTACTATATCAATGGGCGTAATGTGATGAGCCTCCAACTGGTTCAGGTGTTCCGGAGTACGCAGGGCCAGGATACCTCCGTGAACGGCAGGGTGCAGCGTTTTCACCCGGCCGTCCAAAATCTCCGGAAAACCGGTCACTTCCGAGATATAAGTAACAGGCAGACCGGCTTCTTTCAGGGTCCGGGCGGTTCCCCCGGTGGAAACGATTTCCACCCCCAGTTCGACAAGCCCCCGGGCAAAATCCACCACCCCTGTTTTATCCGAGACGCTGATCAGGGCACGCATATTGAACCTCCTTCACGACTCCTTAATATATACCCGCTTGCCCCTCAATTCCAGCCGGCCAGCGGCATATAGAGCTATGGCTTCGGGATAAATGCGATGCTCCTGCTCCAGAATGCGGTCGGCCAGAGTCTCGGGGGTATCGCCGGCTAATACCGGAACCACGGCCTGCAGGATGATGGGGCCGGTATCCATCCCTTCATCTACAAAGTGCACCGTACAGCCGCTGTACCGGACGCCGTATTCCAGGGCGCGCTGCTGGGCGTGCAACCCGGGAAAAGCCGGTAAAAGGGACGGGTGAATGTTCATAATCCGGTTGGGGAATGACTCCAGCATTACCCTGCCCACCAGGCGCATGTAACCGGCCAGGCAGACAAGTTCAACCTGGTGTTTTTTTAGCGTGTCCACAATGGCTTCCTCATAAGTATGTTTATCGGGAAATCGGGCCGGGTTAATATGAATGGCCGGTATGCCGCGGAGGCGGGCCCGTTCCAGGGCTCTGGCCTCCCCGTTATCACTGATCACCACCACCACCTCGGCCGCCAGTTGCCCGGCGTCAATGGCGTCCAGGATGGCCTGGAGATTGGAGCCCCTTCCTGAAGCCAGGACGCCCAAACGTAATATTTTCATATACCTCCCCCCGACTCAAACATATTTTACTTCCCGCTCGCCCCCGGCTATTTCACCCACGAGGTAGGCTTTTTCACCCCTTTGCAACAGGTATTCCAGCACAGCACCGGCCTGCTCCTCCGGAACAACCATCACCAGGCCCAGGCCCATATTGAAGGTACGCAGCATTTCTTCCTCCGCTACCCGTCCTATGGACTGGATGAGGGAGAATACCGGAGGTACGGGCCAGGACCGGCGCTCCACAACCGCCGCTGTACCCCGGGGCAGGATGCGGGGTATGTTTTCGGTAAGACCGCCACCGGTTATATGGGCCATCCCCCGGATGTCGAACTGTTCCAGCAGCGGCAGCACCGTGCGAACGTAAATACGGGTGGGTTCCAGCATTTCCTCGCCCACCGTGCGCCCCAGATCCTCGTGGTAGGTTTCCACGCCGTACCCGGCCACCTCCAGCAGCACCCGCCGGGCCAGGGAATAACCGTTGCTGTGCAGCCCGGAAGAAGGAAGGCCGATCAGCCGGTCGCCGGGGCGGATGGAAGAGCCGTCGATAATGCGCTCCCTTTCCACCACTCCCACGGCAAACCCCGCCAGGTCGTACTCCCCGGGAGCATAAAAGCCGGGCATTTCCGCTGTTTCCCCGCCGATCAGGGCACAACCGGCCTGCCGGCAGCCCTCGGCCACACCGGATACAATTGCCGCCACCTTTTCAGGCACGAGCCTGCCCACGGCCAGGTAGTCCAGGAAAAACAGGGGCTCGGCTCCCTGGACCAGAATGTCATTGACGCACATGGCCACGGCATCTATACCAATGGTATCATGACGGTCCATGAGCATGGCAATTTTCAGCTTGGTACCCACTCCATCGGCGCCGGATACCAGAACCGGGTGGCGATAGCGGGTGGTGTCCAGGGCAAAGAGCCCTCCAAATCCCCCGATTTCCGCAAGCACTTCCGGGCGGAAGGTGCTGCGTACGCTCTCCTTCATTAACTCCACCGCCCTGTTGCCGGCAGCGATATCCACTCCCGCTTCGGCATACGTAAGCCCCTGCTTCTTTTCCGGGGACACAGCGCCTCGCCTCCTATTCCAGGCTGAATTTTCCCGCTTTTCCGGACTGCGTTACGGCTACCGGGTAATCTCCTGTAAAACAGGCGGTACAAAAGTCGTCACGTCGTTCACCAAAAACCGATAGGAGACCATCAATACTCAGGTAATACAGGCCGTCGGCATTGATCAGGCGACGAATCTCTTCCAGGGGCATGCGGGCAGCCACCAGTTCCTCCTCGTTGGAGGTATCAATACCGTAATGGCAGGAGTGCACCACGGGAGGAGAAGAGAGACACAGGTGCACCTCTTTCACCCCGCAGTCCCTCAGCATGGCGATCAATTTGCTGCTGGTTGTGCCCCGGACCAGGGAGTCATCCACCATGATCACCCTCTTGCCGGCCAGCACATCCCGGATGGGGTTGAGCTTCAGCCTCACTCCCAGGTCCCGCAGGTCCTGGGTGGGCTGAATGAAAGTCCGCCCGATATAGCGGTTTTTCATCAACCCCTCTTCAAAGGGTATCCCCGAGGCTTCAGCATAACCCCGGGCAGCGGCTATCCCGGAATCCGGAACGGGGATGACCAGGTCGGCATCTATGGCATATTCCCGGGCCAGCTGCCGCCCCATCTCCCGGCGCACCCGGTTGACGTTGAAGCCGTCCATCAGGCTGTCGGCCCGGGCAAAATAAATATATTCAAATATACAGTGGGCCCGCCGGCGGGGCAGCACACCCTGCAGGCTGGCCAGACCGTTTTCATCAATGATCACTATTTCCCCCGGGGCCACATCCCGCACCCAGCGGGCACCCACGGTATCCAGGGCGCAGGATTCCGAGGCCACCACATGGCCTCCGCCGGGGAGGGTGCCCAGGCAAAGGGGACGAAAACCGTGGGGATCCCGCACTGCCAGGAGTTTATCGCCGGTGAGGATGACCAGGGAATAGGCCCCCTTGAGGTCAATCATACACTTCATGATGGCATCGACCAGACTGGCCTGGCCGTAACGGGCAAGGAGATTGACAATAACCTCGCTGTCGGTGGAGGTCTGAAAAACAGAACCCGTGGAAGCCAGCCTGGCCCTTAATTCACCGACATTGGTCAGGTTACCGTTGTGGGCCAGGCCCAGCATGCCCCCGGCATAGCTGAAAACCAGGGGCTGGGCATTTATAGGTGAACTGGAACCCGTGGTCGAATAACGCACATGGCCGATGGCTATATGGCCCTTCAATTCATTCAGATCCCTTTGCTGAAACACCTCCGGCACCAGCCCCATGGCCTTGTGCAGCCGCAGCTGCCTGCCGTCACTTACGGCCATGCCGGCGCTTTCCTGCCCGCGGTGTTGCAGGGCATACAACCCATAATAAGTGAGGCGGGCCACATCCTTTCCGGGGGCGTAGATCCCGAAAACACCGCATTCTTCCTTTGGTTTGTCCTTCCACCACATTCCTGCGGTTCGCACCGTTCTCCCTCCCCCCGTTTTTGCGGCCGGCCGGTTTAACCAACCAGCCGGCGCCAAACTTCCTGATAGGCCTCCTCAACACCGCCCAGATCCCGGCGGAAACGGTCCTTATCCAGCTTTTCCTTTGTCCGGGTATCCCAGAAACGGCAGGTATCCGGAGAAATTTCGTCTCCCAGGAGAATTTTTCCTTCATGGCGGCCGAATTCCAGTTTAAAGTCCACCAGTTCCAGGTTCCGCGGGGTCAGGTATGAGCGCAGGATTTCGTTGACCGACAGGGCTACTTTTTTAATGGCGCTCATTTCTTCCCCGGTGGCCAGATTGAGCACGGCAATATGATCGTCATTTATCATGGGATCGCCCAGTTCATCACTTTTATAGTAATACTCCACCACCGGGCGGGGAAGGGCTGTACCCTCGTCCATCCCCAGGCGCCTGGCCAGGCTCCCGGCAGCTATGTTGCGGACCACCACTTCCACCGGGATGATCTCCAGCGCCCGGACCAGCATTTCGCGCTCGCCCACCTGTTTCACAAAATGGGTGGCAATTCCTTTTCCTTCCAGGAGACGGAAGAAGTGGGCTGAAATTTTGTTATTTAACTCGCCCTTGCCGGAAATGACACCCTTTTTCAAACCGTTGAAGGCGGTGGCATCATCCTTATATTCCACCAGGTAGACACCGGGATCGTCTGTGCGGTATACCTTCTTGGCTTTGCCTTCGTAAAGCAATTCTCCCTTTTGCATGCCAATCCTCCCCATTGAGCAAATTTAAAGGCCGAAACGCCGGTAGATGTCGTCAACGTGACGCAGGTGATAATCATAGTTAAACAGGGACTCTATTTCCCGGGAGGTGAGAACAGAAGCAATATCCGCATCCTCCATCAAAAGCTCCTTAAAGCTGACGCCTTCCCGCCAGGAGCGCATGGCGTTGCGCTGAACCAGCTCGTAGGCCCGCTCCCGGGACAGGCCTTTTTCTACCAGGGCCAGGAGCACCCGCTGGGAAAACAGCAGGCCGTGGGTGCGCTCCAGGTTCCGGCGCATTTTCTCCGGGTATACCAGGAGATTCTTCATGATGGCCGTCATCTTGTGGAGCATATAATCAAGGGTGATGGTGCTGTCAGGAATGATCACCCGTTCCACCGAAGAATGGGAAATGTCCCGCTCATGCCAGAGGGCCACGTTTTCCAGGGCAGCCAGGGCATTACCCCGCAGGATTCGGGCCAGGCCGCTGATGCGCTCGGCGGTGATGGGATTGCGCTTATGGGGCATGGCTGAAGAACCCTTCTGTCCCCTGGCAAAGTATTCCTCCACTTCCAGGATATCTGTACGCTGCAGGTTGCGAATTTCCGTGGCAAACTTGTCCAGGGAGCTGCCGATGACGGCCAGGGTGGTCATAAACTCGGCGTGACGGTCCCGCTGAAGGATCTGGGTAGAAATCCGGGCCGGACGCAGGCCCAGGCGGCGGCAGACATGGGCTTCCACCCGGGGATCAACATTGGCATAAGTACCCACCGCTCCGGAAATTTTGCCCACGCTGATCACATCGACGGCCCGCTTCATGCGTTCAATATTCCGCTCCGTTTCGGCCACCCAGAGGAGCATTTTCAGGCCAAAGGTAATGGGCTCCGCGTGCACGCCATGGGTGCGTCCTATCATCAGGGTATGGCGGTGCTCTTTAGCTTTCTCCAGGAGCACCTCCCGGAGCTCTTCCAGGCGCTTCAAAATCTGCTGGCCGGCTTCCTTCATCAGCACGGCCAGGGCCGTGTCCAGTACATCGGAGGAGGTGAGGCCCAGGTGGATATACCTGGCTGCATCGCCCACATACTCCCCCACACAGGTGAGAAAGGCAATGACGTCGTGGTTGACCACGGCTTCTATTTCTTCAATCCGCTTGACGTTAAATCGAGCCCGCTCCCGGATTTGCCGGAAGGCTTCCTCCGGGATGAGCCCCATTTCGGCCATGGCTTCGCAGGCATAGATTTCCACCTCGAGCCACTTGCGGAACTTGTTTTCCTGAGACCAGATGGCTTTCATTTCCGGCAGGGTGTAACGCTCGATCATCCCTTAGCCCCTCCCATTTGCTCCAGATAACCGGCCACACCCAGTTCCTCAAGCCGTCGGGCTTTTTCCTCCACCGCCCGGGCCAGCTCCTCCTTGTAGCGCTGCACCTTTTCCCGCACCTCCGGGTTGCTGGCGCCGATAATCTGAGCCGCCAGGATAGCCGCATTCCGGGCTCCGTTGATGGCTACCGTGGCCACGGGAATACCCGGGGGCATCTGGACTATGGAATAAAGGGCGTCCACCCCGTTTAAGGGGCCGCTTTTAATGGGCACGCCTATGACGGGCAGAGGAGTGTGGGCGGCAATAACCCCCGGAAGGTGGGCGGCCACACCGGCGGCAGCGATGATCACCGCCAGGCCCCGTTTTACTGCCGAGCGGGCGTATTCGGCGGTGAGCTCCGGCGCCCGGTGGGCAGAAGATATTTTCACTTCACAGGGCAGGCCGAATTTCTCCAGCATGTCCACGGCCTCTTTCATCACGGGCAGGTCGGAGTCGCTGCCCACAACGATGCCAACCAGCGGTCTGGTCATGGTTTCACCCCATATCTACAAAATTAGTGTTCGGCCAGGAACAGATAGCGGGCCAGCACCAGAATAGTGAGGATCCACATCAGCCAGTGCACTTCCCGGGTCCGCCCGCTTACCACCTTGAGCAGGGTGTAAAAGATGATCCCGGCGGCAATACCGTTGGCAATGCTGCCGGTAAAGGGCATCAGGACTATGGTCAAGAAGGCCGGCATTCCCTCGGTGAAGTCTTCAAAGTTAATTCCCTTGATGGCCTGGGCCATGAGCAGGCCGACGATGATCAGCGCCGGGGCGGTAGCCGCTCCCGGTATCAGGCCGGCAATGGGCGCCAGGATCAGGGCCAGCAGGAATAAAATACCCGTGGTTATGGCCGTAAGACCGGTGCGGCCACCTTCGGAAATACCGGCCGCACTTTCAATGTAGGCGGTAACGGTACTGGTACCCATGAGGGCACCGAAAGCCACCCCGCAGGCATCAACCATCATGGCCCGGCCCAGACGGGGGGACTGGCCATTTTCATCAAGAAGCCCGGCCCTGCCCGCGGTACCGACCAGGGTACCAAAGGTGTCGAACAGCTCGACAAAAGTGAAGGTGAAAACCACCGTCCAGATACCCACGCTTAATGCCCCGGCCAGATCTAGCTTGCCCACCGCCAGGCGGGAAAAGTCAGGCAGGGCAAAGGGCTGGAAATTAGCCGGTACCTGGGTAACGCCCAGGGGAATGCCGATGAGGGTGGTGAGGATAATCCCCAGAAGCAGGGCTCCCTTGACCCTCTTGGCCATCAGCAGGGCGGTTATGACCAGCCCGATCAGGGCCAGCAGAGCAGTGGGATTGGCAAAGCTACCCAGGAAAATGTTCCACTCAAAGAAATGCAGGGTGGCGATGCCGCCCTCCCGGGAAAGGGCTTCCATGGTGGGCGGGATTACCGGGCCGGCTTTAATGACCATGAATTCAGCCATCTTCAGGCCCAGCATGGTGATGAACAGCCCGATGCCGGCAATTATGGCCTGCTTGATGGAATTGGGAACTGCTACCACCAGCAACTGGCGGACCCGGGTGGCGGTAAGGATAATAAAGATGATGCCGGAAATGAACACCGCACCCAGGGCCACCTGCCAGGGCATACCCACGTGCTGGGCGGCCACGGTAGCAAAATAGGCGTTCAGGCCCATGCCGGGCGCCAGGGCAATGGGGTAATTAACCAGCAGACCCATGGCGATGGTAATCAGGCCGGCGCTGACGGCAGTAGCGAAAAAAACGGCGTTTTTGTCCATGCCGGTGGCGGCCAGAATGTTGGGGTTGAGGAACAGGATATAGGCCATGGTCATAAAGGTGGTCAGCCCGGCAATAATCTCCGTGCGCACACTGGTATTGTACTGGCGCAGTTTAAAAAATTTTTCCAGCACTTCTTATCTCCTCCTTCAAAACTGGATTATGGCTTGTCCCGGCAGCCCTGCTTCCCCGCTGCAAACGTCCCGCACCCCGGACCAAACAAAGAACCCAGGCGGGCAGGTTTCCATGGGTGTGAGAAACCTACCGCCTGGGCTTTTCTCCCTGCCGGTGTAACCCGGAAAAGAACTCCTCCGGGCCTGTACCGCTCGGACCGAACCACCCTTTCCGGGTGTGGAACCCTAGGTACACTTTCTCGGGCTTTATTTTTCACGGGAAATATATCCACCCTTCAAGGGTATCTTAGCAAGGCAGGAACGCGGTTGTCAATAACCTTTTTACTCCCATTCAATGGTGGCCGGCGGTTTGGAAGTAATGTCGTAAACCACCCGGTTTACCCCTGCCACTTCGTTGACGATGCGGCTGGATATGCGCTCCAGCACCTCATAGGGCAGGCGCACCCAGTCTGCTGTCATGCCGTCCTGGCTGTGGACGGCCCGCACCGCCACGGTATAGGCATAGGTCCGGCCATCCCCCATCACTCCCACGCTGCGCAGGTCGGGCAGCACGGCAAAGTACTGCCAGATCTGCCGGTGCAGGCCGGCCTGGTAAATTTCCTCCCTGACAATGGCGTCGGCGTGGCGCAGGATCTCCAGTTTTTCCGGGGTAACTTCCCCCAGTATACGCACGGCCAGCCCCGGCCCCGGGAAAGGCTGGCGCCACAGCACCTCTTCGGGCAGCCCCAGCTCACTGCCCAGCTCCCGCACCTCGTCTTTAAAAAGCCAGCGCAGGGGTTCTATCAGTTCCAGATGCATGTTCTCGGGCAGGCCGCCCACGTTGTGGTGGGACTTGATAACCGCCGCCGTGGCCGTGCCGCTTTCCACCACGTCGGGATACAGGGTTCCCTGGACCAGGAAGTCCACCTCGCCCAGCTTGGCGGCCTCCTCCTCAAAGACCCGGATGAATTCCTCGCCGATGATCTTGCGTTTTTGTTCCGGGTCGGTTACTCCCTTCAGGCGGCCCAGAAAACGCTGGCTGGCGTCCACATGGATCAGCGGGATGTGAAACTTCCCCCGGATGACTTCAACCACCTGGGCGGCCTCGCCCCGGCGCAGCAGCCCGTGATCCACAAAAATGCAGGTCAACCTGTCGCCGATGGCCCGGTGAACCAGCACGGCAGCCACCGAGGAATCCACGCCCCCGCTGATGGCGCAGATGGCGCGCCTGTCCCCAACCCGGGCGCGGATTTCCCTGATGGACTCTTCAATAAAGGAGCCCATGGTCCAATTGCCCTGGCAGCCGCAAACGTCATAAAGGAAGTGGCGCAGGATGTCCTGGCCCCTGGGTGTATGGATGACTTCCGGGTGAAACTGGACGGCATAAAGCTTGCGCTTCCGATCGGCCATGGCGGCCACGGGAGCCTGCTCTGTGCGGGCGACGACCTCAAACCCCGGCGGTGGGGCTTCCACCCGGTCGCCGTGGCTCATCCAGCACTGCTCAACAGGCCCCAGGCCGCAGAACAGGTCCCGGCTGTCAATTATCTCCAGGTCGGTTTTGCCGTACTCGTGGTGTTCGGCCCGGGTGACGACCCCTCCCAGCTGCCTGGTCATCAATTGCATCCCATAGCAAATGCCCAGGATGGGTATGCCCAGATCATATATGGCCGGATCCACGGCAGGTGCTCCCGGCTGGTAAACGCTGGCCGGCCCCCCGGAAAAAATTATTCCCCGGGGCCGGTGCCCCGTTATTTCTTTAAGAGGCGTGTTATAGGGAAGCATTTCACAGAAAACCCTCAGTTCCCGGATGCGGCGGGCAATGAGGTGACTGTACTGCCCCCCGAAGTCCAGGACAATAACCATCTCCTGCCGGTCTTGAATGGACATGGTGTGGATAACCTCCCGGTTCCAGAGCTTAAAAAATATCCGGTTTAATTATCGCCCTCTTTTTTACCGCTGTAGACTTCCCGTTTTAAAACCAGAATATCCCGCAGGTGGCGGTAGCGGCCGTCGTAATCCAGGCCGTAGCCGACCACAAACTCATCGGGGATCACGAAACCATTGTAATCAACCTGCACATCAACCTTGCGCCGGCTGGGCTTGTCCAGGAGAGTGCAGATCTTCAGGCTGGCCGGCCCGCGGGTGAGCAGGTTTTCCCGCAGGTAGTTCAGCGTCAGGCCGGTGTCGACAATATCCTCGACGATCAGCACGTCCAGCCCCTCGATATTCTGCTCCAGGTCCTTTAATATGCGCACCACCCCTGAAGACTCGCTGGAGGCACCGTAACTGGAAACGGCCATAAAGTCCAGGCGTACCGGGATGGTCAGACAGCGCACCAGGTCGGCCATAAAAATGACGGCGCCCTTCAAAATGCCGACCACCAGCAGCTCCTTCCCCGCATAGTCCCGGGAAATTTCCTCCCCCAGCTCACGCACCCGCCGGGCAATCTCCTCTTCGGTAATCAGTACCCTTTCCATATCTCCGTGCAAGTAAAATCACTCCTGAAAATAAAAAATGCAGCAGCAGTGCCGCTCACTGAGAAATCCTTAATTTATAATAAAAGAAAAATGGGGCAGCGTCAATTATTCGTCGAAAATTATACCGGCGGGTTGATCTGCATCTCCCGGTCATAATCCCACAGCTTCAGGCCCACCGAAAGGCCCGCTTTATTATCCGGCCCCCTGGCCTCCAGGACAGCCTGGCGAATGCGGTGGTCCCCGGGATCAATCCATAACTTGCAGTAAAAATCCGTGTATTTCAATTCCAGGTAAGAATTGTCCAGAAGGGGCTGGCATTCCAACACCAGCATCTGCCTGTCCTCCAGTTTTTCCCTGCCCCCGTAGCGGGCTCCGGCCACATCTTTAAATTTTAAGAAACCCAGGGGGTTAAATTCGGCCACAAACAGCTCCGATTGGGCCAGGTGGTTTCCCTCCAGGGTGAGCCAGTTCCGGGTCCACAGATCCCGCATGTAGGTGGTATCCCCCACCTGGATGAACTCCACGGGGCTGTTGTACATGGTGCCCTTGATATGTATGCGATCCGGAGCCTGCCGCTCCCCTTCCACCCGGCTGAGAACCCCGTCCTCGCCCAGCCTGGCTTCCACCCGGTAGCGAAAACTTTTGCTGGAGGCCGTTTTCTCCAGGGCTTCCGCCAGCAGCTGTTCGGGAGCTATTTCCGGCTCGGGAGCCAGTCCCCCCCTCAGTCCCCAGAGAGCCAGTAAGAAAAGAAGCAGGCCCAGAACAAATAACAGGTACTTGCGGCGCAAGATCAGCCAGCGCGGGCCGCGTGCCGGTTCCAAGGCTTTTCCCTCCTTCCTGCTGTGTAAACAATATGTTCCGGCAGGGGAAAATATGACCATCTCTTGAATAATATGGCCCTTACCTATGAAACCCGCATAAATAGCTCTTTTCACCTGGAGTCCGGCGGGTTATAATGGCAGAGGTAAGAACCGGTTAAAATCACTGTACGAAACGCCTTAAAAATATGAACGTGGGAGAGATTGGTGTGGAAATCAGGGAAATGCAGCAGGAAGTGGACCGCTGGATCAGCCAGTTTGAAGAAGGCTACTGGCACCCCCTGTCCATGCTGGCCCGCCTGACCGAAGAGGTGGGCGAGCTGGCCCGGGAGGTCAACCATTTATACGGCCAGAAACCCAAAAAACCCGGGGATCCCCCGGGAGACCTGGCCCTGGAGCTGGCCGACGTGCTTTTCATCATCGTTTGCTATGCCAACTCCCTGGGCATTGACCTGGAAGATGCCTTTCTCCGCATGATGCAGAAATACCGGCAGCGGGACAGCAACCGCTGGACGAGAAAAAAACAGCCAGACAAGGAGTGAGAAAAAATTGGCCCAAATCAAACCCTTCAGGGGGTTGCGCTATGCTCCCGGCGTGGGACCTCTGGCCGATCTGGTAACCCCCCCTTACGATGTCATTGACGCAAAAGCTCAGGACGGCTACTACCAGCGCCACCCATACAACATCATCCGCCTGGAATACGGGAAGGTTTACCCCGGTGATAACGAAAACAACAACCGCTACACCCGGGCGGCGGCTGATTTTAACGCCTGGCTGGAAAAAGGCGTGCTGGTGCCGGACAAATCACCGTCCCTCTACCTGTACGAGCAGGAATTCGATGTGGGGGGCAGGCGCCTGGTGCGCAGCGGGATGTTCTGCGCCGTGAAGCTGGAACCCTACGAGAAGGGCGTAATCCTGCCCCATGAAGAAACCCTGCCCAAGCACAAGGCCGACCGTCTGGACTTGATGCGGGCCTGCCGGGCCAACTTCAGTCCCATCTTCGGCCTTTATGCCGATGAGGAAATGACCGTGGACGGCCTCCTGAGGGGGGAAAGGAACCGCCGGCCCGATCTGGAGTTCACCGATGAAAACGGCCACGGTCACCGGATGTGGGTAATTTCAAATCCCGCAATTATTGAGCAGGTGCAGCAGGCCATGGCCGGCAAGCGCGTCTACATTGCCGACGGCCACCACCGTTACGAAACTGCCCTGGCTTACAGCCGGGAAAGGCGGCGGGAAGAAGGCGACCCGGAAGGCGCAAGGCCTTACGATTACGTGATGATGACCCTGGTCAACCTGTACGACCCCGGCCTGGTGGTGCTGCCCACCCACCGCCTGGTGCGCAATGTGGTCAACCTGGATGTGGATAAACTCCTGGGCAGGATTCAGGAACACTTCCAGGTGGATGCCTTCCCCCTGGCTCCCGACCGCAGCAATTTTACAGGCTTCATCAGGGAACTGGCCTCCCGGGGAGGCTTCACCGGGGACGTCCGGCCCGCGGCCGACCCCCGCACCCGCCGCCATTGTTTCGGCCTGTACTGCGGCAGCGGGCGGCTGTACTTCCTTACCCTGCGGGATGAAGGGGCATTAACCCGCCTGATGCCCGCTGATCATTCCGCCGCCTGGCAGGGGCTGGACGTTTCGGTGCTGCATCACCTGATCCTGGACCGCCTGCTGGGCATCGGTGGCGAACAGAGGGCCAAAGAAAGCCACCTTACCTACACCAGGGAAGAGGTGGAGGCACTGAAAGCCGTGGATGAAGGTGAATACCAGCTGGCCTTCTTTTTAAATCCCACCCTGGTGGAGGAAGTCACGGCTGTAGCCGCCAGCGGTGAAAAAATGCCCCAGAAATCCACCTTCTTCTACCCCAAGCTGATTACCGGCCTGGTTATCAACCCCCTCTTTGCAATCAACAACTAGAGGGCCAAAATAAAGGGCGGCGGCCAACCCCGGCACTGCGGGGCGGCCGTCGCCCTCTTGATTTGCGGCCCAATGGCAGCATCAGGGAAGGAACCGCACTTCTTACGCCTTTCCTCTGGCTGCCGGGCGGAAACGGCACAGGATGTTCCGGGCCAGTTCCAGGGCGTAGTATACCTCGCCCACCCGCAGCAGCCAGCAGCTCAGGAAGTAAAAACACCCCCCGGCAGCGATAAGTACCCCCAGGCGCAGGCCCTGCAGCACAAAATCGCCCGGGCTGTCACCCATGAATTGCCCCACCAGCCCTTCCAGCAGCGGCCAGCCCGCCAGAGCCAGGCCCCGCCCGTCCAGCCACCACACCAGTAGCCCCATCAGCAGGGAGGCCACCAGAACACGCCCCACCTGCCCCACCAGGACCCTGCCGCCGATATGTCCCAGCCGGCGGCGGAGCAGCCAGAACAAAAGAAGGCAGCCCACCCCGGCGGCAGCGGAAGTGGCCAGGGCCAGCCCGGCCAGGCCCAGGTACCGGACCAGGATCAGGTTCAGGGCAATGTTCACGGCTACAGCCGCCAGGCCGGTGGTCATGGGAGTCCAGGTATCCTGCAGGGCGTAAAAGGCCCGGTTGAGGAACTCCCGCCACATCAAAAAAAGCAGGCCGGGAGTGTAAAAGAAAAGGGCCACGGCCGTCATGGCGGCGTCCCGGCTGTCAAAGGCGCCCCGCTGGAAGATAAACCGCACCAGGTCTTCCCGGAGAACCATCATGCCCACCGTCAGGGGAACCAGCACAAAGGCCAGCACCCGCAGGCCCCGGACCAATCCGGCCCGGAACCCGGCGGCATCCTCTAAAGCCCTGCGCTCGGTCAAAGCGGGGTAGAGGACGGTAATCAGGGGGACGGCAAAAAGACCCTGGGGCAGGTTCAAAACCCGCTGGGCGTAATTCAGGGCAGAAATACTGCCCTCGGCCAGGCCGGAAGCCAGCATGCGGTCCACAATTACGTTCAGCTGGTTTGCCCCCACCCCGATCAGCACCGGCCCGGCCAGCCAGAGCATTTTTTTCAAGGCCGGGTGGCGACGGTTGAAGACCGGGCGGTAGGTGATGCCCCGCCGGTAGAGGGCCGGCACCTGGATGAAAAACTGGCTGGCCGTGGCCAGCACCGTGGCCCAGGCCACACCGGCAATACCCCCGTAAGCCCCGGCTAAAAGGATGCCTGTGATCATGATGATGTTGTAAGGGATGCCCATGAAGGCCGGGGCGGCAAAGTGCTGGTGGGCGTTGAGCACCCCCTGGGCCCAGCCCACCATACCCATGATCACCACCATGGGCAGCAGCACCCGCACCAGCCGGGTGGTAAGCTCCGCCTGCTCCGGGCCGAACCCCGGGGCCAGGATGACCACCAGCCAGGGAGCCGCCGGTATTCCCAGCAGGGCGACGACCAGCAGGATACCGGTGACGGCATGGAAGCAGGTCCAGATCAGTTCCGGCAGCTCGGGCCTTTTCTCCGCCCGGTGCAGGTACTCGCTGAAAAAAGGAATGCCCACCGTTGTAATGGTGGTGCCCACCAGGCCGAAGAGAAGAACCGGGATGATCATGGCCACCAGATAAGCATCGGTGGCCGCGCTGGCGCCGAAGGCCGCCGCCAGGACCGCTTCCCGGCCGAAGCCCATGATTTTGCTCAAAATGGTGGCGCCCATGACCAGCACCGTGGCCCGGGCGATCCGTCCTCCGTCGGTCAGTGTGCTAGTTCACCTCGTTTCCAGCAGCGTACGGGATGTTTAAAATGTTCTCCACGGCTGGCTTTCCCTTCCGGTCATAATTCGGCAGGGGGCCGGCGATTCCTGCCGAAAATAGGAGCAATTCTGTAACGGCTGGCTGTCAGGATAGCCCCGCTGACAACCGGAGGGGGTGAATTGTCTTCAGCAGCAGGTAAGCTTAAAGGAATTGAAACAAAACAAAATAATCAGGCGATACATTGAGCGAACCCTTCACCTGGCTGTTGAAGCCTGCCTGGATATCGGCAACCATATTATTGCCGACTCTCAGCTTCGCGAGCCCCAGGACTATAAAGACATCATGGTTGTTCTTACGGAAGCGGGGTTTCTTCCCCCTGCCAGGCTGGAGAACTTAAAAAAAATGGCGCAATTTTGTAACGTTATCGTTCACGATTACGCCAGAATCGACCCCGAAATCCTGTATGGGATTTTACGAAATAATCTCGATGACTTGCGCCTGTTCGCTGGCATGGTCAGGGACATGTTTTTGAAGGAGTAATAAGAGTGGGCGTAATTGCCTCCGGTGGCGTAAATGTTATGGGTAACAGCATTCAACCGGCTCCAGCCGCCCCGCTGCAAAAGGTATTTTAAAAGCTCTCTTTCCTCCTCTTCCAGTTCCCCCACCGCCTTTTCCAGGTTATCGCGTCGGGAAAGAAATTGCCGCAGTTGCTCTTCCCGCTGCCGGCGCTGCCGCGCGGGCTCGAAGCCGTAATATATGCAGGCACCCTCCAGCCAGTGGGCGGGCATGTTTTTCAACTCCCGGGAGAGGGGAGCGTCCACGGGCAGAGGTTTCTCTTCTATTTTCCGGCGCTCATCTTCCTCATACGCCCGCATAATCATTTCCGGCATTTCCGACAGGAGAACAGCATTTTCCTTACGCTCTATTTCCCTTTCCAGAGCTTCAAGCTTTTCGGCATGCTCCTTTTCAAATTCCGGATCATCGATTCTGGCCAAATACTGACGGGCTTTCGCCACCTCTCCCTTTTCCAGCATCACAGGTGCGAAGTATGCTATTCACCTGCAATCCGGATCTCCATAACCACGCCGGCTCCATCCAGCCACAGCTCAATCCGGGATTTGATGTACCGGTCCAGGTCGGAAAAGGCAATTCTGTTGCCCGAGGGATCAGTTACCCTCACCGCGGGGTCCACATCATACTCCCTGTCCTTTTCCAGAACAATGCGGTAAGTCCCTCCAGTTGTTTTGATGGCCTGCAGTTTGCCCGTTTGTTTTTTCAGGCCGGGACGGGAGGTTATCTTAATTTGCAGCACCCGTTCGTCCTGAATCTCCCCAGGGATGGGATCGAGGTAGGTAATTTCCACCCGGTCTCCCCGCATAACGCCCCCGGCACGCCGGTCTTCCCTGTCCACTATCCTGGCCCGGTCCCAGTAATCGAAGCGATCCGGGTTGCCCTTCTGGCTGGACCTGCCCAGCAGCCCCAGCGTTTTGCCGGTGAGTGTACCTACGGTACCCGAGATCTTTTTTACCTCGAGCAGGGTAACCCGCTTTACCTGGCCGCCGTCAAGCTCCACTTCCACGAAGACGCCCGGTTTGAGGGAGCGGAAATCCTGTTTGGCCCTTTTCCCCACCAGCACCGCATCCCAGGCCAGAGAAAAAATGCGATCCTCGCAGTTCAAATCGTTCAATACCAGCAGGTTATCTTCACCCAGGACTACGGACTTCACCGAACCGGTTACTTTCTCTGTATTACCTGCTGTCTTCCGTTCCTCCAGCAGGTTGACCCAGCGCACCTGCCGGCGGCCGTCCAGGATAACTTCCACCCGGTGGTTGCCGGCCTGGAGCAGCGTGCATTCCCTGCCGCCGGCGAAGCAATGATAATCTGGACTTACCCGCAACTTCTGCACCCCGGCCAGGGAGGTGAGCTCCAGTTCCAGGCCTTTCGGGTCCATACGCACACTGGAAACCCAACCCTCCAGCCGACGGCCCGCCGGCACTTTAACCCAGTTGCGGTCCAGCAGGCTGGAAAGAATGACCGCCATTTCAGCGCGGTTCAATATGTGGGCGGGACGGAAAGTGCCATCGGAATACCCGGACATGATCCCGGCTGCAGCCACGGCCCGGATGTAGGGTTGGTACAGGGCGGGTGCCCGGTCGATGTCGGGAAAGTCACCGGTGGAAGGGGCACTGCCGGAAGTGTCTCCCTCTTCCGGTACGGCCAGGTAAAAACTCCGGGCCAGTAAAGCGGCCACTTCGGCCCGGGTTACCGGTTTATCCGGATTAAAGGATGCCACCCACTCCGGGGGCAAAAATTCCTTTTTTACTGCCAGGGTAAAGGAATCCTGGCCCCAGGGAACGCGGGGGATAGGGCTTCCAGCAGGCGAAGGCGTGCCGGCAGCCTCAACGGTGTGCCTCCGGGTTCCCCGGCGGGCCGCCTCTGCCGCGGCCTTTTCGAAATCGCCCACCCGCATCACCAGGGCCACCAGCTCCAGCCGGGTGAGGGGGCGCTGGGGCCGGTAGGTGGCATCGGGATAACCCCGGACCAGATCCAGGGCGGCCAGGCGCAGGATATGGCTTCTGGCCCAGTGGTTCCGTATATCCTTAAACCATTCTGTTCCGGCCGACTCCCCCGCTGCCACCCGGGGAGGCAAAATGAACATAATCCCTGCAATCATTCCCGCCATCAGCAGGACAAACTGGAGATGAAATCGCCTCATATCAGGAACACCTACTTGAACGGCGCCAGGAATTGCCGGCATCCAGTATTTTGTACAAACTCCCTTTGTCTGTGACTGCGTACAGGTAACCGTCCGGGCCCACAAGCGGCGGCCTGTCGACAGCCCCGTCCAGATCCAGGTCCCAGATCAACCGCCCTCCGGTGCCGACCGCCAGCAGGCGTTTGTCGGAAGTTCCGGCATAAATCCTGTTCCGCCTGCCGTCCACCGCCGGGGCTGAAACCAGATTCAAGAGCGGCTGGTACCATTTTTCCTGCCCGGTTTGCGCATCCAGGGCATAAATACGTCCCCCGGCAGTGAAATAAAGCTGCAAACCACGTATACCCATAGAAACTAAACTATTTTACCAGCCTTTAATTACTAATTGTTCGAAGGGGTAGTGGGAAAGGTTTCTGGTAACCAGGACCAGGTTCCTGGAAATGGCCAGGGCAGCGTTGGTCACATCCGCGATGGCCAGGGTATAACCCCTGGAAAGCCACTCCTGCCTCAACCGTCCGGCCAAAGCCGCCTCTTCGAAAGTGGGAGTAAGGTAAAAGTAAAGTTCCCGCAGCATTTTCTCCACCTGCTCCTGCACCGGCTGCGGTACACCCGTCATAAATTCTGTGACCACAACGCTGGAAATAAAGAGATCTTCCTGGTTAATCTCGAGGAGCAGCTTTTCTGCCCTGACCCTTAAATTATTCCGCCGGCCCCGGTTTAAATCAATTAAAAAGTCCGTATCCAATAAAAATCCCGCTCTGTCATTTTCCGAAATCATTATTTTCTCCTTTCGTCTGCAGCCCTTAAGCGGTTAACAAAAGCCAGGGTGTCTAAATCGTCGGCGATAAAACCTTCCGCACCCGCGATATGGGCAAGACGCGCTTTGCGTTTGAGCTCTTTTTCGATGGCCGCGGCTATAAACCGGGAGCGATTCCCTTTACCCACCAGGGCGTCAATTTTCTGGACGATCCCCAAAGGCAACCTTACGGCTGTGATTTTAGAATTTCCAGTGGTCATTTACATCACACTCCTGCCCTGTATTACATTAAGTATAACATAACGAAGTAGGCCTTACAATCTCCTGCTTAATGGCGGGGCATGCGCCGCTTATGCCGTCCCAACCCCGGTTTTTATCCTGCAATTTGTTTGCCAAAGAAAGATTGGCGGAGCAATGCGGCGTGCTCACCGACGGCAAAGTTCAGAAACTGGTGCGCCGGGCAATTCTTTTGCATCTTGGATTTGCGTAACTAGGGATTGCCGGTATCCAGTATTTTGTACAAGCTCCCTTTGTCTGTGACTACGTACAGGTAACCGTCCGGGCCCACAAGCGGCGGCCTGCTGACGGCCCCGTCCAGATCCAGGTCCCAGATCAACCGCCCTTCGGTATTGACCGCCAGCAGGCGTTTGTCGGAAGTTCCGGCATAAATCCTGTTCCGCCTGCCGTCCACCGCCGGGGCTGAAATCAGATTCAAGAGCGGCTGATACCATTTTTGCTGCCCGGTTTGCGCATCCAGGGCATAAATACGTCCCCCGGCAGTGAAATAAAGGGTTTTATCCGGGGAAAGAACCGGAGCGGTCAGGTCGTCGAAGGGTATGGTCTGGCTCCAGGCGGGCCGGCCGCTGTCCTCCGGCCGGAAAGCATATACCTTCCCTTTATTCAACCTGTCGAGTTTCGACGGATTAACCGTTGCATAGAGAACGCCGTCGCCTCCCGGAACCAGGTGGACCTCCTTTATCTCTCCCAGCCAGTAACGCCAGAGGATTTTCCCGGCACCGTCCACAGCCAGCAGGGTCGATCCAGCCTGCCTGCGGCTGCAAACCACGTATACCGCCCGCTCGTCGCCGGCACAACCGTCAATTGCCCGGTCTTTAAGGGGGACGGCCCGGTACAGATCGCCGGCATCCCAGTGTAACAACGCCCATTTATACCGGCCAATGGTGTCCACGGCGTACAATGCTGCAGGCAGGGGCAGGTAAAGGTAACCCCGCGGACCTGAAGACAACCAGGCAGGCCCGGGTGCCGTGGAACCCTGGAAGGCACTGAAACTCCATCCTGCCGCCCCGTTAATTTTTATTTCCTGCACCACGGTACTCCCCGGTAAAAAAATAGAACCGGCGGGACCGAAAACCGGCCGGCCCATCCTTCCCCCCGCCGGACCGGCCGCCTCCCAGACCACCCGCCCCCGGGTGTCCACCGCCGCCAGTTTGTTGCCTACGGGGAGGTATAAAAGGCCGTTGGGGCCAACCATTATGTCCCCCGAAAGGCGGCCCACCCCGGACAACTGCCAGATAAACTGCGCCGGTTTCCCCTTCTGTTCGGCCGGGGAATAGACGGTCAGACCCTGGGCGGCCCGGGCGGGAGAAGGAACGATTAGATGAAAGATAAGCAGCCCAAGGACAAGCCGGGCTAATAATTGCTTCGGTACTCCACACATGCCGACCACCTTTTACTGGTTCAGTCATATCCCCAGCGTTACCAATCACCACCCGGAAACCGCAAGCTCCGCCGCGGCCAGCGGCGTCTCCAGGAGTCCGGCGTTTTTTAAGGGCACGAACACAGAATACGGGGGGAGAGAGTCCGCTTCTGATCTCAGTCTCCGGTTGGTTCCAGCGGGTTACTGATTCTCAACGTGGGGAAGGTGTATTTTTTTCGCCGGCAGCGGCGGTCTCTGCAAGTGCCGCCTTCATCGATTTCACCCCCCTGGATGCTTGCGGGGAAAGACCCTGACTGGCTCTTTCGCGGCATTATTGTAACATTTTTCCGTAAGGCGGGCAATGATTTGTGGGGTAAAAACGCAAAAATCATGAGAAGCTTGCCAGCATTCCTCGATATGAAAATATTAAATTTTAAGGAACTTAACAGGTGCGAAGCATGCGTCTCCAAGAGTCCGGCATTTTTTTAGAACACAGGATATTAAATCAATCAAAAAGTCCGTGTCCAATAAAAATCCGGCTCTGTCGTTTTCCTAAAAAGGGGCATTATTGGTCACTGAATAATCCCCATTTATGGTCACGGTCCAGGGCCAAATATGGGGAAGCCCCCCCACTAATATTTCTTAAGGCAGTTTATCTCCTTTAACGCCGTTATTGATGATGACCCGAGCTTCTTCCAGGGTGCTGGCGGCAAACAGCTGCTCCAGGATATAGTCCAGCGTTTCTAAATCGGTCATCCGCTCGACCTTTTGCTTCAAGCCGGCCGACTTATCCCCAAACTTACGGGACAGATATTTACAAATGATTTCCCGCGCTTTCTCCACACGCCCTTCCACACGGCCTTCCGCACGGCCTTTTTCATGCCAGCTGGTGGTTATTTGCATAATGGCGTCAACCTCCTTTTTGTCCATTTTACCCAATTCACGGTAAAGTTGTTCTTCTTCCTCGCGGTTCAGCTTCAGGTAGGT
>NZ_FQUW01000024.1 GCF_900129285.1 Desulfofundulus australicus DSM 11792
CTCCTCAAGATAAGGTTTCCCACCCGGCGCTCACCGGGTGCCGGGGTAAGACCCCTGGAAGACTACCAGGTAGATAGGCCGGGCGTGTAAGCCGGGTAACCGGTTGAGCGGACCGGTACTAATAGGTCGAGGCCTTGACCTCATATACCTGCGGGTTCTCACTGTGAAGTTTTGAGGGAATATACAGGTTTTCCGGTGGCTATACCGGAGGGGAAACACCCGTTCCCATCCCGAACACGGAAGTTAAGCCCTCCAGGGCCGATGGTACTTGGGGGCCTACCCCCGGGAGAGTAGGTCGCTGCCGGAAAACTTTTCTTAACCCCCGGTTCATCAGCCGGGGGTATTTCATGTTGAGGGCACCCGTTTGCCGGGCGGCCGGGTCTCCTGGACAATTGCCTTATCCATACCAGCATGTTAAGATAAAAAACAGGACCTTTAGTACAGGGGGGTCAGATTGTGCATCTGCTCGCGCAAAGGTTGGTTGAATGGCTTAAAGAGCAGGCCGCAGCGAGGGGTGCCCGGGGTTATGTAGTGGGTTTGAGCGGTGGCATAGATTCCGCCGTTACGGCAGTCTTGTGCAAGCAGGCCTGTCCTGATGATGTGCTGGGTGTAATCATGCCCTGCTACAGCAATCCCCAGGATGCTGAGGACGCCAGGCTGGTGGCCGAAACTTTTGCTATCCCGTTTAAAGAAATTGTGCTTGATGAACCTTTTACCATCATGGTTCGCCTGCTGACCGGCGATGAAAAGCATGTGCAGGATAGGGAGCTTTCCATTGCCAACATTAAGCCCAGGCTGCGGATGATTACCCTTTATTTTTATGCTTCCCGGCTTAAATACCTGGTTGCCGGAACGGGTAACCGCAGCGAGCTTACCGTCGGTTACTTCACCAAACATGGTGATGGCGGGGTCGATCTCCTGCCCCTTGGCAATCTTGTCAAGCGGCAGGTTTATGAGCTGGCGGAACACCTGGGTATACCGCGCCGGATTATTGAGAAACCCCCGTCTGCCGGCTTGTGGTCCGGGCAAAATGATGAGGCGGAGATGGGAATCTCGTACCGGGAACTGGATGAATTCATTCTTACCGGAAAAGCCGACCAGCGGGTAATGGAGGTAGTTAAAACCCTGGCGACGAAAAATGCCCATAAAAAACAGCTACCTGCTATACCGCCTTTTTAATTAAATTTCCGGGAAGGGAATTAGAGAGGGGGGTATGGTATGGCCGGCCATTCCAAGTGGTCAACCATCAAGAGGAAAAAGGCCAGAGTAGATGCCCAGAGAGGCAAGCTGTTTACCCGCCTCTCCAGGGAAATTATCGTGGCAGCCCGCCTGAGAGGCGGTGATCCGGAGGCCAACCCCAGGTTGAAGGCAGCCATACAGCGGGCTAAAGAAGCCAACATACCCAATGAAAATATTCAGCGGGCTATCCAGAAAGGGACCGGTGAACTGGGCGGGACTGCTTACGAGGAGCTGGTTTATGAAGGGTACGGGCCAGGTGGGGTAGCGGTGATGCTGGAGATCATGACCGATAACCGTAACCGCACCGCCGGGGAGATCCGGCACCTGTTCTCCCGCCACGGTGGTAATCTGGGTGAAGCGGGCTGTGTTTCCTGGATGTTTACTAAAAAAGGCGTTATCGTGGTGGAAAAAGACGGCCTGGATGAGGATGAATTGATGCTGGCCGCGTTAGAAGCCGGCGCTGAAGATATGAAAACTGAAGAGGATGAGTTTGAGATCATTACCGCTCCCGAGGATTTCGACAGGGTGCGGCAGGCTCTGGAGGAAAAAGGTGTTCCCATAGCCGAGGCGCAGGTAACCATGGTGCCCCGGAGTACGGTCAGGCTCACCGGTCAGGAAGCGGAGCAGATGATGCGTTTAATAGAAGCCCTGGAAGATCACGATGACGTGCAGGAAGTATATGCTAATTTTGAGCTGGAGAATTAACTTTAGTTTTGCCCGTGGGGCAGTGGGAAGCCGCTGCCCCCTTTAAATTGACGGGTATGGTTCCGGCAAAATGTGGCAATAATATAACAGGTGAAAAGCTAGTCGGATAAAGGAGTGTCCGGAACCATGCTGAAAAGGTTATTGTACGCCTTTGCCGGCCTGCTGGTAATGCTGGGGGTGGCCCTGGGCATATATGCGGGGCTGAACATGCTGGGGGAACCCTCCATAAAACCCGGCCTGGCCGTCTTTGGTAATTCCGGCGACCGGTCCCTCCTGCCGGTGCAGAGGGATACTTTTGTCCAGGAGGAAAGGGAGTACCTTTGCGGCGACACCCAGGTCGTCTTTTTGGGCCGTGCTCCCCGGGAGCTCCTGGGGCTGGACAGGGAGGAACTGGCAAAGCGTTACCCGCCTGCGGAGGGCTGGAGCATGGAAGAGCGGGGCAGAACCCTGGTGTTTAAGCAGCGGGTTGAAGATTTTTGCCCGGAGCACAGGAATTACCGGCACCTGGGTATTCACGAGGGTTACCTGGCCGTATTCCAGGGGCCGCTCGGCTACGATCAGAAACTGCTCCGGGTGGAAAGAAACATACCGGTAACGGTTCTGCACCCCGATTTGCAGTTGAAATTGCATAAAGCGGGTGATTTTAAACGGCAGGATCCGGAAACACAGGCCATCCTGCGTTCAGAACTGGAGTTTCCTTCCGAACAGGCGGTTAATGCCATGCTGGAGAACCTGGATGAGCTGACTGAGTCCGGGGACAATCCCCGGGCTTGATTTTTAATTTATGGCAGGAGCCCGGACAGGTCTTGTGGAACTTTTAATCAGGGAGAGGTTTTTATGCGGGTTATTGGCATTGATCCGGGTACAGCCATAACCGGTTACGGCATCATCGATCTGGAAGGAAACCGGCTGTCGGTGGTGGCCTACGACTGCATCACCACACAGCCCACCATGTCCATGCCTTCCCGGCTGCAGCATCTATACCGGCAGCTGGAAATGGTGCTCAGGCACTACCGGCCCCGGCAGTTTGCCGTGGAAGAACTTTTTTTTCAAAAAAATGTACGCACAGCCCTGGCTGTGGGGCAGGCCAGGGGAGTGGCTATCCTGGCGGCCGTAAATGCTGGCCTGGCGGTGGCCGAGTATACCCCCCTGCAGGTCAAGCAGGCCGTGGTTGGTTACGGCCGGGCGGCCAAGGAGCAGGTCCAGTACATGGTGCGGGCTCTTCTGGGCCTGCCGGAAGTCCCCCGTCCCGATGATGTGGCCGATGCCCTGGCGGTGGCCATCTGTCATGCCCATTACCTCCAGTCAGCAGCCAGGATAAGGGGGGAAACCCGGGGATGATTGCTTTTCTTAAGGGCCATCTTCTGGAGGTACAGGAAGATGGTATCATCCTGGATGTTCATGGGGTGGGGTACCTGGTGCGGGTACCTCTATCCATGGTAAGCCTTTTGCCGCCAAAGGGGCAGCCGGTGCAGTTATACACCCACCTGGTCTGGCGGGAAGATGGGCCGGCCCTTTTTGGTTTTTCCAGCCGGATGGAGCTGGAAGCCTTTCGCAGCCTGCTGAATGTGGCCGGGGTGGGACCCCGGGCGGCCCTGGCCATTCTTTCTGCGGTAAGCCCCGTCACCCTGCGCCGGGCTGTGCTGGAAGAAAACGAAAACATCCTTACAGCCGTTCCGGGGATAGGTAAAAAAACAGCCCGGCGGATTATTCTGGAGTTGAAGGACAAGCTGGCCGGCCTGGAGCTCGAAGCCGGCACCGGGAGTGGTAGCGACGAAACGGCTTTGCCGCCGGGGGGTGAGGAGGAAGCCGCCGCTGCCCTGGTGTCCCTGGGTTACAGCCAGGTGGAGGCCCGCCGGGCTGTACGGCAGGTCAGCCGGCAGGCTGCCCCCGGCTCTGTGGAAGATTTGCTGCGGTTGGCCCTGCAGTGGCTGGGCCGGCAAAAAAATGCGTGACCGGTAAGGGGGGTGTTTTTCCTTGGAAGAGAGGCTGCTTTCCGCCGCTTTTCGGCCGGAAGATGGAGAGGGCGAGCATACCCTGCGGCCGCGGCGGCTGCAGGATTTTATCGGCCAGGAGAAAATAAAGGAGAGCCTGTCCATTTTTATTAGCGCGGCCAGGGAGCGGGGGGAAGTGCTGGACCACGTCCTGTTATTCGGCCCGCCCGGCCTGGGTAAAACCACTCTTGCCGGCATCATCGCCAGCGAGCTGGGGGTAGGGATCCGGATTACTTCCGGTCCGGCCGTTGAACGTCCCGGCGACCTGGCGGCCATCCTGACCAACCTCACTCAGGGTGATGTGTTGTTCATTGACGAGATTCACCGCCTGAGCCGCCCGGTGGAGGAGATCCTTTACCCGGCCATGGAGGACTTTGCCCTGGATATTGTCATCGGTAAAGGGCCGGGGGCCCGTTCCCTGCGCCTGGATCTGCCCCGGTTTACCCTGATTGGCGCCACCACGCGGGCCGGGTTGCTCACCTCCCCCCTGCGGGACCGCTTTGGCGTGATCTGCCGGCTGGAGTATTACGGTGTTGATGAGCTGGTCCAGATTATTTCCCGTTCGGCCCGCATCCTGGGCATTCCTGTGGAAAGGGAGGGGGCGGTGGAAATTGCCCGGCGCTCCCGGGGGACACCGCGGGTGGCCAACCGCCTGTTAAGGCGGGTGCGGGATTATGCCCAGGTACGTGCCGGTGGCATGATTACCCGGGCGGTGGCCGTCAGGGCGCTGCAGTTCCTGGAAGTTGATCCCCTGGGCCTGGATCATACTGACCGCCGCCTGCTGCAAATAATTATAGAGAAGTTCAACGGCGGGCCCGTAGGCCTGGAGACCCTGGCGGCGGCCGCGGGTGAAGAAGCGGGCACCCTGGAAGACGTTTTCGAGCCCTACCTGCTGCAGATGGGGCTCCTGGCCCGTACGCCCCGGGGCCGGGTGGCCACACCCGCGGCTTACAGGCATCTCGGCCTGCCTTTGAAACAGGACCCCGTTCAAATCAGCCTGTGGTAGAAGGTGGTGTCCGGTGAAAATTCTAATGCATATCTGCTGCGGTCCCTGCACCATTTACCCTCTGGATTACCTGCGCCGGGAGGGGCATACGGTCTACGGGTACTTCTTCAATCCCAATATCCATCCCTACACCGAGTGGCAGAGGCGCCGGGAAACGCTGGAGAAATACGCCCGGGAGCAGGATCTGCCCGTAATTTTCAGCGATGAATACCCCCTGGAGCAATTTCTGCAGATGGTGGTTCACCGGGAAGCCCGGCGCTGCCAGTTCTGCTATGCTTTCCGCCTGCGCCAGGCGGCCAGGGTGGCCAGGCGGGGTGGATTCGATGCCTTTACCACCACCCTTCTGGTCAGCCCCTTTCAAAAGCACGACCTGATCCGGGAAATAGGGGAGAACGCGGGCGAGGAGTCGGGCGTGCCCTTTTACTACGTGGATTTCCGTCCGGGGTTTAAAGAAGCGGTGGCCCGTTCCAAGGAACTGGGTATGTATCGCCAGCAGTACTGCGGGTGCATATACAGTGAAAAGGAGCGTTACTACCGCCCCGTGAAAAAAAAGGATACAGGTGAGGGGAAATGATGTACGGGCTGGGCAAGATGATCGCCCTCATGGGCGTTTTCCTTGTGGTTATCGGCGGCCTGCTCATGTTATCGGAAAGGCTTTTTCACCTGGGCCGCCTCCCGGGAGATATCCTGATCCAGAAGGGTAACTTTACCTTTTACTTTCCCATCGTGACCTCCATTGTTTTGAGCCTTCTGCTCACACTGATTTTAAACCTGATTTTCCGCCGGTAATTCCATAAATGGCAGGAAAGTGGGAAGATATGTCGAACCTACCTGGATGGTGGAGAATTTACATCCAGGAGGTTATTGTTTGGTGTTCAGAAAAAAACTGGGTCTGGTTATTCTTCTGGTGATGTTGCTGGCCCTGCCGGGTTACCCCGCCTGGTCGGCTGCGGGGGATGCAGAGGTGGAACAAGAGGTGAGGGTCGGCCTGGTTCAGAAGGCCAGCCAGGTGGCCTTTTCAGCTACAGGGGATTATCAACTGGTTGATGAGTATACGGGCCGGGTTGTTTCCGGGATTGAGCCCGGCCAGCGCTGGGAAGTGCGCCACTCCCCGGAGGGGCTGGAACTGTACAGGGATGGCCGGCTCATGGGCAGCTTTGAAGGACCCCTTAAGGTAGTGGGCCGGGGAGTAAAAGTGGACGTCCTTTCCGGTACCGGCCTGCAGGTGGAGCGGGAAAGCGGGTTGTACGCGGAAGGGGCGGGCGGCAGGAAGGCCCTGCCCGATAACCTGGCGGGTGTCCACGTGCTGGGTGCCGGCGGGCAGGTGAAAAAACTTGCCCCCGCCCGGGGAACGGGGCTGGTTACCCTCTACCAGGGGGAGCAGGCCCGGCGTTACAGGGGTGATATGGAGTTCCGTCTTGATAACGCGGGTATCACGGTAGTTAACCAGTTACCCGTTGAAGAATACCTTTACGGGGTGGTACCGGCGGAAATGCCCGCCTACTGGCCCGCCGAGGCTTTGAAAGCCCAGGCGGTGGCCGCCCGCAGTTACGTCCTGGCCCAGAAGGGCGGCTACGCCAGCCAGGGTTTCGACGTGCTGGCCACCCAGTCAAGCCAGGTATACCGCGGTTATGATGTAGAAAATCCCGCCACCACCAGGGCGGTGGATGAAACCAGGGGAATTGTGGCCACGTACGGCGGCCGGCCCATCAGTGCTTATTTCCACAGCTCCAGCGGCGGGTACACCGAAAACAGCGAGGACGTCTGGAGAAGCCCGGTGGATTACCTGCGGGCCCGGCCGGATCCCTTCGATAAGAATCCGCAGAACACCCACTACGGCTGGAGCAAGACCTGTACCGCCGATCAGCTCAAGGAGCAGCTGGCCGCGGCGGGATACCGGTTCAGCGAAATATACGACCTGGTGGAGCTGGAGCGTACCTCCACCGGGCAGCGGGTGAAGGCCCTTGCGGTAAGCGGTCTGGACCCGGAGGGTCAGCCCATAACCATTGAAATTGGCCGGGACCCCCTTAAAGGAAAGGCCGACGAAGTGCGCCGCGCCCTGGGCTTGAAGAGTGCCAGCTTCTCCATGGAAAAGGTTATGTTGCCGCCTGCCGGGGACGGGCAGGACGGGCAGCAGCCGCGCCTGGAGAGGGTTACCTTCGTGGGCAACGGCTGGGGCCACGGGCTGGGCATGTCCCAGTACGGGGCCCTGGGCATGGCCTCCCGGGGTTATACTTACCAGGAAATCTTGAAATACTATTATTCAGGCATACAGATAGTTTCCAATTATGGTAAATAAAATGGGGGATGGTCTTTTGGGCCTGCAGTTAAGCGACTTTGACTACGAGTTACCTCCCGAGCTCATCGCCCAGGATCCGGCCCCCCGCCGGGATGAATCCCGGTTGATGGTGCTGTTCCGGCAGGACGGCCGTATGGAGCACCGCCTGTTTAAAGATATCGTGGAATACCTTTCGCCTCCCGATGTACTGGTAATTAACGAGACGCGGGTTATTCCGGCCCGGTTGATGGGCCGCAGGGCGCAGGGAGGGGCGGAAGTAGAAGTTCTGCTTCTCAGGCCGCTGGAGGAACGGCGCTGGGAAGCGCTGGTGCGGCCGGGGCGGCGCCTGAAGCCGGGTGTGCGCCTGATCTTTGGAGAAGGACTGGCGGAGGGGTTGATTGAAGACGTGACCGCGGCGGGCGGCCGGATCATATCCTTCAGCTCAGCGCTTCCCTTTGCGGAGGTACTGGCCCGGCTGGGCAGGATGCCCCTGCCCCCGTATATAAAAAAGTATCCGGACGATCCCGAGCGTTATCAGACGGTTTATGCCCGGCAGGAGGGGTCCGCCGCGGCTCCCACTGCCGGGCTGCATTTTACCAGGGAGTTGCTGGACAAAATTGAAGCCAGGGGTGTACAGCTGGTCCGGGTGCTGCTGCACGTGGGGCTGGGTACCTTCCGTCCGGTGAGGGTTGAGGACATTACCAGGCACCACATGCATGCCGAGTATTACGAGGTCACTGAGGAGGCGGCCCGGACCATAAACGCAGCCCGGGCCCGCGGCGGGCGGGTGGTGGCCGTGGGTACCACCACCACCCGCTGCCTGGAAACCGTGGCCGGCGAGGACGGGCAGGTCCGGGCCGGAGCCGGGTGGACGGATATTTTCATTTACCCGGGTTACCGTTTTAAGGCGGTGGACGCCCTGGTGACCAACTTTCACCTGCCCCGGTCGACCCTGTTGATGATGGTCAGCGCCTTTGCCGGGCGGGAAAAGATTTTACACGCCTACCGCACGGCGGTGGAAATGCGCTACCGTTTCTTCAGCTTCGGGGATGCAATGTTGATTATCTAAACAGGCTGGTTTTAAAATCAGGTATATTTCCTATTCCGGTTTGGGTATTGAAGAGGTTGAGGAAGCGTGACAGTCAGTTTTTCCATCATCCAGGAAGATAATCGTACCATGGCCCGGGCCGGGGTCCTGCACACCCTGCGGGGGGATGTGGAAACGCCGGTATTTATGCCCGTGGGCACCCAGGCCACGGTAAAAACCATGACCCCCCGGGAGGTGGAGGAACTGGGGGCCAGATTGATCCTGAGCAATACCTACCACCTGTACCTGCGCCCCGGTGCCGACCTGATCAGGGAGGCGGGAGGACTGCACCGTTTTATGGGGTGGAACGGTCCCATCCTCACCGACAGCGGCGGCTTTCAGGTTTTCAGCCTGGCCTCCCTGTGCCGCATCGAGGATAACGGGGTCTGGTTCCGCTCCCACATAGACGGCAGCGAGCACTTTTTCAGCCCGGAAAAGGCGGTGGCCGTGCAGGAGGCCCTGGGTTCGGACATTGCCATGGCCTTTGATCAGTGTGCCCCCTACCCCTGTAGCTACGAGGAAGCCCGGGAAGCCACGGAGAGGACCAGCCGCTGGGCCCTGCGCTGCCGGGAGGCCAGCCGGCGGGAAGATCAGGCCCTGTTTGGCATTATCCAGGGAGGGGTGCACCGGGACCTGCGGGAAAAAAGCGTGAAGGATTTGCTGGCCCTGGATTTTCCCGGCTATGGTATCGGGGGGCTCAGTGTGGGCGAACCCAAGGAGGTTATGTACGAGGTCCTGGATTATACCGTACCCCTCCTGCCCCCTCACAAGCCCCGTTATTTGATGGGTGTGGGTTCACCCGACTGCCTGCTGGAGGGCGTGGCCCGGGGAGTGGATATGTTTGACTGCGTTTTGCCCACCCGCATTGCCCGCAACGGGACTGTCTTTACCCGCGACGGGAAGCTGGTGGTGCGCAATGCCGCCTACGCCCGGGATTTCCGTCCCCTGGATCCGGAGTGCGGCTGCTATGCCTGCCGGCACTTTACCAGGGCCTACATCCGCCACCTTCTCAAAGCCAACGAGGTCCTGGGCATACGCCTGACCACCCTGCACAACCTGCATTTTATTCTCGAACTGATGAGAAATATCCGGCGGGCCATCCTGGAGGGAAGTTTCCTTGAGTTTAAGGAAGCATTCCTGGCCCGCTGGAATAAAAATTAAATTTTTCTTTCGCCCGGAAAGGGAATTGCCTTTCCGGCACGAATATTAACTCTTCAGGAGAAAGGAGGTTATCAATGAACCAGCAGCTTATTTCCATTCTCTACATAGTTGCCCTGTTTGCCCTGCTTTACTTCCTGCTCATTCGTCCCCAGCAGCAGCGGCAGAAAAAGCACATGGAAATGATCCGCAACCTGAAGGTAAACGACCCTATAATAACCATAGGCGGCATCTATGGCACCATAGTAAAGATAAAGGAAGATTCCCTGGTGGTCCGGGTGGCGGACAATGTGCGGATTGAAATCCTGAAAAATGCCGTTGCCCAGGTCAGACCACGGGAAGAAGAAGAGGAAAAATAAACCGGTTTCCCGGAAGAGTAGGTCATTCCTACTCTTTTTCTCCGTAGGGGCTAAACTGGTTAAATGTACCAGGCCATGGATAATCCAGCCTGCCCCGCTTTCCCGGAACAGGCGGGGCTTTTTCAGGGCTTCTATGTTTAAGGAGATGGAAAATCTTTGATTACCCTGGAAGACATCAAAAAGAATCCCCTGGTGGACAGTTTCATTCGCAAGGGCAATGAATATCTGGGTGTGCTGGGTTATACCGAGCACAGTTACCGGCATTTGAACCTGGTAAGCAGCCTGGCCCGCAGCATCCTGGAGCGGCTGGGCTACCCCGAAAGGGAAGCCGAGCTGGCAGCTATTGCGGGCTACATGCACGATATTGGCAATGTGGTCAGCCGGAATGACCATGGTATTTCCGGGGCGGTCCTGGCCTTTACCATATTAAACAGCATGGGCATGGACCCCGACGAGATGGCCACGGTGATTTCGGCCATTGCCAATCACGAGGAGCAGTACGGACAGCCGGTCAACAATGTGGCGGCCGCCCTGATAGTGGCCGATAAATCCGATGTCCACCGTTCCCGGGTGCGCAACCAGGATTTCGCCACCTTTGATATCCACGACCGGGTAAATTACGCCGTGGAGCACGCCTTTATCACGGTGGACAGGGACAAGCGCACCATTACCATGGACCTGACCATAGATATAAACATCTGCCCGGTCATGGAATATTTTGAGATCTTCCTGACCCGGATGACCCTGTGCCGCCGGGCGGCCAATTTCCTGCACTGTAATTTCGAGCTGATTATTAATGGTTCCCGATTGCTCTAGAGCAGCAGGAGAGGAGTTTTGGTATGAAGCTGAAGTGGAACAAAATACTCATTCTCGCCGGATTGGTAATTCTCGTAGCCCTGGCTACGGCGGCTGCCGTAACCCCGGCCTTTAAAAACATCCCCTACCTGGGGAAATACCTGCCCCTGATCAAGGATGTCACCCTGGGCCTCGACCTGCAGGGCGGGGTGCACGTGGTCCTGGAAGCTAAGGACACCCCCGAAGCGAAGGTCACCCAGGAATCGATGCAGCAGCTGATGGCTGTAATCCAGCGCCGGGTCGACCAGTTTGGCGTGGCGGAGCCGGTTATCCAGCAGCAGGGGCGGAACCGGTTGATTGTGGAGATTGCGGGCAGGATTGACCCCGAGGAGGCCGTACGCAACCTGGTGAAGACGGCCTACCTGGAATTTAAAACCATGGATGGGAAAACGGTGGTTACCGGGGCCGACTTGAAGGATGCCGTGGAATCCAAGGACCCCACTTCGGGGCAGGTAAAAGTAGACCTTACTTTTAATGCCGCCGGGGCCAAAAAGTTTGCCGATGCTACGGCGGCTAACGTAGGCAAACCCATTGCTATCATTTTGGACGGGAAGGTTTTACAGAGTCCCGTGGTCAAGGAACCCATTCCCAACGGCAAGGCCCAGATTACCGGCTATGAGTCCCTGGAGGAAGCCCACAATATTGCCGTTTTGCTCCGCTCCGGTGCCCTGCCGGTCAAGGTGGAAGTGGTGGAGAAGCGGGCGGTGGGCCCGGCCCTGGGTGCGGACTCGCTGCAGAAATCCAAGCATGCCGGGCTGGTGGGTGTGCTGGCCATCCTGATCTTCATGATCATGTACTACCGGGTACCCGGGCTGGTGGCCGACTTTGCCCTGCTGATCTATGCCTTAATTGTGCTGGCCATTTACGTGGGCATGAATGTGACCATGACCCTACCGGGTATTGCCGCCTTCCTGTTGTCCCTGGGTATTGCCGTGGATGCCAACGTGATCATCTTTGAGCGCCTGAAGGAAGAGCTGCGGGCGGGGAAGAGCCTGCGTTCGGCCATTGATGCCGGCTTCAAGCGGGCATTTACCGCCATCTTTGATGCCAACGCCACCACCCTCATTGCCGCCGTAGTGCTCTACTTCTTCGGCATGGGTTCTGTGCGGGGTTTTGCCATCACCCTGGGGATAGGTATTGTGGCCAGCATGTTTACCGCCATTACCGTCACCCGCTGGCTGCTGCACCTGCTGGCGGGAAGCGGCCTGGTGAGAAATGTCAGGGCATACGGGGCATAGGGGGTGTTGAAGGATGCATTTCATCAGGCTCAGGAAAATCTGGTATATCATTTCCCTGCTGGTTATCATACCCGGCCTGATCTCCCTGATGGTTCAGGGATTGAATCTCGGTATAGAATTCACCGGCGGCAACCTGCTGGAGGTGCGTTTTGAGAACCCGGTGCCGGTGGAAAAGGTGCGCCAGGTGGTATCCGCCCAGGGGCTGGAGTTCAGCCGGGGCATTCAAAAAAGCGGTACCTCCGATTACCTTATTCGTACCAGGCACCTGACCCAGGAGGAACAGGATAAACTGATGGCCGCCCTGAACAGCCTGGGGAAGTATACTGTGCTGCGCAATGAATCCATCGGACCCACCATTGGCCGGGAGCTGACCACCAAGGCTCTCCTGGCCCTGCTGGTGGCGTCGGTGCTGATGATTATTTACATCAGCATCCGCTTTGAATTCAAGCAGGGGATCGCGGCCGTCATTGCGCTGATCCACGATACCCTGGTGGTTACGGGTGTTTTCTCCCTCTTTCAGATTGAGGTGGACGGCGCCTTTGTGGCCGCTCTCCTGACCATTATCGGTTATTCCATAAACGATACCATCGTTATTTTCGACCGTGTCCGGGAGAATATGCTGCACCGCAAGAAAGGGGAAAGTCTGGAGGATATTGTTAACGCCAGCCTGTGGCAGACTCTGACCCGGTCCATCAACACGGTGCTCACGGTGGTTTTTGTCCTGGTGGCCCTCTACTTCCTGGGCGGCAGCACCATCCGCAATTTTATCCTGGCCCTGCTCATCGGTGTGGTCAGCGGAGCTTATTCCTCCATCTGCAATGCTGGCCCACTCTGGGTGGACTTTAAGCTCATGGAAAAGCGGGCTAAGGTAAAAGAGGCCAGGGCTTAGGTTGGTTTACCCCGCTACCATCTTTGTCGATAGCCTGAAGCGGTGGCAAATGCCGCCGTTTTTTTATTGCCGGCCGGGATGAAAATTTTTTGTTTAGGGTTAACCGCACGGGGAAAATTAAAATTAAGCCGTGCACAGTTCAAACCATAATTTATGGGAGGATGACCCCGGGTGGACGAAAATGAAAGGCGCATCCTGGAAGCCCTGCGGGAAAAGATCACCGAGCTGTCCATCAACATGGAAAAAATGAAACTGGCCGAATATGTGGAACTCCTGGAACAGCCCGGCAGGCTGCTCTACGTTAATTTTCTTTCCGGCCTGGCCCGGGGCGTGGGCATAGCCGTGGGGTTTGCCCTGCTGGGGGCAATTTTAATTGCTGTTCTGCAGCGGCTGGTGATGCTCAACCTGCCGGTGATCGGTGGTTTTATTGCGGAAATTGTGGCTATAGTCCAGACCCGCCTGGGAACTCCCCCTTAAAAATACCCGGTGTTTTGACCGGAGCAGGCCGGTTGCCCCGGGGCGGGTATTAACCGTATCACCGGACCGGCGACCGGTAAAAGGAGGATTGATGATGGATAAAGAACAGCTGGCGGAAGTGCGCCGCCGCCTGGAGGAAGAAAAACAGAGGCAGATGGAGCTGATCAAGGGCATTAACGAAGGCGGCCTGGCCACATCCATGTCCGATTCCATAGGGGAGCTGTCTCTTTACGATAACAACCCGGGAGATATCGGCACGGAACTTTTTGAGCGCAGCAAGGATTTTGCCCTGCGGGAAGATGCCAAGATCAAGATACGCGCCATCGATGAAGCCCTGGCCAGGCTCGAGCAGGGTACCTACGGCTTTTGCGAGATCTGCGGCGAGGCCATAGACCCGGCAAGGCTGGAGGCCGTTCCCTATACCACTCTTTGCTACCGCTGCCGCCTGCGGGATGAAAAGCGCCCGGTGAGCTCTTACCGTCCCATAGAGGAGGAAATTATTAAAGATCTCTACCAGACCAGTTATGAAGAAGACCTGGATGGTGTCATGTACGATCTGGAGGATTCCTGGCAGGAGGTGGCACGGTATTTTGAACACGCCGAGCAGGCTCAGGCCGGTGCTTATTACGGCCCCGGCGAATTGGCCGAGGAAGACCGGGGATACGTGGAGGAAGTGGAAAACATTCCCTATGAAATTGGTGATGACGGCGTAATATACGAAAACCGGCGCGGTTATGATGACGAGAGCGCACCTTCCGAGCGGATCGATGTGGGCATCGAGCACAGCAAGGGGGAAGGGGATGATGGTTCCCCCTATGGTTAAAAGCAATTTCCCGCGGATCAATTTATTGTCCACGGCTGTTTTTAAACCAGTCCCTGTGCTATACTACCAGTAACGGTACCCGCCGAAGACCGGAGACGGGGCCTTTTGGCCCGGCCAGCGAAACGACCGGGCACGCGCGGAGTGTCTTGTCGACAGCCTGCGGCCACCAGTCCTTATGGTGCTGGTGGCCTGGGGTTGTTTTTTATAAGGGGTGATGGGCTTGGACGAGAAAATAAAGGTCGCCAGGCTTTCCGTTGCTTCCAATACCCTGCTTACCGCCGGGAAGCTGGGTGTGGGCCTGGCCATGAATTCGGTGGCGGTTATTTCCGAAGCCCTGCATTCGGGCCTGGACCTGCTGGCAGCATTGATTGCCTATGCCTCTGTTCGCCAGTCCTCCCGCCCGGCTGATGCCGAGCACAATTACGGCCACGGTAAATTTGAGAATGTGGCGGCCATTATTGAAGCGCTGTTAATCGTCGCTGCCGGGATAGTAATAGTGTGGCAGGCCATTCCCAAGCTCCTGGGAGCCCGGGAAGTGCAACACCTGGGCCTGGGGATGGCGGTCATGGGATGTTCGGCGGTGGTCAACCTGCTTATTTCCAGCCTGCTGATGCGCACGGCCAGGCGGACCGGATCCCCGGCCCTGGAAGCAGATGCCTGGCACCTGCGGACCGATGTCTTAACTTCAGCAGGGGTATTTGGGGCCATGCTGGCCATTCAGTTAACCGGGTGGCATATACTGGATCCACTGATTGCCCTGGTTGTTTCCCTGTTCATTTTTAAAGCGGCCTTCGATCTGCTGCGGGGTTCCTGGGGCAGCATTGTCGATGCCCGCCTTCCCGACGAGGAAGAACAGGTGATCCGCCGGGTTCTGGAATCCTATGCCGGGGAGTTTGTCCAGTTTCACGACCTGCGCACCCGCCGGGCCGGCCCGGACCGGCACATAGATTGCCACCTGGTGGTTCCCGGCTACCGTCCCATTGCCCAGGTGCACCGGCTCTGTGACGCCATTGAGGAAGACATCCGCCGGCACCTGGCGGGAGCCCAGGTGCTTATTCATACCGAACCCTGTCGCCCGGGTACCAGCGACTGCCATGTCTGCCGGGTGCACGTCGCCCTGGCCGATCCCGCTCAGGAGCGCAGGTGCGAAGAGTGCCGGGCCTGCGCGGGTTCTCCGGAAAAAACCTCTCCCCGCGGCAATGGAAATAGTTGAAAAAATTGACTTCCTGCAGGAAAAAACTGCCTGCGCCCATGCTCCCTCAAACCGGGCGGCTTCCTGCGTAGTTATTATTATGTAGAAGCCGGGCAGGATGGGGGTGGAGCATGAGGTACTAAAAGGATGGTGCTGCCGGTGGGGAACATAGAAAACCTCCTTGCCCTGGCCAGGGCGGGGGATGGTACGGCCCGGGAGCAGCTGCTGGCGGAGTGTCGCCCCTTTATCACCCGGGTTACCGCCGGGCTTTGCCGCCGGCACCTGGAATGGGGTTATGACGACGAATTGAGCATTGCCTTTATGGCCTTTAACGAAGCCATTGACCGTTATGAGGAAGACCGGAAAGTTCCTTTCCTGGCTTATGCCCGGCTCCTGATTAAAAGTCGCCTTACGGATTACCTGCGCAAGGAGAACAGGGTATCCGCCCACATGGCCGGCTCCCTGAACAGTGAGCTGGAAGAAATGTCGGCATTTTCCCTGGAATCATCCCGGGCCTGGGGAGAGTATCTGGACCGCGAGGCGGCCCGGGAAAGGGAGGAAGAGATCCGGGAATATGCCGCGATGCTGGCTGAATTCGGGATCTCCTTTTCCGATCTGGTACGCTGTGCACCCAGGCATCGTGATGCCCGGCAGGTTTTATTGCACGTTTCCCGCCGCCTGGCCGGGGACGGTGCCCTGTTCGAGCAGCTGGTCAGGACCGGAAAGCTGCCCATTAAAGAACTCTCCCTGCTGACCGGGGTGCACCGCAAAACCCTGGAGCGGGGACGCAAGTATATAATTGCCATGGCCCTTTTATGGCATCACTGCCAGGAATATTTATACCTCTGCCATTACCTTAAAGCCAGCGGTAAAGGAGAATGAAGTGAATTGGAAAAAGTGCTTACCGGCATTGTCGTGGAGGTTAAAGCCAGATCCTGTATTATACTCACTCCTGACGCGCAGTTCCGGGAAATCCCCCTTCCCGCCGGTGGAGCGCGCCCGGGTGAGGAGGTTAGCTTCAGTTTCCGCAGGCGCCCTGTCTACTGGCAGTCACTGCTGGTAGCGGCAAGCCTGCTGCTGATTCTGGGGGCAGGACTTTTCTACCGCGGCTGGCTGAACCAGGCGGTGGCTTTTGTCTCGCTGGACATTAACCCCAGTGTGGAGATGGCATTGGACCGGCGGGAACTCGTGTGCCAGGCGCGGGGGTTGAATGCGGCGGGTAAGGACCTGCTCTCCCGGGTCCCGGTGCTGGGCCTGCCGGTGGAAAAAGCCATTGACTCTCTGCTGGACCGGGCGGTTCAATCCCGTTATCTCCAGCCGGCCCGGAACAATGTTATCCTGACCACCATTGCTGCGGGAAACGGGCGGGAACCTGCGCCGCAAGCAAGGGAAATCTACCAGGTTATCGTCAGGTCCCTGAGCTCGGCGGGGGTACCGGCGGAAGTGGTGGTGGAAACCGCGGCCCCGGAAATGCGCCGGCAGGCCAGTAAGCTTGGCCTGTCCACTGGCCGTTACCTGATCCACGTTGAGGGCAAAAAGAAAGGCCTGAACATCGGCCTGGAGGAATTGAAAAAGGAAAAAATATCCAGTCTGGAACAGAAGAAAGGTGTAACCATAAAAGAAGTGCTGGGTAAGCACGGCTACAGCGGGTGGGTGCCGGCACCCAAAGCGGTGGAAAACAACCGCTCCCTGCCCGGTGCGGTAAAAGATACGGCAGGCAGCAGGGTTCAGGAAAGGGTTCCCCCGCCGCAGGGAAAGGCTTCCCGGGTTGACCACAGAAGCGGTGCGGCAGTGCAGGAGCCGGCACCCCCGGCTGAACGGGTGACACCGGGCAAGGACCGGGAACTGCCCGGGGGGGGTGAAGAAGGAGCAGCGGGGCGGCAGGACTGCGCCCGGCAGGTGGAGGTAAAGGTTGAGAACATTAATGCCGGCAGTGAGATTGAGTTTAACCAGCCGGCCGGCCGGGACCGGAAAAATTATGATAATGGCCCCGGCCATGCGGGGGCAGGAGTTTTCGGAGCGCATTTTGGCCGGCGGGTTTTTGCGGGCAGGTCAATACAGGCCGGCTATTGCCAGGCAGGCGGCAGGGTGGTAGAATGTAATTAACTGAAAATTTGCCAGCAGCAGGGCAAGGGGGAATGCAACAATGCCTGCCCTGGTTCAGTCCGCCAGTGATATCCTGGCCAGGTCGTATCAGCGGGAAAAAACGGTGGGGGAGCTGATGGTTTCCCTGGAAGCCTGCCGCACCATTTCTGCGGACTGCAGTTTAAAAGAGGCCGTAAACCTGATGAAGAGGGTTGCCCTGCAGTCACGGGCCGGGGCCATCCCGCCCCTTGTGGTGCTGGAAGCCAGAATTCCCGCCGGCCTGTTGAAAATCCACCACCTGCTGGCCGGGGCCCATTTGCCCCTCCCGCAGCGGGAATCCTATGCCGGCTGGTCAATTCCCTTATCCTCCGGGGAACCTCCTTCATACAGCGGCCTGTTCAGCACCCGTGTTCAGGATATGGCCGGGAAAAAAGTGCGGGAAGTCATGCGCCCCTTCCCGGCGTTGCTAAAGCCGCAGGATCCCCTGAGCCGGGCGGCCTTCCTCCTGGCCCATAGCGGTTTTGAAATCCTGCCGGTGGTGGAAGATGGCCGGATGGTGGGCTTGATTCGCGATAAAGAATTGTTTTTAGAACTGAGCAGGATTATGGCCGGGGAATAGGAAAACAGGATCTGGAGCAAAAAATTACCCGCCGTTTCGGGCGGGTGTTGTGTTTTATTGATGGTTCCTCAGGCTTCTTTGTACTTGGACAGGGTTCTGGCAGGCGAACGGTCTTCCCGCCGCAGGAGCACGTTGCTCAAAAGGGTGGTAATCACGGCCAGTATGGCTGCTGCTCCCAGGGTTACCACCAGGGATAGCGGTTCATGTTCGTAGTGCCAGTAGAGGAGGTAAACCGTGGATACCACAATGGACATGATCATGAGCGGGAAGGCCACCTTCATATAGCCCAGGAAGGTTATGGGGTAACCTCTTTTTTCGGCCATACCCACCACCACCACGTTGGCGGAAGCGCCGATGATGGTGCCGTTGCCTCCCAGGCAGGCCCCCAGGGAGAGGCTCCACCAGAGCAGGTTCAGGTCCGTTATCCCACCCAGGCGGCCCATATCCTGGATCAGCGGGATCATGGTGGCTACGAAGGGAATATTATCAACAAAGGCTGAAGCTATAGCGGACACCCACAGGATGAGCATGGCCGCGGGCACCATTTCTCCCCCGGTGACTTCCAGGCAGAAACGGGCCACCGCTTCAATAACCCCTACCTTCTCCAGCGCACCCACCACCACAAAGAGACCGGCAAAGAAAAAGATTACCGGCCATTCCACCGCCTGCAGGGCGTGCTCGGGGTCCTTCCGGTTGAGCAGCAGGAGCAGGCTGGCTCCGGAAAGGGCGATAACGCTGGACTCCAGGTGCAGGTACTGGTGCAGGACAAACCCCGCAATGGTCAGGGCGAGCACCACCAGGCATTTTTTCAGCAGGACGGGGTCCTTGATTTCATCCTTTTCATTCAGGTGCAGGATCTTTTCCTGGAGTTCCGGGCGGGCCACCAGCTGGCGGCGGTAGATCAGGCGCAGCATGAAAATTGTTAAGATATAGATAACTGCAACCACCGGCGTCAGGTTGATCACAAAATCCATGAATCCCAGGCCGGTCTGGCTGCCGATCATAATGTTGGGCGGGTCGCCGATCAGCGTGGCCGTGCCGCCAATATTGGAGGCGATGATTTCCGCGATCAGGAAAGGAATGGGGCTGATCTGCAGCTGGTTGGCAATGGCAAAAGTAACCGGAACAATGAGCAGCACCGTGGTCACGTTATCCAGGAGGGCCGAGGTGACCGCGGTCACCAGGGAGAGGGCAGCCATAATGCGCAGGGGTTCGCCCCTGGCCTGGCGGGCCGCCTTGATGGCCAGATACTCAAACACGCCCGTCTGGCGGGTGATGCCCACAATGATCATCATCCCCACCAGAAGGCCGATGGTGTTGAAGTCAATGGCATGGGTTGCTTCTTCAGCGTTTAAAATCCCGGTCAGGACCATTATGGCCGCACCCACCAGGGCGACTACCGTCCGGTGGATTTTTTCGGAAACTATGACGGCGTAGGTGAGCAGGAAAACGGCCGTGGCCAGGATTACCTGGGTTTGTTCGGACAAAGTTCACCCCTCCTTAATAGATTTAGATAAGCAGTACACAGCTCCCGGTTGACTGCCAGCACCTCCGCAGCAAAAGATACCTGTTCCGGGGAGACATCCGGCAGGCCGGCCACCTGTTCCGGCGTTTTCACCACGGCCCGGTCGGGTATGTACTTGCCGTCGGGTATTTCCACTCCGCTTACCAGCGCCCCGTGGCCGACGAAACAACCCCGGCCCAGGCGGCTTCCCATAACCGTGGCCCGGAATCCCACAAAGGTGCTGTCGCCGATGACACACGGTCCGTGAATGATCGCCCCGTGGGCCAGGCTGCACCTTTTACCTACGGTTACGCTGCCCCCCTTGAGGCAATGGATGATCACACCGTCCTGCACGTTGCTGTATTCGTCAATGATAATGGGAAATCCTTCATCAGCTCGGAGCACGGCGCAGGGAAATACGGCCGCACCCTCTTCAATGACTACCTCGCCTATTAATACGGCCATTTCATGAACAAAGGCGCTGGCGCTTACCACGGGAAAACCTCCGGGTTTCCAGCTCACTGCAGGGGCCTGCTGCAACATTCCGGTATTTCCTCCTTCTCAGGATAAAGGGCCGGCCGATATTTGTGGGGCCGGCCCTAGGACGCACTAATACTAATTATATATTACCAGATTTCTTTTATTTTAGCAGCGCCGGCACGCCCAGGAGCGGCCAGATGGTCAGGGCGAAGACGGCCAGCAGGGCCAGGGCGATAATGCTGGCCGGGATGCCGGCCACGAAGAACTCGCCGGCGGTGAACTGCTTGGATTCATAGGCGATGGCGTTGGGGGCCGCTCCCACCAGCAGGCAGAAGGGCAGTGCCGCCGCGGCCAGGGAGGTCCACAGTATCAGTTCCGGGTTGACCCCCAGGTACCCGGCGATAATCAGGGCCACGGGCAGGGTGATGGCGATGGCGGCCACGTTCATGATGAAGTTGGTCATCACCATCACCAGGAAGAAGATGGCCAGGACGAAGATCAACCAGGGTGCATCCTTAAACATGCCCAGCCAGTGTACCGCCAGCCACTGGGCGGCTCCGGTCTGCCACAGGCAGAAGCCGATGGACATGGCCCCGCCGAAAAGCAGCACGATATTCCAGGGAATCCGCTTTTCCAGATCCTCCACGGTAAATACCCGGGTCAGGAAGAACAACAGGCCCAGGGTGAGCATGATGGCGCTCTTATTCAGGCCCTTCAGGGCCGGGATGAAGTTTTGCATGGCCAGGAGAGCCACCACTACTGCCACTGCTACACCCACAAAGATTTCCTGCTTGCTCAGCGGGCCCATGCCGGCGGAAAGCTCCTTCACCTTTTCCTTTAAGCCGGCAATGCGGTCCTTCTCCGGACGGAACCAGATGAGCATCAGCAGCCAGATTAAAAACATCATGGCGATGCCATAAAGGGCCATTACCTCGGTGTAACGGGCGAAGCTGATTTCCTGACCCGTAATTTCTTTGTAGAACCCCAGGGCCACGATGCCCCGGGCGGCGCCCAGCAGGGTAATGGCGCTGCCCGCCCCGGCGGTGAAGGCCATGCCGATGAACAGGGCCTTGCCGAACCGGCTGGTTTCTCCTTCCCTGGTGCCGTAAAGGCCCAGGATGGCCATTAAGATGGGGAACATGGTGGCGGCTACGGCCGTATGGGCCATGAAAAGGGTCAGGGTAACGGTGACCACGAAAACTCCCAGCAGGATCATTTTTGTATTTTCACCGGTAATTTGCAGCATCTTAAAGGCCAGCCGTTTGGTCAGGCCAGCTTTGGTAAAGGCCAGGCCCACCATCAAAGAACCGAGGATGAATAAGACCGAGGGATCCATAAAGTCCCGGAAGGCAACGTCGGCCGGCCGGATGCCGAACAGGGCCTGAAAGATGCCGATGGCCAGGGCGGTGGCCCCAATGGGGATGACCTCGAACACCCACCAGATGCCGGCCAGAAGGAACAGCCCGATGGCCATCTGGCCCTGCCTGGAAAGGGCGAATTCCTTGCCCGCCGGGTCCACGGCTACCGGCAGCGGAGGTAAGAAGTAAAAGAGGAAAAACAGCGCCAGGCCCAGGGAGATAAAGGCGATGCGCCTGTAATTCACCTTGAGTTCCTTATGCAGCTCCAGCGGGCCGGGGACTCCTGCAGGTCTGGCGGCGGGCTGGGAGCCGGTGCGCCTGGCAACATCTTCTAAGGTTTTGGCCATGATAACCCCTCCTCAGGTTAAAGAACCCCTGCCTGGCCTGCAGGGCCAGGTGGAGCGCTGCTGCGGGGAATCATCCCCGTCATCTTGTTCCAGGGCTGTCAAAACTGGTTGAGCTCCACGGCCACCCCCTTTTCAGCTAAATTGCCGGGTGGAAAATTTCCTTTATAATCTATTGTGAACTTATGTACTTCCGGGTACAAAAACCCCCGGGAAGAGAGGTTTAAACCAGGATATTTTCTCGTCAATCAGTTATACCGGGAGATAAAATTCTCGGGAGGTGGATAGATAATGCCCTTTGCCGGCGATAATGGGTTATGTGATATAAGACACAATTATTTGTGAAGGATTACACTATAGCCGGATTAAAAAATAGGAGGCTGGAAAACGACTCCTGGCTCCTGCGTTCCATGGACTTGATCCCGTTTGGTGCACAGAATGGAAGAAGGATTAAAACCCGCTGACAAATCAGGTTACTTTTGTCACCACCATCATAGCACACCTAGTGCGTGAAATCAAGCACAAGTTAAGGACCGGTAGAAAATTTTTTGCGGCGCCGGTAATGACAAAATAACGCGGCCGGCCTGCTTCCCGGCCATCCGCAGGGGTGCGGGAAAAGGCCCGGCAGCTAAGTTTTAAGTGCCCTGGTTTTAAAGGAGGAGCGACCTGGAGTGAGCGCTGCCGGGCCAGGCCGAGGCGACGGGATGAGGCGGGGCCACGGACAGGATGTCCGCGGAGGCCACCTGAACACAGGAGGTGTGAATGTGGCCGGTACCCGCCGAAGACCGGAGCTGAGGCCTTAAGGCCCGGCCAGCGAAACGACCGGGAGCGACGACTAAAACCAGGGCACTTTCGGAATTATTTTGTCTTTAGGCCGGGCTGGCGGCAACGGGCTGTATAAATTGCCAGGGATTCTTTTTTCGGGTAGAATTGGATAAGAGCACACAGTCATTTACCGGAAGTGATGCTGGATGCACCTGCGTCTTTTAATCGGGCGGGCAGGCACGGGAAAAACCCGGCGCTGCCTGCAGGAAATCCGGGCGGAGCTGGCAAGGAACCCCCTGGGCCCCCCGCTGCTTTTAATTGTCCCGGACCAGGCCACCTTTACCATGGAGCGGGAACTGGCCGGGCAGGGGGGGAGCCTGCGGGCCCACGTTTACAGCTTCCGCCGCCTGGCCTACCGGGTGCTGCGGGAAGCGGGCGGTGCGGCCCGCCTGCCGGTCAGCGAACTGGGGCGGCGGATGCTGCTTAAAAAAATCCTGCTGGAAGAAAGGGAAAACCTGAAGCTGATGGGCTCCCTGGCCGGCCGGCCGGGCTTTCTTGCTTCTTTATCCGAACTGGTTGGTGAGTTAAAGATGCACCGGGTTGCCCCGGATGACCTGGAAGGGCTGGTGCCCGGCAGCGGGGGCCAGCTGGAGCAGAAGCTGGAAGACCTGTGCCTGGTTTACCGCCGGCTGGAGGGAGAGCTGGCAGGCATATTTACCGACCCCGATGATTACCTGGACCTCCTGGCCCGGCGCCTGCCGGAGGCCGGCTTTTTAAAGGATTGCCGGGTGTGGGTGGACGGCTTTGCCTCCTTCACCCCGCAGGAATACGCGGTGTTGCAGGGGCTGTCCGGCCGGGCGCGGGAAATAACCGTCACCCTGTGCCTGGACCCGGCCGCTGCGGGCTGCCCGCCGGAGCACGACCCCTTTGTCAGGCCCTGGCAGGTCCGGGAGCGCCTCCGGCGCCTGGCGGAAGAGGCGGGCCTGGCGGTGCGGGAGGAGCATCTGGAACCCGGTGACAGCTGGCGCCTGGCGGGAGCGCCGGAGCTGGCCCACCTGGAGCGCTACTTTTTCCACCATCCCGCCGTTCCCTACAGAGGGAGCCTGCAGAACATCTCCCTGATGGCCGGGGTGAACCCCCGGGCCGAGGTGGAGGGAATAGCCCGGGCCATCCGGCGCCTGCTGCGGGAAGAAGGACTGCGCCCCCGGGAGATTATGGTGGCGGTGCGGGATGTGGACGTCTATTTCCCCCTTTTCCGCAGGATGCTGGCGGATTATGAAATACCCTTTTTCATCGATCACCAGCAGCCGGTAATGCATCACCCCCTGGTGGAGCTGCTGCGCTCGGCCCTGGAAGTGTGGCAGAAAAAATGGGCCTATGAGCCCGTGTTCCGCTTTTTGAAGACGGGGCTGGCCCGCTTGAGCGCGGGAGAGGTGGACCGCCTGGAGAATTACGTCCTGGCGGCCGGTATCCGGGGCAGCCGCTGGTATAGCCCCGACCCCTGGAATTACCGGCCCGGCCGGACCTGGACCGGGGATGAGGAGCATGGTGAGGTCCCGCCCCCGGAACTGGAGGAGATCGATGGCCTGCGCCGGCGGGCAATTCAAGAGCTGCGGGCCGCCCAGCTGAAGATACGGGAAGAGGCCGGGGGGCGTGGGGCCCGCCTTCCCGGCCGGCAGTGGGCCCGGATCCTGCTGGAGCTGTGCCTGGAACTGGAGGTGCCCTGGAAGCTGGACGAATGGAGCCGGGCCGCCCGGGAGGCCGGGAGCCCGGACCTGGCCCGGGAGCACCGCCAGGTGTGGCGGCTGGTAAGCGGCCTGCTGGGTGAGCTGGTGGAAGTGCTGGGGGACGTGGAGCTCGACCTGGCGGAGCTGTCCGGCGTGCTGGATGCGGGCCTGGAAGCCCTGCGCCTGGCCCTGATCCCCCCGGCCCTGGACGCGGTAACCGTGGGCAGCCTGGACCGCTCCCGGCCACCCGGGGAAGTGCGGGCCCTCTTCCTGGCCGGCCTCACGGAGGGCAGCCTGCCCGCCAGGCTCCGCACCACCGGGGTATTCACCGAACGGGAGCGGGAACAGCTCTCCACCCTGCTGCGGGAGCGGGGCCGGGAGCTGCCCGCGGCAACCGTCGACCGGCTGCACCAGGAGCAGTTCCTGATTTACCGGGTGCTGACCCGCACGGGGGGCAGGCTGTACCTGAGCTATCCCCTGGGGGATGGGGAAGGGCGGGCCGTCACTCCCTCGCCGGTTATCGGCCGGGTGCGGGAGCTGTTGCCGGGCCTGGAACCCCGTCTCCTGGCCGTGGAGCCGCCGGGCGGTGCGGAGGACCTGGAGTATGTGGAGCACCCGGCGGGGCTGCTCTCCCGCCTGGCCCTGCGCTGGCGGGAAGCGTCGTGGGGGCTGCCGGTGCACCCCCTCTGGTGGTGGACCTACAACCTGCTGGTGGCAAGGGAAGAATGGCGGGAGAAAATGGCCGTGATCGCGGCCGGGCTGGCGGGGCGCAATGTGGAACCCCCGCTCGGTGCGGAGCTGGGACGGAAACTCTGGGGCAGGCGGGAAGGGCGGAAGTACAGGCTTTCCAGCAGCGTCTCCCGCCTGGAGCGGTTCGTGCAGTGTCCCTTTGCCCACTTCCTGGATTACGGCCTCGGCCTGAAGGAGAGGGCGGTCTACCGGCTGGAGCCGCCCGATACGGGCCAGCTCTACCACGAGGCCCTGCGGCTTTTTGTGGAGCGGGTGCAGGGAGAAGGCCCCTCCTGGGAGGAGTTGGGGGATGATAAGGTATACGGCATCTGCGCGGAAATAGTGGAAGAGCTGGCCTGCCGCCTGCAGAACCGCATTTTGCTTTCCAGCGCCCGCCTGCGCCAGCAGAAGGCCCGGCTTCTCGAGCGGGTGAGTGATTCCGCCCGGGCGCTGGCCCGGCAGATGCGGGGCAGCGGCTTCCGCCCCGCCGCCCTGGAAGTTTATTTCGGCCTCCGGGGAACGGAGGTGCCTCCGCCCGCAGGGGCGGATGCAGGCAGCCTGCCCTTCTGGCCCCGGCTGGTCCTGCCCCCCCTGGAGCTGGAACTGGGCGGGGAGGTTGTCCTGACCCTCGGCGGCCGCATTGACCGGGTGGATTTGGGGCGGGGCGCGGAAGCCCTGTACCTGCGGGTGATCGACTACAAGTCCGGTTCCAGCAGGCTGAGCCTCCCCGGGGTACTGGCGGGGGTGCAGCTCCAGCTCCTGGTCTACCTGTGGGTGGCCCTGGAGCACTTTCAGCTCCTCTGCCGCCGGTACGGGCGGGAGCTGCTGCCGGCAGGGGCCTTCTACTTCCAGGTGCAGCGCCCCATCCTGAACCTCTCCCGGCCGGGCCTGTCGGCGGAGGAACTGGAGCGGGAGTGGTTGAAGGCCTTCAGGCTGTCCGGCTGGCTGGTGGATCAGGGCAGGGAGCTGTACCCCCTCCTGGACCACGCCCTCACCCCCGGGACCACCTCCCTGCTGGTGCCCGCCGGGCTGGGCAGCGGGGGCAGTATAACCAGGCGCCACGAGGCGTCCGTCTTCACCCCCGGGGAATTCCGGCTCCTCCTGGACGTGCTGCGCGGGCTGCTGGGGAAAATTGCCGGCGGCATCCTCCAGGGCCGGGTGGATATAGCCCCGCTGAAAGCGGGGGGCAGCAGTGCCTGCGGCACCTGTTCCTACCGGCCCGTCTGCCGCTTCGACCTCTGGCTGCCCGAAAACCGCTACCGGAACCTGGCGGTGGAGGGCGGGGAACTGCGCGAGCGCCTGCGGAAAATGGCTGCGGAAGAGGAGGTGGGGGACCTTGACCTCTATTCGCTGGACCGGTGAACAGCTTGCGGCCATCAACCTCCGGGGAGGAAACCTGCTGGTTTCGGCCGCCGCCGGCTCGGGGAAGACGGCCGTGCTGGTGGAGCGGATCATCCGCCACCTGCTGGACCGGGAAAACCCGGTGGACCTGGACCGCCTGCTGGTGGTGACCTTCACCGACGCGGCGGCGGGGGAGATGCGCCAGCGGGTCATTGCGGCCCTGAACCGGTCCCTGCAGGAGCGCCCGGGGGACCCCCTGGTTTTGCGCCAGCTCTTCCTCGCTCCCCGGGCTTCCATCGGCACCCTGCACTCCTTCTGCGGCGAGGTGGTGCGGCGCCACTTCTACCTGCTGGGGCTGGACCCGGGCTTCAGGGTGATGGATGAAAACGAGGCCTCCCTCCTGCGCCTGGAGGTGCTGGAGGAGGTCCTGGAGGAATGCTACGAGGAGCACCGGGATTCCCCGCCCGGGACCCCCTTCCTTTACCTGGCCCGGGTCCTGGCGGGACGCCACGGCGACGACCGGGAGCTGGGGGAAGTGGTCCTGCGCCTGTATGACTTCGCCCGCAGCCTGCCCCGGCCCCGGGCCTGGCTGAACTGGGTGGCGGCTTCCCTGGCCGGGGTGGAAAAGCGCCCCTTTGAAGAGCAGCCCTGGGTGGGAGAATGGCGGGAAATGATCCGCCTGGAAATGGAACACTGGCTGGACCAGCTGGAAGAGGCGCGGCGTCTGGCCGCCGGCCCCGGCGGGCCGCAGCGGTACGCGGCGGTGCTGGAAGAAGACCTGGCCAGGGTGCGGGGCTGGCTGGAAAAGGTGCAGGGGCCCTTTTCCGGGCTCCGGCAGGCCTTTGAGGAGGGGCAGGCCTGGCCGGCCCTGCCCAGGACGGCCAGGGGAGAAGCCAGGCAAGAAATTAAGGAACGGGTGAAAAAACTGCGGGAGCAGGTCAAAAAACGGGTGGGGGCCCTCCTGCAGGAATATTTCTCCCGCCCGCCGGAGGAAATGATTGCTGATCTGGGCCGGGCGGCTCCCCTGGTCCGGGAACTGGTGGCCCTGGCCCTGCGTTTTGATGAGGCCTACCGGCGGGCCAAGCTGGAGCGGGCCGTGGCCGATTTTGCCGATCTGGAGCACTGGGCCCTGGCCATCCTGGCGCAAAACGGCGAGGGCTCCCCCTGGGGCGAAGAAGCACCGGCGGATCCCCGGGCCCCGCTGTTCCCTTCTCCTGTGGCCGGCGAGTACCGGGAGCACTTCGCCGGGGTGCTGGTGGACGAGTACCAGGACATCAACGGCGTCCAGGAGGCCATCCTGGAACTGGTTTCCCGGGGCGACAACCGCTTCCTGGTGGGCGACGTCAAGCAGAGCATTTACCGCTTCCGGCTGGCGGACCCCGCCGTCTTCCTGGACCGCTACCGCCGTTTCACCCCCTACGGCCCGGGGCGGGAGCCGGGGCCGGGCTGGCGCCTGGCCCTGCGCACCAACTTCCGCAGCCGGCCCGAGATCCTGGAAACGGTGAACTATATCTTTGAGCGGTTGATGACCCGGCGGGTGGGGGAACTGGATTACGACGACGAGGCCCGCCTCTACCCCGGCGCTGTCTTTCCCGAGAACGCGCCGGGGGTGGCGGGCGGGCCGGTGGAGTTCCACCTGCTGGATTTCCGCGCCCCGGAAGCGGTCCGGGAGGAAGGGGGGGAGGGAGGCGGCGATAACGGGCTGCCGGAGGTGGAAGACCTGGACCTGACCCGCCTGGAAGCCCGCTGGGTGGCAGAAAGGATCCACCGGCTGGTGCACCGGGAGGGGTTCTGTGTTTTCGACCGGCAGGAAGGAAAGTACCGGCCGGTCACCTGGCGGGATGTGGTGGTGCTGATGCGCTCCCTGAAGGGCCGGGTGGGGGTCTTCCTGGAGGAATTCCGCCGCCTGGATATCCCGGCCACCGCGGACGGCTCCGGAGGGTATTTCGACTCCCCGGAGGTGGAAACGGTGCTTTCCCTCCTGCAGATCATCGACAACCCCCGCCGGGACATCCCCCTGGCGGCGGTGCTCCGCTCCCCCCTGGTGGGGCTGGCCGCCCCGCAGCTGGCGCAGATCCGCCTGGCCTGCCCGGAAGGCGATTTCCATACCGCGGTGGAAAGAACCGCGCAGCAGCCGCCGGGGGTGGATCCGGAGCTGGCGGGGAAGCTGAGGGGTTTCCTGGAAAAACTCGAGCGCTGGCGGGAGCTGGCCCGGCGGCTGCCGCCCGCCGAGCTGCTGGAGGAGCTTTACCGCCAGACCGGCTATTACGACCTGGTGGGGGCCATGCCCGGGGGAGCGGTCCGCCAGGCCAACCTGCGGGCGCTGGTGGACCGGGCCCGCCTCTTCGAGGGAACCATCTACCGGGGCCTCTTCCGCTTCCTGCGCTTTATAGAACAGATCCGGGAAAAGGGCGGGGATATGGATGCCGCCCGTTCCCTGGGGGAAAATGAAGATGTGGTGCGGATTATGAGCGTGCACAGGGCCAAGGGCCTGGAGTTCCCGGTGGTGGTGGTGGCCGGCCCGGGCCGCCGGTTCAACCTGCGGGATCTGGGCGGCGGCTTTCTCTTGCACCGCCGGCTGGGCTGCGGGCCGGAGGTGGTGGACCTGGAGCGGGGGATGCGCTACCCCACCGTCCTGCACCGGGTAATCCGGCAGCGCCTGCACCTGGAAGCCCTGGCCGAGGAAATGCGCCTTCTGTATGTGGCCCTGACCCGGGCCCGGGAGCGCCTGATCGTGGTTGCCGCCGTCCGCGACCTGGAAAAGCGGGTGTGGCAGTGGCAGAGCCAGGCGGCAGCGGTGCCGCCGGAGGGCCCCCTGGGCGTTTCCCTGCAGGCGGGGGCCAGGTGCGCCCTGGACTGGCTGGGCCCCGCCCTGTGGAGCCACCCGGCCCTGGCCGGCTTCTCCCCGGGCGAGGAACCGGCGGTGGCCGGGACGGGGAGCTGGCAGGTGCACCTGTGGCCGGCGGCCTCCCTCCGGGAACTGTGGACGGCCAGCGGCCCGGAACAGGAGGGTGCGGGCTTTCCCTGGCTCCACCTGCTGGAGCGGCTGGAACCGCTGCCTGCCGGCTGGGTCCGGCAGCAGGAGGAAAGCTGGCCGGGCGGCAGGGAGGAACTGGTGGGCCCCGACGAGCTGGGCCGGCGCCTGTTCTGGAGCAACCCCCACCGGGAGCTGGCCCGCCTGCCCTCCAAGATCACGGTTACCGAGTGGCGGCACCGGCAGGAGGAGCTGGAGGAGCAGGCGGGCGGGGAAATGCCCGGCCTGGAGTTGCCGGGGGAAGAGCCCGCGGAAAGGGAAAGGGAGCTGCCGCCCGGCTTCGACCTGCCCGCCTTCTACACCGGGGACAGGTTTACCGGGGCCGGGCGGGGCCGGGTGGTCCACCTGGTAATGCAGAGCCTGGAGCTGGAAGATTTCCCGGACGAGGCGGCGGTGCGCCGGCACCTGGAGCGGCTGGTGGAGCGGGAAATCCTGCGGCCCGAGGAGGTGCAGCTGGTCCGCCCGGCGGAAATTGCCCGCTTCTGGCGGACCGCCCTGGGGAAGCGGGTGCTGGCTGCGGCCAGGGAAGGGCGCCTCTGGCGGGAAGTGCCCTTTACCCTGGGCCTGGAAGTAACGGAGCTCTACCCGGAATTGTCCGCGGCAGTGCCGGCGGGGGAAAGCATCCTCCTGCAGGGAGTCATTGACTGCCTGCTGGTGGAAGATAGCGGGCTGGTGGTCATTGACTATAAGACTGACCGGCTGGCGGAAGAGGGCCTGGAAGGGGCCGTGCGGCGCTACCGCATCCAGCTGGACCTGTACGGCCGGGCGGCGGAAAAAATCCTCTCCCGGCCGGTGCGGGAAAAATACCTCTACTTTTTCGCCCTGAACCGGGCGGTGGCGGTATGAAGGGGGGATGGAATTTGGACAGGACCCTGCGCATATTACATACTTCTGACTGGCACCTGGGGAAGACCCTGGGCGGCCACCGGCGCTGGGACGAGCAGGAGCAGTTTATTGAAGAGATCGCCCTTATAGCCCGGGAAGAAGGGGTGCACCTGGTTCTGCTGGCCGGGGACGTTTTCGATACCGAAAACCCTCCGGCCAGGGCCGAAGAGCTCTACTTTGAGGCCCTGGCCCGGCTGGCGGTGGAAGGGCGGCAGGTGGTGGTCATCGCGGGCAACCACGACCAGCCCGGGCGCCTGGCCGCCCCGGCTCCCCTGGCCGTGCGCCAGGGCGTGCACATCCTGGGGTGGCCGGGGGACGTGCTGCCGCCGGGGCCGGGGCTGCTGGCATCGGGCCCCTCCCTCCTGGTGCTGCAGGGGCCGGGCTGGCCCTGGCCGGCGGTAGTCCTGGCCCTGCCCTATCCTTCCGAGGCCCGGCTGGGCGAGCTGCTCGCCCCCACCCTGGAAGAAGCGGAACACCAGGCGGCCTATTCCCGGCGCGTGGCGGCTTTTTTGAAGCAGCTGGCCGGCCACTGCCGCCCGGAGGCGGTGAACCTGGCCGTCAGCCACCTGTACATGTACGGCGGGCAGATCAGCGACTCGGAGCGCACCCTCTCCCTGGGCGGGGCTTACAGCGTGGACCCGGGAACCCTGCCGGCGGAGCTGCAGTACGTGGCCCTGGGGCACCTGCACCGGCCCCAGGAAGTGCCCGGCGCACCCGTGCCCTGCCGCTACAGCGGCTCACCCCTGGCCTACAGCTTCTCCGAGGCCGGCCAGGCCAAGGGCGTTGTCCTGGTGGAAGCACAGCCGGGCCGGCCGGTGCACTGCCGCGAAATTACCCTGAGTTCCGGCCGGCCCCTGGTGCGCTGGCGGGCAACCGGGGGGTACGAAGAAGTGCTGGCCTGGTGCCGGGCCGGGCGGGACGAGCGGGCCTGGATTGACCTGGAGGTTCACGCGGCAGCTCCCCTCACCCGGGAGCAGGTGGAGCGGCTGCGGGAAATACGGCCGGGGATCATCGACATCAGGACGGTCCTCCCGCAGCGGGACGGGGAGGAAGCCGGGGCAGGGGACCTGGATGCCCTGCCCCTGGATGAGCTGTTCAGGCTTTTTTACCGCCAGCAGGCGGGCGGCGGCGACCCGCCCGATGAGCTGGTGCGTATTTTCCTGGAGCTGCTGGAACCGGCAGCCCAGGAGAGGGGGGAGGAAGTTGAGGCCCGTTGAACTGCGCCTGGCCGGGCTGCACAGCTACCGCCAGGAAGAGGTGGTGGACTTTAAAACCCTGTGCGAGCGGGGAATTTTCGGCATCTTCGGGCCCACCGGCAGCGGCAAGTCCACCATCCTGGATGCCATCACCCTGGCCCTGTTCGGGGAAGTGAAGCGGGCCAGCCGGGGCCGGGAAGGGATCATCAACCAGCACAGCGAGCAGGCCCGGGTGGCCTTCACCTTTGAAGTGGGCCGGGGGGAGGGGCGGTGCCGCTACCGGGTGGAACGGCTGCTGCGCAAGAGCGGTGATTTCGGCGCCCACACCCGGGAGTGCCGGCTGGTGCGCCTTGACCCGGATGGGGAGAGGGTGCTGGCGGACGGGGCCGACCAGGTGAAAATGGAGGTGCAGAAGCTCCTGGGCCTAACCGCGGACGACTTCACCCGGGCGGTGGTCCTGCCCCAGGGCCGCTTCGCCGAATTCCTGGCCCTGCGGCCGGCCGACCGGAACCAGATGCTGGAACGCATTTTTGAACTGGACCGGTTTGGCGAGCAGCTGAAAAAAAGGGTGAGCGATGCCGGGGCCGGGGTGCGGGCGGCGCTGGACCGGGTGGAGGCGGAGCAGCGGGGCCTGGGGGACTGCTCGCCCCGGGCCGTGGAGGCCGCCCGCCGGGATCTGGAGGAAAAGCGGGCGGCACGCCGGGAGGCGGAGCGGAAGCTGCAGGCGGCCCGCGGGCGCCTGGAGGAAGCCCGGGAAATCCGCCAGGCGCAGGAGCGGCGGCTTCACCTGCAGCGCCGCCTGGAGGAGCTCCGGGCCGCGGAGGACAAGGTGCGCCGGGAGGAAGAACTCCTGGAGCGGGCGGCCCGGGCCGAAACCATGCGCGGCCTCCTGGAGGAGTACGGGCGCCTGGAGGAAGACCTGGAGGAACGCCGGGGGCGGCTGCGCGCCCTGGGGGAAAAGCTCTCCCGCCTGCAGGAGGCGGCCCGGGCGGCGGAGGAGGAGGCCGCCCGGCAGCGGCAGCGGTGGGAGGCGGAAGGATCAGCTTTAATGAAGCGGCAGGCCTTGCTGGAGCAGGCCCGGGAAAAGGAGCAGGAGCTTGACGGCTGGCTCTCCCGGCAGGAAAAGGACCGGGAGGAACTGGAAGAAAAGCAGCGGAAAATCCGGCTCCTGGAAAAGCAGGCGGCAGAGCTTTCTTCCCGTCAGCAAGAAGGGGAGCGGCGCCTGGCGGGGCTCTGCCGGCGGCAGGAGGAGCTGCAGGTGGCGCCGGAGGAGGTGGAGCAGGCCCGGTGCGCCCTGGAACTGTACGGCCGGCTCTCGCAGCTGGAGCGGGAAGCGAAGGAGCTTGAAGGTGAGGCGGGCGCGGCGGCCCGCCAGCTGGACGCCCTGCAGCAGCAGGAGGCGGAACTGGCCCGGGAGGTGGCCGGGCTGGAAGGGGAGCTGGCGCAGGACCGGCAGGAGCTGGAGCGCCTCCAGGGGAGCCCGCCCGTGCCGGAAGGATACCTGGAGGAACGGGCGGCCGGCATTCAGGACTGCAGGTTCCGGATCCGGGCTCTGCTGGACCTGGCCGGGCGCTACGCTGAGCTGCAGGGGGAATGCCGGCAGGTCCGGGAACAGGTGGAAGAACTTGAACGACGGCGGGAAGCCCGGCAGCGGGAGGTGGCCGCCCTGCAGGAGGCCCTGGTGGAGGCGTCAGGGGCTCTGGAGCGGGCCCGGAGAGAGCTCGAGGAAGCCCGGCGCCGGCACATGGCTGCCGCCCTGGCCCGGACGCTGGCGGCGGGGCAGCCCTGCCCGGTCTGCGGTTCCCCGCACCACCCCGCGCCCGCCCGCCCGGCGGGGGTGGCCCTGGCCCCGCTGGAGGAAGCGGTGCGGGCGGCGGAAGAGGAACAGGCGCGGCGGCGGGAAAAGTGGCAGGAGGGGGAAAAAAGGCTCGTCCAGCTGGACGCGGAAATAGCGGCGTTGAAGCGCCGGGAGGAGCAGCTGGCCGGGGAAAAGGAGCGGGTTAAAGAAGAGGGCGGGCGCCTGCGGGAGGGGCTGCCGGCTCCCTGGCGGCAGGTGCCGCTGCAGGACCTCCCCGCCCTCCTGCAGGACGCCGAGCGGGAGTACCGGGAGCAGCAGCAGGGCTGGCGCCGCTGGCAGCAGCGCCTGCAGGAAGCCCGGGACCGGGTGGAAGAAGTGCGCCGCCGCCTGGATGAGCGGCGGCCGGCCCTGGCCCGCCTGCAATCCGCCCGGGAAGGGCTGGCACGGCAGATCCGGGACCTCCACCGGCGGCGGGAAGAAAAGGAGGCCGGGCGGCGGGAGCTGGTGGCACAGCTGCGCCTCCACCTGCAGGAACTGGGCCTGCAGGAACCGGGCCAGGTCCCGGCGCACTGGGAAGCTTTAAAGCAGAGGCAGCAGGAACTCCGGCGCGGCCAGCTTCAAATTGCCGGGCTGGAAGCGGAACTGAAAGACCTGTCCGGGCGGCTGCAGCAGCTAAAGGACGGCCTGCGGGACCTGGTGGTGGAAAAGGGTGCCCTGGAAGCCGCCTTATCGGGCAGGGCGGAACAGATCGGGCAGCTCCGGGCGGAGCTGCACCAGCTCACCGGCGGGCTGCGGGTGGAAGAGGCCCTGGGGCAGGTGCGGGAACAGCTTTCCTCTTTGCAGGATGCGGTGGCCCGGGCCGAAGAGGACAACCGCAGAGCGGCCGGGGATTTCCAGCAGTGCCGGCTGGAGCTGGAGGGGGAAGAACGGGCCTGTGCGGCCCTGCAGGAAAGGCTGGCGGGCCTGCGCCGGCACCTGGAACACTCGGCCCGGGAAAACCATTTCGCCAGCCCCGCCGGGGCTAAAGATGCCCTGCTGGACCCGCAGGAGCGGGAGGAGCTGGCGGCCCGGGTGAACAAGCACCGCCGGGAGGAGCAGCTGCTGCTGCAGGAACTGCGGGAAGTGGAGGCCCGCCTGGGGGGCAGGTATCTGGAGGAAGATGACTGGCTGCGGCTTCAGGAAGAATTAAAGGCGGCGGAAGAAGCCCTGGGCCTGGCCCAGCAGCAGGAAGGGGCGGCGGGACAGCACCTGCAGCGCCTGGAGGAAAACCGGCAGCGGTGGGCCGCCCTGGAAGAAGAGCGGCAGCAGCTGGCCGGGCGTGCCGAACTTCTGCGGGAACTGGAGGGGCTCCTGCGGGGCAGGGCGCTGGTGGAATTCCTGGCCCGCCGGCGGCTGGAAAACCTGGCGGAACTGGCCACCGAGCGGCTGGGCCGGCTTACCGGCTACCGCTACGCCCTGGAACTGGACGGTCAGGGAGGATTTATCCTCCGGGACGAGGGTAACGGCGGCCTGAAACGGCCCGTTTCCACCCTTTCCGGGGGGGAAACCTTCCTGGTCTCCCTGGCCCTGGCCCTGGCCCTTTCGGATCAGATCCAGCGGCGGGGCCGGGTTCCCCTGGAATTCTTCTTCCTGGACGAGGGTTTCGGTTCCCTGGACGAGCGGTACCTGGAGGCGGTGATGGATACCCTGGAGCGCCTGCCCCTGGAGCGGGTGGCCATCGGGCTCATCAGCCACCTGCCCCAGTTAAAGAGCCGCCTGCCCCGCCGCCTGCTGGTCGAGCCGGCCCGCCCCGGCGGCCCGGGCAGCCGGGTGCGCCTGGAAATGGCTTGAGTTCTGGTTCAGGAGGCGTTCGAAATAATGTCCAACCGGGCAGAACAAAAATTATTGTACGACCTGCATGAAAATCCCCCGGCCAGGCGGGCCGTGGTTTACGCCCTGCAGTGGCTGGTGTTCACCCTGGCCAACTCGGCGGTGGTGCCCCTGGTGGTGGGTCAGGCCCTGGGGCTGGACCAGGCGGGCATTGCCGGACTGGCCCAGCGCACCCTCTTCTTTACCGGCCTGGCTTCCCTGCTGCAGGTGCTCTTCGGCCACGGGCTGCCCATCATGGAAGGGCCTTCGGGCATGTGGTGGGGTGTATTTATCACCCTGGCCGCCCTGGCGCCCGGGCTGGGCAAGCCGCTGGCGGTCCTGCGCACCGACCTGGAGCTGGGGGTGCTGGTGGCCGGGGTGGTGCTGGTGCTGGTGGGTTCCGGCCGGCTGGTGGGCAGCGCCCTGAGCCTGTTCACCCCGGCGGTAACGGGTTCGGTGCTGGTGCTCCTGGGCCTGCAGCTCAGCGGCACCTTTGTCCGGGGGATGCTGGGCGTGGGCGAGGAGGGAGGCGGGGCCAGCCTCCGGGCGGCCCTGCTCTCCGTAATCGTGGTGGCGGTGGTCCTCTGGACCAGCCTCAAAGGGCGTCCCTTTACCCGCAGCATAGCCGTGCTCATCGGCATCGCGGTGGGCTGGTTGCTGGCCCTGCCCATGGGCCTGGCTCCCGGCGTGCCCTGGTCGGTTTCCGGCGTTTTCGCCCTGCCCCGGCTTTTTGCCTGGGGTACGCCCACCTTCGATGCGGGCATTGTGCTCACCTCGGTGATGACCGGTTTGCTGGTCTTAAGCAACCTGGTGGCCAGCATCCTGGCCATGGAAAGAACCATCGGGCAGAAGGTGCCCCGGCAGGCCTACAACCGGGGCGTGGCCCTGACCGGGGTGGCCGACATCATGGCCGGGGTGGGGGCCACGGTGGGGTTCGTGCCCTTCTCCGCCGGGGCTGCCCTGGTGGGCATGACCCGGGTGGCCTCCCGGATGCCCTTTATCCTGTTTGCCCTGGGCATGGTCGTTCTGGGGCTGCTTCCCCCCGTGGGGGCCTTCCTGTCCTCCATCCCCGTTCCCGTGGGCTACTCGGTCCTGCTGGTTTCCTTCTGCCAGATGGTCGGGTTCGGCCTGCGGGATTACCTCCGCCTGCAGCTGGATAACCGCGACCTCTATATTATCGGCATCACCCTGCTTTTTGGCACGGGGGCCATGATGCTGCCGGCCGGGGCGCTGGCCGGTATGCCGGCCCTGGCCCGGTACCTCCTGGGCAACGGGTTTTTGACCGGCATGCTGCTCTGCATCCTGCTGGAGCACGTTTTCCTGCCGGCAAAGTATTTTGGCGCCCGGACCGGCGCGGAGGAGAAAAAAGGGTCGGAATTAAACCGGTAAAAAAAACAAAAAGTTTTACCCGGCGGGCAGGATTTTTATCCCGTCTGCAGAATATTGTGATTTCAAGGTGGTATTTGCAAAGGGTGCCATGGAGGCACCCGGAAGGCCGGCCATAATTAACATAATTAAAATGTAATACAGTTTTAATGGTGACCACGGAGGTCCCGGGAGGGGAATACCCGCGTGGTCATTTTTATTTCTTTGGGGGAGGCGGTTTGAAGTGCATATTCCCGATGGCTTTCTTGATACCAGGATCTGGGTGGGGGCCGGCGTCCTCAGCGCCGGGGCCGTGGCCGCGGCGGTTGCGAAAACCAGAAAGGTGCTGGAAGACCGGCAGGTTCCTGCCCTGGGCGTGATGGCGGCCTTTATCTTTGCCGCGCAGATGGTTAACTTTCCGGTGGCCGGCGGTACCTCCGGGCACCTGCTGGGGGGCGCCCTGGCGGCGATCCTCCTGGGGCCCTGGAGCGCGGGCCTGATCTTAACCACGGTGCTGATCATTCAGATGCTTTTCTTCTATGACGGGGGCCTGACCGCCCTGGGGGCCAACGTGCTGAATATGGCGGTGATTGCCCCATGGGTGGCATACGGCACCTGCCGCCTGGTGAGCAACCTGTTCAGAAGCAGTGCCGGCCGCACGGCGGCCATCTTCCTGGCCTCCTGGATGTCGGTAATGGCTGCGGCGCTGGCGGCCAGCCTGGAAATTGCCTTCTCGGGCACAGTGCCCCTGAAAATAGTTCTGCCGGCCATGCTGGGGTGGCATGCCCTGATCGGCATCGGGGAAGGCCTGATTACCGTGGTGGTGGTTTCCTTTGTTTCCCGCCTGTGGGGGCTGGAGCAGCCCGAACAGAAAAGCGTTGCGGGGGGTGAGGGATTATGAACAAAAAGAACCTGCTGTGGGGTCTTCTGGTCGCCCTGGCCGTGGCTGCCTTTCTTTCTCCCTTCGCCTCTCCCAGCCCGGACGGGCTGGAGCGGGTGGCTGAAGATAAGGGCTTCCTGCACCTGGCTGAAGGGAAGGAACTGATTCACGCCCTGATGCCCGACTACGTTTTCCCCGGCGTGGCCAGCGGCGGCCTGGCCACTTCCCTGGCCGGCCTGGTGGGCACGCTGCTGGTGTTTGCGGCCATGTATCTCCTGGTCCGGCTTGTGATCCGGCCGAAGGGCAGCGCCGGGAAGGGGCCGTCCGGAAAGGGACACTTGAATTAACAGGTTGCCGGTGGTATAATCTGCTTAAAGCGGATCATGGAGATCCCGGTTTGATAGCTTATTATTTTTGAAGAATTAAATATCAAGGAAAGAAAGAGGCCATGGAGGCAGCAGCCTGTGCGGGAAAAGCAGGCTTGTTACCCCATGGCCTTTTTTTAAGGAAGTGTTTCCCATGACCCGGTTGATGGATGATTTTCTCCGGACCGGCGGGTGCCCCGGTTCGTTCCTGCACAGGGTGGACCCCCGGGTCAAGGTGCTGGCGGTGACGGGCTTTGTGACCCTGTCGGCCTCGCTTGCATCCCGGGCGGGACTGGTGCTGGCGGTGGTTTTTCTGCTGGCGCTTACGGCGGCAGCGCGGCTGCCCCTGCGCTGGCTGGCCGGCCGCCTGCTGTGGCTGCTGCCCTTTGCCGGTACCATGATTCTCCTCTTTCCGTTTATTACACCCGGTGAGCCCGTCTGGCGCTGGGAATGGGGAGCGCTGGCCATAACCGCCACCCGGGAGGGCTGGCAGCACGCCCTGGTGCTCTCCCTGCGGGTCGTGGCGGCCTTCCTGGCGGTGAACTTTCTGCTGGCTACCACCGGCCTGCGGCAGGTGCTGGAAGCGCTGTCCTTTTTCCGGGTACCGGCGGTTTTCATCCAGATGATCGAGTTTACCATCCGCTATATTTTCGTGGTGGCCGATGAGCTGCGGCGGATGAACACGGCCCGGGCGGCCCGGGGCTTTGTACCGGGGAAACACCTTTTCCACCGGCACACCTTCCGCACCCTGGGGCAGACGGTGGGTGTCCTCTTTGTGCGCTCCTGGGAGCGGGGGGAGCGCATATACCACGCCATGCTGGCCCGGGGTTACACCGGCCGGGTCCACAGGAAAGCCCTTCCCCCACCCGGGGGCCTGGATCTGGCCTGGGGAGCGTTCATCCTGCTGGTGGCGCTGGGACTGCACTTTTTCGACCCGGGGACAATAACCTGGCTATTGTCATGGAAGTAGAGAAAAGGGAATGAAGGAGCGGAAACCCCTGCCGCAGGTCCCCAAAAAGGGGGGCACGGGTAAGGGGTCTTTTTAGTGCAGTAAACCCTGCCCGGTTTGCAAATGTTTGCAAATTAGGTTTAACATATTCTAAAAACCCGGGAGTGATAAGGGTTATGGATTCTGTCATAGAGGTTGAGGACCTGTACTATACTTACCGGGATGGTACCAGGGCCCTTGCGGGCCTTTCGTTTTCCCTACCCCGGGGCTGCCGGGTGGCCCTGATGGGGCCCAACGGGGCCGGGAAGTCCACCCTTTTAATGCATTTGAACGGGATCTACCTGCCCCAGCGGGGAAAGGTGCGGGTTATGGGGCAGGAGGTGAACGCCCGCACGGCCAGGGAAATTAAAAGCCGGGTGGGCCTGGTGTTCCAGGACCCCGACGACCAGGTTTTTTCCTCCACCGTGGAGGAGGACGTGGCCTTCGGCCCGGTAAATATGGGCCTGCCACCCGCGGAGGTAAAGCGGCGGGTCGACGAGGCCCTGGCGGCGGTGCAGATGGAGGAGTACCGGGACAGGCCGCCCTACCACCTCAGCTACGGCCAGAAAAAGCGGGTGGCCATTGCCGGTGTGCTGGCCATGGGGCCGGAAATTATCGTCCTGGACGAGCCCATGGCCTACCTGGACCCCCAGGGCAAGGATACGCTGCTGGAGATCCTGGACCGGCTGCACCGGCGGGGTACGACCATCCTGGTGGCCACCCACGATGTGGACATGGCAGCCTCCTGGGCCGACCTGGTGGTGATCATCAAGGATGGCCGCACCCTGGCCCAGGGCGATCCGTCGCTGCTGGTCCGGGAGGACATCATCCGCCGGGCCAACCTGCGCTTCCCCCTGGTGGCGCAGATCTTCCGCTCCCTGCCCGAACTGCAGCTTGAAGCCGTGCCCTATACGGTGGAGCAGGCCGCGGCCCTGCTGAGAAAAATCCTGGCGGGGCGCCAGACCTGAAGCGCCTCCGGAGGGGCACTTTTATATTCATTATGGCCGGCCGGTCAGGCTGTGGTATAATAAACTGTAAATGTTTTCTTTCCCGAGGTTCCGGAGGTGAAGGGGATGTCCCTGGGTGAATTAAAAATGACTTACCGTGAGTACCTCCAGCTGCCCGAGGATAAGCGTTACGAACTAATTGGGGGGAGGCTTTATATGGTACCGGCGCCCAGCGTAATCCACCAGATGGTTTTGGAGAATCTGGGGTATATTCTGAACCGGCACGTTCGAGAGAAAAAAATGGGAGTCATTTTGCGCTCTCCCATTGACGTTTACTTAACGGAGGAGGATGTGGTCCAGCCGGATATTATTTTTATCAGCCAGGAGCGCCGGTACATCATCGGGGAGGCCAATATAAGAGGCGGGCCCGATCTGGTGATTGAGGTTCTATCGCCTTCCACCGCGGCCATAGATCAAACCGTTAAAAAAGAGCTTTACCGGAACCACGGGGTGCGGGAGGTCTGGTATGTGCACCCGGTGGCCCAGACTATAGAAATATGCACCTTCACCCTGGAAGGAGAAAAAAAGGAGCTTTACGCCCGGCACGATGAAAAACCTTTTGTTTCTGCGGTACTTCCCGGCCTGCAGCTGGATTTAAACAGGGTTTTTTAATTTTTAATTGGACCTGGCGAGGTTGGGTAACCGTAGAGTGTGTGCAAAAGACCGGGCAACAGTCATGGGAACACTTCTGCTTTCTGCTGAAGGGGAGTTGTTGCTTTGCTGGTGCTGCATAAAATTTCGGTGCCCACCCCTTACCCGGTGGGGCCGGTCAACGCCTACCTCATTGCCGCAAAACCCTGTACCCTGGTGGACCCGGGGCCCGACACCCGGGAGGCCAGGGAAGTTCTGCAGGGAGAGCTGGACCGCCTGGGGGTTCCCCTGGACCGCATTGAGCGGGTCCTGCTGACCCACTTCCATACCGACCACTGCGGTCTGGCCAGCTGGATCCACTCCCTGACGGGGGCGAAAATACATATCCACCCCTATGATTTGAAAAAATTAAGCGGCAATCACGACTTTATAAAGGAAAGAATGCTTTTTGTCCGTGAAGCCGGTGTCCCGGCGGAAATCCTGGAAGAAATTCTGCAGGACAGGGATAAGCTGCCCCCGCCTTCAGTGCCCCCCGGGAGCGTCGTCCCTACGGTGGAGGGGACGGAAATACCCTTTGAAGGGGGCAGCCTGCAGGCACTGCACCTTCCGGGCCACGCCACGGGCCACCTCTGCTTTTACGACCCGGCGGGCAAAAACCTGATTGCCGGTGATTTTCTGCTGCCCCACATCACGCCCAACCCCTTCCTGGAACCTGACCCCCTTCACCCCCGGCGCCGCAACCCCAGCCTGCGCCATTACCTGGAAGGGCTGGAGAGGCTGCTGGCCATGGATATAGAGCTGGTCTGGCCGGGACACGGGGAAGTCATCGATGATTACCGGAAGCTGGTGGCGGAAGTGCAGGAGCACCACCGGGCCCGCTGCGACGCCCTGGTGGGCCTGCTGCGGGAGCACGGGCCGTGCACCGCCTTTGAGCTTTCCCGGGTTACCTATCCCCACCTGAAGGGCTTCAACATCTTCATGGGGCTGTCGGAAGTCCAGGCCCACCTGGACGTGCTGGTGGAGGAGGGCCGGGTGAAAATGGAAAAAAGGGACGGCGTGGAGTATTATTTCCTGTAGCCGCGCGAGAACACCAACAAGGGGTGCGGGAGAAATTTGGTTTTTCGCTTGCGTTTAATCACGGCTATCTTCGTGGCCAGAGCAGTCATGTGGCTGGTCCGCCTGCTGGGGCGGGGTAGAGGCTCCTCCCTGCCCGGCATGGTGGCCTTAAGGATCTGCCCCGGCATCCTGGCCCACCTGGCCCGCCAGGCCCGCCGGGGTGTGGTTATGGTTACCGGCACCAACGGTAAGACCACCACCAACAATATGGTGGCCCGCATTGCCGGGGAGGCCGGCTACCGGGTGGTGGTCAATGCCGAGGGCGCCAACATGATCACCGGTATAACCACCGCCTTTTTACGAAAGGCATCCCTTTGGGGGCGGGTGGACTGCGATTACGCCCTGCTGGAGGTGGACGAGGCCACCTTTCCCCGGGTTACCCGCCAGGTGCGGCCGGATCTGGTGGTGGTGACCAACTTTTTCCGGGACCAGCTGGACCGATACGGGGAACTGGACACCACCGTATCCCTCATCCGGGAGGCCCTGGAGAAGCTGCCGGGAACCGGGCTGGTGCTGAACGCCGACGACCCCCTGGTGGCCTCGCTGGCCGCAGCCGCCGGCGGGGAAGTGCTTTACTACGGCCTGGGCGAACACCGGCGGGTCACCTCCTCTTCCTCCGCGGCCCGGGAGGGGCGTTTCTGCCCCCGCTGCGGGCAGGAGCTGGCCTATGCCTACTATCAATACAGTCAGCTGGGTAATTACCGCTGCCCCGGCTGCGGCTTTTCCCGTCCCCCGGCCGGCGTGGAGGGCACGGAAGTCCTCCCGGAAGAGCGCCGCACCACCTGCCGCCTGCGCTCGCCCGCCGGCGATTACGAGCTGGTTATTCCCGTCCCCGGCCTGTACAACCTCTACAACGGCCTGGCGGCCTTTACGGCGGGCCTGGTCCTGGGCGTGGAGCCGCGGGTGATCACCCGCGCCCTGGCGGGTTATACGCCGGCCACCGGGCGCATGGAGAGGTTCCGCTACCGGGAAAAGCCGGTGCTCCTGAACCTGGTCAAAAACCCCACCGGGTTCAACGAGGGCCTGGGAACGCTGCTTTCCCTCCCCGGTCCGGTGGATGTGCTCATCGCCATCAACGACAACGATGCCGACGGCCGGGACATCTCCTGGCTGTGGGACGTGGATTTCGAAGTCCTGGAGGAAGAGCACCGGCACGTGAACCTGCTGGTCTGCACCGGGCAGAGGGGGGCGGAAATGGCCGTCAGGCTGAAATACGCCGGGGTGCCCCTGGAAAAAATTGTGGTGGAGGAAATGTCCCGGGCCGTGGAGCGCGTCCTGAACGGCCCGGGGAAAACGGCCTGCCTCCTGGCCACCTATACGGCCTTATGGCCTGTGGAAAGGATTTTGAGCGGTTATGCCAGAAGGGAAAATCGTGTTGAAAGTCTGCCATCTGTATCCTGAGCTGCTGAATCTCTACGGGGACCGGGGTAATGTAATGGCCTTCGCCCGCCGCTGCCGGTGGCGCGGCCTGGGGGTGGAGGTGCTGCCGGTCAACCCCGGCGACCCGGTGGACTTCCGGGAAGTGGATTTCCTCTTCCTGGGCGGGGGTTCCGACCGGGAGCAGAACCTCATCGCCCGGGATCTGGAAAAACGCCGGGATCTCCTGCAGGCGGCAGTGGAAGACGGGCTGGTGGTGCTGGCCATCTGCGGCGGCTACCAGCTCCTGGGCAGGTACTACCGGACCCTGGAGGGCCGGGTCATCCCCGGCCTGGGGCTCCTGGACCTTTATACGGAGGCCGGCCGGAAGAGGATGATCGGCAACGTGGTCATCGAGCTAGAAATAGAGGGGGAGCCGGTGCGGGTGGTGGGTTTTGAAAACCACGCCGGGCGGACCTTCCTGGGACCGCAGGTTTCCCCCCTGGGCCGGGTGCTGGTGGGCTGCGGCAACAACGGGGAAGACGGCACCGAGGGAGCCCGCTGCAGGAACGTGTTCTGTTCCTACCTCCACGGCCCCCTGCTGCCCAAGAACCCGCGGCTGGTGGATTACCTAATTTCCCTGGCCCTCGCCCGCCGGGGCCTGCCCGCGGATCTTGCCCCCCTGGACGACAGCCTGGAAAACGCGGCCGCGGAAGTAATGCTCAGGCGCCTGCTAAAGTAGGAATTTAAAACCAGGGCATATCCCGTAGCACTTTGTCTGCGATCTGAGACCGGGAAACAGATCCCGGTTTTTTTGCTTTGGTCAAGGCCCCGGTTTCCCGCCGGGGCCTTGCCTTGCTCAGTCGAAAAAAGTGGCATGTCAAGGGACACCTGCTTACGGTGTAAACACTTTTGTTGAGCAGCCCGCGGTCAAAATCCATAGAAAAGTCAAATAAAACAAAGTTTTTAACTTTAGCGATAATTTTATAATCTTCTGGCATATCTTTTGCTCTTTGTGCCGGGTAAGTGCCTGCCTCTTCCAGCGAGTTCCGGCCGCCCCGGCCGGCTGCGCCTGCCTCCTGCCGGGGTCACATTCTTTTCCGGGCCAGGTGAACCCTGTTAAATGCTCTTCCCCCGGTACTGCCGGGATCATCGTTGAAGCTTACCACAAACTGCGGGGAAAGGAGACGTATCCAGTGCGGGAAACAGTAATTGTCAGTGCAGCCAGGACACCCTTTGGTAAACTGGGCGGGGCTCTGGCCCCCCTCACCGCCGTTCAGCTGGGAGGCGTGGTAATCAAGGAAGCCCTCCGGCGGGCGGGTATTGACGGGGAACAGGTGGAAAACGTGATCATGGGGCAGGTGCTGCAGGGGGGCTGCGGGCAGATCCCCTCGCGCCAGGCCACCCGGCTGGCGGGCCTGCCCTGGGAAGTGCCCTCGGAAACCATCAACAAGGTCTGCGCCTCCGGCCTGCGGGCGGTAACCCTGGGCGACCAGATCATCCGGGCCGGCGACGCCGACATCATCGTGGCCGGCGGCATGGAGAGCATGAGCAACGCCCCCTACTTTGTGCACGCCCGCTGGGGCCTGCGCATGGGCGACACCCGGTTTGTGGACCTGATGGTCCACGACGGCCTCTGGTGCGCCTTCTACAACCGGCACATGGCCATTCACGGCGGGGAAGTGGCCAGGGAATACGGCATCTCCCGGGAAGAGCAGGACGAATGGGCCCTGCGCAGCCACCGGCTGGCCATAGAGGCCATAGACGCCGGCCGGCTGAAGGAAGAAATCGTGCCCGTGGCCGTACCCCAGAAGAAGGGCGACCCGAAAACGGTGGACACGGACGAAGCGCCCCGGCG